>PKXZ01000014.1 GCA_003132525.1 Candidatus Dormiibacterota bacterium | reverse complement strand
TCCGCTTGCTGCGGTTGAGGTAGGTTTCGTCCATCTCAACGTCGCCAGAGAGGACGAGATCGCCCACGCCGAGTAGGTCGCGGATCTTGTGAAACATGCGCAGCGCGGTCTTGTAGTTGACGCCGGTCTCGCGCCCGAGCTGCTTCGCGGAAATGCCGCAGCGGGTCGAGGACATTAGGTAGATGCCCTGGAACCACAGGTGGAGCGACGTGCTGCTCTTGTGGAACACGGTGCCCGCCGTCGGATGCACATGGTTGCCGCACGACTGGCAGGACCACGATGGGCGACTCTTGACACGGTAGTGTGACGTTACCTTTTCGCAGTTTTTGCAGTAGATGCCATCGGGGTAGCGCTCGTCCTTCAACCACTCCAGGCACGTATCGTCGTCGGGGAAGTCGCGAGCGAACTCAACCCGGCTGTACGTGCTGTCGCTCGACGGGGAGCGGAGGGTGGATCGGCGGTCGCGGGGTGCCATACCGACATACTACCACTTTGTCTACCTACTGTCAATGGCCAGTTACCCAGATCTGTATACTGCTGAGCAGCCGGAGTCAGCCGGCCCGGCCGGAGGGGCGACCGCCACAGGTTCTGGAGGTTGCCCAATGGTTGGTGCTCACCGTCTCCGTGCGATCATCGGGGTGGCCGCGGTTGCCGGCCTTGCGGCCTTCGCCGTCCATGCCGTCGCGCAAACTGCGCCTCCGCCGGGCCGCTACACGAGTTGGGCGCCTCCAGCGGTGGCGACGGCCACCCCAGGGGCCGGTCCGGCACTGCCGGTCGCCAGCGCGTCGGCGGCTCCAAACGCCGGGCCGCTCGGGGGGCTGACTGAGCCGCTGTCGGGGCTTTTCAAGCAACTGAACGACAACACGGCGGCCACGGCCAAGGGTCAGTACACGGTGCTGCAGGACCTCGAAAGCGCCCTGACAGCCCACATTCAACAGTTCTTGAAATGGGTTACGGGCGGCCGATGAACGCCGGGCGGTCAGAATCGAGAGGTGCCACCCCCGCTTGTACCAGGCGAAAAGCGCCGAGCCGACCTCCGTAACGTCGCGATCATCGCGCACGTCGACCACGGCAAGACCACCCTCGTGGATGCCCTGCTGAAGCAATCGCGCGTCTTCGCGGCCCACGAGCAGGTGGGCGAATTGATCATGGATTCCAACGATCTCGAGCGAGAGAAGGGGATCACCATCCTCGCCAAGACCACCTCGGTCCGCTACAACGGGGTGAAGCTCAACATCATCGATACCCCGGGACACGCGGACTTCGGCGGCGAGGTCGAGCGCGTCCTCGGCATGGCGGACGGGTGCCTCCTCCTGGTCGATGCCGCTGAGGGCCCGATGCCGCAGACGCGGGTCGTGCTCCGACAGGCGCTCGCGCTCGGCCTGCAGCCGATCATCGTGGTGAACAAGATCGACCGCACCAATGCCCAGCCTGCGGAAACCGTTGAGGCAACCCATGACCTGCTGCTCGAGCTCGCCAAGGAGTCGTGGCAGCTGGATGCGCCGGTCCTCTACACCAATGCGCGTGAAGGCACGGCCACTGCCGACCTCACCCACCCCGGGGTCACCCTCGAGCCCCTGCTCGACGCGATTCTCGAAAACGTGCCACCGCCGCTTGCGGACCCGGACGGCCCGTTTCAGATGCTCGTGAGCAATCTCGACCACGACAACTGGAGCGGCCGGCTCGCGTTGGGCCGGATCCAGCGCGGCACCGTGCACCAGGGTCAGAGCGTCGTGTCGTGTACCGCGACCGGCGCGGGGAAGCTCGAGCGAATCGCGACAGTCCTCACCGTCGAGGCACTGCAGCGGCTCCCCGTCGACTCAGCGACGGCCGGGGAGATCGTCTACCTGTCGGGGCTCGCGGCGGTTGCCATCGGCGACACGATCGCCGACGCCGAGCACCCCGAGGCCCTGCCCCGCCTCGAGATCGGCGAGCCGACGCTGCGGATGCAGTTCTCCGTCAATCAGTCGCCACTCGCCGGACGCGAGGCAACCGTCAGCAGCACGTCACGGCAGCTCCGGGCGCGACTCGAGCGCGAACTGCTCACCAATGTCGCGTTGCGCGTTGAGGACGGACCAACCGCCGACATCTTCGACGTGAGCGGACGCGGCGAGCTGCACCTCGCCATCCTCATCGAAACCATGCGGCGCGAGGGCTACGAATTCGAGGTCGGGCGACCGGCAGTCATCACCAAAGAGATCGATGGTGAGCGCGTGGAACCCGTTGAGGATTGCATCATCGATTGCTCGGCAGACGTGGTGGGAGCCATCACCGACGCGCTCGGCACGCGTGGGGCGAAGATGACCTCGATGCGCACCGACGCCGGCGGTGGTGTGCGCCTCACGTACCACGCTCCGACCCGTGCGCTCATCGGATTGCGCAGCCAGATCCTCACGCTGACGCGCGGTACCGGCGTGATGGCCACACGTCTGCTCGGCTGGGAACACACATGGGCGCTGCCAACCACCACGCGAACTGGGGTGCTGACCGCCAGCCAGCCAGGCGTCGCGGTCGCCTATGGGCTGGTGACGCTGCAGGAGCGCGGCCAGCCGCTGATCCCGCCGGGGACGCCGGTGTACGAGGGCATGATCGTCGGGCTCAACCGGCGTCCGGGCGACATCCACCTCAACGTGACCAAGCAGAAGCAGAAGACCAACATCCGCTCCTCCACTGAAGACATGACCATCCGCCTGGTCCCGCCACGGAAGATGTCGCTCGAGGAGTGCCTCGACTTCATCATCGACGACGAAATCGTCGAGGTCACGCCGGTTGGCATCCGGATGCGCAAACGCGTGCTCAACGCCGACGAGCGCAACAAGCTGCGCAAGCGCTCGATGGCAGCCGAAGCCAGCTAGGCGCGGCTTCGGACCTCAGATGAGGTCAGCGCTCGGCCGGCGACTGCGTTGCGGTCTGCGCCGCCGCCTTCTTCGCTGCCTTGGCGATGGCAGCAGCCTTGGGCTTCTTGCCCTGGCGCTTGGGGGCTCCCCGGGATTTCTCTCCAGCCACGGCTTCTTCTCCTCGACGATGTGTTGTTCAGGTGGTAGTGAGATTAGTACAAGCGGTGCTCAGGAGAAAAGGGAGCTGTATCCGTTGAGCGCGGGCTGACCCCCCAAATGCGCGTAGAGCACCTTCGACTTCGGGTCGATCTCCTTGATGGTGATCATATCGATCATCCCCGCGAGTGACTTCCCCTCGTACACCGGGTCGGTGATCATCCCTTCAAGGCGCGCAGCCACCTCGATGGCCTCGACTGTCTGACTGTCGGCGATCCCATACGTGCCGGCGTTATATCGAGCGTCGAGGATGATCTCGTCGCTACGCAGCTCGCGACCGATCTCGATCAGCGCGGCCGTCTGTCGCGCGATGCGGGTCACCTGGTCGAGCGTTTCCTCGGGCTTCGCCGACGCATCGATGCCGACGACCCTGCGAGGTCGCTCCTGAGCCGCGAATCCGGCAATCATCCCCGCCTGCGTGCTGCCTGTGACCGAGCACACGATGACCGTGTCGAAGAAGATGCCGAGCGCTTGCTCCTGCTCCTCGACCTCCCGCGCCCATTGCGCAAATCCGAGCCCGCCCAACGGATGATCCGACGCACCTGCGGGAATCGGATATGGCTTGCCGCCCGACGCCTTCACGTCGTCGAGCGCCTGCTCCCAACTCGCTTTGAAACCGATGCCGAAGCCTTCGTGCACCATCCTGATGTCCGCGCCGAGGATGCGGCTCAGCAGGATATTGCCAACCTTGTCGTAGACCGGATCAGACCAGTCGACCCAGCTCTCCTGGACCAGCACACAGCGCATCCCATGTGTGCAGCGGCAGCGGCAACTTGGCGCGTGTGGTTGGACTGGACGCCGCCGATCGAGACCAGCGTGTCGCAGCCCTGAGCAAGGGCGTCGGCAACGAGGTACTCCAACTTCCGGGTCTTGTTCCCTCCGAAGGCCAGGCCGCTGTTGCAATCCTCACGCTTTGCCCACACCTCGGCGCCGCCCAGTCGCTTCGTGAGCCGTTCCAGGGGATGGACGGGAGACGGTCCGAAGAGGAGCGGTTGGCGAGCAAAGGTTGCGAGCTTCATGAGCCTCCGCGAGTGTTGAACGCCGGCGAGTCTATCGCTTGGTGCGATGCTCAAATCCGGCCGACTCCTCGCTAGAGGCTGATGCCACGATTCCCGAGTGACGTCCCCCTCCAGCGCCGCCGACGAGGTCCTCGAGCGAGGCGATCGAGTGTGGCTCCGAAAGCTGCGGGTCGACGATCGTGACGCCTTCCTCGCGATGGTCGAGGCCAGTCGCTCGCTGCATCATCCGTGGACGAGCCCGCCGTCCGACGCAGCCGGTTTCACCGCGCTGATCGCCCGGAGCGCCGGTGGCGACTTTGTCTCACTTGCAGGGTGGCGCGCCAGCGACAGCGTGCTGGTCGCCGTCGTCAACCTCAGTCAGATTGTTCGCGGCCCACTGCAGAGCTGCTACTGCGGGTTCTACGCGCATGCCGCGACCGCCGGCCAGGGCCTCACCCGGGAGACCCTGGAGCTCGCGCTGCAGTACGCGTTCACCGTGGAGCGACTCCACCGCGTCGAGGCGAACGTCCAGCCCGGAAACGCGCGGTCGCTCGCGCTGGTCCGACGACTGGGATTTCGCCACGAGGGGTTCTCGCGTCGCTACCTGCACATCGACGGGGCGTGGCGCGATCACGAACGGTTCGCAATCACGATCGAGGACTGGCGAGCTGCTCAAGCCGTGAGGGTTAAGCCGCCGGCACCAGCCAACGACCGATGACCTTTCCCTGCGAGTCAATCATCTGGATCGCTCCCCCTCGTGCAACGACGTCGAACACGACCGTCAGTGACGTCTGGCCGCTTTTTGCCACGTTCACTGGAGGAACGCCCGGGTAGACCTTTTGCATGTAGGAGGACCCAGCGCTGTTGCCGTTCCACGCCGGGTAGACCTGGCCGCCGCTGCTCACGTACTCGAAGTTGATCAGTTCGCGTTTGGCCGCCGCCTGCGAGAGCTGCGCCTTCGCTGCGCTGACAAGCCCTTCCAGCGTTGTCACGCGTGCTTGGTCGTTCGCTGCGATTGCGACTTGCAGTTGTGCCTCCAGCATGTTGAAGGTCTGTACGTCATGGACGTACGCCGAATAGGCGGTCTCGATCCCAGCCCCGACGGCGGACGATACCGTCACATCAGCAACCATGAAAAGCCCGTTCGCAGGCGCTGGGTTCAGGGCTGCGGGGCCGGCCGCGAAGAACACGTTCTCGACTGTCACGTCAACACGTGACCCATTCGGCTCGGTGACACGCACCGTCTGTCCAACCTGGACAGCTTCCGCGCCAGACGTGGAGGCTGATGCCGGTGCGGGCTCCAACGCTGTGGCCCGCTGCGCGTGGCCGGCAATGACCACGAATGCTGCGATCACCAATGCGGCCATGGGGATCGCGATCCCTCCGGCCGCAACGAGGATCGGAATGCGCCGGCGCCCAGCCTCGGGCTGCAGATGCGCTCCGTCAGCGACGAGAGCGGCGATTCCCCGTCGATACGTTGCGTCGACGACGCGGTCTGTGACATCGATCATCGTGTCCCCTTCATGACTGGCTTTCTCGCTTTTGAAGAATTGCCCGTAACACCGCGCGCGCGTGATGCAGCCGGGAGGCCACGGTGCCGCGCGGTATCCCGAGGATCGAGGCGATCTCATCGATGCCGTAGCCGTCGTGGTAGTGCAAGCCGACCACGGCTCGATGTTTTAGATGGAGGCGGCGAAGCGCATCCTCGACGACCAATCGTTCGACGACCGGCGCGTCCTCGGCCGACATGGCATCCGTATCTCGGAAGGTCACCCAACGCCTGATCCGTCGCCGCCTCGCGAGGCTGATGGCCTCGTTGCACGTGATGCGTGCCAGCCAGGCATCCGGCGCGACGCCCTCGCGGAACCGCCCCCGATAGCGCAGCGCTTTCTCGAACGCGGACTGCACCGCGTCGGAGGCGTCGTTGCTTTCGCGGAGGATGACGAGCGCCAGCCCGTACAGCCGGTCGCGTCGAGCGGCATAGGTCGCGGCCCAGTCAACCTCGGACCCGCCGTCGATCCCGCCGAGATCCGCTGCAAGCGCTTCTTCCACTGTGCTCATCAATACGCGTGAGGGAGGCGCACGTTTCAATACTGACGGGCCCGGTCGGAGGCTGCCCGGCCGAAAAGACCAGTCGCCCGATGTGGTACCAGGTCCATAGACTCAAGGTCGTTCTCATCCACCTCCGACAAAGGAGCGCGAACGATGGCCCCGTCCAAAGTCGCAACCAAGCCCAAGCCGAAAACGGCGAAGTCCAGCAGCACGGCCGGCAAAGCGTCCCAGGGATTCAGCGCCGAGGAAAAGGCCGCCGCTCGCGATCGCGTCCGGGAGCTGAAGGCCGAGGCGGCCAAGGCGGATGGGAAACTGGAATTGCTCGCCGCGATCGCGAGGATGCAGGAGCCGGATCGCGCCATTGCCAAGAAGGTCCACGCGCTGATCACAGCCGCGGCACCGGCTCTTGCACCGAAAACCTGGTACGGAATGCCCGCATACGCCAAGGACGGCAACATCATCTGCTACTTCCAGAACGCCGGGAAGTTCAAGGTCAGATACCAGACGCTCGGCTTCAGCGACAAGGCGAAGATCGACGATGGCGCCATGTGGCCGATTCAGTACGCGCTCAGCAAGTTGACCCCCAGCGAAGAGGCAAAGATCACCGCGCTCGTGAAGAAAGCGGTGCGCTGAGCCGACTTGACAGACATACACAAATCCGTATAGTCTGCTGACTGTCCGGGTGCTCACCCGGGACGGCCGGAGGGGCGACCGATACCGAACTCGCACGCATCGGAGGTCGCCCATCGTGGATCAACTCAAGGCGCTCATCGACAACTGGATCCTCATCGCCCAGGGTCTGCTCGCCAGCGTCGGCGCGCTCGCATTTCTGGTCGCGTTCATGTACAAGATCGTGGCCGTCGATCCCTCCAGCGTCGCGCAGGCCAAGAAGTGGATCGGCCGTATCGTCTTCGGCACCATCGGCGTCGAAGTCGCGGGCACGCTGACCCACGCGCTCATCGCCAGCGTTCCGGCGACGCTTCACTGAGCCCGCCGGATGCAAGCGATTCCGGGAATCGTGCAGGGGATCCGCGATCCCCTCGGCACGATCCTCCAGCTGTTGACCGGCGTGCTCTCGCACTTCATCGCGACGGCACGCGCCGACCTGAATTCCGAGCTGAGCCGCTACCTGTTCACCACCGTGGATCCGACGTCGTCGGGCATCCGCCCTTTGACGTCGAACCCGGCGATCGCGCACCTGAACGGATCGCTGGCGCTGGTCGCGGACGTCCTGGTTGGCGGGGTCGTCCTGTACACATCGCTACGCAGCATCTTCGAGCACACCAGCCAGGCGCGCTACGCGCTCCACGTCGTCATCCCGCGGGTGATGGCGGCGCTCGTGATGGTGCACGGATCGATCTACTTCATCCAGATGGCGGTCGACCTGAACAACGCAATCGCCGGCGTGGTTCAGTCGCTCGGCGGACCATTGACGATCGACACACTTCCCTGGTCGGGCTCGATGAGCGCGGCAACGGTCTCGATCATCCAGGGGTCGCAGGACCTCTTCCATGCGGTCTTCGCGCTCGGGGTTGTCGTGGCGGTGGTGATCCTTGTCCTCTCGTACGTGGTCCGCACGGCGATGCTCGACATCCTCGTCGTGCTCGCTCCTCTCGCAGCACTGTGCTCGGTGCTCCCGGACACGCGGCAGTATGCGTCGACATGGTTGCGCCTGTTCATGGTCGCGGTGTTCATGCAGGCGGTCCAGTTGATCATCTTGCGAGTTGCCACGGCGGTCGGGTTCGGCGCCGGCAGCGGCATCGCCGAGAGCCTGTTCGCGCTCGCGATCCTCTGGATCGTCCTCAAGGTCCCGGGAACGCTCCACGCCGCCACTCACGTCGAAACCAATGCGCACAGTGCCGTCCGGCACGTCCGGCGCTCGATGCACAAGGCGCTGGCACCGGCGCACCACGTCGTACGCCACCGGACTGCGCTGTGATCCGCGCGCTCGCGGTGGTGACCGGCCTGCTCGCCGTCGGACTCTGCGGAGGCACCGCGCTTGCAAGCAGCGCGGTGAGTGGCGGCCCGACGGCCGTCACCTTCAAGAAACCACTCACCCACTCGTGGATCTCGCAGGGTTTCGGGTGCAGCAGCTTCGCGTTCGAACCGGTGGACCTTGCATGTCCCGGAGGACACTGGCACTCGGGCATCGACTTGGCGGCCGCACGCGGGACGCCGGTGATGGCGACGCTCCCGGGCATCGCCACCGTCTATGTTTCCGCCACCGGCTACGGCCTGCACGTGATCATCGATCACGGCGGTGGCCTGAGCAGCCTGTACGGACATCTCGACGCGATCCTGGTGATGAGTGGCGATCTCGTGGCCGCCGGCGAGATCATCGGAACCGTGGGATCAACCGGCAATGCCACCGGGCCTCATCTGCACTTCGAGATCCGGCGCGACGGGATTGCCGAGGATCCACGCCTGGATCTCGCGCTCCCGTGAAGCTCCTACCCGGTGGTCACCCCGGTTGCGCTTCGCGACTCAGCGGCGATTCGTCGTGCCTGCTGCCACACGACCCAGATCCGCTGCACAGCGGTGACGTTGGTCAGGATGGCAAGGATCCAGAGTGCCCAGATCAGCAGCGGCGAGATCACCAGACCGATGACGGTGATCACCACCCGCTCCGGCCGGGCGAGCAGTCCGCCATCGCCGTTGAAGCCGAGCGACTGCGCACGCGCGCGCACGTACGACACGAGCAGCGAGCCGGTCAGCGCGAACACGACGAGCATCGGCTCCAGCGTGTGATGACCGTGAAAGATGAAGTAGTAGAGCAGGGCGATCGCGGTCATCGCCTCGGCGTAGCGGTCGACCGTCGAGTCCAGGAATGCACCGTAACGCTGCTCACGACCGCTGACACGCGCGAGGGCGCCGTCGAGGATGTCGAACCCGCTCGCGATCAGCAGCAGCAGCCCACCGGGCAGGAGGAAGCCGAGCGCGATCAGCACCGCGGATCCGGCGCAGATGAGCAACCCGAGCATGGTGAGGATGTTCGGTGTCAGGTGCAGGGCTCGGAGAGCAGGAACGACGCGTCGCGCGCCGGACCTAACCCAGTCCTGGAGCCTGGACGTGAACACCGGAGACCACCGTGCTCGCACCGGCACGTTCGCGTGCCACGCGATACACATCGAGAACCTCGTCGACGACATGTTCCCAGTCGTAGAGCTGCGCTTTGGTGAGCCCCCGCTCGCTCATCGCCTCCCGTCGCGACGGATCGTCGATCAACGCGCCGAGCGCCGACGCCCATTCCTTCGGATGTCGCGGCGGCACGAGCAAGCCGTCCACGTCATGCGCGATCACGCTGCTGAAGCCGGGAATCGACGACGCGATCACGGGCACCCCGCTCGCCATCGCCTCCAGCAACACGATGCCGAAGCTCTCACCGCCCGTCGCGGGAGCACAGAAGATATCGGCGGAGGCGTAGTACCGCGGCAGCAGCTCGGCGGAGACGCGCCCGGCGAACTCGACCTCGGGGATGCCCATCGCCGCGACCTGACTCTCGTATCCCCAGCGCATCGGACCATCACCCACGACCACCAGGCGCGCGTCGCCGCGAACGCGGCGGAGCTGACCATATGCCTCGAGCAACGTCGGCAACCCCTTGCGTGACTCGAGCCGCCCGACGAAGAGGATCGTCGCCTTGCCGGGTGTGCGCAGCTCCTCGAGCCGCGGATGGTTCGGGTTGAAGCGCGAGCAGTCGATGCCGTTTGGGACGACCCGGTACTCGCCCTCGAAGTATCGGGCGATGAAATCACGCGCAGGCACGCTCACCGCAACGTGCACGTGCAGCCGGTTGAAGTAGCGTTTGAGGAACGGTCTGCCGTAGTAGTAGCCGAGGTTGCGCCGCGCCATCGCGTGGAACGTGCCGACATTCGCGCCGCTGTGGAACCGCAGCACGGTGATCGGCAGCGATGGGACGAGCGGCTCGTGGTAGTGGACGACGTCGAAGTGGTTCTCGTCGAGGAGCGCGCGGACTCGGCGCACCAGGTGGAACGACAGCGCGATCCGGGCCACCGAACCGTTCGTCCGCACCGGCACGCTCCGGCCGATGCGCACGTAGCCGGGAATGCCGTGGTCGTCGCCGACTCGGCTCGACGGTGCCAGCACAGTCACATCGTGGCCACGCGCCCGGAGCTTGGCCGACAGGTGCCGGACGTGCTCGGTGACTCCTCCCGGGTGCATGAAGTCGTACGGGGAGACGAGGCAGATCTTCATGCCGCCCCGTTCGCCGGCCAGATGGGGTCGAGGACGTGCCATTGCTCGGGATGCGAGCGGATCGCTTCCTCGAAGATGGCCAGCAGCATCTGCGCAGTCTTGCGCACCTCGGTGTCCCTGGGCGCATCCGGCGAATACCGGATCTCGGGATGGACCACCGCACGGACGCGATACCGGTCTCGGAACAGCAGGATCGGGACGATCGCCGCCCCGGCCCGCATGGCGATCTCGACCGACCCGATCGGGATCGGCGCCGGCTGGCCGAAGAACTCGAGCGGCTCGCCGTTGCCGATGAGGTCGCGGTCGAGCGCCATGGCGACGACGCCCCCGGACCGGAGCACCTTGAACACCTCGCGCATCGACGCGGCGCCAAGGCGGCGGGCGACGTGTGCGTCACCTTCGCGCATTGCCTGGGTGTCGATCGGAATGATCTGGACGCCCTGGGCGCGCCGTGCCCCGATGACCCGCTCGAAGAGCTCCTTCGGGCGCAGCACCTCGGCGAGCAGCGCCATCTTGCCGCCCATCTTGTTCCACCCCGCCAGCCCGACCTCCCAGGAGCCGAAGTGCATCGAGGCGACGACGACCCCATTCCCGCGCGCGATCGCTTCCTCGAAGTGATAGAGGTCCGTGATATCGATCCGCGAAGGCAGGTCGGTGCGGCGCGAGGACATCTCCATCACGTCCACCCAGCAGTGGGTGAGGTTGCGAAGGTTGCGGCGCACCAGGCGCTTGAGCCCCAGGTCACCGATCGCGGGAATGACGTGACGGAGGTTGTCGCGCAGACCGTCGAAGCGGTTCGGCACGGTGGCAAGGAGCGCATCCGCGGCGCGATCGCCGAGCCAGTACGACACTGACTGCGGGAGCGCGCCGACGAGCGCTTCCGCACCGCGGTAGGCGTAGTACGGCAGCATCGGATCGCGCACCACGCGCCGGTAGACGCGCGTCTTGACCGCCATGTCGCCGGCCTGCGTCAACGCCGTCGGCTCCCGATCGCTCGGCGGTTAATTCGTCGCGGGTGTGGCGGGTTCCGCCTCCGCAGCGGCCGGCAGCACGTCGGCCACGTGGCCGTTGTGACGCCCTCCACTGATCTCGACGCCGGCGATGAACTCCTCGGTTGCCCGATGAGCCTCATCGTCACTGACCTGACGAGGCGGAGACTTCATGAAATACGACGCCGGCCCTTCGAGCGTGCCGCTGAGCCCGCGATCGAGACCGAGCTTGCAGCAGCGCACCGCATCGATGACGATGCCCGCGCTGTTCGGCGAGTCGTGCACCTCGAGCTTCAGCTCGACGTTGAGGGGAACATCGCCGAAGGACTTGCCCTCGAGGCGGATGAACGCCCACTTGCGGTCGTGGAGCCACGGCACGTAGTCGGACGGGCCGATGTGGATGTGCTCCTTCTCCATCGGCGTCGCCAGCTGCGACTGCACGCTGTTGGTCTTGCTGATCTTCTTGCTCATCAGGCGCTCGCGCTCGAGCATGTTGAGGAAGTCGGTGTTCCCGCCGAAGTTGAGCTGGTACGTGTTCTCGAGCTCGACCCCGCGTTCGCGGAAGAGGTGGGTCAGGACGCGATGGACGATGGTTGCGCCCACCTGCGACTTGATGTCGTCACCGATGATCGGCACGCCGGCCTTGCGGAAGCGGGCCTGCCAGTAGTCCTCGCGGGCGATGAACACCGGCATGCAGTTCACCATCGCGCATGGTGCTTCCAGGATCTGCTCGGTGTACCAACGGGTTGCGGCCTCGCTGCCGACCGGCAGGTAGTTGACCACGACGTCGGTGCCGGTGTCCTTGAGGACCTGGGCGATGTCAACCGTGGAACCGGGCGCCTTGGTGATCACCTCGGAGAGGTACTTGCCAAGCCCGTCATGGGTCATGCCCCGCTGCACGGGAATGTTCAGCTTCGGGACATCGCTGAACTTCACGGTGTTGTTGAGACCGCTGAAGATCGCTTCTGAGACGTCCTTGCCGACCTTCTCCCTGTCGATGTCGAAGGCTGCGGAGATCTCGATATCGGAGATGTGATAGCCACCGAGATTCACGTGCATGAGTCCAGGCACGGTGTCGTTCGGATCGGCGTTCTTGTAGTACTCGAGTCCCTGGACGAATGACGAGGCGCAGTTGCCCACGCCAATGATCGCGACTCTGACCTTGTTGCTCACGACGCGCCCTCGTGTATCGGTGTTGGTGATGTGATCTCGGCGGGCATCCCTGCTGAGGAGATCAGCCGAGCGAAGCTCTTGAAATGGGTTGCAATGGCGTCGCGGTCGAGACGGCAGAACACCTCTCGGCCCTCGCGACGGGTCCGGATGACCTCCGCCTTGCGGAGGATGCGCAGATGCCAGCTCATACGCGGCTGGCTCACCTGGCAGTAGTCCGCGAGCTCGGAGACACGCATCTCGGAGGTCGCGGCGAGTCGCTCCACGATGAGCAGCCTCGTCGGGTTGGCGAGCCCCTCGAAGTGGACCGACAGGTCACTCGCGCCGATGGCGATGCTCCCCGGCAGGGCTCGCCGCGGCGGCCTCGAGGGAGCGTCAGAACCCATAAAGGAATCTTTCATAAAGGATCGCTTATGAATGTTAGCCCGCTTCCAGCTCCGAACGCAAGCCCCGGCGGCTAATCGGGCGATTGCGCGGTGCCGCCGATCTCCTCCGGGCCGGATACAGAAACCTCGGTGGCCGTATCTGCATCAGCGTCAGCCAGCTCCTCCGAACCTTCGGCGTCAGCGCGAGCCTTGAGCTCCTTACGGGCCGCAGCCACAGCATCGCGATCCTCGTAGGAGGGGAGGATCGCCGCAAGCAGCCTCAGGATCACCACGCAGACGAGACACACGACCAGGAATGCGACGACGGCAAGCCCGATGCCGCCCAGCACGGTTCCGATATCGAGGAGCATCCGGGGGCGAGACACCCGGGAAGGATGGCAGGCACGGGCTACGATCGATCCCGATGGCCGAGTTGCCCAATCCCTCGGAGCTCCCCGCCTCGCTCACGGTCAAACGGGGGCGGATCGTGTTTCGCGCCCGCAGGCCGGTCGCACTCGTCATCCCTCTGCTGGCAGTCACGGAGATCGCCGGGGTCATCTGCCTGCTGGTCGGCGCCACCATCGGGTGGTTCATCATGGCGGCGCCGTTGATCGGGCTGATGACCACGGCAGTGGTGCTCCGACCGGCTCTGGAGCTCACGCGCGATGGCCTTGTCCAGCGTCAGTACCCGTACAGCAGTCTCACGCGCTGGGATGTCATCGAATCGGTCGGCATCGCCAAGGCGGGCAATCGCGTGATCCTCGCGTACAAGCTCGTCCCCGGCATCCCGCCGCCCCGGCATCAGCCCGCGAGAGATCTGCTCCTCGCCGTCAACGCGCCATACGACGGCGGGTGGTTCGCCGATTCGCTGGCGGGCGGCCCCGACGAAGCACTCGCTGTGGTGAGTCGGTATCTCGAGGACCCGACGCTTCGCGAGATGCTTCCAGTCGGGCGCCGGTAGTCGCGCCAGCCGACCGCGTCGCTCGCCTGGACGCCGCCCTCCTTTACGCTATTGGCGAGGCCAAGGACGCGGCGTGCAGCGGGAAAACCCTTATATCCCAATATCCCAGGGTAGCCAAGTGGTCAAGGCAGCGGTCTGTAAAACCGTGTACCGATGGTTCGACTCCATCCCCTGGGACCACGCCCGCCCTGCCGGCCGGCTATGGAGCTAGCGCGTCACGTACCGGTTGTACCTGGCGCGTGACCAGACGTAGCCGGCAGTCATCAGCACCAGGCACCACGCAACCGCAATGATCGCTGAGTTGCCGATCGGTGTCCCGATCAAGAGCCCCCGCAGCGTGTTGATGATCGGGGTGAACGGCTGATTCTCGGCGAACCAACGCACGCCGGCGGGCATCGAAGCTGTTGGAACGAATGCGCTGCTGATGAACGGCAGGAACTGCGGGATCAGCGACAGGCTATTCGCGCCCGCGGGCGTCTTGGCGGTGAGACCAAAGGCGATCGCGAGCCACGTCATCGCGAGAGTCAACATGGCGAACATGCCGGCCACCGCGAGCCACTCGAGCGGGCTTGCGCTGGCACGGAAGCCGAGTCCGATTGCGACGGCCACGAGCAGCACAGCGCTGATCAGCGTGCGTGTGAGACTCCCGAACACCTGACCCGTCAGCACCGACGTCCGGGTGATCGCCATGGTGCGGAACCGCGCGACGATGCCTTCGTTCATGTCGATGCAGACGTTGATCGCGGTGGCTGCGGCGCTTGCACCGGCGGTCATCACGAGAATGCCCGGGGTGAGGTAATCGATGTAGCCGCCGCCCGCTGATGCTCCGAGTCCTGCTCGCAGGGTGTTGCCGAACACGCCGACGAATATCAGGAGCAGGAAGACTGGAACGAGCAACCCACCGATGGCCAGCATCGGATAACGGACTGCATGGCGGAGGTCGCGCCGGAGCATCGTTGCGGAGTCGTGCAGCGCGTAGGCGGAGATGCTCATGCCGAAACTTCCACCACGCGATGTGTTGTTCCGGTGAGCGCGAAGAACACGTCGTCGAGGTCGGGCGTCTGCACCGTGACTGTCTCCACGTTCAGGGCGGCTTCGTCAAGGCGCTCGAGCAGGCTGCGCAGCGACTGCGGCGTGCCGTCGGTCGGCACATCGAGCGTGAGCGCCTCAGTATCGCGCGACTCGTGGCCGAGGACGCGTGCGGCTTCGCCCAGTGCTCCCGCCTCGCGAAAGTGCAGCCGGACGCGACCACCGGGGACGCGGCGCTTGAGCTCATCCGGGGTGCCCTCGGCGACGAGGCGGCCCTGGTCGAGCACCGCGATCCGCCCCGCTAACTCGTCTGCCTCATCCAGGTTCTGGGTGGTGAGCAGGACGGTCACCCCGGTTGCCGTGAGCTCGCGGATGATCTGCCACATGGTGTGGCGGCTGCGCGGATCGAGACCGGTGGTTGGTTCGTCGAGATAGATGATCCGCGGGTTGCCGATGAGCGTCATCGCCAGGTCGAGCCGGCGGCGCATGCCTCCCGAGTACTTCATGACCATCTGACCCGCCGCGTCCACAAGGTCGAACTGAGCGAGCAATTCGTCGACGCGGCGCCGGCCTGCGGCGCGGTCGAGGTGATGCAGATCAGCCATGAGGAGCAGGTTCTCGCGGCCGGTCAGGAGGTAGTCGACCGCAGAGAACTGCCCGGTGACCCCGATGGCATCGCGCACCTTCTGGGGTTCGCGATTGACGTCGAAACCCGCGACCCGGATGTCTCCGGCATCGGCACGGAGCAGTGTCGAGAGAATTTGCACGGTGGTCGTCTTGCCCGCTCCGTTGGGGCCGAGCAACGCGAACACGGTGCCCTCAACAATCGCCATGTCGATGCCGTCCAGGACGAGCTTGTCTCCGAAGGATTTGCGCAATCCCGTGATCTGCACCGCGAACCGCGCGCTCATGACCCGGTTGCCACCGTCGGACTCGCGACCGCCCGATGGATGGTGATATCGCCGAAAGAGCTGCGTGCACGGACTTCGACGGACTGCTCCCCCGGCTGCGGTCGAGTCGTCGCCTCGAGATCGTTGTGAACCTTGCCGAATTTGGTGTCGAGGTCAAGCCAGGCGGCGACGCCCTGGCGAATCCCGATGTCCAACCTGCCCATGGCCGTCTGCGCGACCACGGTCCCGCCCTCCACCTCGCCGAGGCTCACGTCGCCGTTGGCGGTCCTCGCAACGACGGTGCCATGCGAATGGTCGACGGAGATGGAACCGTTCGCGGCGATCACTCGAAGATCTCGTGAGACGTCGCCGACCCACGTGCTGCCGTTTGCGCCTTTGATCGTCGCGGTGCCTTCCACGGCGCCGATCTGCACGGAACCCGAGCCCGTGGAGATTTGTGCATGGCCGAAGGCCCGGTCCACGGCGACATCGCCGACCCCGGTGGTGAGATGAACCGGTCGCGCCTCCTCGACGTGAACGTCGCCGACGCCCGTGTTGTAGTGGCATTCGCCGAGCGGCCCGGTGCAGCGCAGGGCAGCGACGCCTGCCTCCCCACGCACCTGCGAGCCCGCCGGCAGCTCGATCTGCAGATCGATCGACTCGCCGCCGCCGCGCGGCATGTAGCTTCGCCACCCCTTCGGTGCCTTGATCAGCAGCCGGCCATCCGCGTACTCGACGCGCGTCTGCTCTGCAGCCGTCACGTCCGCCTGCTTGGACGCGTTGCTGGGCCGGACCTCAACCGTCGTGTCCGTGCGCTCGGAGGCCGCGATCCGGACGTCGCCGACGCCGATGTCGAGGGTGACGAGGATTGGATGGGGGGTATCGAAAGTAGGCATGGTTTTTCTCCTGGTGGTTGATGCGGGGTTAGCGAACCCAGCCCGAATAGCGGCCGGGCCCGGAGGCGGCGCGCCCGTCGCGGCGGCGGCCCGGGTCGGTTCGATCAAGTGCGAAGTTCGCCGCCCGGACGAGCCAGCTGTTCACGGAGAGGCCTTCGCTGTTCGCCGCCTGCTCGACGCGGGTCTTGAGCTGGTCGGGCATGCGCAGGTTGATGCGCGCGGTCCCGCCATCCTCGGTGTCCGCGGGGCTCAGCGGCGCCAGGGGCGCATCGTCGTTACTCGGGCTGGAGAAGTCAGACGCCGGCTCGGCGGGGGGCGGCGTGACGACGAACTCAGGGTTGCGGCCGCGGATGCGCAGCTCCACCGAACCCGGAGCGAGTTCGCGCGTGATCTCCTCCGCCGCTGCCCCAAGCACGTCCTGCAGGGCAAGGCGAATGGCTGCATCGAGCGGGGCGGCGAGGCGTTCGGCGAGGGCGCGTGCCTCGTCGCCGCCGGCCTCAGCCGCATCGGCTAGCTGCTGATGAATGCTCTCGACGTAGGGGCGTAGGTCCATGACGCCACTATGGCACCACCATGGTGCCATGTCAAGCGTCTCTGAGCCAAGATGACGCCGCCAGACACCGCGAAAGGACTACGCGGGCACGACGACGGCCGGACCGACTCCTTCGATGATCTTCCAGACGAGAACACCAACACCGAGCAGAACCGCAAGCACTGCGATATATCTCCCCGCGTTGGCGGGCAGGCGCTGTGCCCGAACCAGACCAATCCCGCCGAGGACGATCGCGATCCCGGCGAAGCCCAGAGCGAAGAAGTAACCGATCACCTGCATCAGCCCTAGTGGGATGGCCAGCACACCGAAGACCACGCCTGCTTTGGCGAAGCTGTTGGACCCGACCTTCCACTGGTCATCGGGGATAATCCCGGCGCCTGACGGACCGGCGGGGAACTGACCGCCGCCCATGAATCCTCGCGACTGTGCGAGGGGATCCAGATGGCTCCCGACCGGAAGTGGGGCGGAACTCGCATCCTCAGTCATGGCAACCCTCCAACTATCTGACTCGAACATACCCCCGTTTCGGACGCAACAACCGGAGCGTCTGAGGGAGTGAGCGATCGTCAGCTCCGCTCTGCAACGGCTGAGGACACGAGCTTCAAGACCTCGCCGATGACGTCATCGGGGGTGCTCTTCCGGCCGGCGAGCTCGTCGACAAAGGCGAAGCTCGTCAGCGCTTGCAAGGTGTCGACGACGCCCCCATCGTCCCTTCCCCAGCGGCTGAGCAACGCGCCCAGGATCTCCCGCCGCCGTTCGTTGCGCCCGGCCTGGCCGGCGAATTCCCCGGCGCCGAGAACCCTCAGGGCGTTCAAGCGCCTGATGACCTCTCGATGCACCGTATAGAAGTGGCAGAAGACCTCCACGATGATCGGGAGCGCGCGGGCCAGATCTGATGCCGCGAAGGCTCCCGGAATCCGGTCCAGGGCTCCGCTCGCGCCGAGGTCGTCATAGACCGCCTCGAGGAGAGTGTCGCGATCGCCGAACTGTGCATACACGGTCACCCGCGACACGGCTGCGCGTTCGGCCACCGCTTCGAGGGTGAAACGGGGTGAGGCCAGAAGCTCCTGGCGCGCCGCGGCGATGATCCTCGCCCGCCGTTCGTCCATCGCCCGCGCACGGAGCCCGAGATCGTAAGGACGCGGTGTCATGTTGCCCTTTTCACTGTACGTATTGTACAGTCAATATCATGACAACTCAGGCTCTCGCCGCCGACCTTCGCGACGAGGTGGTCGTGGTCACCGGAGGGTCCCGAGGTATCGGCGCCGGCTCTGCGCGCCGCTTCGCCCAGCTTGGCGCGGCCGTGGTCGTGTCCGGCCGCGACCAGGCGGCCATCGATGCCGTCGTTGCGTCGATCACGTCCACCGGTGGCCGTGCCATCGGCATCCCAGCAGACTGCACGAGCCAGGAGCAGGTCGATGCCTTGCTCGCCGGCACCGAAGGCGCGTTCGGCCCGGCGACCGTGCTGCTCGCCTTCGCGGGTGGTGACGGACGCCCGGAACCGATCACACAACTCGACGCGTCTCGCTGGTGCGCGGTGATCGACACCAACCTCACGGCCACATACATCACGATCCGCACCTTCGCGCTCGGCATGGTGGAGCGGCGGCGGGGATCCATCGTCACGATGTCCTCGACCGCGGGGCGGCAGCCGGGTGGCGCATCGGTCGCGTACGCCGCCGCCAAGGCCGGCATTCTGATGCTCACCCGGCACCTCGCCGTCGACCTCGCCCCAAACGGCGTGCGCATCAACTGCATCGCCCCGTCCGCGATCGAGACCGAGCGTCTCGTCCAGAACATGCCTGCACCGGCGCGGGAGCAGCTCGCGCAGAGCTTTCCGCTGCGACGGCTCGGTACCGTTGACGACGTTGCGGACTCCGCTGTGTTCCTGGCGACAGCCCAGTCATCGTGGATCACCGGCGTGACGATCGACCTCACCGGCGGACGCATCACTGGGTGATCTCACGCCCTACGGGGTGAGCACGACCTTGAGGGCCTCGCGTCGCTCGAAGAGCTGGTAACCGAGCACGGCGTCCTCCAGCGTCATGCGGTGCGAGATGATCGCGTCGGGGTGCGCTGCGCCGCTCGACACCAGGGCGAGCGACTCCTCCCACCGGCCGATGATGTTCGCGGTGCCACAGAACTTGAGGTCGATCGCCTTGACGAAGGTGGTGTTGAGCGGCAGCTCGAGCTCCTGGTCGCTGTGCACCCCGATGACGCTGATCCGGCCACCGGCGCGCGCGATGTCGATGCAATCAAGGAGGGCCGGAACCAGCCCGACGCACTCCAGGACTGCGTCGGCGCCGCGGCCTCCGGTCCGGTCCTGGACGAAGCTCGGAGCGTGCACGTTGTTGGCGTCGACCGGTATCGCGCCGAGTGTCTGGGCCATCTCGAGACGCTCCGACACCGTGTCCACCGCGTAGATCGTGGACGGCTCGAATCCGCGCGACCCGAGGATGGCCATCAGGCCGACCGGGCCGCAGCCGACGACGGTGACCACATCTCCCTTCTCGATCCGCGCCTCGCTGGCGCAGTCGTATCCCGTCGTGAAGATGTCGCCGACGAAGAGCGCCTGCTCGTCGCTCATCGAGTCGTCGACGGCGTGGAGCACGAGGTCGGCGTTCGGTACACGGACGTAGTCCGCCTGCGCACCCGCGACGTCGCCGAAGAACGACCCGTACCCGAAGACACGCTGATCCGGGCAGCGGCTGAAGAGCCGGCGCGCGCAGTACCAGCACCCGCCGCACGGGATGGTGAACGAGCCCACAACGCGATCGCCCTCACCAAAGCGGTGTACCGCGCCGTCGACGGCCTCGACGACACCGATGAACTCGTGCCCCAGGACACCGCCGGGGCTCATCCCGGGAATGCGTCCATGGACGACGTGCAGATCGCTCCCGCAGATGGCCGTCCGGGTCACCTGGACCAGCGCGTCACCCGGCTCCTCAATCCCAGGTTTCGGCACGTCGACGAGCTCGACGATGCCGAAGTCTTTGAAGGCCACAGCCCGCATGGTCAGCCTCCCCGCTGATGCGCGATCAGTGCGCCTCTTCTTCGGCCGCTCGACGCTGGATGACACGGTCCCGGAGCTCGTCTTCGAGGTCGCCGGAAGGAGTGACATCGCGCCGCAGCCAGAAGGGAATTCGCTCCGGCTCCCCGGCGGCGAGCGCCTTGGCCTGGGCGTCGAGATAGGCGCGAAGCGCGGCATCCACCGCCGTCGCGAGCTCGGTACCGCCCGCGGTCAGGGGCTGGACGAGATCGCTCGCGACGACCACGCTATTGAGCGGCGCAGCCGGTGGCTTCGACCCGAAAAGACGCCCGAGCCACGACATGCGCCGAGTGTACGCAGTCGCGAGCTAGTGCCTCAGTTCGGTGGCGCGGCGCGGTACCGTACACGCCGTGGCCAAGAGCGCGGCGACGACCCTCGAACTCCAGTGGACGGGCGACCCTGAGTCGGACCGCCTCATCAGCGCGAATCCGGCAGCGCTCCTGATCGGCTTCTGCCTCGACCAGCAGATACCGATCGAGTGGGCGTTCCAGGGCCCGTTGCACATGCGCGAACGTCTCGGCACGATCGATCCCGTCGAGGTCGCGCGCATGGATCCCTCCAAGGTGGAGAAGGCCTTCCAGACGCCGCCCGCGCTGCATCGCTTCCCGGTCAGCATGGCGCAGCGCGTCTACGCCCTCTGCAAGGTGATCACCGACGAGTACGGCGGCGACACCACGCGGATCTGGACCGAGGCCACGGACGCGAAGGACCTGTTGCGGCGATTCGCCGCACTTCCCGGTTTCGGCGCCGCGAAGGCCCGGGTCATGGTCGGGGTGGTCGCCAAACACCTCGGCGTTCGGCCGGCAGGATGGGAGAGCGTCGCTCCCGACTGGCCGACCCTGGCAGACGTCACGACGGTCGCCGAACGCGAGCAGTACCAGGCGCAGAAGCGCGCCTTCAAAGCGGCGCTCCGAGCTGAGGTCGCGTCGAAGCAGGCACCGCAGAAGTCGCGGGCGTCGAGCAAGGGATCGGCAAAGTCGGGGGCGCGTGGCCGGCACTGAGGTCACCGTCTTCGAGGACGGCGGTGTCCGCATCGTCAAGATCGGCCCGATGGGGCCGTACGGAAACAACGCGTATGTGGTTCGCGACGTGGATATGGGCGTGGCGGCGCTTGTCGACATGCCGCTCGACGAGGAGCCGTTGCTCGCCGCGATTGCAGCCGAGGGCGGGGTGCAGACGGTCATCGCCACGCACTGGCACCCCGATCACTGGATGACCTACGACGCGGTGCGCGCCGCGACCGGTGCGCCGGTGCTGGTCGGGAGTCGTGAGATCAAGATCCCCGAGGAGCGCATCGACGGCCGGCTCGACGACGGCGCGGAGGTCCCGGTGGGCAACGTCCGGATCGGCGTGATCCATACCCCCGGTCATACGCCAGGGAGCATCTCGTTGCGTGTCGGCGCGGCCGTGATCACCGGTGACACGCTGTTCAACGGCGGTCCCGGCAAGACGAGCGCCCGCGGCGACCTGGAAACCATCATGGCGAGCATCACCGCCAGGTTGCTGCCATTACCGGAAGAAACACTGGTGCTTCCCGGACACGGCACGACCACGACTGTCGCCGCCAGCCGCAGGGGCGTCGCGGCATACAACCGACACCCCAAGCCCGCCGGCTTCTATGGCGATGTCGAGTGGGGTGACTGACGCGGGATCATCCGGCGGGCCTGCGACTCCTCCTGAGTCCGTGTCCCTGCACCTGGCCACCGCGCGGGGGCGATGGGTGCTCACGGCGACAGTGCTCGGCAGCGCGATGGCGCAGCTGGATGCCACCGTCGTCGGCATCGCGCAACCCGCGATCGGCAAGGACTTCCATGCGCAGATCGCTGGATTGCAGTGGGTGTCGGCCGGCTACCTGCTCACCGTCGCCGGCCTGATCCTGCTTGCCGGCGCGCTCTGCGATCGATTCGGACGACGCAAGATCTTCGTCATCGGCGTCTCGTGGTTCGCGGTCGCGTCGCTGGTCTGCGCCGTCGCACCCAACATCGGTCTGCTCATCGCAGCCCGGGCCCTCCAGGGCGTCGGCGGCGCGCTGCTCACGCCAGGGAGCCTCGCGATCCTCGAGGCGTCGTTCGCGCCCAACGAACGCGGCCGAGCTATCGGCGCGTGGTCCGGTCTCGGTGGTGTTGCAACGGCGCTCGGACCGTTTGTGGGTGGCTTCCTGATCACTGCCGTCTCGTGGCGATTGATCTTCCTGATCAATGTGCCGATCGCCGTCGCCGTGGTCCTCATCTCGCTGCGCCAGGTGCCGGAGACGCGCGATCCCAGCGCGACGGGCTACATCGACATCGCGGGCAGCGCGCTCACTGTCATGGCACTGGTGGGCATCTCGTACGGGCTGATCCAAGGGTCGAGCGGACACTGGGATTCACCGGTTGTGCTTGGCGCACTGCTCATCGGAGCCATCGCCATGGTTGCATTCATCGTCGTCGAGCTGAACGTCCACGCGCCGATTGTTCCGCTCGACATTTTCAAGTCACGGCAGTTCAGCGCCACCAACGCCGTGACGCTGCTGATCTACGGAATGCTCGGCGGCATGTTCTTCCTGCTGCCCATCGAGTTGCAGCAGGTGTCGCAATACAGTCCCACCGCAGCCGGTGCATCGCTGCTGCCGGTCACCTTCCTGCTGTTCGCGCTCTCATCGCGCTCCGGCGCACTTTCAGCGCGCATCGGGCCCCGCCTGCAGATGTCGGCCGGTCCGCTGACCGTGGCCGTCGGACTCGCACTCTTCGCACGTATCGACAGCGGGGGCAACTACCTCGTCGAGGTGTTGCCGGCTGTGCTGGTCTTCGGCCTCGGGCTCGCCATGACGGTGGCGCCGCTCACCGCCACCGCGATGTCATCGGCACCGGCGGAACGCAGCGGACTCGCTTCGGCCGTCAACAACACTGTTGCACGCACGGGAAGCCTGCTCGCGGTTGCGCTCCTTCCCGCCGTCGCCGGCATCACCGGTGACAGCTACCTGCACCCGCCGGTATTCGAGACGGGCTTTCAGCATGCGGCGTTCATCGCCGCGATCATCTGCGCCGCGGGCGGCGTGCTTGCCGCTGTGACGATTCGAAATGGCCAGCGCCCGGGAGCGCAGCGCCGATCCGTGGATCACCCGCACCACACCGCGGTCGATGGGCCGCCGCTTCGAACGGGCACAGAAACCGCAGCAGACTGAATCGCAGCGGAGCCGCGACTGCTCACCACTGTGTCAGCGGAAACAACCCGCGGCTAGCGAGTCGGATCCTCGTCTCCAGATTGCGGCTCGGCGTCGAGATGCGGTGATGAGAGCAGCAGGCGCAGGAGGGTTGCGGTCAGCCATTGCTCGTAACGCTGCGACGACCAGCCGCGGACGTCGCGGAGCAGGCGATGCACTAGGACTAATGGTACGGAGGAACCATCGATGTAGGCATTCACCCAGGATCGGCCTATCACGAGCGACGTCTATAAACGGATCATGGAAGGAGTCGGACCCGAGCCGATCGCCGGATGGGTGATGCACGCTGTCGTCCGCATCGACGGCGGGCTGCGGTACATCGACATCTGGGAGTCGAGAGAGGCGTGTGACCGGTTCCTCGAGGAACGGGTGCACCCGATACTGCGAGCCGCGTTCAACTCGGCGGGAGCCACGCGGCCTCGTGAGCCGATGCGCGCGGAGATGGACCTCGTCGACGTCAGGGGCTCCGCTCGCGAGTCGCTCAGCGAGGTCTGAACAGACCCACGCGCCGGCGTACCCGCACGGGGAGTCGAACCCCGGTTACCACCTTGAAAGGGTGGTGTCCTGACCGCTAGACGATGCGGGCGCGACCGCCAATCTTAGGTTCGCGCGGGCCGTCCGTCGCCGGCCGTGAATCGAACTGGGCGCGCCGGTATACTCGCGGCATGCCTGTCAGAGAGATTGCCGGCAAGACCCTGGGCTTCGGTCTGGTGGCAGCTGCGCTGATCGTCGGGGGCGTCCTCGACCTGCTCGGCGGCCACGTCTACAACGACTATCTGAACACCGCGCTGGGCATCATCCTGATCCTGATGGGGCTGGGAACCGGCGCTCTCGGCACCGTCCTGATCGTCGGCATCCTCTACGAGGAGAAGCTGCGCCGTCAGGACGAAGAGGTGCACGTCACGCCGCGCGGAACGCCGCTGGCGCCGCCGCCGCCCTGGGGAATGGCCGACGTCGGCAAGCCCCCCGGGGTCATGCGCGTCGGCGATGCGGCCACCTCGTCGGGTGGCGGCGGATCACCGCGCGTGATGGCCGTCGTGGTCTCCAACCTCGACGCGCCGATGCTCATTGTCGGGTTGCTGGCGTGGACCATCCTGACTCTCGTCCTCTTCGCGCCGCACTGAGTTTGGGCTAGTGCCCGACGCGCGGGTTCGCACCCGTTTCGCGCCGTCGCCCACCGGCGCGCTGCATTTCGGCTCTGTTCGGACCGCGCTCTTCGCGTGGCTCACGGCGCGGCATGCGGGTGGCGACTTCATCCTCCGCATCGAGGACACCGACCAGGAGCGGTACATCCCCGGCACCGAGGCGCTCATCCTCGAAACCCTGAGCTGGCTCGGGCTCAACTGGGATGAGGGGCCCGAGATCGGCGGTCCTCACGACCCATACATCCAGTCATTGCGCATCGCCGTCTATCGCGAGCACGCGGACAGGCTCGTGGCCGACGGCAACGCGTACTGGTGCACGTGCACTCCGGCCCGGCTGGCCGCGATGCGCGAGGAGCAACGCGCCCGCTCCGAGCCGACGCGGTACGACCGCCGCTGTCTGAGCCGGCAGGCCGAGGTTGCCGAGGAACGCGCGAGCGGGATGGCCGCCGTTATCCGGCTGCGCATGCCCGACGGTGTCTCCGATTGGGACGACCTCGTGCGCGGGCTCGTCAGCTTCAACAATGCGGACATCGACGACCAGGTCCTGCTCAAATCGGACGGCTTTCCCACGTACCACCTTGCGGTGGTTGTCGACGATCACCTCATGGAGATCAGCCACGTGATCCGCTCCGACGAGTGGATCCCGTCGACGCCGAAACACCTGGCCCTGTATGCGGCATTCGGTTGGGACCCCCCACGCTTCGCGCACGTTCCGGCGGTGCTCGGGCCCGACCACCAGAAGCTCAGCAAGCGCCGTGGCGCGCGCAACGTCCTCGAGTACGGGGAACTCGGCTACCTGCCGTCGGCAATCGTCAACGCCATCGCGCTGCTGGGGTGGTCGTCGGGTGACGAGCAGGAGGTGTTCACACCGGAGGAACTCATCGAGCGCTTCACGCTCGAGCGCGTCAACTCCGCCGCCGCGATCTTCGATCCGAAGCGCCTTGACGACCTCAATGGGATCCACATCCGGCGCATGAGCACCGATGACCTCGTCGAGGCGCTCGAGTTCCCGCTTCCCGGAACCAGCAAGGAGACGCGCCGTCAGCTCATCCCGATGCTCCGGGAGCGGATGGTGACCCTCGCCGATGCAAATCGCCTCTGCGCGCCGCTGCTCGGCGATATCACGATCGACGAGAGCGTCGAGTTCCCGCCGAAGAAGGTCGATCAGGCGACGGCGGTTGCGATGATCGGCGCCTGCATCGAAGCGATCGTTGACGGAGGTCTCGACAACCAGGCGGCGCTCGTCGAGCTGCTTCGCGTCGTGGCCGACGCCGCCGGGGTCAAGCCGCGCGACGCTTTCCGCGTCCTGTACGTCGCCGTCCTCGGCTCCCCCACCGGATTGCCGGTGATCGAGGCCATGGCGTTCCTCGGCAAGGAGAAGTCGCTGCAGCGGCTCAGCGACGCCCGCGCCCGGCTGGGGTGATGTGACCCGAGGCTCAGAGCCCGGGACCGTCCCGCCTGGCCCCGACCTCCCGGTCCACGCACTTCGGGCGACGAGCCGGCTCATGGTGATGCGTGGTCGGCGCGTGGGGATGTGGAGCGCGACGGGATTGCGGTGCGGGAGGCGACGGGGCCGCTGGAGCATGCACCTCGCGCCGAGGAGCCGGTGAGGCCGGCGCAGGCGGTTGCGGTGCGACCGGCGCCGCCGGCTCCGGTTCGGGATGGACGTGATCGTGCAGCGACGACCTGACTCGAATCGCGAGGCGTTCCGCGAGATGGAGAGCGGCGCGATCGAGCCCGGTAGCGTGACCCGCTACGACGACCCCGACCACGATGGCACTGAACGGCCAGAGCGCCGAGAACAACGAGAGCCCTGAGAGCACGCCAAAGGCGGCGATGATGGGATGCCGGCGGACGTAGGACGGCGGTGCGGCAGGCGGTGTCGGCGTGGTGGAACGGTCGTCTGTGATGGTCATGTGACGAGGCTATGTGACGGCGTCGGACTACTCGCGGACCAAGCGGCGAATTCATGTCTGACAGTGCCGTTCCGGTGTCGTTACCACGATGTGACGCTCCCGTGGATAGAAGCGGCCCGATGTCGCGACACAATCGAGCCGCCGGTCTTGGGGGGCTGACCGCTGGTCTGACAGGAGGTCTTTGCACATGCTCGGGGGACAGCCGCGTCGTGACGTGACATGACCGAGATGTCGGTGGCGCATCCACCGGTCCTCATGGCACGAGCGCGTGCCCGGATCGGCCGGCTCAACGGTCCGCAGCGGCTCGTCGTCTTCTCCGTCGTCCTCGCGATCATCGGCGCCGCCATCTGGCTGCTGCCGCTGCGCGACGTCCACCGGGTCACGCTCATGGGGGCCATCCCCTGGTGGACCGAGCTGGCCATCTGCTACGCGACGAGCCTGCTCTTCGTCCACGTGCGCGTCCACCGTGAGGTGTCGACGCTCTCGCTCACCGAGATCCCGGTTGCGATCGGCCTGTTCCTCGTCGACCCGCACCAGCTGCTCGGGTGCTACGTTGTCGGTGTCCTGCTCGCCAGCTGGACACGGCAGCGGCGCGTTCGCTGGGTCAAGGACTTCGCCAACGTCGCCCTCGACGTCGTCTACATCGGCGCTGCAGTCCTTGTGTTCAACGCGGTTGGACCAGTTCCCTCGGATCCGCTTGCGGTCCACAGCATCGCCGCCTTCGCCGCCGCGATGATCGTGGCCGGCTGGATCGTCTATCCGCTCGCGTTGAACCTCGGCACCACGATCGCGCAGGGGCGGCTCGACGTTGGAGAGGTTGCGCGCGCATACCTGTTCCAGGTCATCGCCACGACCACGAACGCCTCGCTCGGAGTCGTTGCCTTGATCATCCTGACGACACGCCCGATCCTCGCCTTCGCGCTCGTTCCGCCGGTGCTCCTCGTGCTCGCGGGCCAGATCGCCGCCGGTGAGAGTCAGCGTCGCGCGGACCGCAACGAGTTCCGGTACCGGACCACCGAGATCCTGCATTCGACACGTCAGGTTGGCGAGCGAGCGGGTGAGCTGCTCAACGGCATCACCAAGATGTTCGACGTCGAGCGCGCCGAGCTCGTGGTCATCCCGGAAGTGCGCGGCCCGGCGGTCCGGTTCAACTCCTCGGGCGACGACGAACAGGCGCAGGCGACCACGTCGGATCTGACCTTCGCCGAGCAGGAGGTGCTCAACGAGCTCCGGACCAACGCGATCCTGACCGGGGCTGTGGCCAGGGACCAGTCGCTCGGACTGGCGCTGGCGGAACGTTCGGCAACCGCCGGAACGGTGGTGGTGCTGCGCGGACTCGAGGGCCCCCAGGGGATGCTGTTACTGCTCAACCCAACACGCGGTGTCAAGTTCGGAACCCACGAGCAGAACCTGTTGAGCACCGTTGCCGGCCTCATCAGCGTCGCCCTCGAGAACGGCCAGCTCGCCGAGGCGATCAAGGCGATGTCGGTCGAGAAAGCGGAGCTCGCGCGGCGCGCCTTCTACGACCCGCTCACCCAGATCGCCAACCGGTCGCTGTTCATCGAGACCGTCGCGACGTCGCTCTCGCAGCTCGCGAGTTCGCAGCGACCGGTGGCGGTGATGTTCATCGACCTCGACGGGTTCAAGGAGATCAACGACACCTTCGGACACGCCGTCGGTGATCAAGTGCTCAGCGCGGTGGCAGCTCGCCTGCGCGTGCAGGTGCGCAAGCTCGACCTTGCCGCGCGCCTCGGTGGCGACGAGTTCGGCATGCTCCTCGACGGCATGCGCCACTTCAGTGATGCCGCCGTGGTTGCGGGCCGGATCATCGAAACGCTGCGGCGGCCGATCCCGATGGGCGACGCCATGATCACCATCGGGGCGAGTGTCGGTGTCGCCGTCGTCGAGGACGCCGCTGACGCCCCGGAACCCGAGGAGTTGATGCGTCGCGCCGACATGGCCATGTACCTCGCCAAGCGCCAGGGCAAGAACCGCTTTGTCGTGTTCGACGATGCCGCCCGGACACCGGTGATCGCACGGACTCCGGAGCCGGCGCACATCGCCGGCTGAGGCGAAGCTCGCCTCCATCTACGATGGGCCGGTGACACCACCGCGTTGCCTGTCGATCGCGACCTCGGATTCCGGCGGTGGCGCGGGGATCCAGGCTGATCTCAAGGCCTTCACCGCCGCCGGATGCCACGGGATGACGGCCATCGTCGGGGTGACCGCCCAGAACACCACCGCGATTCTGGCCACGTACCCACTGCCCGCCTGGGTCATCACCGCCCAACTCGAGGCGGTGTACGCCGACATCGGCGTGGATGCCGCGAAGACGGGTGCGCTCCTGTCGGCGGAGATCGTCGCCGCCGTCGCGGACTTCCTCAGAGACCACCCGACACTGCTGGTGATCGATCCCGTCCTGCGCGCCAGCACGGGTGCGGCGCTCCTCGACCCCGAGGCTGTCGAGGTGCTCATCGGCTCGCTCCTGCCCCTGGCGGCCGTGGTGACCCCCAACCTCGCCGAGGCCCGCGTTCTTGCCGGAACGGACGGCGACCGCCGGACGCTCGCCGAACGGATCGTTGCCCGCGGCGCCCGCGCCGTGGTGATCACCGGCGGCGACGGCGAAGGCTCAGACCTGCTCTTCAACGGCACCGATCATGTCGAGATTCCGATCGCGTGGGTGGAGGGGACAGCCACCCATGGGACCGGGTGCACTCATTCGGCGACGCTCACCGCCGAGCTCGCTCGGGGAACCGCGCTCGCCGACGCCGCGCGTCATGCCGCAGCGGTCACAGCGGCGGCGATCGACCGGGGGTTGGTGGGGATCGGCGAGGGCGCAGGGCCCGTCGCGGTGGCTCAGTCCTCGGCGGCGAGCCAGCGGGTGCGCACGAGGTAGAACAACATGCCGATCCCGATCAGGTCGATCAAGAGAAGGATCGGTCCCACGTTGAGGCCGCTGCCGAAGTCAAGCCCGCTCAGCGGCGTGAGCGCTTCGACGGGTGGGATCCTCGCGGCATCGAGGCCCTGACCCGCGGTCACCGCGGTCACGGCGGTGGTGAGCGGCGCGAACGGCGTGGGGACGGCCTGGGTCTGGGTGCGCGCGGCGTCGACGTCGCCGGTGGGTCCTCCGGAGGTGCCGCTGGAACCGCTCCCGGGCGACGAGTGACTGCCGCCTGATCCCCCGGTGGTCACCGGCTTGGAGGTGGGCGTCGGCGCGGGGTTGTGAGTGGGTGCGGGAGTGCTCGTCGGCGCGGCTGTTGGAGTGGGGGTCGATCCGCCGCCACCGGGATTGCCCTGGTTGCCCCCGCCCGTCGGGCTGGGAGACGGGGTCGGTGTCAGCGTGGGGGTTGGAGTGGGGCACAGGTTCTTTCTCGAGCAGCAGCCCTTGGCGTTCGTGCCGTGGTGGCAGACCCTTGGCGACGGCGTCGATGCAGGCGTTGCCGTCGGTGATGCAGCCGGACTCGCGGCTGCGGCAACACCTGAGACCCCTACGAGCATGAGCGCGAAGACGCCAGGCAGCAGCGCGACGGCCGCGCGTCCTCTCGGGCGCCGACGGGGTGTGAGCCTATAGATGACGTTTGCGGTCATTGACGTGTTCCAACTGTGGTCTTAATACCGCCAAACGAGATGGAAGTCGGCGGGTCGTCACGGCGTCGCGAGGCCCTGTTCACAGCGGTCACACCAGCGTTGACGGTCCGCATACGATTCGGCCGGTGTGCACGATCCTCCTCGCCTGGAGAGACCCCCCCGCCGCGCCGATCGTGCTTGCGGCGAATCGCGATGAGCTGATCGCCCGCCCGAGCGCGCCGCCCGGGGTGCTCAGTGAGGACCCGATGATCGCCGGGGGCCGGGACCTCGTCGCCGGCGGGACGTGGCTCGCGGTGGCGGCGGACGGGGCGATCTGCGCCGTGACCAACCGGCACCCGGGCGAAGGCCCACCGATGCCACCCGACCCCGCGCGTCGCTCTCGTGGGGAGATCCCGGTCGCGTTGCTCAGCGGCGATCGGGGGGACATCCGGGCTCGGCTCGCCGACCTCGGCCATGCCCGCTACAACCCCGTCAACGTGCTCTGGGTTGACGGCAACCGAGCGCTGGTCGCACATGTCGACGACTCCGGTCCGGTGCGTATTGTCGAGCTCGCTCCCGGCCCGCACGTGCTCACGACGCGCGATGTCGACGACATCCGCAGCGCGAAGGTGGTGATGCTGCGCGCCGGGATGGATCGCGTGCTGTCGGCCAGTGATGATCCCGCCGTGACCATCGCGGGATTGAGGGCCATGCTCGCCGACCACACGTCGGCGAGCGACTCGCCGGTCGAAGCAGCGTGCATCCACGGCGATGTCTACGGCACGGTGTCGGCATCGACCGTCATCGCGGGAAGCGGGCGAGTCGTGTACGAGCACGCGCCCGGCCGCCCGTGCGTCACGCCCTTCGAGGACGTCGCAATCGCTGGCTAGTGGCCGATTCCCAGCTGGACGGCTTTGACGAGCAGGAGCAGGACGGCGATCACAAGGTAGCCACGCATCGAGTACAGGGCCACGAGGCGGCTGCGCGACTGGACTGGTCGCGTCAGGAGCGCCAGCGGCGGCATGCGCCACGTTTCGCGGTCCTCGCGATCAAACGTGTCCGGCGGCCGTGCGTGCCGGCCGCGAGTCGTGAACGCCGTCACCGCGCCAAGCGCGATCAACATGACAGCGGACAGGATCGCGAGCAGGACCGGAACGTTCACCGACGAGAACACGGTCGTGACGACCAGGATGAGCGACAGCATCACCAGGATGCCCAGGATCAGCGTCGCGACGATGTTCAACCACATGCAATTCACCCATGGTCCGAGCACCTCACGGTCGTTGCACAGGAGGAGCAGGAAGAGACTCGCGCTGGGCAGCAGCACGCCGGCCAAAGCCTGCACAGCGGTGGTGATCAGTCCCAACGGTGCCCCTGGGGTGAGCGTGAGCGCCGCGGCAAGGACCACGAGGACAGTGAACGTCGCATAAAAGGGCTTGGCCTCACGCCATGGACGGTGCAGTGAGTGTCTGATCCCGAAGGTGTCGCCGAACGCGTATGACGTCGCGAGGGTCACCGCGCTCGCTCCGATGATCGACGCGTCGATGAGCAGGATCGCGAAGAGCGCGCCCGCTGCCGACCCGAGATGCGCCGCGAGACCCGCCGCGACGGTCCCGGCGTTGACAAAGTGCCCGGCCAGCGACGTGCCGTGAAATGCGAAGGCGGTTGTCACCATGATCGCAATTGCGCCGATGACCACGACGAACGCGCCGATGACGGTGTCGGCTCGCTCGTAAGGGATCCATCGTGGAGTGATTCGCTTGTCGACGACGTTGGACTGCTGAAAGAAGAGCTGCCACGGCGCAACCGTGGTGCCGACGATCGCGATGATCAGCAGCACGCCATCCGACGTGAGGCCGTCTTTGGTGCCCTCGCGCATGCCCGGAATGACCAGGTCGTGGACGACCTGAGCCCAGCTCGGGTGGCTGAGGATCACCAACGGGACGATCAGCAGATTCCCGAACAGAATCACGAACATCAGCCGTTCCCATGTCTCGAAACGACCGGTCACGGTGATGCCGATCAGCAGGATCCCTGCGAGTGGCACGGCGAGATACGGAGACACTCCGAAGTACGCGGCGCCAAGCGAGATTCCGATGAACTCGGTCGCGATGGTGAGAAAGTTGAGGATGAACAGGTCGCCGACGGCGAACCAGCCCCAGAAACGGCCGAAACGCTCGAAGATCAACCTGCCGTGCCCGACGCCCGTCACCGCGCCGAGGCGAACGACCATCTCCTGATTGACGATCAGTACAGGGATGAGAAACACCAGCGTCCAGAGCAGGCTCGTGCCGTAGTTCTGTCCGGCCTGGGCATATGTGGAGACCCCGCCCGCGTCGTTGTCCCCGACCATCACGATGAGGCCGGGACCCATGATCACCGCCAGCGCGAGGAGGCGACGTCGCCACGTGCGTGGGGTGTTGGTCTCGTGCTCAGGGATGGTGCCGAAAGCGCCGCGGATGTCTCCGAGATGTGCTTCGTCGAGGACTGCCGTGTTGCCACGTGCCACCTTGGCGTTGGCCTTGCGAGCCGTCTCCTTCGCCATTTCGGACCTCCGGCCGTCGATGACGGCAAGACTGAGCGGGCCCGTCCGCTCAGGAGGTCACGAGTGCGTCGTTACCTCGACGTGGACCGACCCACGATTCGCCGGGACTTGGGTCTTTCGCCGCCGTCCATGTTTCTGGTGTCTCCACTCCATGAATGTGGTTGCCGTTGACCGAAGTGTACAACCCTCGCGTCAACGGATTGCGAGCATCACCCAGCCGCTCATGTGACGACCATTCCTAGTGACTGCCGTGGGCTGTGAGGATTGTCTTGATGAGCAGGCTCACCATCGCGACGATCGCATAGCCGCGCACCGTGCAGAGCGCGATCAAGCGACCGCGCGACTTCACGGGCTGACTGAGCAAGGCGAGGGATGGCATCCGCCAGGTCTCTCGATCTTCCTGCATCCGCGGATCCGGCGGCATCGCCAGGCGGGCTCGAATGTTGATTGCGATCGCGAACGCCAATCCGACCACCATGACAGCGGCGAGGATCAGGAACAGTCGCGCGACGTCAATGGCCGGGAAGATCGTCGATACCACGAGGATGACCGAGAGGATCAGCAGCACGCCCAAGATCAGCGACGCAAGCAGGTTGAACCATGGCCGGTTCACCCAGGGTCCGAGCACATCGCGGTCGTTGCACAGGAACAGGACGAATAGACACGCGCTCGGCAACATGACGCCCGCGAGCGCCTGCACCGCGGTCGTGACCAGACCGAGTGGGATACCGGGGATGAGGACGAAAGCAGCCGCCAGAACCACCAGTCCGGTGAACATCGCATAGAACTGCCGCGCCTCGCGCCAGGATCTGTGCAGCGAGTTCCTGATGCCGAAGGTATCGCCGAACGCGTACGAGGTCGAGAGCGTCACCGCGCTCGCTCCGACGATGGACGCATCGATGAGCAGGATGGAGAAGATCGCGCCGGCCGCCGGACCGATATGCGACGTCAGTTCGTTGGCGAGGTCGTGAGCATTGGTGAACGCATTCACGTTTCCCGCCCCGGTACCGTTGTGACCGAAGGCGAAGGCCGTGGCAATCATGATCGCGCTCGCGCCGATGACGACGATCAGAGCACCCATAACGGTATCCGCGCGCTCGTACGGGATCCACCGGGGTGTGATGCGCTTGTCGACGACGTTGGATTGCTGGAAGAACAGCTGCCACGGTGTGATCGTGGTTCCGACGATGGCGACGATGAGCAGCACCCCATCGGACTTGAAGCCACCCTGCACACCCGGGATGACGAAGTGCTGGACCACGGGACCAAGGGTTGGATGGCAGAGAAACATCAGCGGGATGCAGAGCAGGTTGCCGAAGAGGATGACGAACATCAGCCGCTCCCACGTCTCGAAACGACCGGTGACGGTGATGCCGACGAGCAGGAGTCCGGCGAGTGGCACGGCAACCCACGCGGGAACGCCGAAGTACTGGGCGCCCAGCGATATGCCGATGAACTCGGTTGCGATCGTGAGGAAGTTGAGGACGAAGAGATCGCTCACCGCGAAGCGACCCCAGATCTTGCCGAATCGCTCGAAGATGAGCCGTCCATGTCCTACGCCGGAAACCGCGCCGAGGCGAACCACCATCTCCTGATTGACGATCAACACGGGAATGAGCAGCAGCAGTGTCCAGAGCAAGCTCGTTCCGTAGTCCTGACCAGCGGCTGCGTACGTCGAGACGCCGCCTGCGTCGTTGTCCCCCACCATCACGATCAGGCCCGGACCGATGATCGCCGCAAACGCAAGCAGCCTGCGGCGCAACGTGCGCGCACCGGTGGGATCGTGCTCGCCGATGGTTCCGAAGGCGCCGCGGATGTCGCCGTGATGGGCGTCATCGGGCATCGCCTTCGAGGCGGGCGCCACCTTGGCGGCCGTCCTGCGAGCCTTCTCCTTCGTCAAATTCGGACCTCCCACCGTCGATGACGGCAAGACTGAGCGGGCCTGACCGCTCAGGAGGTCACGAGTGCGTCGCTACCTCGATACGGGCGGGCCCGCGAGTTGCCGGGACTGGGGACTGTCGCCGCCGTCCATGTACTAGTGAATACACCCCAAAGAAAGTGGTTGCCGTACCTGGAGTGTACAACCCGCAGCGGACCCGAAGGTCCGAGGTCAGTCCCCGTCCGCCTCCGCGCGACGTCGCCATGAGTCGGGCAGCATCGCCTCGAGCACATCGTCAACGGTGATGACGCCGACGACCCGATTGTCGTCGTCGAGCACCGCGACGACTGTGAGGTTGAAATCGGCCATGCGCCGCGCAACCTCAGGAAAATCGTCGTCGACGTTCACTGACGCATTGCTGTGCTCCACCAGGTCCGAGATCCGGGTCGCACCGTCGGTGCGAAGCAGCTCGATGAGCGGCACGGAACCCGCGAGGTGGTGGTCGTCGAGCAGAAAGACGTCAGCGACGACCTGGGGAAGAACGTCCGCGGCGCGTGCTGCGGCAAGCGCGTCGGCCACCGTCGCATCGGAAGCGACGGACACGAAGTCGGGACTCATCAGCCCACCCGCGCTGCTCTGTCCATAGCTGAGCAACGCCCGCACCTTGGCCTGCTGCGACGGCGGGAGCAGCGAAAGAATCGGCGCGCGCCGCGGCTGGTCGAGCTCGGTGACCAGGTCGGCGGCGTCGTCCGGACCCATCTCGGCGAGCACCGCAGCTGCTTCAGCGTCGGACTTGTCGCGAAGAAACTCAACCTGGTGCTCGGTGTTCAGCTCCTCGAAGACATCGGCCTCGAGCTCTGGATCGCCGTGCACGGCCGAGATGATCTCTTCGCCCTCGTCGTGCGATGCGGCCTCGACGAGGTCGGCGATCTGCGCGGGATGGAGGCGACGCAGACGGCGGAGTGGCATGAGCAGTCGCGAGCTGGGAACGTGTCCGACGAAGGGCTCGACGGCGGCCCAGTCGACGAAGCCCGGGGTCTCGTTGCGACCGCCAAGGAAGCGGCCGCGCAGACCTCGCGGACGGGTGTCGACGCCCGCGACGACCCACCGTGCGTCCTGGTACCGCAGCTCGATGTCGTGGGCAACCACGAGCTTGCCGGCGTCAACGCTGATCAGCCGGCGGCCGAGCACGTCGTCGCCGAGCAGGACCTCTCCCTGGCGACGCTCGAAGTGGGCGAGGTTGAGGTCCTCCCCCGCCAGCTTGACGCCGCCGGGCTTCATCTCGGCGATGCGGTCGCGAGGAATGAACAGCTTCCGGCCGGCAATCCGCCCGACCAGGCCGGTCACCGGAGGGTAGCCGCCCTCGGCGAACCGGGCGATGACATCATCGACCCGGCCGAGGCGGCCGCCCGCGCTGTCGACGAGGGGACGGTGCAGGATCTCGCTGAGCGCCAGCCGGACCGTATCGGCGGCTGGCTCCCCGGCGTCTGAGGTCGACATACCGCGTTCAGTCTGCCATGTCGCGAGGCGTTGTGTCTGTCCGCGCAATGTCCCGATCCGGGGCCGATGGTTACTGAGTGTCCGTGTCCGCCTCGCCGGCCCGCCCCGCCCCTGTCACCACTACACTGGCTGTGGCCGGTCGCGGGCACGGACCCTTGCGTTCGCCCGTGAGGCCCGGCTGGGAGGGATGCTTCGTGGGGGTCACCGACGCTCCATGGATGCTTGGCGTGCGCGCCCCGGATCGAGGCCGGGCCATCCTCGTGGTGACGGTCGACGGCGAACTCGCCGTGGCCGTGCATGACGCGGTGCCGGGCGGGATGGCGGTCATCCGCGATGCGCGCTCGGAGGATGCCGACGAGATCACGGCCGCGTGCATTCCCTGGCCGTGGATGGTCATCGGCAGCGCCGTGTCACTGACACCGGCACTCGCCTCGGTCCTGCGTCACCGTCCGGTGCTCACGTACTGGCTCGGCGATCCGGCTGCCGGGCTCCCGGGCCATGCCCGGTACTTCGACCGGCCCGCCGCCTTGCTCGACGCGGTGAGGCGAGCCTGCGTCGCGGACGTCGGCGGCATGCGCCTGGCGCCCGGCAGTGGCGTCGAGCTCGATGACGGCACGCTGATGCGTGGCGCGACTCTCGAATCGCTGGTTGCGGCGTACCCGCATGGATTCGCGCTCCCCACGCACAACTTCCGTGCCGTGTCGAATGCGCTCGCCCGGCACAACGCAGGCTGGTCTGCGCAACGCGATGGAGCATGCGTCCGCCTCGTCCGTTCCCATGTCGGGGCGGCCCGATGAGAGCGAACCCGGAGGTGCTCATCCTCGAGGACGACGCCGAGACGCTCGACGAGCTGCAGGACCACTTCGCGCGCAGGCGGTTTCATCCACTCGGGGCGCGCAGCGCATCACGCGCTCTCTCGCTGCTCGAGAACAACCGCTACTCGAGCCGGCCGGTGCTCGCCATCATCGACTGGGATCTCGGCAAGGCTCCGGATCGCAGCGCGAGCAGCGGCGATGTGCTCTCGCGACTCGCGCGCGAGCTCCGCGAATGTCCTGTGATCGTGTACTCGCAGAACATCGACGCGTTCAACGTCCGCAGCCAGATCCAACGTTCGCATCCCCGCGCGCTGCTCCATGACAAGCGCGATGGCGATGCTTCACTGCTCGAGCGCATCGACCGAATGCTCGACCGCACAGTCGGCGACCTCCGCATCCATGACGGGACCGTCGTCGTGCATCTGCCAAGCCTCGACCAGCACCATCACCGCGAGGCGATCCGGCTGGTGGTGCACCACCCCGAGATCGTGACGTTCCACTCGGATACGGCAACCAAGGCCGTTCGCCGCTTTGGCGAATGGCTGCACACGCACAATTCCGCGGTACGCCTGGTGAGTCACGGCAATCGCAAATACCGGCTGAGCGTCACCGCGTCCGAGGGAGCGGCTCAGCCCTCGGACGAGGCGTGAATCTCACCCTGGCCGAGATTGCCGAGCTTCCCCTCGCCGCAGCCCTGGTGGACGCCGCAGGAGCTGTGATCGCGCGAACCCCGGAATGGGACGGACCGGGGCCTGGCGCAGTCTCCTACCCGGTGCGCAGCGTGCGTCTGGTGGTTCGAACGCAGCCCGCCTCTGCGCACTGCGACGAGCTGCTCAGCAGGCTCCTCGACGCGATCGACGATGCGGCGCTCGGGCTGACCGGCACCCAGGCGCAGCGAGTTCGCATGCTCGCAGGATCGCTGCGGCTTGTCGCCGGTCGCGAACCCGGCGGATGGGGCACGAGCGACGACGTCGTCGACCTGGCTCGCGCGGGGATCACCGCGCGCACCGGCCTGAGTGTCGACACGGTCGCGGGGTCACCTCGTCCCGTGCTCGGTCCGGAGATTGCGGCGTTGGTCCTCGTCCAGCTCGCGGTCAACGCCGAACGGCACGACGCGGCCACCGCCATCCGCCTCGAGGTCGACCGCACCACGTTTCGGGTTGTCTGGCGTCACGCGGGCGCCTCGCCCCGGGTCGCCACCGCGCGCCGCAGGGCTGAGCGCGACCGGTGGGGCCTCGGCTTCGCGCGCATCGCGGCGGACGCGATCGGCGGGACGGTGTATCCGCCCCGAGCGACCGGCGATGGCGCCCTCGCCGCCACGCTCGAGCTCGGCATCCGACGCCTTGCGCTCCCGCTCGCCGCAGTCCGTGACGGTCGCGTCTCCCGTGCGACGCGTTCCTGGGACGAGGAGACGGGACTGGCTCCGGGCAGCCCGACCGGGTCTGGCACGAAGCTCGAGACCATCGAGGCAGCCGCTGCTTCGGTGCCGGGATGCATCGTTGTCGATGGCGGCTTCAGCGCCCGCGCCGGCCTACGAGCGCACTGGGTGGCGGTGCCCCCGGACGACTCCACGGTTCGGGCTCGCGAGGTCATCACCGGACTCATCCACGAGCGGGCACTCTCGGACCACATCGAAGAGCCGGCGCGGTCGAACATCGGAGGGCTGGCCCTGCTGCTGGCAACCTTGCTCGGGGAGCCGATGCCGAGAATTCCGATCGGCGCATGGTCACGGCGGCTGGAGGCGTTGCGTCCGGTCCTCGCCATCGCCGGCGGGGTTCCGGCGTTCGACGGCGTTGGCGCCATCGATCCGCAGGTTGTCGCCGTCCTCGCACCGTCGGGTGCCGGCTTCGAGGTTGACGGCGACCGGCTCTGGCTCCGCGTCCGCGATGACTGCCGCAACGACGCGGCGGTCCGCGTGCTGCTCAGGCCAGGCGAGAATCGGATCCCGCTGGGCTGACCATCGGCGTGGCCGGCGAGCGCAGCAGGAGCGACGTGATCGCGGAGAGCAACGGATGGGCCGCGCGCTCAGCGGCTGTTGCGCCGGCTTCCTCGAGCGCTTCGTCCAGCCTCAGCAGATCAGCGGCAAGAACTCGCACCGCGGCGTGGATGATCGCCGCGGGGTCGTCATCCCCCGCCGGCTCCCAGCCGTTGTCATCGGTGGCGGGCGGAACCTCGGGAGGCAAATCGACGCCGTCGCGAGCTCCGGTCAAATACGCCGTCGCCCAGACGTCGTACGCGAGCGATTCCTGGTGTCGGAGGCGTGCCGCCAACCGGCGCAACGGATCCGGGTCGCCGCCGAGTACGGACGCCTGCTCCACCAGGCGAAGAACGAGGAGCTTCTGGTACCGGGCCACCCAGTACCGCGAGATGCCGGCCGTCAGCAGCCGGGAAAGCCGCACCTGGGCGATGCTGATCCGAGCAGGCGACGGCCCACCCTCATCGGGCACGAGCACCTCGACGTCACGACTCACGTCCCACACGCCACCAAGCAGACGAACGATCGAAGTGGGCCGCCAAGCGTCGATCGACGCGTCCCACCAGTCAACCGGGACATCCTCGAAAGAGCGCTCATACGTACTCGTCAGGAGTGCCTGATGCAACTCGTCGCGCGGACGCGTGGCGAGGAGCGACCAGCCGGCGGGAAGTGTGTGTATAGCCATCGAAATCTGGTGCTGAGATGTGGAGAAAACCGGTGCTATGAAGCGGCGCGGTGCCGTGACTTGGCGTGCAGTATGCCCCGGAACTTTCCGAAACGGGGTACTGCGGGCGACATATAAGCCGCTTTCCCTGGCGGATGCGTGCGGCGACAGGGGCGGNNGGTGGCGGCCATGCCCTCCGAGCCCCGTTCCTCACTGGGACGTCGGTGGGTAGCGGCTACGAGCCCCTCAGTACTTCGTTTCCTGCTGCCGGCCACCACGGGTCGACGTCGCCGTCCCACGTTGTTTCGCGATGCTTTGCTCTCACCACCGTCTTGATGTTTCCGCGGACGTTGAAGTCGCCGACCACTTCGCAGTAGCGCGGCGCAAGGAGTGAGACCAAGTCTCCTAGGACGATGGTGACGACGTCCTCGTGGTAGACGTTCTTGTTGCGGTAGCCGTTGATGTAGAGCTTCAGGGATTTCAGCTCGACGCATCGGGGGCCGGGCACGTAGCGGATGTGCAGTGTTGCGAAGTCTGGGAAGCCGGAGATCGGGCAGAGGCAGGTGAATTCGGGAATCGTGAACTGGATCGTGTAGTCGCGTTCTGGGGTGCGGTTGTCGAACGCTTCGAGTCCTGCTTCACGGATGGCGCGGGTTCCGTAGAGCTCGTCGGTCATGGTTGCGCTCCTCGCAGGCGTGCACGCAGTGATGCGAGTGGGATTGGTGCGAACTTGGTGTCGCGGTCGTAGGTGTCCACGCCTTCGACGCGCTTCAGGACGGTGACGAGTGCGTAGGTGATTGGCGTCGCGATGACCTCGTAGAGGACCTTCACTACCCACACATCGCGAATGATGACGAGCAGAACAGACCACGGTTGAGTGCCGGCGAATGCGAGTGAGATGAACACGGCGCTGTCGACCCCTTGGCCGACGAGTGTCGAGCCGATGGTGCGTGTCCAGAGGAAGCGACCCTTGGTCGCTATCTTCAGGCGTGCCAGCACAAAGGCGTTGAGAAATTCTCCGAGCAGGTATGCGGTGAGCGAGGCGAGAACTAGGCGCGGGCTCTCACCGAGCACTCGTGCGTATGCGGCCTGGTCGGTGTAGTGCGAGTCGGCGGGGATGGCAATCGCGGCGGCGATGAAGAGGACGACGACGATGTTCGCGAAGAAGCCGGTCCATATGACGGTGCGCGCCACGCGGTAGCCCCAGACCTCCGTGAGCACGTCGCCGAAGAGATACGCGAGCGGGAAGATCACGATCGCGGCCGGAACCGAAAACGGGCCGATGTCGGCAATCTTGACGGCGAGGATGTTCGATGCCACCAGCGTCGCCACGAAGAGCGATGAGACGGCCAGGAGCAGCGGGCTCGGGGCTCGTGATGGAGGGGGCTGTTCCATGTGGAGCCGCACAGCGTAGAAGATCTCGCCGTGAGCAGACGCGGCCTGGTCCTCTTCATCGCAATGTGCGTGATCTGGGGAATCCCGTATCTGCTCATCAAGGTCGCGCTCAAGGGGCTGGGTCCGGTCGACCTCGTCTTCGTCCGGCTCGCGCTCGGTGCCGTCCTGCTCGTCCCGATCGCGCTCAGCCGCGTCGACATCCGTCCGGTGCTCGGACGCTGGCGATGGATCGCCGCGTACACGGTCATCGAGATGGCGCTCCCCTGGGTGTTGCTCTCGGACGCCGAGCTGCGCATCTCGAGCTCACTGTCGGGGCTCCTCGTCTCGACGGTGCCGCTCATCGGCGTCGTGATCGGGTTGCTCACGCATAGCGGCGAGCGCCATGGGTGGCGCCGGATCCTCGGCCTCGGCGTCGGGCTCGTGGGCGTCGGCGTGCTCGTCGGGTTCGACATCTCGTCCTCGACATTCGGCGCGATCGCGGAGGTGCTCGTGGTGGCCGTCTGCTACGCGGTCGGCCCCTACATCATCAATCGGAAGTTGAGCGATCTCCCCGCGCTCGGGGTGATCGCGAGCTCCCTGCTCCTGGCCGCGGTGGCCTACGCGCCGGCGGCGCTCATCCAGCTGCCACACGTCTGGCCCTCGGGGCAGGCGGTCGCTGCCGTCATCACGCTCGGTGTGGTCTGCACCGCGCTCGCGTTCCTCATCTTCTTCGCGCTGATTCGCGAGATCGGCCCGGTTCGCTCGACGGTCATCACGTACGTGAACCCGGCGGTGGCGATCACGCTCGGTGTGATCCTGCTCCACGAACGCCTGACCGTCGGCATCGGCGTGGGATTCGTCCTGATCCTCTGCGGGTCGGTGCTTGCGGCGAGAGCCGCTCCGGCGCGGACCTGACCGCGATCAGGCGCTGGCGCTTTCGGCGACCACCGGGGACGCGCTGGGCTCGGCGCGGGCGATCGTGATCTGGCCATCGTTGGCGTCAACCGCGACGGTGTCACCGTCAGTGAAACGTCCTTCGAGGATCGCCATGGCGATGGGATCCTGCAGGCGGCGCTGGATGACTCGCTTGAGTGGGCGTGCTCCGTACGTCGGGTCGTAGCCCTCTTCGGCAAGTGCGTCCACTGCGGCCTCGGTGACGTCGAGGGTGAGCTTGCGTGCCGCGAGCCGGTCGCGGACTCCGCGCAGCTGGATGGTGACGATCTGACGCAGCTGGGTGCGGTCGAGCCGGGAGAACAGGATGATGTCGTCCACGCGGTTCAGGAACTCGGGGCGGAAGCTGGTGCGCAGTTCGGTGAGCACGGCCTCGCGCACGCGCTCCCACACCGTGGCATCGGCCTCCGGTGGCACCTCGGCGATGAGCTGCGAACCGAGGTTGCTGGTCATGATGATCACGCAGTTGCGGAAGTCGACGGTGCGACCCTGTCCGTCGGTGAGGCGTCCGTCTTCGAGGAGTTGCAACAGGATGTTGAACACGTCCGGGTGTGCCTTCTCGATCTCGTCGAGCAGGAGCACGCTGTACGGCCTGCGCCGCACCGCCTCGGTGAG
>PKXZ01000032.1 GCA_003132525.1 Candidatus Dormiibacterota bacterium | reverse complement strand
GCCGTGCTCATGATCTCGCCCGGTTACCCGGCGGAGATGCCCTTCTTCGCACGCGGGCTTGCGCGCGCAGGCGCGCAGGTCATCGGCGCGGGCGACCAGCACGTCTCGGCACTTCCGGACATGGCCCGCGACAACCTCGCCGCCTACTGGCAGATCCCGTCATTTGCATATGAGGACGCGATCGTGCACGAGGTCGTGCAGCGCGCNNGCCGGGATCCACATCGACCACGTCGCCTCGCTCTGGGAGCCGACGATGGTGCTCGCGGCGCGGATCCGCGAGGCACTCGGCGTTCCCGGGATGACTGTCGAGCAGACGATCCCCTTTCGCGACAAGGAGCGCATGAAGCAGGTGCTCGACGCCGCCGGGATCCGCACGCCGCACCACTACCGCTGCACCACCGCGACGGAGGTTCGCAACGCGGCGGAGCGCATCGGCTATCCGATCATCGTCAAGCCGATTTCCGGCGCAGGGTCAGCCGATACCTACCGTGTCGATAGCGAAGTTGTGCTCGACAGCGTGATCCCCAAGCTCGTCTGGGTCGACGAGGTGAGCGTCGAGGAGTTCGTCGAGGCATCCGAGTACACCTACGACACCATCTGCGCCNNTCGAGGAGTTCATCGACGGGCAGGAGTTCACCTACGACACCATCTGCGCCGGCGGCGAGGTGCTCTTCGACAACGTCGCCTGGTACCGCCCGCGGCCGTTGATCGCTCGCCAGCTCGAGTGGATCAGCCCGGTGACGATGGTGGTGCGCGACATCGACGCGCCCGAGCTCTCGAGCGGCCGCGCCATGGGTCGCGACGTATTGCGCGCGCTCGGATTTCGCGACGGGTTCACACACATGGAGTGGTACCGGCGCGACAATGGCGAGGTGGTCTTCGGCGAGATCGGCGCACGCCCGCCGGGCGCTCGCACGGTGGACGTGATGAATTTCGCCAACGACCTCGACCTGTTTCAGCAATGGGCCGAGGCACTCGTCCACGGACACTTGTCAGAGCCGATCGAGCGCCGCTACAACGCAGCCTCAATCTTCAAGCGCGCGCAGGGACAGGGCAGGATCACGCACATCGAAGGGTTGTCCCGACTGCTCTCGGATTACGACGAGTGGGTGTGCTCGATCGATCTGCTTCCCATCGGAGCGCCACGTCGCGACTGGATGATGACGCTCATCTCCGATGGAATGGTCATCGTGAGACACCCCGACCTGGGCTCGTGCATCGAGATCGCGGATCGTTTCGCGACCGAGCTCCAGCTCTACGCGAACTGACGCATTCCGCGAACGCGCGACGCTCAGTCCGCGGCGCCGACGGCCTGCTTGCCTAGCTTCTCCAGCACCGCGGAGCGCGGGGCCGGCATGTCCGCATGCAGCTCGGCGATCAGGCTGTCGACGACATCGACGAGCGAGCCGCCGGCCTCGACGACCTCGCGCTGGCGGATGTAGCTCGAGCCTCGCTCCATGATGTCGAGGGCGCCACGCAACTCATTCGTGCAATCGAGCCGCGTCGCAATCGGCGTGAGATCCTCGACGAGCTCGCGAAGCGCCTGGCGGAGCGGCACGGTCGTGCCGCCCTCGTCGACGATGATCGATGCGTCGAGGCCGTGCCGGGCCGCACGCCACTTGTTCTCCCGGACCAACCACGCGCGTGGCGTCGGCAGCGTGTAGCCGCGGTCGATCATGGTATCGAACTGGTGCACGAGGCACTGGCTCAGCGCCGCGACGACTCCCACCTCGCGCAGTGTGGGGATGCCGTCGCAAACACGAATCTCGACAGTGCCGAAGCCGGGGTGCGGACGGATGTCCCACCACACCTCGCGAATCGTCTTGATGGTGTGCGACGAGATGAGCGTGTCCATCAGCTGCTCGAACTGCGGCCAGCCGCTCAGGATCCACGGAGGACCCGCGGTGGGCAGGCCCTCGAAGACCTTCGAACGCCAGGAAGCCATGCCCGTGTCGTGGGCCATCCAGTACGGGCTTGACGCCGAGAGCGCGAGGAAGTGCGGGATGTACGCGGAGAGCGCGTTGACCATCGCGATCGCCTTCTCGCCACTGCGAACCCCGACGTGCACGTGAATGCCGAAGATCTGCATCTGCCTCGCAGGCCACTGCATGTCACTGACGAGGCGCAGGTAGCGCGGGTCGGGGCTGATCTCCTGGAGGGCCGGGTCGCTGAAGGGATGTGTTCCCGAGCAAATCAGCTCGAGGTTGCGCGGCTCGGTGCGCTCGCGAAGCTCGGCCATGGTCGCGGCCAGGTCCGCCTTTATCTCCGCCGCCGTCTCGCAGATGCCCGTGATGATCTCAACCGTCGACTGGAGCAGCTCCTTCTTGGCCTTGGGATGGCCCGCCTCACCGTGCCCGGCGTTCATCTCGCCGAGGATCTCGTGGGCCCCGCTCACCAGCTCACGCGTGTCGCGGTTGATGAGCTCCAGCTCCATCTCCACGCCCACGGTCGGCCTGGGACTGGAGACGAACTCGATGTGGGTCATGGGCGATCCACTCTACGCTGCCGCTGCGCGCTGGTCATGAGCCCACGCCGCCATGAGCCCGCGAAAATGGGCGATGAACTGTTCGTGCTCGTGCGCCGGGAACGTGTTGCGGACGGTCTCGACGATGATCCGGTCGAAGTCCGCGCTCTCCACCCACGCCACTGACAGCTCGTCGATGTGCGCGAGGTGCTGTGCGCAGAAGTCGCGATAGCGCTCGATGTCGAGCTGCTTGTCGGCGAGCTTGCGGTAGCCCGCGAGCTTCTCCTCGTAGCTGAGGTCCGCGCGGTCGGCGATGGCGTAGTACGCCTCGGTGTTGAGGTCGACCGTCTGCAGGCGGCCGGTGACACAGCAGAACACCACCCACTTCAGCAGGCTGCGAATCGCCCACGGAAAGTAATAGTGGAGGCTCGTGAGCGCGAGGTCGGGGGTCGCGTTTGCGTAATCGATTGGATAGACGTCGTCGCCACGAATCAACGTCTCGCAGCTGTTGAGCTCCCACCGGAAGAACGCGTTGACGGTGCGCAGAATGGAGAGCACCTCATCACCGGCGCGCGGCGTCAGAAAGTTGTGGTCGACCGAATACCGGTCGTGCATCGGCTTCTCGGGATGGAAGTTGAGCACGATCGTCTCGGCGCCGATGCCGAGGCTGCGCGCGAATACGTCGTATCCATCCACCGACGCCTGCAGATGCATGAGTCGCTGCTCGGATTCGTCGTAGGCGCGATAGAGCGTCTCCGCATTCTCGATGCGTGAAACGCCGACCCAGGCACCGCCGTCGAACGGCTTCATGTACAGGGGCATGCCAACAGCGCGCGCCACCGCCTCGAGGTCGAAATAGCGCAGGTATCGCTCCGCCGTGCCTTGGAAACGAGGGTTGTCCGGTGGCGTCTTGTTGGGCAGCATCCACGTCTCCGGGACCTTGAGACCGAGGCGGATCATCGCGCAATATGCCGCGTGCTTCTCCATGGCCTGGAACGTAAACGGGTTGTTGAGCAGATGAACGTGGTCCATCAGCACGACCTTCTTCAACCACTCACGGGGCATGGGGTACCACCAGCCCAGGCGGTCGATGACGAGCGACTGGCGTGGCCTCATGCGCAGGTCGAAGGGCTCGATGGTCATCCGCTCGGTGGTGAAGCGATGGGTCTCCCCGCCTTCACGCACAGCCAGATCGGCCCGTCCGAGCAGCGCCTCGAACGCCGCCGGCCAGTCCTCCTCGACCCCGAGCAACATCCCGATCAGATGGGTGCGTGCCATCGTGGATGGGAGTATGCGTTCCCCCACCAGCGAAGTGCAGACCCGGGCCGTGTCAGCGTCGGGCGGCGCCGCGTCCCTTCGCGCGAGGCGGCACGGTCGGAAACTCCATCGCGCGCTTCTCGAGCTGGGCCTCGAGCTGCAGGGTGCGGTGGAATGCCGCCCACACCGAATCGCTGATGACCGTTCGGAATCCGCCACGCTCCAGCTCATACAGCGCCTCGGCGGATGTCCCTCCCGGCGACGTGACCATGTCGCGCAGCTGGGCGACGTGCTTGCCGCTCTGGAGCGCGAACTCTGCACTCCCCTGCATGGTGTCGAGGACCAGCTCCCGGGCCACGTGGCGGGGAAACCCGAGATGCACCGCAGCGTCGGTCAGCGCTTCGATGAACAGGAAGATGTACGTCGGTCCGGTCCCGCTCACGGCGGTCGCCATCGCGACCTGGCGCTCGTCATGCACCTCGAACTCACGTCCCAGTGCACTCAGCATCGCCCTGGTTCGAGCCTTGCCGGTCTCGTCCACGCTCTCGGTCCCGTACCAGACGGTGACTCCACGGCCGATCTGCGCCGGCGTGTTCGGCATGCAGCGCACCACGGCCGGATGGTCGAGGCCCTCTCCGAGCGCCGTCGTGCTCGCGCCCGCGATGATGCTGATCAGCAGCTGCGACGGCTGCAGCGAGCCTCGTAGCTCTGCCATCACGCCTCCGAGCATCTGAGGTTTCACCCCGAGCAGGACGACGTCCGTGTCCTTGGTGGCCTCGACATTCCGCTCGGCCACGTTGACGTGATAGGTCGCGACGAGCTCCTCCCGGCGGGCAGCGCGTGGATGCGTGCAGACGATGTCACGCGCCGGCACGAGCTCGCGCTCGAGCAGGCCCGCCAGCATCGCCTCGGCCATCACCCCGGTGCCGACGATGCCGAGATGGATCCCCCGCAGGCTGTCCTCAACCATGTGACCGCAAACCTTACCGCCAACCTTTTCACCGGCGGGTTCAGCGGGCCGTGCCATGATCGATGGAGATGAGCCAGCTTCCCCCCGCCGGGGACGACCAGCCCCCGATCTATCAATGGCTTCCGGACAGCTCGGTCACCACCACCGGCGACAGCGCTCCCTGGCTGCCGCCACCGCCGCCGACCCGTCCGGCGCCGCCCGAGCAGCACAGCCCCACCGCGCCGCGGCAGCAGCGACGGCGCCGCGAAGGTGCCGCGGGCGGCATCCTGGCAGGCCTGCTCGCCTTCCTGAAATACGGGCTCTTTTTGGTCAAGTTCGGCACTTTCGGTCCGACCCTGATCACCATGATCATCGCGATCTGGTTCTACACGCTCTTCTTCGGGCCGGCATTCGCAATCGGCATCGTCGTCCTCATCCTGGTCCACGAGCTTGGGCATTTCATCGTTGCGCGATGGATGGGTCTCCCCGCCCGGCTGCCGATCTTCATCGGCCCGCTCGGCGCCGTCACCAGCCTGCGCGGAGTGCCCGCAAACGCCGGGAAGTCGGGCGTCATCGCGCTCGCCGGCCCGGCACTCGGCACCGTCGCCGCACTGCTCTGCTTCGTGCTCGCCGGGGCGGCAGATCCCGGCAACGTTCGCTACCTGCTGCTCGCGCTCGCGTACTTCGGCTGCTTCCTGAATCTCATCAACCTGATCCCAGTTGGCTTTCTCGACGGCGCCAAGGTCGCCGACGCCATCCCCAAGTGGATGAACGTTGTCGGCCTGCTGGTGGTTGCCGCCGTCGTGCTCTTCTTCGGCAACCCGATCGGGCTGATCTTTCTCATCCTCGGCATCTTCCACACCATCGGCCGTTTCCGGAGAAGCGGTCAGACGCCGGATCCATCCCAGGCAGCGGCCTCACGCCGCATCGGTCTCGGCGCGGCTTACGTCGGAATCCTGCTGGTCGCCGCCGCGGGCATGTCAATCGCCAACACCGCGATCGTCAACAGCAACACCGTTCCCGGCGTCAATCAGAGCACCGGGACAACCGTTCTCTAGGCCTTGGGCGTCGGGCTCGCCGCGGTCGCCGGCGCCTCGCAGAGCGGGTAGGGAAACGCCACCGAGTTGTACAGCGCCGAGAACACGTCGAGCTGGCCGGTGTTCTGGTAGTTGAAGCCGATCAGCATGGCGTGCGTCAAATCAAATGTGAGGCGCACCTCCGCATACAGCGGCTGCCGTGGGACCGGCAGGGGTGCCGCCGTCGGCCCTGTGTACGACGGCTCCTTCGTGTAGTAGCCGATCGTGCCGGTGTAGCCGCAGACGACGATCGGCGTCACGCTTGACGCCAGGTAGCCGGGCAACCCCGCAGCCCCAAACGCCTTGAGGCTGCTGGCAACTTCGAGCACCGCGCTGTCCGTCGTCCCCTGCTGCGGGACGAACAGGGTTCCGAACGATTCCTGCTGGAAGCCCCAGGTTTGTGGATAGAGCGCAGTGACGCCGTCAGCCTCGGAGTAGGTGTTGAAGGTGCCCGCCGCGGTCAGGGTCGGATCAGCGACCACCCACCCGGCGAGCGTGGCGCCCTGGACGTGGAACCAGCCTCCGCCGCCGCTCTCGTACGCGATGACGGTGAACGACCTGCCCTGCGAGAAGCCGCCGACCACGTTGCCGGACACAAGCGCCGGGGCCGAGTGGATCCGCAGCCCAAGCGGGCTGAGCACGGTCCGGGTGGTGCCGACGAGTTGTGGGGTCGGGCTCGGTGTGGCGATCACCGCCACGGTCGGCGTGGGTTTGGGAGTGTGCGACGCGCTCGAGGGCGCTCCGCCGCAGGCAGCAAGCAGTGCGATGGCACCCGTCGCGAGCGCTGCGACGGCCGTCGCCGGAACGCCGGCTTGGGTCAGGCGGCGAGCACGTGCAGGCATCCCGCCACCGAAGCGGCGATTGCTCGAAGGTCGTAGCCGCCCTCGAGAAGCCATAAGGATCGTCCTTCGCAATGTGTCTCAGCGAAGGTGCGCACGCGGTCGGCGACCGCCGAGTAGGTCTCGTCGTCCAGACGTAGCTCGGCGAGCGGGTCGTCGCGATGGGCGTCGAACCCGGCGCTGACCACCACCAGGTCCGGATGGAACGCGGTCATCTCAGGCAGCACCACCTCGTCGAACAGCTCGAGCCAGCGCGCGCCGTCGGTCCCCGGTGGCACCGGCACATTCACGGTGGTGCCGGATGCACCGGGATCCCCGCGATCGGAGGCGTGTCCGGTGCCCGGGTACCAGGGAAACTGGTGGAGCGACGTGTACAGGACCGTCGGATCGGCATAGAAGATGTCCTGGGTTCCGTTGCCGTGATGCACATCGATATCGACGATGGCCACGCGCTCAGCGCCGGCGTGCTGGGCGGTGCGAACCGCGATCGCGGCATTGTTGAAGAGGCAGAAGCCCATCGGCACGTACGGGGTCGCGTGGTGTCCGGGCGGACGGACGAGCGCGAACGCGGACCGCGCCTCTCCCTGCACCAGCGCGTCAGCAGCGCGGGCCGCACATGCCGCCGCGTTCAGGGCAACGACGTACGAGTCCTCGGTGCAGTACGTGTCGGGGTCGAACCATCCGCCGCCCCTGACCGCCAGCCCCTCGACCTTGCGGACCTCGTCCTCCGAATGGACCAGGAGCGGGAGGTCTCGACGTCCCGCCGGAGTGTCGAGCCACGGCAGCGCGGCGAGCTCGTCATCCGCCGCGATGCCCTCGAGGATCGCAAAGACCCGATCCGGCCGCTCCGGATGCCCCGGGCTTGCGTGCGCGGACTGGTCATCGTTGCGGATCAACACCAGCGGGACGGTCACACGTGTGCAACCGCCGCGCGGACCGCCTCGATACGCTGGTGGAACGTCGTCGCCGCGGCGGCTGCACCCTCGGGCGCCCCGGCGATCCCCCGGCTCACCGAGACGATGATGCCGCGTCCCCTGGCATCGAGGCCCGCGCCGACCGAATCCTCGAGCGCGCCGCCCTGGGCTCCCACCCCCGGGAGCAGGAGCGGGACGTGCGGAGCGGCCGCGCGGATGGCGGCCACGGCGTCAGGCCGGGTCGCGCCCACAACAAAGCCGACCGTTCCACCCGGATCCCAGCCGAGTCCGAGCTCGACGATGCGGGCGCTTACCGGGATGCCCGACTCAAGGCGAGCGTCAAGCAGATCGGCGGCGCCGGGATTGCTGCTCCGCGCGACGAGCAGCGCGCCGCGGTCCTTGCGCTTGAGGAAGGGCACCACCGAGTCGCCGCCCAGCAGCGGATTGACCGTCACGCAGTCGGCGCCGAGCACGTCGAAGAGCGCCCGCGCGTATGCCTCCGCGGTGTTGCCCATGTCGCCACGCTTGGCGTCGAGAATGAGGATGCGATCGGCGGGAATGCGGCTGCGCAGACGCTCGAGGATCGCGTACCCGGCGGATCCCATCTGCTCGAAGAACGCCAGGTTCGGCTTGAAAGCGCAGACGTGATCGATCGTCTCGTCAATGATTTCGAGACAACGACGCTCGGCGTCCGCGGCGCTGTCGAATCCGTCGGGGTCGAGGCCGCAGCAGAGCAGCGAACCGGAAGCTTCGACGCACGCGTCCAGGCGTGCGACGAATGTCACGGTGCTACCAGACCTCCCTCGACGTGCTCGGCTGGATCGCTCCCTGGTCCGCACGCGGCGAGTACGGCATCTCGATCCGATCCTTGTACTTCGCCGCGCAGTGCGGGCAGACGCGCGCCATCCTTCCGTCGAGGATGACCGCGGCGAGACGGAAGATCGGTGTCTCCTCTCCGTCGCAGTCGCACGGGGCTGTCACCGCCATCAGTACTGCGATATTGCCACGGACGCGGCCCTAACCGGCAGCCGGAAGTGCTGCGGCACTTGCCGGGAGCGGCGGTGGCACTCTCCGGGAGAGCCGGGCGCGCTCGCTGATGTGGCGCACCATCTCGAGCGCCTCCGCCTCGTCGCGACAGCGCGCTGACGCCTGCCACCGCCGCCCGGCGGTATCGACGTCGACGGTGGCCACGCGGAAGGCGCGCTGCAGCGGTCCGGATTTGAGGCGCACGCTCTGCACCTTCACCAGGGGAACGATGATCGTCGACTTCTGCACCCGGCCGGTCCGCGCGTAGACGTAGCGCTGCCCGAACCACGCCGCCAGAAAGTGGAAGGACAGCGGAGCCTTGAGACGCGCTCGCGACGGCGGCCCCGCCTCGGGCGGTGGATTCGGGTGCGCATCGGGCATGACCCGGGCGAGCAGCCAGAGCGCCTGCTCGCGTGACGCCACCGGGATGAGGGTCCTCGCGACCTGCTGGGCATCGCGATCCGCCTCACGGGACACGCTTTGACGGGCCACATCGACCTCGAGGCGCGCCCAGCCGAAGGGCCGCCAGAAGAAGGGCTCGACGACCCGGACCGCCTGGATGCGGCCGTACGGGATCGTCTCGTGGCGGCGCTGGAGCAGCCCGCGATCGAGCCGCACCCCGTCGCCCGCCTCGCTGATGGAGAAGTCGAAGTCCTCGTTGAAGGCGCGCGCCACGCCGAGTGCGCTGATCACAAAGACGGTCACGGCGCTCCCGAGCGCACCCGCACCGACAAGCGGTGCCGCGGCGATGGCGGCGACCGCCGCGACGGCGATGAGCACAGGGGCGAGCACTTGCGAGCGCATCAGCAGCGCCGGGAGCAGCAGGCCGTTCTGTACGTGGAGCAGCGGCAGCGCGGCCGGCTCAGGCGTTCCGACCTCCAGGCCATGGGCGAGCGCGAGCAGGCGGGCTCGAACCACGGGTGCCTGGGCCGCGGTCAGGTACGCCAGGCGCCCGTGCTCAGCACCGCGCCCGGCCGACACGACGCGCACCTCGGCGAGACCGAGAAAGCGGCCCGAGAGTGGCGAGATCACGTCGACTGCCTGGATGCGCGCCAGCGGGATGCGCAGCGACTGCCGGCGGATGAACCCCGTCTCGATCTGGAGATTGCCGTCGGCGATCCGCCAGCGGGTCACGAGCCAGGAGATGAATCCGCCGACGCCGCCGAGGACGAGCAGACCGATGTAGATGATCACCGACACCGGCAGGCCATTGTCGTGGTGCAGTGCGGGCTGTTCCGCGATGGACGGCACCGCCACGACGATCACACCGATCAGGACCCTACCGAAGCGAACGATCGGCGAGAGCGGATGCAGGCGTCGCCAGTGCTCGCCCACCTCCATTTTTCCGGACTCTTGGGGCACCGCCGGGGCGAGCGGCGGAGGCATGACGCTCATAGGCCGGTGGCCTTGGCCTCCCCCACCATCGCCAGCCGGTCGCGCAGCGCGTCGGCGTCGGCACGGACCAGGCCGGGGATGCGCGCGTCTGTTGCGGCAGCCGCGGTGTGCAGCTGGACCGTCGCGAGTCCGAAGGCGCGATCGATCGGTCCGGCAGTCACGTCGATGAACTGCATGCGTCCGTACGGAACCACCGAGACGTGGCGAAACATGAGGCCACGGGTCACGATCAGGTCGTCCTCGCGCTCGGCGTATCCCCAGGAGCGATACCGCCCGCGCTCCACCAGCCACGCGGTGCATGCAAGCAGCGCAACGACCACCGGCAGCAGGTCGGCGGCGCTGACGTTGACGAGCAACGCGAGCACGAGTGACGCGAGGAAGACCGGTCCCCAGAAGATGGCGAGCTGGGTCTGGCGCGCAAGCCAGAAGCGTGGCGACAGCCGCTTCAGCTCTCCGGGGCCGACGATCTGCTGGGTCACCACAGTTGTCATGTGATTCCACGATAGACTGAAGTCAGGAGAACGGAGATGGCCTCAATCAAAGACGGGCTCGCTGCCCTCTTCAGGCGACTCGAGAGCCGGCTCGGGATCGACCGTGAAGGCCGTACCGTCTGGGTCTGGCTCATGCCGCCCGGCATCGGCATCGCCAGCGCGGTCCTGGTGCTCTTCATGCCGGGGCTCCCGGACAACCTGAGCTGGTTGGCGCGCCTCCCGTTCTCATTGTTCGCACTGGTCACCATGACCCTGATCGCGTCGATCTACCTGATTACCTTCGATAACGACCACAACCAGCAGGCGACGACGGACGACGATCCCGGTCGCGGCGATGACGGCCCGGAGAAGCCTCCGATCCGTCCCGACACGCCGCCGCCGACGCGGATCACCGCCATCCGAAGGATCGACAAGGCTCCGCCGGATGACGGCGTCCGCGTCGAGGAAAGTCCGCGGGAACCGGTCCCCGCAGGGGCGCATCGGTAGCTACCCGGCGTCCCTCACAGGGAGAAGGATCGCCGACGGATGGTCGGGGGCGTGCCAGATCTCCTGGTCGACGCTGTGCATGGTGACCCCGGTGGCGAGCGGCTCTGCTCCGCCCAGGTTGCGAGCGAACCTGGGGTGCGCTCCGCTGGAGACCAGCACCCGAATCCGATGACCGCGCCGGAAGACATGGGCGGCGGGCCAGAGCCGGACCTCGACCACCGCCACACCATCGCTCCCACGCCATGACGTGTGGGTGAGGCGCACCAGCCCGTCGCAGATGTTGCGCGACTTCCCCGACGGCGCGACGTCGCAAAGCCTCACGAACCAATCGGTGTGTTCGAGGGTGGAGCGCACATGGAGCTCGGCAGCGATCGGGCCGATCACCTCGAGGTCGCGCACCAGTGCCGCGCTGCTGTAGACGAGGACATCGCCGCGCCGCTCGAGGGCACGGTTGTCGCGTGGCCCGCCGGACCGGCCGAGCAGGCTGCCACCCACTGAGGGCGTCGGATCGGACGGGTCGTAGCGGTACCCATCCGGATCGGACCTCCCGGGGGCTCGAGGGTGGAGCACGCCATCGGCGTGCAGGTGCCAGCGCACGGTGCGCGCGGGCGGCGGCCACTCGTCGACCTCGATCCACCGGCGCGCCCCACCGACGAACAGGCGGACTCGCGACCGTTGCCGGGCGGGGGCGCGGTCAAGAAGGTGGGTGCCGAACCAGTCGAGCGCGTCGCGCAGCGCCTCGCCGGCAACGCCGGGATCGGTGTGCTTCCAGGGACCCACGGTCAACCGGACGTTGCGCCCCGCACCCCGCAGCGCCTCGTAGTCGGCGAGCTGCGCGGGCAGGAACATGTCGAACCAGCCGGTGACCATCGTGACCGGCACGGTGAGCGAGCTGAGATCGCGGTCGAACTCGACAGGTGCCCAGAAGGCGTCGTCGTCCATGCGGGCGAGCCAGTCCTGGTAGAAGGCGGAGCGCTCGCCGGTCACGGCGCTGTCAGCTGCTCCAAGCGGAAGGGTCGTGAGGCCACGCTCCATCCGCCGCCGCGCGGCGATCTGCTCACGGAGCTGCGTGCGTCCCCTCCGACGCTCGCCTGCCAGCACGGCCAGCCACCGAAGTGAGCTCTCCAGCGAGAAGCTGCCACCGGGATAGGTGAATGCACGCACACGTGCAGACGAGATCGGCGCAGCCATGGCGCGCAGCGACGCCGGCGGGTGGGCGGCAACCGCCCATTGCACGATGCCGAGATAGCTCGGCCCAGCCATCGCGAGTTTCCCCGAGAACCACGGCTGCGCCTCGATCCAGGCAAGCGTCGTGAGCCCGTCCTGCTGCTCGTTTCGATACGCGTCGAATGCACCGCCCGAGCCGCCGGTCCCGCGACAGCTCTGCAGGATCACCTGGTATCCGCGCTCCGCGAAGAGCCTCGCCGCCAGCGCCCAGACCGTGCCGCGACCGTAGGGGCTGCGCATCACGATCACGGGCTCGCCGCCGTCTCCAGGGGGCCAGTAGCGATCGGTCAGCAGCGTGGTCCCGTCCGGCATGACGACCGCGATGTCGTGACGGACCTCGATTGCACGAGTGTGGGCCGGCGGAATCCGGGCGAGCAGCTCGGCGGTGCGAGTGGCGAGGCTCAAGTTCAGTCGAAGGCGGAGACGATGTCGAGCCCCGCGGTGACCGCGCTGGAAAACTGGTCACTGACGACCATGACGCTTCGCTCGGCCCGTGCGAGCAACGACCCCGCGACCGACGCCCGATAGCCCGCTGCGCAATGCACCCAGACCCTTCCGGCCGGTACTTCGTCAATGCGGTCGGGAAGCTCGTGGAGCGGGATGTGCATCGCGCCGACGAGATGACCCTCGCGCCACTCACGGCCGAGACGCACGTCCACCACGACCTCGCCAGGGACACCGATGGACGGCTTGAGGTCGCCGAAGCCGACGACCGGGTACGACCCGGTCGCGAGGCCGGCCCAGACGTCCTCGCCGTGCTCGCCCTCGGTGAGGCCGCAGGCGGCGATCCTGTCGATGCCGATCCGAGACAGGGCACGGCGGGCCGCCGCGAGGTCATCTCGAGACCGGGCGAGCAGGCTGAGCGGACTCCCCCAGGGAAGCAGCCAGCCGAGATACGTCGCCAGGGGATCGGTGAGCTCGAACGCGAGCGTCCCGATCAGGTGGCGTGCGGCGAACTCGCGACGGTCGCGCAGATCGATCACCCACTCGCCCGTGCGAGCGCGGTCGGCGAGGTCGGGTGCGTCGCTGATCGGCGGCAGCTCGAGATCGGCCTTCCCCGCTCCCTCGCGGTTTCTCGGTCCGATGTATGCGTAGTAGCGCGGAAACGCGTCCAGCCCGGACACCAGGCGTGCAACGAACGGATCCTCGTCCATGAGCAGCGCGGGGTTCTCGGCGCGCTGATGGCGGGCATCGCCGGTGTCGGCCGCCCCGACGGGGAAGCCTGCCGAGCAAAGGCTCCCGAACCCGTGGGTGGGCAGGATCGCCGCGTCATCGGGAAGTTCGTCGGACAGCCGCCGCGCGGACTGATGCTGGAGATGGCTGAGGCGATCGGTCACCCACGGACCCGAGAGGTCGGTCCGACCGACCGAGCCGAGAAGCATCGAGCCCCCGGTGAACGCGGCGACCGGCACCCCGCCCTCCTCCAGCACGTACGTCATATGGGTCGCTGTGTGGCCGGGAGTGTGCCGGCCCAGCAGGGAGGCATCGCCGAGCGCGATTCGCTCACCGCCGGCGATGGCGTGATGCGAGTAGCCCACCGCCTCCCCCGCCGGGATCACGAGCGTGGCGCCCGTGACCCGGGCGAGTTCGGAGCCTCCCGAGACGTAGTCATTGTGGATGTGGGTCTCGACAACGTGAGTCAACTGCGCGCCCCGGTCGGCGAGCACGGCGAGCACGCGATCGATGTCCCGCTGCGGGTCGACGACGACTGCCCCCGTGCCGGCGAAGATGACGTAGCTCCGGTCGCCCAACTCCGGGGTTTCGATCGTGGCGATGTCCGGGGGCACCCCCGAACGATCCCACATGCACGGGCGAATGGGCCGAGTTGACCGTTCTCCGCGGGTCTGCCAGTGTTGGACGAAGCCCATGCGCCAGCTCACCAGCCTCGACGCGCAGTTCCTCGCGCTCGAGACGCCGCGAATCTACGGTCACGTGACCGGTGTGCTCGTGCTCGACCCCTCCACGGCGCCGGGAGGGACGCTCAGCCTCGGCGACCTCCAGAAGCTGATCCTCGATCGCCTCCCGCTGATCCCGATCTTCAAATGGCGGCTCGCCGAGGTGCCCTTCGGGCTCGACTTCGACTACTGGGTCACCGACCCCGATTTCGACATCGACTTCCATGTCCGCGAGCTGGCTCTGGTGCCGCCGGGCTCGATGGCGCAGCTCGAGGAACAGGTCGCGCGCATCTTCTCGCGCCCGCTCGACCGCAGCCGTCCGCTCTGGGAGATCTATCTCATTCACGGGCTAGAGCACGGCCGGGTGGCGCTCATGACCAAGGTGCATCACGCCGTGATCGACGGGCTTTCCGGGGCTGAGATCCTGGGATCGCTGCTCGACCTCACTCCGGGGGGCCGCACGGCACCCGAGCCGGTGCACGACCGACCCGATCGCATGCCGACACCAGTCGAGATGCTGGCGCGAGGGCTGATCGGCCTTCCCCAGTACCCGTTGCGCATGCTCCGCTCGCTGCCCGCAGCCCTCCCCAACTTCGAAGAGGTGGGCATCTTCAGCATCCTGCCCGGTGCCAGCCTGGTCGGCGCCGCGGGACGGCGTCTCCAGGCAGCACTGCGGCGCAGCCCGGTGGTGAGCGGACGCAAGCTCTCCACGCCCCCGCACACGTCCTTCAATGGTCGCATCTCGGCACACCGGCGCATCGTCTTCGGACGGCTGCCTCTTGATGCTGTCAAAGATGTCAAGAACATCCACAGCGTGACCGTCAATGACGTGGTCGTATCGATGTGTGCGGGCACGGTGCGCCGCTGGTTGCTCAAGCACCGCGAGCTCGGCAAGGACCCGCTGATTGCGCAGATCCCGGTGTCCGTGCGCAGCCCCGAGCAGCAGGGCACCTTCGGTAATCGGATCCTGCTCGTCGGCGTCGAGCTGCACACGGAGATCGCCGATCCCGTCGATCGCCTGCGTGCAACCCACGAGTCGCTCGCGGAGATGAAGCAGCGCAATGAGTTGTTGCCCGCGTCGCTCCTCCAGGACGCCAACAATTTCATCCCGCCGGCGCTGTTCACGCGCGCCGCACAGCTCACGTTCGCGTGGACCAGCAACCCGCGCCTGCGCCCGACATGGAACCTCGTGGTGTCGAACGTCCCAGGCCCGCAGATCCCGCTCTACTGTGCGGGCGCGCTTCTGGAGGCGATCTACCCGGTATCGGTGATCATGGATGGGCTTGGTCTCAACATCACGGTGATGAGCTACAACGGCAGCCTCGACATCGGGATCGTCGCCGACCGTGACGTCATGGCTGACGTGGGCGACATGACCGGCTGGCTTGCCGACGAGCTCGAATCGCTCGCGGTCCCCCAGTTCCCGGAGCGACCGGCCCACGCCGCGGTGCGACCGCGCCGGCGGCGGACGCGGACGCCGGCGAAACCCAGACCCGCATAGCCCTGGGCTGCACCGGACGTCGAATGCACGCGACGCATGACCCTGTCGCGCTGGCTCGTGAGCTCGCAGACGACGTGCTGTTTCCCGGAGCGCTCGAAGCCGACGCTGCGGAGATCGTCCCCGTCGATCGCCTCGACCGGCTCGCCGCAGCGGGGTTCTACGGTCTCGTCGGTCCCGGGGACGCCGGAGGCATGGGGGTCGACCTCGCGACGGCGCTCGAGGTCATCGAGATCATCGCGTCCGGATGCCTGACCACCGCCTTTGTCTGGATCCAGCACCACGGCGCGGTCAGGGCCCTGGACGGTGCGCCGCCGGCGCTTCGCGATGCCTGGCTTGCCCGGCTGTGCAGCGGCGCCGTGCGTGCGGGTGTCGCCTTCTCGGGGCTGCGCCGGCCGGGTCCTCCGATCCTCACCGCCGAGCCCGACGGCGCCGGCTGGCGCTTCAACGGATTCGCACCCTGGGTGACCGGCTGGGGTCGCGTGGACGTGGTCCGGGCGGCGGCGAGACGCGATGACGGCGACATCGTCTGGGCGCTCGTCGACGCAGCCGCAGGCCCGACCCTTCGCGCCGAGGCACTCCGGCTCGCCGCGGTGAACGCGAGTTCAACGGTGACCGTCAGCTTCGACCACCATCTCGTTCCCGCGGACCGCGTGATCTCGATCCAGGACTTCGATGCGTGGCAGGCGGCAGACCGGGCGAACCTCCGTCTCAACGGCTCGCTCGCTCTGGGCGTGGCCAGGCGATGCGCCGCGCTTCTGGAAAGCGAACCACTCGGCACCGAGCTCGTCGCGTGCCGGCGCGCCCTCGACGCGGCGACACCCGACTCGATGCCGGAGCAGCGTGCTCGCGCATCAGAGCTGGCCCTCCGAGCTGCAACAACGCTGGTCGTCTCGGGTGGCGGCCGCTTCATCACCATGGACCACCACGCGCAGCGACTCGCACGCGAGGCGTTGTTCCTGCTCGTCTTCGGACAGACGCCGGCCATCAAAGCCGCGCAATTGCACCGGCTCTATGATGGTCCGCATGGCTGAAGAACAAGTCGCATGGACCGCCGTCAAGACCGGTGAGGCCGTCGTGACGAGCGACGGAACCAATATCGGCAAGGTCGTGGAGGTGGCCGCCCTCGCGAGCGAGGACATCTTCCACGGCATCGTCTTCGAGCACGCCCACAGTCGCAAGCACTACCTGGCGCCTGCCGCGGACATCGAGCGAATCACCACCGAGGCGGTGCACCTCTCGGTCACCAAGGATCAGGCGGACCAGTACGAGGAGTTCCAGCAGCTCCACGTCTCCCGCCTCGGGCTGACCGGGGTCTTCCGCTGGAAGCACTTCGGCTGGAAGGACTCGAACGAGTGAGCGACAGGATCATCGGCCCGGAAACCCCCAGGGAACAGATCAACCGCGCCGCGGAGGACTGAACCAGGCCGGGCTACCATGGCGCCGATGCTCCAGACGAGCGCCCGGGGCCGGCGTTGAAGCGAATCCTCATCACCGGGGCGGGCGGTTCGCCGTCGACCAACTTCGTCCGGTCGTTACGACTTGCCCCCGAGCCCTTCGACCTCGTCGGCACCGACGCCGACGAGTTCCTGCTCATGCGCGCCGAAACTGACAGCCGGTACCTCGTGCCCCTCGCGAGTGACCCTGCCTACCTCGAGGTGCTGAACGACATCATCGACGAGGAGCGCGTCGACCTCGTCCATGCGCAGAACGATGCCGAGGTGCGTTTCCTCTCGGACCATCGAGCCGAGGTGCACGCTCGAACCTTCCTGCCGTCGGCCGAAACGGTCCTCATCTGCCAGGACAAATTTCTCTCCTACGAGCGCTGGCATGCGGCGGGCCTGACGGTGCCGGAGACGATGGTCGTGCACAGCGAGGCCGACCTGCGTCGCGCGTTCGGCGACTTTGGCGGCCACTTGTGGCTGCGCGATTCCACCGGGGCAGGAGGCCGCGGCGCTCTTCCAGTCCACGACCTCGACACGGCACGGTCGTGGCTCGACCTGCGGCAGGGCTGGGGCAGCTACACGGCGTCCGAGTTGCTCGAGCCCGAGACGATCACCTGGATGTCGATCTGGCGCAACGGCGTGCTGGTGCTCGCGCAAGGACGCAAGCGCCTCTACTGGGAGCTCTCGAAGGTCTCGCAATCTGGGGTCACCGGGGCAACCGGCGCAGCGATCACGGTGTCCGACCCGCAGGTCGACGAGATCGCCATGGCGGCCGTGCTCGCAATCGATCCCGAACCCGATGCGCTGTTCGGCGTCGACCTCACCTACGACCGCAGCGGGATTCCCAACCCGACCGAGATCAACATCGGCCGCTTCTTCACCACCCACCTGTTCTTCACCGAGCTCGGCGTGAACATGCCCTACGTCTTCGTGAAGCTCGCCTGCGACGAACCCCTGCCGGAGATACCGCAGAAGCTCAACCCCGCGAAGCCGGGCATGGTGTGGATCCGCGGGATGGACTTCGAGCCCGTGCTGGTGCCCATGTCCGACATCGAATCGCAGCGCGAGGATCTCGAGCGGCGGAGACAGAAGCTCCGCGCATGAAGGTGCTGCTCACCGGCGCCTCCGGGTTCCTCGGACGGCGGGTCGCGGAGCTCCTGGCCGGAGGCGGTCACGACGTGGTGTCGATCGGCCGCTCAGCGACGGCTGCGCTCGGCCCGAACGGCATGCACATCGTCGCGGACCTGACCGACGCCGCGCAGGTGGACCGCGCGGCCCGGACGGCCGGCGAGGTCGAATCGATCCTCCATCTCGCCGCGCTGGTGCCCAGGAACGCCGCGCAGGATGAGGCGGCGACCGCGTTTACCGCCAACGTCCTGGGCTCGGTGCATCTCTTCAGCGCCTTCGGCCGCCCTGGGCAGGCGAACGTCTTCGCGAGCACGGCCGAGGTGTACGGGTTGCCCGAAGGGCACGAGCCGATACGCGAGGACGCGCTCCCCCGGCCGCTGAGCTGGTACGGCGCCAGCAAGGCCGCGGCGGAGACCTACTGCCGGACGCTGGAGCGCCACGAGGAGATGCGCATCGCGATCCTCCGTCTCACGGTCCTCTACGGCACCGGCGACATGATCCAGCGAGCGATCCCGAACTTTGTGGGGAGCGCAGTGCGGGACGAGCCGATTCGCCTCTTCGGGGGTGAGGAGCTGCGCGACTACCTGCACGTGGACGACGCCGCCCAGGCCGTCGTCGTCGCGTGGCAGCGGCGGCTCTCGGGGACCTACAACGTCGGTTCCGGGGTCGGGATCTCGGTGCGCGAAGCCGCAGACGCCGTACTCCGTCTCGCCAGGGGGCGTTCGGCGCTCGAGCGGCATCCTCGACAGAAACCCGCGGCTGATATCGTGCTCGACGTCACGCGGTTCCGCGAGGCGACCGGGTTCTCACCGGCTCGCGTTTTTCCAGACGGGTTGGAGGAGCAGATTGCCAGCGCAGCGGCCGCCGACGCTCGTCTTTGACCTCGACGGCACCCTGCTCGACGTGTCGGCCCGGCACCACCACGTCTACAGCACCGTGGTCACAGCGCTCGGCGCTGAGCCGCTCGCCCGCGCCGACTACTGGCAGATGAAGCGCCAGGCAATCGGATGGCCGGAGATCCTCGCCGCGAGCGGCCTCCCCGAGGCTGATGTCGCGGACTTCGAGGCGAAGTTCGCGGAGCTCATCGAGCTGCCGGACAGTCTCGGCTTTGATGTCCTGTTCACGGACGCCACCCCTGTGCTCACCCGTCTTGCGGCCACCTACCGCTGCGCGCTGGTCACGCTGCGCTCGTCGGCAACGGCGTTGCGCGCACAGCTCGCCGTCTTCGCGCTCACACCCTTCTTCGACGTGATCGAGACGGCGCCAGGTGGCACCGACCATGCATTCCAAAAGGCGCGGCTCATCCGCAAAGTCGTCCCCGACGACGACCCCGGCGTGGTTGTCGGCGACAGTGAAGCCGACGTGCACGCCGCAACCGCGCTCGGCTACACATCGATCGCGGTGTCCTCGGGCATCCGCGATCGCGGCGTCCTGGAACTCGCCAATCCCAGCTATCTCGTCGACGACATCGGCCATGTCGAGGACGCGCTGCGGCGCGCGAAACTCCTCTGAGATGACGGTGCGTGCTAACGGCGAGGCGCCGTTCGGGGTGCTCATGCATCGGCAGCTGAAGCTCATTCACCAGATGTTGCGGAGCGATCTCGCGGTGTGCCGAGACCTGGCAGTCGACATCGCCAAGGGCGCGCGGGCTGCGGCGATCGCCGAGCAGCTCGCGGCATTGCAGACGCGAAGCCCCATCTGGACGCTGCGGGTCAATTGCCTGTATCACTGCATGGTCGTGCACGCACACCACGGGCACGAGGACGCCGACATGTTTCCCGCGCTGCGGCGCTCGAACCCCGAACTGTCCATTGTCGTCAACAAGCTCGAGGCCGATCACCGCGCCATTTCGCTGCTGCTCGACGACGTCGAGGAGTCGGCGAAGCTGCTCGATGACGCCACCGACAACCCCGCGCGACAACGCCTGGTGATCGCGCTGGGACGGCTCGAAGAAGACCTCCTCACCCATCTCGCGTTCGAGGAGGAGTCGATCGCCACCACCATGCGGTCCTGGGAGCAGTGGCCTTAGATCCCGGGCTTTTCTGAGCGCGGGCGCGTCACGACCGGTTCGTCCTTCGGCGCGCGAGCGATCACGTAGAGTCGTCGCCCGGGTCATCGTCCACCTGAACGCGAGGGATTGCCATGCCGCACGAGGTTCGCGGCGTCATCGCACGCACGCGTGGTGCGCCCGTCGAAGTCGTCACCGTGCACGTCCCGGATCCCGGTCCGGATGAAGCGCTCATCCGCGTTCAGGCATGCGGGGTCTGCCACACCGACCTGCATTACCGTGAAGGTGGGATTGGCGATGACTTCCCGTTCCTGCTCGGACACGAGGCCGCTGGGATCGTCGAAGCGATTGGCCCCGGGGTGACCAATATCGCACCGGGCGATTTCGTGGTCATCGCCTGGCGCGCACCGTGCGGGGCCTGTCGCAGCTGCCTGCGCGGCCGGCCCTGGTACTGCTTCAACAGCCAGAACGCGCGCCAGCGCATGGCCCTCGACGACGGCACGCCGCTCACCGCCGCACTTGGCATCGGGGCCTTCGCCGAGCTTTGCCTCGTGCACGCGCGCCAGACGGTCAAGGTCGATCCGAGCGTCCGCCCCGCGGCTGCGGCGCTGATCGGTTGCGGCGTGATGGCCGGCTACGGCGCCGCCGTGAACACCGGTGGCGTTGCGCAGGGCGACACGGTCGCCGTGATCGGTTGCGGCGGGGTCGGCAACGCGGCCATCGCCGGTGCGGTGATTGCGGGCGCCCGGATGGTGATCGGCGTAGACGTCGTCGAGCAGAAGCTCGAGTGGGCGCGGCGGTTTGGCGCGACCCACACGGTGGACGCCACCAAGCAGGACACCGTCGACGCCATCCGCGAACTCACCGATGGGTTTGGCGCGGACCTGGTCGTTGACGCGGTGGGACGGCCGGAGACATACGTGCAGGCATTCCTGGCCCGGGACCACGCCGGACGTCTGGTGAACGTCGGAGTTCCGCCGGAGCAGGGCATGACCGTCGCCCTCCCGATGTCAGAGGTGTTCGGCCGTGGCGGCTCGATGCGGTCGTCCTGGTACGGCGACTGTCTCCCGACCCGGGACTTTCCGGTGCTCATCGATCTCTACGGGAAGGGGCGTCTCGACCTCGACGGCTTCGTGTCGGAGACCATCACCCTCGACGATGTCGAAGCGGCGTTCCGCAAGATCGTGAACAGCGAGGTGCTGCGATCGGTGGTGATATTCGCGCCGCGTTAGCTCGTCACCGCAGCCGTTCGCTGAGGTATGCGAGCGCCTTCGGATAGCGATAGTCGATGCCCATGTGGGTCGCGTCGAACAGCTCGAATTGCACCTCGGTGACACCGATCTTGGCGAGCTCGTCGCGAAACCCGGTCGCGGCCAGGTCGAGATACCAGTCATCGCGCGTTCCGGCATCGATCCACACCGCCCGCTGCGTCCGCAGCGCGTCCGCGTACTTCGGAACCATGCGAACGGGGTCCCATGCAAGCCACCGAGCCCATACATCGTCACGCAGCCGCCCGGTCTTCGAGTCGAAGGGCAGCTCCGGCGTCCCGTCGTCGCGTGCTGAAAAGCATGCGGCGACACCAAGGAGCATCACGAGGACGCGATCACCCTCCTTGGTGAACGAGGTACGTGACTGAAAATCCTTCCACCAGGCGAGGATGTCGCCGTCGTACTCACGCAGGAAGCGGACCGCCTTGGCGAAGTCCGGCACGTAGCAGCACTCGTACATCCCGTCACCGGCGTGCGTGGCGAAGCCGCCGAACAGATCGGGACGCAGCATCGGCGTGATCATCGCGCCGAAGCCCCCGCTCGACTTTCCCATGATGCCGCGGTGGGCTGCGCCGGCCATGGTGCGGTAGTGCTCGTCGACGAAGGGCACGATCTCATCGCACAGGTAGGTGTGATACCGGCCGGTGCCGGGCGAGTCGACGAACTGCGAACCACCGTACGCCGTCCATGCGTCGACGTACACCACGATGCAGGGCGATGCTTCGCCGCTCGCGATGATGCGATCCACCGCGGCGGGGAACCCTTCGCGAAACGGAGTGCGACTCCACCACATCACCGCCTGGCCGGTGTAACCCTGGATCACGTACACCGACGGATAGCGCTCCTCCGAGCTGCCGTACCCCGGCGGCGTGTACACCCACAGCGGCCGGGTCGTCGGATCGCCGAGGTGATTGCCCGCCAGAGCACGCGATTCGATGACGTGTTCGGTGACCCGCCCGGTCAGGCGTTCCTGCCACCACTGGGCCGGTCCCGGACCGCTTTCCCAGAATCTCGCGGTGTCGACAGTGGTCATCACAGTCCCCTTCTGATGCGCGGCCTCTCGCTCGACGCGGACGATGCTACGCGTCCGGCGGGAGCAAACCGCTAGCCTGAGATTCGGCACTCGACCGACATGGAGGTTTGCCATGCAGTATCGCCGTCTCGGTAACGAAGGACCGACTGTTTCGTCTGTCGGGCTCGGGGCGATGAGCTTCGCCGGCGTCTACGGAGACGCTGAGGACGCGGAGTCGGTCGCGACCGTCTCCCGCGCGCTCGAGCTCGGAATCATCTTCATCGACACCGCCAACATCTACGGATCCGGACACAGCGAAGCAGTGGTCGGCCGGGCGATCGCGGATCGCCGTGCCGACGTCGTGCTCGCCACCAAATTCGGCGGCGGTGGTGGCTCTGGCCTCGGCAAGCGTGACAAGGTGCGGCCAGCGCTCGAGGAGAGCCTCGCCCGCCTCGGGACCGACTACGTCGATCTCTACTACCTCCATCGCGTCGATCCCTCGACCCCCATCGAGGAGACGGTCGGCGCGATGGCCGAACTGGTCTCTGCGGGGCTGGTCCGCTACCTCGGGCTATCGGAAGCCGCGCCGGAGACCATCCGGCGTGCACATGCCACGCACCCGATCACGGCCCTCCAGACCGAGTATTCGTTGTTCAGCCGCGAGCCGGAGGACGCGATCCTCCGGACGACTCGCGAGCTCGGCATCGGATTCGTGGCCTACAGCCCGCTCGGCCGTGGAATGCTCACCGGCCAGTTCCAGCGCCTCGAGGACCTCCCAGCCGACGACTGGCGGCGGAGCGTGCCGCGCTGGCAGGAGGCGAACTTCGAGAGCAACGCCCGCATCGTCGCCAGCCTCGAGGAGATCGCGCGCCGCCATGACATCACCGCCGCGCAGCTCGCGCTCGCCTGGGTCCTCCACCAGGGCGACGACATCGTGCCGATCCCGGGGACTCGGCGGCGGGTGAATCTCGAGGCCAATGCCGCCGCTGCGGATGTGTCCCTGACCGCCGAGGATCTCGCCGAGATCAAGGAGGTGGCCTCGCCCGACCGTGTGGCCGGCGCCCGCGGCGCAGACGCCTACATGGCCAGGGTCAACGCGTGACCCGATCCGGCATTTGACCATGGCACGTCCAACGTGGTGTCATGCGTCCGAGAGATTCACAAGGGGGTTCAGCCCATGCGCGCAGTTCGATTGACCGTTGCCACCGCGACATTTGGATTGGCGTCGTTAGGCGTCGGATCGTTCGCGGCCGTTCCGGCTGCGGCAACCATCGCCATCCAGCCGGATATCGCGATGTCCCGGCTCGTCTCCACGGGCGCCCCGCCCACCACCGCCCAATGTGTGGCGGAGTTCCAGGTCCCCTGCTACAGCCCCAACCAGATCGAGCAGGCGTACAACCTCGCGCCGCTCTACGCCAAGGGGTATGACGGAGCCGGGAAGACCATCGTGATCGTGGACTCGTTCGGGTCAACCACGGTTCGCCGCGACCTTGCGGTCTTCGATAAGGCGTTCCATCTCCCAGCGCCGCCGTCGTTCAAGATCATCCAGCCGGCGGGGCCGGTGACCACGGCAGATCCCGGCTGGGCCGGCGAGACGGACCTCGACGTCGAGTACTCGCATGCGATCGCGCCCGGCGCGAACATCCTGCTCGTCGAGACACCGACCTCCGAGAACGAGGGGCGGACCGGCTTCCCGCAGATCGAGGAGGCCGAGAACTACGTCATCAATCATCACCTCGGCGACGTGATCAGCCAGAGCTTCAGCGCAACCGAGGAGACCTTCCCGACCAGGCAGGCGCTGACCTCGCTGCGCGGCGCGTACATCAACGCAGCCAAGAACAACATCACCGTCAATACCGCGAGTGGAGACTCGGGTGCGGCTGATGTCGGATTCCTGGGCAACTACTACTACACGTATCCGGTGACTTCGTGGCCCGACTCGGACCCGTTGGTCACCGGCGTCGGCGGCACCCAGTTGCACCTGAATGCCAAGGGCAACCACACCGCCCCCGACAACGTCTGGAACGACACCTATAACGTGCCGACCCAGGAGTTCATCTTCGGCGACGCGGGGCCGAATCCCCTGGCCGGTGGCGGCGGCAAGTCGATCTACTTCTCGCGCCCCAGCTACCAGAACAGCGTTGCCTCCGTCGTCGGCTCGCAGCGCGGCGTGCCGGACATCAGCATGAGCGGTGCCTGCAACGGCGCGGCGATCATGTACCAGAGCTTCCCCGGTGGCGGGGCGCCAGGCTTCTACGAGGTGTGCGGTACCAGCGAGGCGACCCCGCTGTTCTCCGGCATCGTGGCGATCGCCGACCAGTACGCCGGGCATGACCTCGGCGTCATCAACCCGGCGCTGTACAAGCTCTCGCAGGACGGAGCGCCCGGAATCGTCGACGTGACCAAGGGCAACAACACCGTGACCTTCACGCAGGACACGACCCACACTGTGGTCGGGTTCAAGGCACTTCCGGGCTATGACCTCGCGAGCGGGGTCGGGACCGTCAATGCCGCGCTCTTCGTTCCGGAGTTGGCTGGCGCCGGCTGACCTTCTCGAGGCGGCACTCAGTGACCCGTCGCGCGGGTCAGGGTTTCGCTGTACATGGCTCGTCAGGGCCGCGGCGATACGACAGCGGTATCGCCGGGGCCCTTTCCCATAGCATTGGGCTCCGCCGGACGACGGCAGCTTTGACGCGGCACGCTCCGCTGCCCGTTCCATCCCCAGCCCAGCATGGAATCGCCGATGAGTAATTTCGCCATCTCCGCGCAGCACCTGGCTCGATCCTTCGGCGAGACGCATGCGCTGGTGGATGTCAGTCTCGACATCCCAGCGGGCAGCGTCTGCGCGCTGCTCGGCCGCAACGGGGCCGGCAAGACCACCACCGTGCGGATCCTCACCACCCTGCTCGATCCCGACGACGGTCATGCGCAGGTGGCCGGCTTCGACATCGCGTCCCAGGCTGACCGGGTGCGCGAGCGCATCGGCGTCACCGGGCAGACGGCCACCATGGACGAGTTGCTGACCGGGCACGAGAACCTCGAGATCATCGGCCGCTTCTCGCACCTCGGCGCGGCGGTCTCGCGGCAGCGCGCCGACGAGCTGCTCCAGCAATTCGATCTCGTCGACGCGGGCAGGATGCTCGTGAAGAAGTACTCGGGCGGCATGCGCCGACGCCTCGACCTCGCCGCAAGCCTGATCGCCAACCCCGAGGTGCTGTTCCTCGACGAGCCCACCACCGGCCTCGACCCGGTCGCGCGCAGCGAGATGTGGGTGGCAATCCGAAACCTGGTCGCGCGTGGCACGACCGTCCTGCTCACCACCCAATACCTGGACGAAGCCGATCAGCTGGCCGACACCATCGTGGTTGTCGACAGGGGCCTGGTTGTTGCCGAGGGAACACCGGAGCAACTCAAGGCATCGATTGGCAGGCCAAGCGTCGTGGTGACGCTGGTCGACGCGGACCCGGCGGCGCTGTTGAAGGTGCGCACCGCGCTCGGCGCGGACGCGGTGATCCGGGGTCGGTCGGTGAGCGCTCCCGCCGCTGACGGTCTGGAGAGTCTTGCCAAGGTTGTGACCCTGCTCGAGGAGCTCGGCGTGCCGATCCACGAGGTCGGCCTCGAGCACCCAAGTCTCGATGAGGTCTTCAGCGCCGTGACCCATCGAATTGGCGACCACAGTCCCGTCGCGCCCGCGGAGATCCCCGCATGAGTGCGATCGCCACCCCTCGGCAGAGTTCGGTGCAGCGCGGGCTCATCGACGCGTACAACGCGACGCGTCGGTACCTGATCAGGGGGAAACGGCAGCCCGACATCATCTTCGGGAGCGTCCTGTTCCCGGTCATCTTCGTGGTGCTCTTCGGCTACGTCTTCGGAAGCTCGATCAGCGTTCCCGGGGGCAACTACCACTCGTATCTGATGTCCGGACTCTTTGCGCAGTCCACGCTCTTCGCCTCGAGCCAGGTCGCCGTCGCGGTGGCAACCGACATGAACGAGGGCGTCATCGACCGGTTCAAGACGTTGCCGATCGCGCGATCGTCGATTCTCATCGGACGCTCGATCTCGACGATCGTGCTTGGCCTGCCTGCGCTGGGCGTGATGATCCTGTGCGCACTCGCTGTCGGATGGCGTCCGGAGAACGGCATCTTCGATGCGATCCTTGGCTTCCTGCTGATCGAGGTGTTTGCGTTTGCGTTGAGCTGGCTTGGCATCCTGGCCGGGCTGATCGCGAAGTCGTCGCAGGCGGCAGACGTCATCTCCAGCATCCCGGTCTTTCTGCTGGGGTTTGTTTCCAACGTTTTCGTCGATACGTCAAAGATGCCGGTGTGGTTGCGTGTCTTCGCCGATTGGAATCCCGTCTCGGCCGTCGTCGCGGCGGGTCGCAATCTCTTCGGCAACACCATCGGGCCACCACCCGCCGGCGTGTGGTCACTCGAGCACCCAGAGATCACCACCATCGGGCTTGCGCTGATCATCATCGTCGTGTTCATCCCGATCTGCGTGCGCCGCTACAGCAGGACGTCTCGGTGAGCGCGCAAGCGGTCACGCTGGCTAATCTGATTCCGTCGTTCTTGTGATGTAAGGAGTGTCGCCATGACCGTTGAAAGCAGTGCCAGCGCGACTTGGGAAGGCAGTCTCGTCAGTGGCAAAGGCACGGTTCGCCCGGCGAGCGGGGCGTTCGCAGAGCTCAACCTGACCTGGAATCAGCGAGCCGAATCTCGCGCGAGCGGCACGAGCCCCGAGGAACTGATCGCCGCGGCGCATGCGAGCTGCTTCTCCATGGCGCTCGCCAACGGGCTCACCGGCGCGGGCCACCCGCCGGACCGGCTGGACACCACCTCGAAGGTGACGTTTGGTGCCCCCGAAGGCATCACGGCGATCCATCTCATCGCAAAGGGAAAGGTGCCTGGAATCGACGCCGCGGTCTTCACTGCCGCCGTCGAGGACGCCAAGGCGAACTGCCCGGTGTCAAAGGCACTCGCAGCAGTGCCCATAACTGCGGAGGCCACGCTGGAGCTGTAGGGTCGGCGGTATCGACGCAGTCTCTCTTCACGGGTCATGACCGACCCGGCTCAGGACCTGATCGGGCGCCACGCGGAAGTGGAGCGCCTGGACGCCCTCGTGCATCACCTGCACGACGGAGGGGGCGCGCTCGTCCTCAGCGGAGAAGCCGGCATTGGGAAGTCGGCGATGCTCGGTCACGTGCGTGAGCAAGCACAGCTACTGGGCTGCACCGTGCTCGCGACGGCCGGGGCGGAGTCGGAGGCGGAGCTTGGGTTCGCTGGACTCCATCAGCTCCTTCTCTCCATCATCGGCACCATCGAGGTCCTGCCCGATGCGCAACGGCTGGCGCTCGAGGCTGCGTTCGGAATAGCGACCGGGGTCGACCCCGATCCGTTCCGAGTCGCGATGGCGGCATTCCGGCTCATCACCGATACGGCAGACAGCAATCCCGTGGTCCTGCTCGCTGACGATGCGCATTGGCTCGACCGGCCGAGCGTCGGCGTGCTCACGTTCATCGCCCGGCGCCTGGAGCATGTCCCGATTGCGCTGGTCGCGACCGTGCGAACCGGCTTCGCGTCGCCGTTCAAGGACGCTCGCCTGCCGATCGTCGAGCTCGGTCGTCTGAGCGCCGGGGAGGCAGCGGCACTGCTCGACCGCAGCGCGCCTGGGCTGCACCCGGTGTCTCGAGCCCGGGTTCTCGCCGAAGCCGCCGGTAATCCGCTTGCGCTGGTCGAATTGCCGCGCACGGCGTCCTTCTCGGCGGCTTCGCCGGAGCGCCTTGTCCCGGCACCCACAACCCTCAACGCGCGGCTGGAGCAGGCATTCGCCGCGAGCCTTCGCGACCTCACCGACGAGTGCGTTGTGACTCTGCTCGCAGCCGCACTCGACAGCCGAGCTTCGCTCGACGAGATCGTTCAGGCGACGACGCTGGTGCACGGGTCGCCGGTATCGAGGAGGGCACTCGGGCCCGCGGTCGACGCGGGGTTGATCGAAGTGCGCGACGGTGCGGTGCAGTATCGGCACCCGTTGATCCGCTCAGCGGTCCGTCAGGCCGCGCCGGCGCTCCAGGTGCTCGCCATGTACGGCGCACTTGCAACGGTTGTCCACGATCCGGAACGCCGGCTCTGGCACCAAGCCATGGCGGCTGTCGGCGGTGACGAGGACGTGGCTGTGGCGCTCGAGATGCATGCGCACGCGTCTGTGCGTCGCGGTGCAGTCGCACTTGCCGGCGCCGCGCTCGAGCGCGCCGCCGCATTGAGCGTCGAGCCACGGAAGAAGAGCGAGCGATTGCTGGCAGCGGCGGAGGCCGCCTACGAGCTAGGGCTCGTCGACGACGTCCGCCGGTTGCTCGATCAGATCAACGCGCCCGACCTTGGCAGGAGTGGCGCAGCCCGCCTCGCGTGGCTGCACGAGGTGATCAGCGGCGACGTGTGGTTTGAAACGGGCGCGACGAAGACGTTCGTGACGCTTGCCCACGAGATTGCCGAGAGCGGCGATGCCGACATGGCGCTGCGGTCCCTGCTGCCGATCGCGCATCGCTGCTGGTGGACCAATCCTCAAGTCCGTACCCGGCGGTACCTCGTGGATGCAGCGAAGCAGCTCGGCACCGGCGACGACGATCCGCGCCTGCTCGCGGTGATCGCGATGGCCGATCCTGAGGCGGAGGGACAAGCGGTTCTCGATCACGCTTCACGTTTTCGGCGCGCCCAACTGGCGGATGCGGTGGACGAGATGCTGGTAGGGATCGCGACGGAGAAGTCAGGTGATTTCGCTACAGGAGTGCGCTTGCTCGCCAGTGCGGTGGACGGCCTCCGTTCACAGGTGCGACTTGGACCGCTGACGCAGGCGCTCGTGCACTACGCGTGGGCGGCGACGCAGACCGGTGACTGGAGTGCCGCGGTGTCGGCCGGGGAGGAAGCAGCGTCGTTGGCGCGCGATACCCGCGAGCCGCAGTACGGCGTCACCGGCGATCTGATGGCTGCATTGGCCAGGGCATTGCTCGGAAACGCGCCCGATCTCGACGCGACTCTCGCGGCATCCGAACGCAGGGTATTAGCCATCAAAAGCACGCCGTTGCTGACCATGGTGCACCTCGCTCGCGGTGCAGCGGCGCTTGGTGAGGGGCGCAACGATGAGGCGTTTCGCCATCTCTGGCCGGTCTTCGACGAAGACAGCGGCCTCTTCCATCGCTTCGTGCGGTGGAACGCAACCCTCGACATCGCCGAAGCCGCAGCGCGAAGCGGGCACGCAGAGAGTCTCGTCCCCGTAATGGCTGATCTCGAAGACGTCGCCGCGCGGAGCACGCCGCCAGTGCTCTGCCTCCAGCTGGCATGCGCGAAGCCGCACCTGGCTCCTGACGATGCCGCCGAACGGCTCTTCGCCACAGCACTCTCGAACGATCTGTCGCAGTACCCATTCCTGCAGGCTCGGACGTTGTTCTCCTACGGGAGCTGGCTGCGCCGTCAACGGCACAGTGCCGACTCGCGTGAACCGTTGCGCCGGAGCATCGAGCTGTTTGATTTGCTTGGTGCAGCGTCTTGGGCGAAGCGAGCGCGACAGGAGCTCCGCGCGACCGGTGAGACGGTCGGGCCTCGGACGCCCGATGCACGTGACCGTCTGTCGGCTCAGGAGCTCCAGATCGCACGACTCGCCGCCGCGGGCCTGTCCAATCGGGATATCGGCGAGCGACTCTTTCTGTCGCATCGCACGATCGGCTCACACCTGTATCGCATCTATCCCAAGCTCGGCATCACCGGGCGCGGTCAACTGCGCGAGAGCCTCGCGAGCACTGTGGGCGACTGAGAATTCAGTCGTTCTACACAAGCGAAGCGTCCGTCCTCGACCCAGGATGGTGGTCAGTCAGACCCCGACACGAGGACACTCCTATGAGCGACAAACCGAACGTTGTACTCGTCCATGGCGCATGGGCGGATGGATCGAGCTGGAGCGCGGTGATCGAATCGCTCCAGGCGAAAGGCTACGCGGTGATCGCACCGCAATTCCCGGAGAGCTCACTGGCCAACGATGTCGCGCGGCTCCGCGAGGTGCTCCTGCGCCAGAGCGGCCCGACCGTGGTTGCCGGTCACTCCTACGGTGGACACATCATGACGGCACTCGGGCCGGAACATCCGAACGTCGCGGCGCTCGTGTACATCGCCGCATTCGGGCTCGACCAGGGAGAGTCACTCGGCGCCCTCCTCGGGAGTGGGCCGCCAACGCCGGCGTTGGCACACCTGATCGTGGACGAACAAGGCTTCGGCTGGCTGCCTCAAGAGGACTTCGTGGCGCACTTCGCCGGAGACGTCGATCCAGTGAAGGCCAATGTCATGTACGCGGTCCAGCAGCCGATCTCGCTGAGCACGTTCGAGGACGTCATGGGGGAGCCGGCGTGGAAATCGCTGCCGTCGTGGTATCTCGTGGCAACCCACGACGAGGCCATCCCACCGGATGTTGAGCGCATGTTCGCCAAGCGCATGGGTGCGACCACCATCGAAGTCCCCTCCAGCCATGTCGCGATGGTGTCTCACCCGAACGAGGTCGTACAGCTGATCGAGGCTGCGGCCGCAGCAGTCGGCGGCGCTCGGAATTTGGAATCCGCCGGCAGCGCGCAACGCCAGGCATGAGCTGACTACAAGGAGATCGCAACTATGCCGATGATCGATGTGTACGCTGAGTCGGGAACGTTCAAAGACCGCAAGACGCTCGCGCGCGACCTCGCCGCGGCCGTCATGCGCTGGGAGGGCGTCCCGGACATTCCCCTGTTCAAGGACAACACTGCAGCTTTCATCCACGAGCTTCCGGCCGACTCGCTCTCAGACGTGTCGAGTAGCGGGCACCACATCCGAGTGCAGGTGCTGACCCCGGCGGGAGTTCTGAACCGGGACAAGCAACTGGGCGTCGTCAAGGAACTGACGGAGATCGTCGTCGCGGCGGCCGGTGATCCCGACCTTGCCGCGCGCACCTGGGTGCTGATCACCGAGTCGCCCGATGGTGGCTGGGGAATCGCCGGTCACGCCAACACCGGCGCCGACATTGCCAACCTGGCGAGACAAGCACTCACCGGTGGCTCCGGTTAGCCGACGCTGGTTTGGGCGGCGTACGTCGCATTGATGAGCGTGACGAGTCCCCACGGCGTCACTGAGTAGGTCTTGCCACGGCCGAAATCGGTTGCGATCAACATGTCATCCGGCGTCCAGAGCGTCGGGGCCAGGTCGTCGGCAGCTGGGGTGGTCACGACATGGCCGCTCGTCAGGTCGAGCAGGACGAGCTGGGTACCCGTTGCAGTTGGGGGGCATGAGAGGGAAACCGCTGCGAAACTGGCATCAGCTGATAGCGCCACCCCGCCATTGATGCACTGCTGTGCAGTCAACCCCGGAATGCTGTAGTTGGTCTGTTTGCCGTTGGGCGCGATGACCCGAATCCCTGGTGCCGAACCCCCAACGGAACATGCGATCGTCCCGTCGTCGGCGATGTCCTGGAAGTTGCAATCCGTTCCGATTCGAGATGCAAGACCAGTGGCCACGCCCGTCGCGGGATTGATGAGGATGGCCGGTGAGATCGCCAAAGTCGAGGCGGAGAAACTGCCGCAGTCATTGCGGCCAGACGCCACGATGCCGGCAGCCGTCCACGCCACAAGACTGACCTGCGTGACCCCCGCGCCGAATGACGCACTCCCGATCTTCCTCGCTCCGTTGCCATCGTCGGTGTAGATATCGAACGCCGCTCCAGTGGACGATCCGCAGGCCGGCGAATTGGTTTGCACGGCCCACGCCCACGCCCGACCATCATCGCGTCCAACCACTGACGGAGAACCGGCAACGCTCTTCTCGAGTGTTGTGAGGGTGCCATCTGGCGATACCGCGACGATTGAAACCGGTCCGCTCGGCCCGGCGATCTGATGGTCGTCGGTTCCGATCATTCGACCGCCCAACGGACCGGAGATGGTCAATGTCCCGTCACCACCGATGACAGGCCCCGAGGGCATCGGACCAGTCGTCTGTCCGCTTGCCAGCATCAACACAGCGTTCTCGCTGTCGAACGCGACGAGGAGTGGCATGAACGAGAAAGGCGCCGGGGACGGTGCCGGTGCCGGTGCATCAGTTGCTGAGGTGCTTTTCGACACGGGCCGTGCTGTGGGCGTCGTTGCCCCGCTGCCGAGAGCGATGGTGGACGCCTTTGACGTTGTTGCTGAGACCGTCGCCGGTCCACAGGCGGCCAGGATGGCCGCGCTGGCGATCACCAGCGCGATTCGTTGGATCCGCACCGTTGGCTCCTTTTCACCTTCGGAAGATGCCCGGGTAACGACCGCATCTTCGTTTGGGTTACACGATTGAAGCGTTTGTGGTGCTGACAGCGACAAGCAACCACGAGTTTGTATTCGGCGCGGTACCCGAACGCGGTGCCGGCGCCCGCTTGACCCGGTAGGCTTGCCCGTAATGTCGCCGCTGTTCCACAAGAGCGAAGGGAAGCTTGCTCGGGAAGCCGCCGGACAGGCGGAGTTCGAGCGCCTGATCAGTCTCTCGCCAGCCGAACTCGGGGTCGAGCTGATGCCGGCGTTCGGACCGGACGGACCGCATGGCCAGGGGCCGAATGGTGGTATCAACATCCTCCAGGTACTCGCGTGGGTCAACGATGCGCATTTCGCACGAGGAATCAGCTACATCAGCAAGTTGCAAGAGGCGGTCCGCGAAGGAATCCAGGCGCTGGACCACGCCGGCCTGGTGATCACCTCGGGTGGACGGGACGGTACCTGGACGGCGGTAACGCGGCTCGGTCAGACGGCCCTCGCGGCCGGCACCGTCGCTGAGCTCATGTCCGGACCGGCGACGCCAGAACCTCCAGCATCTGGCTGAAGCGGCTGACACCCGCACGCAGGTCAAGGCCGGATTCGCAGATCCCCTAACGCGGCCAGTCGAGGTCGACCACAAGCGGCGCATGGTCTGACGGGAGCGTCCCTTTGCGAGCATCGCGATCGATGTACGCATCCTTCACGGCCGGCGTGACCCCGTGGTCGAGCAGCACGAGATCGATTCGCATGCCGAGACCTTTGTGGAAGTTCCCGGCGCGGTAATCCCAGTAGGTGAACGGCCGGCCCTTGAATGCGCGAGGATGGATGTCGTCGAGCCCAAGGCTGGTGAGCGCGACGAGCGCCTGGCGCTCCTGCGGACTGACGTGCGTCGACCCGATGAACGCGGCGGGATCCCAGACATCATCGTCGGTCGGTGCGATGTTGAAGTCGCCGCAGACAACCAGCGGAGGAGACGTGGACTGCGATGCGAGCAAGGCCGTGCGAAGCGCCGCGAGCCAGTTCAGCTTGTACGGGAAGTGATCACTGTCGAGCGCTCGGCCGTTCGGGACGTACACCGACCAGACACGGAGTCCCCCACAGGTCGCGGTCATCGCCCGAGCCTCTGCTTCGGGAAACCCCGGCTGTCCGTCGAAGCCGCGTGCAACGTCGCCCATCCCCACACGCGAGATGATCGCTACGCCGTTCCACCGCCCCTCCCCGTGCAGCGCAACCTCGTATCCGAGCGCCTCCACCTCCGCACGCGGAAAGGCGTCATCCGCGATCTTGGTCTCCTGCAGGCAGAGGATGTCGGGGCTGCTCTTTTCCAGCCAGTCGACCAGTCGAGGCAGCCGCACGACGACCGAGTTCACGTTCCAGGTGGCGAGTCGCATCGGGCAAGGATAGGGCCGAGGCTCGGTGACCCGATGCTCACCAACGGCGTGTCAGAGTCGGAGCCCTGCCTCAAGCCGTGCCATGCCCTGGTCGAGCAGGGTCGCAAGGTTGACCGTCGGGTCATCCATGATGGCGAACATCACCGCCATTGCGACGCCGACCACCGCACCCGCGGTCGTCAACACATCCATATCGTCCGACTGGCGGTGGGTTCGCTCGGCAAGGACCTCGGCGAGCAGGCGCATCGCCTGGCCGAACTGGTCCAGCATCGCCGCTCGCAGCTCGGGAACGGAGAGGATGAGATGCATCCTCTCGGTCTGCTCTTCGACGTCCTGCGGCGATAACCGTGCGAACGCCTCGTTGAAGGCGCGGCGCAGCGCCTGGATGGGGCTGAGCTCCGGCGGTTGACTCTGAAAGGCGGCAACGATGATCGGATCGAAGTCGTCGGTCAGCACCACATCGGCCTTGGTCGGGAAATACCGAAAGAACGTGCTCTCGGAAACCTCGATCTCGTCGATGATCTGCTGCACCGTGGTGGATTCATAGCCCTGCGTGATGAAGAGATGCAGCGCCTGCGCGCGGATTGCCTCGCGGGTCCGCTCTTTCTTTCGCTCCCGAAGCCCGGAGGGACGCAGGTCAGCGGACATTGGCAAGCTGTCGCTCTTGGTCGGATTCCACCTGCTGATTGTCATGCAACGCATTGGCGCGCGGCAGGAAGACCAGGGTGAGTATCAGACCGGCGACCGCGATCCCCGCCGACACGGCCAACGCAACGTCCATGCCGTCAACGAACGCGCTGCGCACCGAATGGAGCAGCGCAGGCGACCCGAGCTGTTGCGCGACCGCAACGCCGCCGAAGACGCTCTGGCGGACCGCTGCAGCTGCCGGAGCCGCAATCCCCGACAGCGCAAGGTGCGACAGGTAGATCGAGCTGAGCACGCTTCCAAGGATGGCCGTCCCAAAGGGACCACCAACCTTGTTCACCGCCTGAAGCACCGCTGATCCCACGCCACTGCGCTCCTCGGAGAGCTCGACCAGGGCTGCCGAGGTTGACGTGGAGAGTGCCAGACCCAAGCCGACGCCGATGATCGCCATCCAGCCGGCCACAAAAAGGGTGCTCGAGGTCACGCCCGTGGTTGTCCCGATGAGCAGTCCGACGGCGATGAAGGCGAACCCGGCGCCGGCGGTCAGCTTCGCGCCGATCAACTTGACCACGCGGTCGGAAGGGATCGCGCCGACGATGAGACCGGCGATCACGGGGAGGAGGCGCAGACCCGAACCCATGGCGTCGGTACCGAGCACCCCCTGAAAGTACTGGGGCAGTGTGAAGAGCACGCCGATCATCGAGAGCACAGCGATGGCCGCGAGGATGACGCCCCACGTGAACGACGCCGAGCTGAACAGCGAGAGGTCGAGCAGCGGCTCGCCGGCAGGCTGCCGGTTGAGGTGCCGCTCCCAGGCGAAGAAGCCCACCAACACCACCACGCCGCCGCCCATCGCCAGGATCGCGGTCGCGTCGGTCCACCCATCCATTCCCGCGGTGATCAGCCCATAGGTGAGGGCGACGAGGCCCGCGATCGACAGGACAACCCCGACCAGATCGATCCCCGGGCGCTCCGACGCACGCGATTCGGGCACCAGTGTCGCCAGGGCGACCAGCCCGATCAGCGCGACGGGAACGTTGATCAGGAAGACCCACCCCCACCAGAAGTTGGTCAGCAGCCATCCGCCGAGGATGGGGCCGATCGGGAGTGCCAGGAAGTTGGCGGCCGCCCAGATGCCGACAGCCTTGGGACGCTCCTCCTTGGTGAAGAGGACCGTGAGCGAGGAGATCGCCATGACGATGACGCCGGATCCGGCCAGCCCGAGGAGGACGCGCGCCGCCAGGAACTCCCCCACCGACGTTGACAGGGCACACGCCAGCGATCCCAGTCCGAACAGACCGAGGGCGATGAGCAGCACCTTCTTGTGGCCGTACCGGTCACCGAGCAACCCTGCCGGGAGCATCGCCGCCGCCAGCACCAACAGGTATCCGGACGAGAACCACTGGAGGTCCGACTCCGATGCGTGCAACGTCCTGGCGAGCGTCGGTAGCGCGACGCTGAGGACCGTCCCATCGAGGCCCACCGCCAGGACACCCATGCTCACCGCGGCGAGCGCCCACCACCTCCGCGCACCCGTCGGCTTCATGACAGCTACCTCCATCGGAATGTTACCTTCGCATGAAGGTAACACGCATGGCGGGCTCGCCGCAGGCCCCTATGAGTCCTGCCACCCCCGGCGTATCCTCCCCTGCACGCGTCCGAGCGATTGGCAGAGGTGGAACGCATGACAACGAAGTTCTTGCTGGCGGAAGACGATCTGCCGTCGCACTGGTACAACATCCTCGCGGATGTGCCCGAACCCCTTGGGGCTTTCCTGAGCCCACGGACGCTCGAGCCGCTCACGCCGCCGGATCTCACCCCGATCTTCCCGATGGCGATCATCGGGCAGGAGGTGTCGACCGAGCGCTGGATCGAGATCCCCGATCGGGTCCGGGACATCTACAAGATGTGGCGCCCCACACCGCTCTACCGCGCGACACAACTCGAAAAGGCGCTCGACACCCCCGCGCGGATCTTTTACAAATACGAGGGTACGTCGCCGGCGGGATCGCACAAGCCCAACACCGCGGTGGCGCAGGCGTACTACAACGCCGAGGAGGGCATCAAGCGCCTGACCACGGAGACCGGCGCGGGCCAGTGGGGCTCAGCGCTCGCCTTCGCCGGCGGTCTGTTCGGCCTCGAGGTCATGGTCTACATGGTCAAGGTCTCCTACCAGCAGAAGCCGTATCGCCGGGCGCTCATGGAGACCTGGGGCGCCAGGGTTCTCCCCTCCCCGACCGACCAGACCGAATTCGGACGCAGCGTGCTCGCCAAGGAGCCCGAGTCGCCGGGCAGCCTCGGCATCGCCATCTCCGAGGCCGTCGAGGATGCGGCCACGCGCGACGACAGTCACTACTCGCTCGGATCGGTTGTCAACCACGTCCTGCTGCATCAGACCGTGATCGGTCAGGAGGCTCAGAAGCAGATGGAGATGGCCGACGCCTATCCCGACGTTGTGATCGGCTGCGTGGGTGGTGGGTCCAACTTCGCCGGGCTCGCGTATCCGTTCCTGGCCGATCGCCTCGCCGGCAAGACGAACACCCGATTCATCGCGGCCGAACCGGCCGCGTGTCCGACGCTCACGCGCGGGCTCTACGCGTACGACTTCGGTGACACCGCCGGGATGGGGCCGGTGGTCCCGATGTACACGCTCGGGCACAACTTCATCCCTGACACGATCCATGCTGGCGGATTGCGCTATCACGGCGATGCGCCGTCGCTGTGCCTGCTCGTCAAGAACGGCTTCATCGAAGCACGCGCGTACAAGCAGAACGAATGCTTCGCGGAGGCGGTCCGCTTCGCGCGCAGTGAGGGGATCCTGCCGGCGCCCGAACCGTCCCATGCACTCCGTGCGGTCGCTCAGGAGGCTGCTGCGGCACGCGAGGCTGGGGATTCGCGCGTGATCCTGTTCAACCTTTCGGGCCACGGACACTTCGATCTCGGTGCCTACGACGCGTACTTCGCCGGCAAGCTTCAGGATGTCGAGCTCCCGCAGGAACGACTCGACACCGCGCTCGCCGAGTTGCCGAAGGTGCCCGCCGGAGCCGCGTAGCCTTACGTCCGACCCCGACTCGACGGGCGACTGCGCCCTCAGGCGTCGAGGGTGGCGCGCACGTGGTCCAGCAGGTCCGTGGCGACAAACGGCTTCGATACCAGGTGGATCCCACGCTGCACCACGCCTTGGGATGTGATCACCGACTCGGGATATCCGGACATGTAGAGCACGCGAATGTTCGGACGCAGCTCGGAGACCCGTTCGGCAACCTGCTTGCCGGTCAGTCCGGGCATGACCACATCGGTGAGCAACAGGTCGATCCGGCCCCGATGCTCATGGATGAGCTCCAACGCTTCCGATCCGCCGCGTGCGGCGAGCACCCGGTATCCGTGCCTCGTGAGGATGCGTCTCGCGACGTCGAGGACAAGATCCTCATCCTCGACGACAAGGATGGTCTCGCCACCATGACTCCGTCGCGTCGCCCGTCGCGGTGCGTCGGTCTGCTGGATCGCCGAAGTCGCGCTTGGAAGGAGGATCGTGACGGTCGTTCCCGTGCCGAGATCGGACTCGAGGTCGACCATGCCGCCTGCCTGGTTGACGATCCCGTACACCGTGGCGAGGCCGAGCCCGGATCCTTTCTCTTTCGGCTTAGTGCTGAAGAACGGCTCAAAGGCGCGCTCGATGGTTTCGCGAGTCATGCCCGAGCCGCTATCGGCCACGCGCAATCGCACGTACGGTCCCGGCTCCAGGCGGGGATCGAGCGCGGCATACGCGTCGTCAACTACGAAGTTATCGGTGTCGATGATCACCGTTCCACCGGTCGGCATCGCATCCCGCGCGTTGACCGCGAGATTGAGCAGCACCTGCTCCATCTGACCGCGATCCGCGAGCACATGCTCCAGGTCCGGCGCGCAGCGCATGATGAGCTCGACGTGCTCGCCGATCGTGGTGCGCAGCAGACCGTCCACCTCTCCGACGATCGCGTTGAAGTCGATGATCTCCGGCTTGATGACCTCGCGACGTCCGAACGCGAGGAGTTGATGGGTCAGCCGCGCCGCACGCTCGGCGGCAGCGCCGATCTGACTCACGTCGTCTAGCACCGCGCTGAGACGTGCCGATTCGTGTGACGGGCGCAGGGCGATCTCCGCGGCTATCTCCTCATCAATGAAGCTCACATAGTTGAGGATGGCCGCCAGCAGGTTGTTGAAGTCGTGCGCGACACCGCCGGCGAGCTGACCGAGACTCTCGAGCCGCTGAGACTGATGGAGCTGCCGCTCGAGCCTGTCTCGCTCGAGCTGCGCCTCCATGCGATCACGCTCGTGCTGAGCCTCGACGCGCTCGGTGACATCGCGAATCGCCGCGCAGACCATGAGACCGTCCTCGGTTTCGATCGACGATAGTGACACTTCCGCCGGAAACTCCGAGCCGTCGGCGCGACTGCCGGCCAGCGGGATCCAGGCCTCGGAAGATCGGGTGCGCGGGTCGCGGAACCCAGGGTCGGGATTCGGTGAGTGGATGTTGAGCGCGGCTCCCGGGACGAGCAACTCGACCGGGCGCCCAATGAGCTGGTTGCGCTCGTACCCGAATAACGCCTCGGCCTGCGTGTTCACCAGGGCGATGAGCCCGCCAGGATTGACGCCGACGATGGCGTCGGGCGCCGCCTCGAGAAGGCTCCGGAATTTCGCCTCGGCGCGCTTGCGCTCGGTGATGTCGCGGACAGAGGCGACGACGATCAGACGGCCATCGATCTCGATCCAGGTGAGCGCGATCTCCGCGGGGAACTCCACGCCGTCGTGGCGCCTGCCGGACAACTCCATGCCGAGCCCCATCGGGCGTGGCACGGGGTCCTGGAAATAGGTGGCACGAAGCTGCGCGTGGTCGCGGACCGAAGTCGGCACCAGCACCTCGAGCGGCTCGCCGATCAGGTCCTCACATGCATAGCCGAAGAGCGCCTCTGCCTGCGAGTTGACGAGCATGATGGTGCCGTCGGCCACGACCGCGACCACGGCATCCGGAACAGCCTCGAGGAAGGTCGCAAAGAGCGCACCGCCAGTCGGCGCGCTGCTCGCGGCGAGCGTCACGCCTCGGAGCTTTCGGGAGTTCCTCGTGTATCCGTCTCGATCGGCCGCGGGGTGCGACTGATGCCGTCGGCCTTGGCGCGCTTCGCTTTCTCGACTCGATTCGCCGAGATCATCCGGGTCATGAGCTCACCGAAGCCCACCTCCGGCGGGAGCGGATCCTGCCGGGGGGTCGTCAGACGGCCGGTCATGACGTGGTGCTGCCTGGATCCATGGCCCTAGCGTGGGCCCTCTTTGTCAATGCGCCGCACGAAGACCGACGTCGGCACAGTCTCGGCTCATAAGCGTTGCAATCTGCGCGTTTGGCGCGTCCGATCGGCGCCGCTGCAGCCGCATCTCCCGTCATCTCCGGAGGTGCTCGAGTGGTGCGAGGCACTTTCCGCGGAGCGAGTAGTCTGGAATCGCTCGCCGCTCGCAAATCAGTAACTGGAGCGCACATCAAACAGGGCGACTCGGTCCTGCAGTCCTGGCGCATTCGGAAGGCCGCGCCTTACATCCCCCGCCGGGCGCATGTCCTCGACATCGGCTGCAGCGATGGGGCGCTGTTTCGCGTCCTCGGCGACCGGATCGCATCGGGGGTCGGCATCGACACCGCGCTGGTACCCCCCAACCGCGGATCGTTCAGATTTGTCCAAGGGTACGCGCCAAGTGCGTTGCCAAAGGGAGACACGTATGACGCCATCACGCTGCTCGCGGTGCTCGAGCACATCCCGCCGGATGCGCAACGCGATCTCGCCATCGCGTGCCTGCCCCTGCTACGCCCGAGCGGGCGGCTTATCTGCACGGTGCCCTCACCTAAAGTCGACTCATTGATTCATCTCGGCCAGCGAATCGGGATGCTTGACGGGATGGCGGAGCATGAGCACTACGGCTTCGAGCCGGGAGACACAGTCGTATTGTTCACCACGCGCGGTTTTGCGCTTCGGCTGCACCGACGCTTCCAGTTGGGACTGAATCACTTGTTTGTATTCGCTAGAGCTGATGGCGGCTCCCGTTCGAGGCACCGTTCGTAGTCTGGCGCCGGCCAATGCGGTTGACGTCCTGCAAGACAAGTTCAGGCTCCATCACTGCCGATGGCCGCACGGCTACGTTGTCACGGATGCCGAGCATGCTCAGCACGAAGCTCGCAAAAATCGTTTGCACACCTCCAGCGATCAGGAGCACAGCGACGATCAATGGTCGCATCGACGCCTCGGTGTTCAGTGCGCCATAGCCGCCGCGGCCCCAGCTGACTACGGCGAGAAGAACCAGAGCAAGGCCTGTGATGGTCAGCACGCTCCCGAACAGCAGCCCCTTTTCAAGGGTGGCAACACGAAAGAAATTGTCCGTCCGGCGGCTCGACGGGAGGAACCCCGCACGCATGCCGAATACCTTGATGAATGCGCCGAAGAGCATCAACTCGTAGCCGATCAGTGCGAAGACTCCGCTCACGAGCATCGTGTGGATGTCGAGGCCGACGGCACCAATGTATCGAGTGCCCCCCAACAACCAAAGCGTCATCAGCGAACCAGACAGCAGCAGTGCCAGTCCGGGGATCACAAATAGCCATCGCGGGCAGAAGAGCAGCAGGAATCGCAAGTGTCTCCAGCCGTCCCGCCAGGTGCGGAGATGCGGCGGCCGGCTGCGGCCGTCCTTGTGCAAGGAGATCGGGACCTCGCTGATCTTCATGCTCGCGAGCGACGCCTTGACGACGATCTCACTTGCAAACTCCATGCCGGTCGTGTTGAGGCGCATTCTGCGAAACGCGTCCACGCTGAACCCGCGCAGGCCGCAGTGGAAGTCGCGTATACGGGATGAGAAGAAGATCCGCCCGGTCATGGAGAGCACTGGATTCCCAATCCACCGGTGCGACCATGGCATCGCACCTTTGTCGATGCCGCCGGCGAATCGATTGCCCATCACCAGATCGTCGCCAACCCGCAGGCGCTCGAGGATCGGCGGAATCTCACCAAAGTCGTAACTCTCGTCTGCATCGCCCATGATGATGTAGCGACCTGACGACGCGGCGACGCCGCCCCGAATGGCCGCGCCATACCCCGGCTCATCAACCATGACAACCTTCGCGCCGTGAGCGAGCGCGATCTGCTGTGAGCCGTCGGTGCTGCCGTTGTCAGCGACGAGGACCTCGCCGCGGACGTCGAGCCCCGCGATGGATTGGCGCGCGCGGTCGACGCAACGGCCAATCGTCTCGGCCTCGTTAAGGCAGGGCATGAGGATCGATAGCTCGAGTAGTTGCCTCACGGAGCCACGCGCCCGAGCAATGTCATTTGCCCTCCGAGCCGCCGGCGGGTCTTCCTGCGCCAGATCCGTGGTCCGAGTGCGAGGAGCAACAGTGTCATCGCGCCGATTCCGAGAAGCACGGCGTAGTGGGAATACGGCACGTACTGAAAGACCACCGTGTGCTGACCAGGCCCTACCGTGACTGCGACGAAACCGGGGACGACCATGTACGGCTTCGCCGCGTGTCCATCGACGGTGACCTGCCAGAGCGGGTCGTAGGTGACCTTCAGGACAACGGCGGCGGTTCGGTTCGCGATCACGTTGCCAGCGAAGTACCCGTTCTGTGCCTCCGCGAGGACGTCGGTGCTCGTGCCGGGTGCGGAGTTGGGCGTTGCTCCGACAGGAAGTGTCGGCGGCGCCGCCGCACCGCCGTTGAACGCCACCGTCGAGAGCTCACCCTGCTGGAAGGCGGCCGACTTGAGGAACGGCTGCATCTGCGATGCCATGTCGCTGCGGTTCGCTTCGATGATTCCGGCCGTGTCGACGACCTGAAGGTAGCCGCTGGTCGCGACGAGGTACAGCCGGTGCCGCCCGCTCGATGCCAGCAGCGTGGCGGGAACCGGTGGCGTCATGCCGGTCGGCATGAGGATGTAACGGATGTTGTACAGCTGGTACTGGGCGGGGTCGTTCTGGTTGAAGTACGCCTCGTTATCCGCCGTCAGCGACGGGGTGCGAAGGGTGAACCCGAACTCGTCCACGTCGTTGTCCGCGAGGTAGGCGTACACGGGCACCTGCCCGATGTCGTACTGCTGACCCCAGTTGCCAGGCAGGCCGGCATAGGTACGACCACCACCACGAGCGTTGATCTCATTGATGAGCACATCGAGAGCTGCGCCGTCGGTCTGATCGTTGTCCACCTGCACCGCGATGCTCGCCGAGTCACTTGCGGCATAGGCGGCTCGGTTGAACCAGGCCGGCAGCGTGAGCAACACGGCCGCCGCCATCAATCCGGCGGCAACCGGGGTCAGCCTGACACTGGGCCTCCAGGTCCGGGCGAGATGGACAGCAGCCTCCCCTGCCCACGCAAGCCCGACGCCCGCGAGGATGTCGCCGGCAAGCTGAATGCCCATCATGTATCGCGACAGGTAGAGATCGGCGTTGCCCGGCAACAGGTTCAGGATGAAGCCGAACGGCTCGCGGCCGGAGAACAACACAATGCTCAGCGCCATCAGTCCCAGGAGGGCGCGCGCGCGCGCGTCGCTGCGAAAGCGAACGAGACAGACAATGGCGCCGAGAGCGACGAGTAGGCTCACGATCGGGAACCTGCCGTAGTCGAACAGCTGGCCCGTGAACAGCCAATTGAGCGCCTGTGGGGCTCCATAGGAGTTGAGCCAGAACGTGCCCTGATTGAAAATGCTCAGGTTGAAATATGCGCCGTCGGTGATCAGCGGTACCACCACCCACGATGCAACGAGCGCGGCGCCACCAAAGACCAACGCGGCGCGCCCGATACGGGGCAAGAGTCCGCGCCAGATGACGATCGCGAACACGCCGATCGACAGCAGCGCGAAGTATCCGGTGAGAAAGTGCATGGCGATCGTCAGGCCGACCACCAGGGCGGCCAGCGCGTACTTGCCTCGTCCGCTACCGTTTATGGCACGCCAGCTCGTGCCCCACGCAAGGGGTAGGAGGAACATTCCCCACTCCTGCGACCAGAGGCCGTTACCGAGCCACGTGTAGCTGAAGGACTCGTAGCCGTACCCGGTGACGCTGACCAGGAGCGGAGACACGAGCGCTGCTGAGCCCGCCGCCCACCGCGACCAACCCAGGAGGCGGCTTCCGGCGTAGACGCTCACGGGAAAAAGCGCGAAGAGCAGGTATCCCGCCCACCGCTCGGTGGAGTCCGAACCGAAGACGAGCGATATGTACGCGGTGATGAGGTGGGGAAGACTCTGATAGTGGGAGAACTGCGCATCCCCGAGGCTCAGATAGGGAAACCACCCGTCGAGCGGGAGCACATTGCCTTGGTGGATCTGCTGCACAGCCCAGCGCACCATCTCGAAATGCATCGCCTCGTCGTTGAGAGGCTGAACGACGGTTAGCTCTGCCGACATGGTCACGAGCCCGAATGCGCAGGCTGCGGCGACGAACAGCCACGGTGCGTATTGCCGCCAGCCAGGCCGCGATCGTGACGCCCGTATCTCGACAGCCGGCACCTGCTGCACGGGGCGCACGCGCTGTTGTGGCGGCGCGATCACTGTGGGTTCGTAGTCGCGCTACGCTTTCGGTGTCGGTGAGGCATTGCCTTCACCCGAAGAAGTCGATGGCGCAGGCGATGGGACGTGCGACGCCAGCGACCCGTCGAGCGCAACGGCTTTCGCCCAGTCGGCCTTCGCCTCGGCCACTTTTCCCTCGCCCTGAAGAATGAACCCGAGGTTGAGCCATGCCGCCGCGAAACTCGGTTGGAGCGTGAGCACTCGCAGGTACAGGTTCTGGGCGCTGCCAGCGTCTGAGGTCGCGGTATCGACAGCGAGGTTGAAAAGTGCGTCGGTGAAAGTAGGCTCGATGACAAGGGCTGCCGTGTACTGCGACACCGCTTGCTCTCTGATGCCCTGTCGATCGTAGACGGTACCGAGGTCGTAGTGAGCGACCGCATTGTTCGGGTCCAACTTGAGCGCCTGCTGATACGTGTTCTCCGCGGTCGATTCGTCGCCGGCGAGCTGCGCCTGCAGTCCCTGAGAGACGAGGCTTTCAGCCGTCGGCGGAGTGCCGCAAGCGGCGAAACCGATGGTGAACACGGACGCAGCGAGCGCCCCGATCCTGGGCTTGGTGAGGCTGTTCATTCGGTGCAAGGGGCCACGGCTCCAACTCCGCTCAGAGTCTGTAACTAACATGTGCCGGAACGGTTGATCCGCCCCGCGCGAGGTGCGAGACGGACCAGAGCCGTTACGGTCAATCCAAGAGGAAACGGTCAGGCGTACCGGATCTAGCTACCGATACAGACGAACCGAACTGCGTCGGTCGCGGCCGCCGCTGGGATGAACGACGTGCCTGATGTGTAACTGAATTCGACATCGACCGCAGGCGCTGCCGTGTCAGACCCGTAGCAAACGTATTGTCCGGTGGTGAAGACTGCGGCTCCGGTAAGCGTTACAGCTGTGCCAGCAACGCCATTTCCAAACACCATGTGCTGACCGGTGATGGTTACACCGGCGGTTGTGGTGTAGGGAGTCGTGCCCGTCGCTCCGGTTGCGCCCGTCGCTCCGGTGGCACCCGTCGGCCCCGTCGGCCCCG
>PKXZ01000112.1:216-9240 GCA_003132525.1 Candidatus Dormiibacterota bacterium | reverse complement strand
CGCCATGGGTGTCCGCGGAAGCGCCAGTGCCAATCTCGGGCAAGCTGACGGATTGGCGGACATGCGCCGTGCGCTCGCGCTCGCCGTCGAGCAGGGACGGGGCAGCACGGCCGCTGCCCTGCACAACAACCTCGCCCTATTGACGTGGCAGTATGAGGGTCCGTCGGCCGCGTTGGAGCTCTGTGGCGAAGGCATCGAATTCTGCGAGCGGCGCGGCATGGCACGGATAGCGCTCGCGATCGCGGCGATGAGGCTGACTCTATTGGCTGCCAGCGGCCATGCACCGCGTGCGATCGCGGACGCCGAATCGCTGTTAGAGCATGGCGACGCGATCGGCGCTGTGCCTCTGCTTGAGGCTCGGGCTGTGCATCTGGATCTCCGACGCAAACGCGGCGAGGGAGCGCAAACCATCGCCGCACAGCAGCTCACCGCGAAAGCCCGCGGAACCGGCGAACCACAGTGCATCGCAATGGGGTTCGCGGCTGCTGCCCCAGTCATGCTGGCAGGCGGTCACCATGAGCTGGCACATGCGTTGCTCGAGGAGCTCGAGGGGACCCGAGGCATACGCGGCGACCCGTACTACGCGGCGCTGCTAGCAGAGCTCGTCCGCTGCGCGATCGCGCTCGGTGACGCGGCACTGGCCGCCCGGCTCGTCGCCGGCGTTGAGCCGTGCACCCCGCTGCAACAGCATGCGTTGGGCGCTTGCCGGGCTGCCCTCGCCGAAGCCGCCGGCGATCACGCGACGGCGGCGACCGCTTACGCCGACGCTGCGAGGGAGTGGCGCCAGTTTGGCGACGTCCCGGAGCTCGCCTACGCCCTGCTCGGCCAGGGACGCAGCCTCGTCGCCTTCGGCAAGCCCGGCGCTGTCGGCCCGTTACGCGAAGCTCGAGCGCTGTTCATCACGATGGGCTACGCGCCGGCTGTCAACGAGACTAACGCGCTATTGCAGCGGGCGCGGGGCGCGAACCGCACTACAGCCGCCCATCAGCAGAGTTGAGACCCAGATATAGATTGTCGGTGCTGACATTTGCGGATGGACAGGCACCACTCGGTGCACTGGGGTCAGGGCGGCGGCACCGACGTCGAGAACCTCGTCCATCGCTGGTACAACCCCTTCGCGAGGGCCGGGTGAGATCAAGCACGCTTGGCCAGTGTGAGGGGATGCCTTGGGTCCCGGGTTCTGACCGGCCGCCCGACCGAGTTCAGCGATGCTTCAACGGACGAATCGTCTGATCTGGCGCACAGTGAACGTAGCGAGCCCCAATCGATCACACCTCGGCGCATGCGTGACCGGCGCCACAATGGTGATAGATCAGCATTTAGTCCGAGATAGTCGCTTCGCCGGGGCCAATTTTCTAGTTTAAGGACATGTCGAACTCCGGCTAGCGACAGGGCCGGCGTCCGCTGCGCACGCGTTCGGCGGGCTCTTACGTCGCGAGGGGGGTAGCGGCCGGACTGGCAAGCATGTCCCAGGCGTGCAGCAGGGCAAGGCCGTACGCCCCACCGAGGCTGGTCAGCACTGCGGTCGCCGCTGGATAGGTGTCTCGGTGGGTCCAGTCCTGCTGCCACTCCAACAGGAGCTGTATCCAGCTGGTGGCACCTGCACCAGCAGCAGCAGCCCGGTCGAGGGCGAGCTGGTGGGCCTCGGCCGTGGTGCCCGCGCAGCAGTCGGCGACTATCACCACGTCGCGACTGGCAGCGCGAAGCGACAAGGCGGTGAGTCCGATGCATGCCTCGCTGAGCAGCCCGGCCACGAGCACCGTGGACCGATTGGTCCGGTCGATGGCGGCACGCACGTGCTCGTCGAGATATGCATCGAAGACGGTTCGCTCGATCGGGGCTGGGAGATGCTCGGTGAGAGACGGCCAGACCTTTCCGCCGAATCGGGCGGTCGCCGAGGTGGTGGCCACGATCGGTACATCGAAGATCGCGGCCAGGCGGGCGAGCGCGGTCACATTGTCGATCAGGTCTCGCTGCGGTCTGCTCCCGGCGGCTAGCGACAGGCCGGGTTGGCAGTCGGTGAGCAGGAGCATCGCAGCTCCTGGGTCGATCCGCAGTGGCCAGGCCGTTGGTAGTTCACTCACTGGTCACCTCCGTTTGTCATGGGAACGACGATTGGTTGAGCTCTCCAGACAGCCGCTACCGAGTCGGCGTTGCAGATTCACAGATGCACGGAACCCGCGCCCTCTGGCACGGCGGAACTGGTTTCGACCTGGCTGTAGCCACTCAACGCTGCCGGTCATGGACTGCTCACGGTTCGACGGGTGATCTTCCACCCTTCCACGGACTTCTCCAGGCGCTGGACGATGGTGGACACCGAGCGCAGCGTCGGCGGAGGTCCAGGGTCGATGATCACCAATACCAAAGTGGCGGTGGCACTGCCGGGGCGGTCGCCGTTTTCGTCGATTACGGCGTTGAGGGTGAGGTGCACGCTGTCCTTCCCTTCGGCCGCCCACACCTGACCAACGGCGGTGATGAGCTCGTCGTGACCACGATGCTCCCCCTTTGCCCCGTCGAGGATGGCGTCGTCGCTGAAGAGCCTGGCGTAGCCGGCCGCATCTCGACGGGTGGCCGCGTTGTCGGCTCGCGCTAGCAACTCCAGGATGTCGAGCCGGTCACGGGCCGCGAGGGTCACGTTAGGGATCCGACGCCAGGGCGCAGCCAAGCGGCGATCCGCTCTTGCAGGTTCTGGGGGAAGACCTCCTTTGGGACCATTCCGTGAACCGTCTTCGCAGGGATCGCGCTGTAGGCGGACCCCGTCTGATTGGCGTATTGGGTGACCCTGAAGCTGGTCGCCATGCTGCAAAGGGCGTACGCCTCTCCCTTCGAGATCCCCGAGGCGGCGTGCAGCCAATTGATCAGCTCCCGCAGGCACGCGACGAGGGCGTCGTCGAGAGACTCGCCGAATCCGATACCGATCCAGTGCGACGAAGTCTCTCCGAGCGGCGCGGTGAGGCCCACCTTGTGGTGAAGGTCGTAGCGGATCTGCAGGTCCTCGGCGGCGGTCTCGATCGCCGTCTGGTCGACGACCCCGTCGCCTTGGAGGGCATGGACGTCGCCAACCCACACCCGCCCGCCCGGTTTGGCCACCGGCAGGAACAGCGACGACCCAACCGTGAGTTCACGAAGCACGAGGTTCCCCCCGTACGGTCCAGAGAGGATGGCGCTTGTCAGCAGATCTCCCGCCGGCTCCAGGGCCATGACCCCGAGGAACGGCGCCAGAGACAAGGTGATCCCATCTACAAACTCGGTGCTTGTGCGCTGCTTGTCGAAGCGAAAGTAGTGCACGTAGGGTTCGGCAAAGTCATGCGGAAGTGCACCGACGCCGAGCGGGAACGAGTTCCAACCCCAGTCACGGGTAAGCAGGGCAAGCAGCCGGCACTCGATGACGTCGCCCGCCGTCGCACCGGCCATTTCCACTGGACCCAACATTGAGTAGGGTCCCTTGGGGTAGCGGTGCCTGAGCGGCTCCCGATCAGCGAAGCTCATCCCGAAGGTGGCCTCGTTGCCCCAGTGGGTCCAGGTGTTGGGGTAGCTGACGATGTCGCCTGGATCGATGACCGCAACAGGAGCGGCCGTCGGATCGAGGTATCCCGACCGAACAGTCTCGCTAGTGGACTCAACGACGTGGGTGGTCACGGCTCACTCCTCAACGATGGTTTCTATCTCGGTCTGCGCGGCGGGATTGGAGGCAGCCGAGTTGGTCACGGAAGCTCCCGATCCCACCCCGACAGCGCCTTCGCGTGCCGCCAGGTAGTACGTGACGAAATCTGTGTATGCCGCGGATATTCGGTGACGCGTCTCGGCGGTGGTGGCCCGCTGGTGCAGCCGGGCATTCAGGGCGTCCCACCAGATGCTTCGACCGATCGCAAACCCGTTGTATCCGGTGATTGGTGCGGCGACTTGAAGCCAGTGGTCGAGCTGGTCGTGGCTGGCGTGACGGCCGAGCACAATGCACGAAGCCGTCCGCCCATCGCGTTTGACGACGGCCACGACCGCCACGGCGTCCTCTTGACGCTCAAATCCTTCCACCTTCCAGATCGCCGGTTCGACGCCTTTGTCCTGCAGGTACTGGATCACCGCGAGCGTGTGACCCGGTCGTAGTTCCCGGTCATAACGCGCACCATCGCCGCTGACGTTGTCGAGATCGGCGGGCGTCGCCGGCACCAGCAGCTCGATGATCAGGGCATGGTTACCTGCGGCGGCCCAGGCGGAGACCTGGGAGACGCGCTCGGCCTGGGCGGCCCGCATCTCTCGATCCGAGCCGGGGTTGTCCCGGACGAGGATCTTGGCGTGGTCGGCCCCGAAGAACTGACCGTGCGCTTGCCAAGCCTCGCCATAAGCGAAGCGCAACCACTGCTCGCCGCTTGCCTCGACCGGCATCGCCAGGCAGATGGCGCCACTGGTGCGAGCGGCCAGCTCGGCGACGGACGCACCATACTGCTCGTCGATCAGGATGCCAGGTTGGGCGGTGTTGGGGATATCCGGCAGGGCGTCGACCAGCGCTTGGTAGATGAGGAGCTTGTCGGCGCTGATCCGTGCCGCCTGCGCTGCGGTCGGAGGCTCGCTCAGTCCGTAGAGGTCGCGTTCCAAACTCGCGCGGTGGTCGGCGGCCAAGATGAGAAGAGGTTCCTTCATCACAAGCATCCGAAGAGCGGGTCGACCGGGTGGCGCCGCAGGTCAGGAACTCCGGACAGACTTTGGCCTCGACGCCACGCCAGATGATCAGCAGAGTCTGCTGCCGCCTCGACAACCGCGACACCCTGATGCACCCCCCTCGCCAGCAGGCCCCTTGAGCTGGCGTGATNNGGGCCACTGGACTCCACAGCGGGGTGATAGGTGGCAACTCGGCGTCTAGGCCCTCGTACTCCGCCGCCGCGTAGACGATATTGCCGCCAGCGACGGTGAGCAGCGCCTCGATCCGGGCGATGTCGTCATCGGCCACAGTGAAGAAGTCAGCGGACAGGATGGCGAGGTCCGCGTACATCCCAACACGAATGCTGCCCTTGAGTTCCGCTTCGCCGCTCAAGGCCGCTCCGCCGCTTGTGTAGAGCGCCAACGCTCCCTCGCGGCTCATTCGGTCCGATTCGGGTCGCAGGTTCAATCCGCTCAGCGTGCGTCCGGTCACCAGCCAGGCCAACGAGAGCCAGGGGTTGTAGCTGCTCACTCGGGTGGCGTCGGTGCCAGCAGCCACCGTCAGGCCGGTAGCGAGCATGGCCTTGATGGGTGGGGCCGAGGCGGCGGCTTCGGTACCGTACCGGTCGGCAAAGAGCCGTCCCTGGAACATCATCCGGTTCTGTACCGAGAACCCGCCGCCCAAAGCGGCGATGCGATCGAGGCCGTCCTGAGTCACGGTCTCGCCGTGGTCGAAGAACCAGGCCGCGTCCTTGGGCCATCCTCCGTCTGCAGCAATTTTCTCGAACACCGAAAGATCGGCGTTGATGGTCTCGCCGTAGGTGGCGTGGAGGCGAAAGCCCCAGCCCCGCTCAAGGAGGAGGCGGACCGCGGCGTCGAGCTCCTTGATGGCTAGCTCTCCCAGTTTCGGCCGCGGCTCGGCAAAGTTCTCGTAATCAAGCGCCGACCACGCGAGTGTCTCCCCTGCCCCGGCACAGCGAAGCCATTCATCACCGTCGCCGGGCCGGGTGATCTCAGTGAAGCGGCGCAGGTCGTCGAGTTCCTGGCCGGGGACTTGAGGGAAGAGGTAGTAGGCGATGCGCATGCTCAACTCGCCCTGCTGCGCTAACTCAATTACCGCCGCGTAGTCCTCAGGGAAGTTCTGGAAGCCGCCGGCGGCGTCCATAGCGCTCGTGAGCCCGAAACGGTTGAGCTCGCGCAGGAAATGTCGAGTTGAGTTGATCTGCTCCTCGGCGTCGAGCATCGGGCCATTGGCCAGCGCCGCATACAAGACGCCGGCACCTGGTGCAGCAAGCAACAGCCCTGTTGGGTTGCCATTGTGGTCACGGACGATCTGCCCGCCCGGGGGGTCCGGGCTGTCCTTGGTGATCCCCACCGCAGTGAGCGCAGCGCGGTTCAAGACCGCTGCTTGATACAGGTGCAGCACGAAGACGGGCACGTCAGGTGAAGCGGCGTTCAGCTCAGAGACGGTGGCGAGGCGCTGCTCGGCCAGTTGTTCGGCGCTCCAGCCGCCCACCACCCTGATCCATTGACCTGGGGGCGTGCGCTGGGCCTGGTCGGCAATCATGGCCAGGCCGACGGCGAGCGACGGAATCCCGTCCCAGCGCAGCTCCAGCAAGTAGTTGCGCCCGCCTCGGATCACGTGCAGGTGTGAGTCGTTCAGTCCGGGGATGACTCGACGACCCAATCCGTCCACCACCCGCGTGGCCGGACCAATGAAGCGTCCCACAGTTGCCTCGTCGCCGACCGCAACGAAGAGTCCGTCGCGGACCGCCAGGGCGCTGGCGCCAGGTTGGCCAGCATCACCAGTGTGGATCTTTGCGTTGCGAACGACAAGCTCGGCTGCGTCGTCGGTCGGCTGTGGGTGAGCAGTCACGACATCAACGCTCCCTGTCGAGCATNNGCAACGCCGGCGCCGGGGTGGCTCCTGCCGCCTCGATCGGCTCTGCTCGGGATCATGTCCTTGGCTCAGTGATCGTTGAACGCATCTCCCACACGAGAATCTCCGCGTCGCCGCTGGCAGTGACCAGTTGGCCTTCGGAGTTGCTTAGCCGTGCGGCGTCGCCCTGCGAGAGCGGACCGCTTCCTTCAAGGTCGATAGACCCCCGGGCAACGAAGAGGTGCACGTAAGGCGCCTCGGGCAGCACAACAGCTGCGTTGTCGGCCATGCGTGCCGCNNAGGCCGCCCTTGAGCAGCTCGTCCTCGATCTCGAGTTGTTCGTAGCCAGGTTCGATCCCGTCCTCGTCGGGGACCACCCACATCTGGACGAACCGGACGTCGTCCGGACTTGGATCCTCGCCGGTCAGTCGCCACGCGTCGTTCTTCTCCGAGTGAAAGATCCCGGTGCCCGCGCTCATCCGCTGGGCGAGGCCCGGATAGATAACTCCGGAGTTGCCTTCGGAGTCCTGGTGCACGAGGGACCCGCGCAGCACCCACGTGACGATCTCCATATCCCGGTGCGGGTGGGTGTCGAACCCAGTGCCCCGCCGGACAACGTCGTCGTTGCTGACCAGGAGAAGACCGAAATGGGTGTTCTTGGGGTCCCAGTGCTGGGCGAAGGAAAACGAGTGGTGCGAGTCGAGCCACGAAAGCTGCGTCGAGAAGCGGGCCCCCGCCCGACGGATATCCACTACGGGCTGATTGACGGCCAGGTGTAGGTTCATCTCAGTGTCCTCCACGGTGTCGAGTCGTGTCCGCTCCGGAGCTTCGTTGCGACGGAGGGTCTCTTGGAGTCATGGTTCGACGACTCGCCGCAGCGACGCCATCCTCGGTCTGGCGGATTCGGCGCGCTCGGATGGGATCGGGGAACCACTAATGCCGTCAGATCGTACGGGCCGCCGTCCTGCGATACATCACCCAGGTGGGTATTCCTAGTCCCCGTCGACAGTGGTCAATGAATGGGTCGTTGCCAGCTGGGCGAGCTCGGTGCGATTAGCCACGCCCAGCTTGGTATAGGCATGCGAAAGGTGTGCCTTGACGGTATTGCGTGACATAAAGAGCGCGCCGCCGATCGCCGGATTGGTCAGGCCACGGCTCGCGAGATCGACCACGTGACGCTCAGCAGGGCTCAGGCTGGCCCACCCGTGGGTAGCGTTGGCATGTCCGCCACGGCCCCGCTGTGCATACGCAACGGCTTCGTCGAGCGACAGTCGGGCGCCGTCGACCATCGCACTTTCACAAGCTTCGTCACCCATCGCAGCACGCGCCGAGAGCAGGCCTCTCTCAACCCGTCTCCGCACTGTTGGCAAGGCAACGAGGCCGAGAAAGCTCCTTGCGCTTCGCGAAGCACCGAGCAATCGAACCGCGCGTTCATGCTGGCCCTGAAACAACGTCACCTCCGCCAACACGCCCAGAGCCTCGATGACAGCGGGACGCCAGCCGTGATCGAAGAGAGTCTCGAGGGCCTGATGAACGACAGACTCCGCGCGTGTATCCTCGCCTTCCAAAAGCAGGGTACGGGCCAGCGCAAGATTGGCCAATGCCAGGGCTCGACGGTTTTGCTGGCGCTGGGCAGCGGCGAGGAAGATTTCAACGTGGACCTTGGCCTGCGCACTGTCTTCCAGGTCCAACGCGACGGTTGTCAGAATCTCTTGGGCGTGCCAGGCCAGGTAACAGACCTCAGGTTCTTCGTCATATAGGCTCGAAGCCCACTGACGCGCGCCGTCGAGGTCATCAGCTGCAAGAGCAGCCGCGGCTAACGCGTGCATGAGCGCTGCGGTCCCCAGCCGCATCCGTTCCTGCCGGGACGATTCTAGTTCGACCTCGGCACGGCGGCGGGAAAGGTCCGGCGCACCAGTGACGGCATCCAGGAGGGCCATAACCTCGACGACGCAGTAATGGCCAAATTTGTCTTGTCCACGCATCATGGCCAGGGCCCGCTCACCGTGCGTGCGTACGGCGGTTAGGTCTCCTGCTGACAACGCAGCATGCGCCAGGGCCCACAAACACCACCGGATGTCGTCCTCGAAGCCGATTGGTTCCGCGATGCTGAGCAACTCCTCGACTGCTCTGTGTGTCGCGATGCGATCATCTTTAAACAGAGCGTTGACCGCGATCGTTGACAGCGCGTCACACAGCGCGACGACATCTCCGTGCCTGGCGAGCCAGTTGAGCGGCCTGCTCGAGCATTCCATCGCCCGTGGGCGGATCCCCCAGCATGACGAGAGCCCCAAGCCGACCCAGAGCAAGCGACTGGGCACGGCTATCACCAACCGCCGCACCTACCTCCAGTGCCTCCGTAACTGACGATTGCGTGCGGGCGTAGTTACCCAGCCAAAACGTCAGGATCGCCAGACCTGCCAGGGCGAGCGCCTTCTCCGAGGAAGCCTCCAACGCGGCCACGGCGAGACTTTGCTCAATCGCCGCGACGCCCTCCGCCCCACGCCCGC
>PKXZ01000112.1:0-200 GCA_003132525.1 Candidatus Dormiibacterota bacterium | reverse complement strand
AAAAAACGACGGTGGCGGTCAGCCACCTGGGTATCTTCGCCTGCCGCGACCAAACACTCGCGTGCGTATTGTCGAACGAAGCCAAGCATCCCGTAACGCGTCCCACCTGCCCCCGACTGCACCGTGACCAGAGACTTCTCGACGAGACCCTGTATTTGATCGAGCATCTCGCGGCTCGGGACGGGATCGGCGGCACAGAC
>PKXZ01000044.1:5645-38758 GCA_003132525.1 Candidatus Dormiibacterota bacterium | reverse complement strand
CCCGTCGGCCCCGTCGGCCCCGTCGGACCAGTTGGTCCCGTGCTGCCCGTGGCACCGGTCGCACCTGTTGCCCCAGTTGCGCCTGTAGGGCCCGTGCTACCCACGCCTGACGCACCGGTTGGACCCGTTGCTCCAGTGGCGCCTGTCGAACCGGTCGCGCCAGTTGCACCCGTTGGACCAGTCGGTCCGCCGCTAGGACCAGTCGGACCCGTTGGTCCAGTGGGACCTGTCGGACCCGCGCCGGTGGGACCAGTCGGACCTGTTGCTCCGGTGGCACCTGTCGGACCCGTCGGCCCACCCGGAACCACCGCAGCGTAATAGCCGAAGTAGTCCAGGATGATGTCGGCGCTGCCGGCAACGTTGGCTATGTCGATTTTGCCGGCTGTGCTGAGACCGACAACCACCGTCGTGGCAATCGTCTTTCCCGCGAGCACGTCCACATTCGATGTACCCGGCTCGCCCGTGCCATCGGGCCACAGCGTTAGAAACGTCGTTGCGGTCGCGTTAGCGACAGTCAAGTTGAGCACGATGGCAGTCGCGCCGGTCGGGATGCTGTTCGCTCCCGAGACCTGCCAGATATCAAGCTCGTGGCTCGACGAAAAGTGCATGTTCTGGTTGGGCGCGTATCGACTGTCCAACGCACGCACCGGTGTGATGGGCGTGAACGCACTCTGAACGGGCGCGGTCGCATGCGCGACCCACGACTGGGATACCGCTAACGCCAGCGGGACAGCCAATGCCAGACCGACGGCCCACCTTCGATGGCGCGCCGCCACGTCTCGATTCCGGCTCTCGCCCATTGCTCGCCTCCATGTATCGCCTTTCCCTCGTCGCCGGACACTGCGCGCTTCCATCACGAAAGTCAAATCTGATCTCAGCAAAACATGAAAGCAATTTCGCGCGTAGACTACGCGCCGAATATGAAGCCACAAAAGGCGATTCGCTATGTGCGCCAGCGTACCGTGATGCAGCGCGTCGCATATGTTCGCTCGCGTACTATTGCCATTGGCGGCGTAGTCTGTGCGGTTGCACTCGCCGCATGCAATTCAAATACTGCCCCGAGTTCGACGCCCGGCCTGGTGACAATCCAGACCGCCGTTACATGTCCGGCACCGCCTGTTCACATCGCTGTTGCAAAGCCTCCGCGCAGCTTCGCCGCTGAACCGCACTTCACGCTCGGACATGACGTCGGCTACTGTGCGTACATCGACACGGCCGCCGGGGTCATCTCGATTCGGCTCCGCCCGGAGTACGCGCCGCACGCGGTGACCGAGTTCATCGCTCTCGCGCAGCGCGGCTTCTACGACGGCCTTTCGTTCTACCAGGTGTGCCCGGTCACCACTGGACCGGCCTGCGCGATACCGGCGCCCGTCGCACTTGCCGGCGACCCGACCGCCGCAGGTACGGGCGGTCCCGGATACACCGTCGTTTCCGACCCCGTGATCGGCAACTACCTGTTCGGCGCCGTTGCCATGTACACCAGCAATCCGGAGACCATCGGCAGTCAGTTCTTCATCAGCCGTGGTGACAGCAGCGACGTTGCCCGCAAGTACGACATCTTCGGGCAGGTGACTGACGGGTTTTCGGCGCTGACCACGCTGCAGAAGGGAACCACGATCGTCTGGGTCGCAATCGCGACCACCGCACCCGAGCCCTGAGTCAGCTCCGCAGGCGGAGTGAGATAACCCCGACCATCCCGAGCGATGCGATCGCGCATGCCGCCACACCGAGCGGCAGCGCCACAGCACCGGCGAGCCCGATGAGTCCGCCCAGCGCTGCGGGCAGGAGCGCACTTCCGATCACGGCACCGAGGATCGCGTAGGTCGTCAGCGTCGTCGCGTTCGGAACAACTCGCGTCATCCACGACACAGCGACGGGAAAGATCGGTGCAGCGCAGAGGCCCACCAGCGCAAACATCAGCGGGGGAGCCGCGTTGGCCCGGATACCGAGGAGCAGCAGTGTGCTGATGACGAACGCGGGTACAAGAAGGCGCTGGGGCGACCACCGTACCGCCAGCGGAGCGGTCAGGACACGGCCGATCGTGAACGCGCCCCAGTACACCGATGTCGCGGCAGCAGCGAACGACGCCGACCATCCGAGGCTGATGAGATCCGTCGCCTCCCACGTTCCGACGCCGGCCTCGAGCCCCTCGTACACCAGGAGCATCAACGCGAAGGTTGCGACGAGCCCCAGGGTGCGTGCATTGCGAAGAGGCGGAGCGCTCTCTGACGTGGTCTCTTCATCCACGGCGCGGCGCAGAAACACGGCGCACACGAGCACGCCAACGCCGACGACCGCAAACACACTTGCATACCCACGCGTCACCGCGACGAGTGCTGGTCCCAGGAACGTGCCGACGCCATATGAGGTGTTCACCAGACCGAGCATCGCCGGGCTCCGGCCTCCATATCTGGTCGCGTAAAACAGGTTGACGACCACCACCAGGCCCCCGGCGCCGATACCGAGCAGGAAAACGGCAAGCAGGACGAGCGGCCATGTCGGCGCCGCGGCTGCCGCGAGCAGACCGACTCCAAAAATGAGCGTTCCTGCAGTGAGGCGCCGGCCCAGCGTCCAGCGCGCGTGCGTCAGCCCGAGCGCCAGGAGCCCGATGACCTCGCCGAGGAAATTCGCGCTGACGATCAGACCGGCAACGCTCACGGTCACATGGAAGTGCTGGGTGATGTGCGGGATCGACGGCCCATACGAAGCGATGACGATGCCGAGCAGCAGGAAGACCGCGAAGCCGGCCGCCGTCACCGCCCTTGCCGGAGCGTTGCGCTCACTCATCCGGCTGCACGATACGGGCGCCGGCCCGGGATCCGATGGGGAACGCCTGAAGGCCGATGCACGCGGCTCGAGACAGGCGCCGGGCACCGTCGCCTACGAAGGTGTCGGAGTCGCCGCGCCGGTAGGGCGCGGAGGCGCCGGATTCAAGAGCGCCTCCTCGTCGGCCAGCGCGATCGCGATCTCACCAGCTGCATTGGGATGCAGCGGGGCAGCATCATCGAGACCCTGGACGAATGACTGCTGGGTGCAGAGCTCGTGGCCTGCGAAGCTCGGCGCGACGGCGTCGAACCCGAAGCTTTCCGCGCCATCGGCGAGCACGGTATTGAACGTGGTCAGCCGGTTCAGCAGCACCTTCGATTTCGCGGTGGTGATCGCCGGCTCACCCGTGCAGTCCGGCTCCGCGGGGAGCGGATCGTAGTACTCGTTGACGATGACGCGCGGCAACCCGGGGAGCGTTGCGAGCCGCTGGAGCAGGTCGTAGTAGTCGACGGTGAAGCTGTCGAGCGCTTGCGAGAACCACGCGGCGGATGCGCTGTCATCACATTGCGGCGATACCAGGCACAGCTCCATGAACTGCGTCCAGTCCATCTCGTTCGCCCCGATGCTCACGATCACAGTCTTGACGCCTTGCAACGCTTCAAGCCGCGCGAGTTGAGACGGCACCAGGACATCGTTGATCTCTTCCGGTCCGAAGAGCCCCTGCTCGATCGAGGCGTTCGTGCATGCGAGATTGATCACCGAGCTGTTGTTCACGGCCGCGATGTCAGCCGCGTAGCTATCCCGGCTGCGCCGGCACGCGGTGTCCTCCATCGTGGGTTTCGCGAGCGGAGGATTGCCCGCGCCCGCAGCAGTCGAGTCGCCGATGACTACGGTGCTCGCTGTCGCGCTCGGGGCTCGGTGGCTCGTCGGATAGACCGCCAGCGGCGCGCGACCGACGAGCTGATCCAGCGTGCGCACCTGGGAGAGTTGCTGCAATCCCTGGGCAGCGCTGTTGATTGCAAGCGCATCACTCCCTCCCGCCACAACCGCGGCGACGACCACTCCCCCAATGATCAGTTGCCATCGGCGACGCAGCACCGCGAGGCTGAGCGCGGCAAGAACCGCGGCGACGAGGACGGTGACGAGCAGCTGCCGGACGAAGTACGTACTCCACCCGTCCCGAATGGCCTGCCCGAGATGCCCCGGCTGTTTGAGCGCGGCGAGCAATTCGTCGTAATGCGTCACCTCCGCCCAGAGCAGGATCGGCCGGATGGGGCCCGAGAACTGCTGCGTCGTCGGGATCGACTGTCCGAACAGCTCGAGAGTTCCCGAGCCGGACGTGGATGCCGACGGTCCTGCGCTGAGCGCGAGCGACTGCCCACCGGCTTCGACGTTCTGGGCCGGAGAGATGAGCAGAGAAACCTCGATGCTCGCCAGCGGGATGACGAGCGCCAGGCCCACAACGACCAGGACGATGGTGACGATTCGCGAAAGCGATGGCCGTTGACCCACCCACCCAGGCTACCCGCAGGTCCCCTGACGCGGCCGTCGCCCGCGTCAGCCAGGTGGCGGCGACACCTCTCGAGCGCCGGCGTCGCCCGCGCGCAGGTCGAGGTAGAGCTGCTCGAGACGGTCGATGTTGGTGCGCAGGCTGTAGGACTCGAGCGCCCGGTCGCGGGCGCGCTGCGCAACCCCGTGGCGCAGAGCGCTGTCGTCGTGGACACGACGCAACGCATCACCGAGCGCCGGCTCGAGCGGAGAGACGGGGATGACGATGCCCGCATCACCGACGGCGGCGCCGTCTTCGCCCGCATCGGTGGCAATCACCGCGCGGCCAGCGCTCATCGCCTCAAGGAGTGCAAGGGACAGCCCTTCTGCCGTCGACGGGAGGACGAAAACGTCGGCAGCGCGAAGCAGATCCACCCTGGCGTCCTCCTCGGCAAGGACACCGAGCAGCTGAATCTGCGGATGCTCAGCTGCGAGGCGCTGGAGCTGGCGTCGTTGCGTTCCCCCACCTGCGATGAGGAGCAGATGATCGTCGCCCCAGCCCTGGCCGAGGAACGACCGCGCCAAGTGCGGCACGCGCTTCTCGGCATCCAGCCGCCCCATGTACACCACGACGAACTCGGCTGGCAGCGTCGCGCGCAGGCTGGAGCGCCCAGGGCTGAACCGATCCGTGTCGACGGCGTTGGGGATCACGACGATCCGCCCTGCGTCCAGCCCAGACTCGATGAGCAGCGCGCGCTGGCCCTCACTCAGCGCGACGATCGCATCGAAGTGGGCCAGGCGCCGGGCCTGGAATCGGTACACCTCACGGAGCACACGCGCGCGAGCCGAATTCAGCGCACCGTAAGGCAGATGCACAGTCGCGATCGCCGGAATATGGCGGTGCTGCGCGAGGCTCGCGACGGCACCGTCGAGCAGCGAGAAGCTCACCGACACATGGACGACGTCGGGCTCGAAGCTCGTCAGCGCCGCAGCGATGCGGTCGAGCGACCCAGGCAGCGACACGGTCACTGTCTTCAAACGGACTGCGCGAAGCTCGACGTCCTGTCTCGGCGATTCGACGCCTGGGCTCTCGCGGTGGGCGACGAACAACACCTCGATTCCCCGCGTGCGCATCGCCGCGACCGTCTGGCGGCTGTATGCGGCGAGGCCGTTGCCGTGACGCCCCTGAAAATGGCCAAACCACGCCACGCGCAGTCGTGGCGAGGGGACGGGTTGGAGCAGGTGCGAAACGGCCACCGATCGCAGCCTAGGGCCCGGGGGCTCGCCTTCGCCAGAAGCGGCGCGCGCGAGAGTCCTCCCCCGGGATGAACGTCTCGGCAGTTCTCAACGCAGTCCTGGTGCTGGCCCTGGTCGCATGGGTGCTCTACCGGCAGACGATCGCCCGGCCGGTGAGGATACGCAGCCTGTGGCTCCTGCCCGCCATCCTGATCGTGATCGGCGTCGCGGCCATCTCGCACGTGGACAACGGCAACCTCAGTGCCACGGCAACCCTGTACCTCGTCATCGATCTCGTCACGTCCTTGGTCGTCGGGGCGATCCGGGGCTGCTTCGTGCGCGTGTACGAGCGCGACGGGGTGATGTGGCGGCGGGGCACCGCGGTGACCATGGCCCTGTGGATCGTGTCGATCGGGATCCGGGTGGTCATCGCGATTGTTGCGGGCAATGCTGGAGTTGCCAACGTCAGCAATGCGGCGCTCGAAATAACGCTCGGGGTGAGCCTGCTCGGCCAGAACGGCGTGGTTGCGCTGCGTGGGTCACGAATGGGCATCCCGTTCGCACCCGACTACTCGTCGCGCGGCAGCCGCGGGATCGGCCCCAACAGCGGATAGAGCTGCCTCAGGCCTCGTCGATCGCCAGCTCCTCGAGCCCCGGCGCGGTGGCGCGAGGCAGCACCGTGCTGATGAACGACTTCACGGCCTCGTTGAGCCCGACGTCATGACCCGCCGCCTCGGAGAGGTACCAGCGATGGTCGAGGACCTGGTGGAAGAGCTCGGCGGGTTCGAGGCGGCCGCGGAGCTCGGACGGCACCGCCGCGATCGTGGGTTCGAAGACATCGATCAGCCACCGGCGTGCGGCGTATCGCTCCAACACCGGGCCACCGGTGCTCGTCTCGAGCTCCGTCCGGTAGCGGGCGATATCACCGAGCAGCCTTCGAGCCTGATTCTCCTGGACCTCGAGCCCGCTGAGCGCCTGGAGGGTTCGAACGTGATGCCCGGGCTCGACGACTCGTGGTTGCAGGCGCATGTGGTATTTGCCGCCCTGTGCGCTGACCTCGACCTCCTCGACGTCGAAACCGAGGACGTTGAGCCGTTGCAGTCGCTCCTCGATGAGGTAGCGCTGGTCCGGGGCGAAGGCGACCTCACGAACCAGCTCCGACCAGAGCCCGTCATAGCGCCGGCGCAACTCCTCGGCTGCCACCACCGGGTCCATGTGATGCACGAGGCCTTCGGCGGTGACGTCGAGCAGCTCGCCGAAGATGTTCTCCTCGGCGACCATCACGTCCTGGAGGCGCTGGCCGTCACTGAGCTGGGGATGGAGCTCGCCGGTCTCCGTGTCGACGACGTATGCCCCGAGTGCTCCGGCGTCGCGACGGAAGAGCGTATTCGACAGCGAGCAGTCACCCCAGAAGAACCCGGCGACATGGAGGCGAACCAGCAGGTTGACCAGGCCGTCGAGGAGGCGGTCGCCGAGCGCCTGATCAGCGCCGGTTGCACCGAGTACCCGGCGGTATGGCAGGGAAAAGTCTAGATGCCGTGTGATCAGCACCGCTTCCAGCTCGACGTCGTCGGACGCCTGCAGGGACTCGACCTTGCGGCCGGTGACCAGCGCGGCCACCTCCACCACAGGGATGAACAGCCGATCCAACTCGGCGAGGAGCCGGTACTCACGCTCGGCGAGTCGGTGCGGCAGCTCCTTGAGCGCATAGATCGCCTCGCCGTAGCGAACGAACCTGACCACGTGCCGCGAAATCCCACGGGGGACGTCGACCAGGCGCTCGTGCCGCCATGTCTCCAAAGGGAGATCCCACGGGAGGTCGAGAAAGTCCGGATGCCCGGTGCGCCTGCGCATCTGGAAGTCGACAGCGTGCGGGGTCACTCGCGCCGCCTCTGGATTCGCTGATAGAGGTCAGGTGCACGATGACATACGTCCCGCGCACCTGTGGGTGGGATACCCGCTCAGCACCGACGCCGGGAAGCACGTGGCCACCCGAGGCCGGCCAATGCCGCAGAATCCGATCACACCGCTTGCAACATGCGAGCAAGGAGCCCTGATGAACCTGCGTGAAACTCAGAAACCGCTGAAGGATCACTACCGAGAGGATCCGGCAGCGTCCCAGATCACTCTCGTCGCTCGAGGCGGCCAGGGTGAGGCGCCCATCGCCTGCTCGGTTGACCTCGGCCGGGCCATCTACGAGGCACAGGCACATGCGGGTGTCGGCGGTGCCGGGACCGGCGCCTGCTCCGGGGATCTGCTCCTCGGCGCACTTGCCGCCTGCGCCCAGGTCACCTGTCAGATGGTGGCGGCGTCGATGGAACTCCCCGTGGAGGACGTCCGCGTCACCGTCGAAGGCGACCTCGACCTGCGAGGCACGCTCGGCATGACACGGGACGTCCCGGTTGGATTCGAATCGATCCGGCTTCGCTTCGACATCACCGCGCCCGAGGCGAGCCAGACGCAAGTTGACGAGCTGGTGGAGAAGACGAAGCGTTATTGCGTGGTGCTGCAGACGCTTCTGGCTCCACCGTCGATCGAGACCAGTGTTGTGATGGGAGTGTCAGGCGCCACAACCGTGCGCGCCTGAGTCTTTAAGGCCCGCAGAGGAGCAGACATGCCGAGGTACCTGATCGAGCGACAGTTCGTGGTCCGTGAGGATGAGATGCCCGAGGTCGGACGCCGCTCGCGTCGCATCCGAGAAGAATCGTTCCCCGAGATCGTGTGGGAGCACAGCCATGTCTGTGTCGACGACACGGGCGGCGTCAAGACGTACTGCGTGTATGGGGCGCCAACCGAGGCGATGGTCCGCGAGCACGCGAAGCAACTGGGATTCCACGAGATCCTCTCGCTCTCCGAGATCGCCGGGGACGTGACGCCGGAGGACTTCCCGCTCTAGACCGGCCCCCGCTCGCTCTCCCCTGCTGGGCTCTCCGGTGGGCGCTGCAGGCTTCGAGCATCGGCCACGTGGCTCGCCGCGACCAGCGCCAGCGTCCGGAGCCGGGAGACCCTGTTGCGCTGTTCGACGTCATCCTGCGGAATGAGCTCGAGCGCTTCGCGGTACAGATCGGCCGCCTCGTCCTTCGCCCAGCCGCGACCGGCCTCATCCGCTGCCCTGAGCAGGTACTCGAGCGCCCGCTCATCGTCGCCGGCCTCGCGCCAGTGCGCGGCGAGGGCGGTGGCCGTGGCGCCGGCGCCCGAGGTTGCCGACTCGAGGAATTCGGCCACCGCCGCGTGACCTACCTTCCGTGTCGCCCGCGGCACCGTCGCATAGGCGACTTCGCGGATCAGCACATGCTTAAAGCTGAACTGCTCTTCGCCCTCGATCCAAGACGAGGCCTCCCGCCGAATCAGGTCATGTGACTCGAGCGAGTCGAGCAGCTCCGACAGCATCGACGCGTTTCCCTCCACTCGCTCGAGCGCGCCGGTCCAGAACACGCGTCCCACCACGGCGGCGGCGAGCAGAAGCCGTCGCTGGGTCGCCGGGAGCGCGTCGATGCGGGCGGAGACGAGCTCCCGAATGGTGGTCGGCAGCGGCTGGCCTGCGGCGGCCGGGATATCGGTCACCGAGGCTGCGAGCTCCTCGATGAAGAGCGGGTTGCCTTCGGCAGTGGCAGCGACACGGCGAGCCACGTCGCCGGTTGCGTCGCCGCGCAGCAAACCCGCGGCGAGCGCTCGTGATTCCTCGACGCCGAGCGCCTCGAGCGAGAGCGCCGAGTACGCCGACAAGCCGCCGCCCCATCCGGGGTGCGCGAGCAGCAGGTCCGGTCGGGCAAGCGCGAGCAGCATCGCGGGCGAGTGGCGAATTCGCGAGGCGAGCACCTCGAGGAGATCGAAGGTTCCGGTGTCGGCCCAATGCACGTCCTCGAAGAGGTAGACGGTGGGTTGATCCTGGGCGACCAGCTCAACGAACTGCCGGGCGGCAAAGAACAGCACCTGCCGATCGGCAACCTCATCCTCGTGGCCGAGCCCGATGAAGAGCGCGAGATGCGACGCGAGTTGGTTGGCGCCTGCGCCGACCTGCAGTGCTTCGACAGCACTGCGGAGCTTCTCGCGCGCCGACACGACGTCATCGCTCGCGAAGATCCCCGCGAGCTGCTTCACCTGTTGCGTGAATGGCCCATGCAGGGTCTTGGAGCCGTACGGCAGCGATCGTCCTCGCAACACCCGCGCGCCACTCTGCTCGAGCTGGTCGGTGAACTCCGAGGCAAGTCGCGACTTCCCGACACCCGCCTCTCCGAAAACGGTCATCAGATGGGGACGCTGCTCGGTGACGACGCCCTCGAAGATGCCTTGCAGGATCGACATCTCGCGCACCCGGCCCACCATCGGAACGGTGGCGACGCTGCGCTCCCCCGGGCCGGCGATGGCGGCCACCGCGAGCCACCCGCGCACCGGTGCGGCTTTTCCCTTCACCATCATCGGCTCGACTTCGCGGTAGTCCACGACCGATCGGGTCGCCCGGTAGGTCGCTTCCCCAACCATGATCCCGTTGGTTGGCGCGACGGTCTGCAGCCGAGAAGCGGTGTTGATGACGTCCCCGGCGACCATCCCCTCCCCCAGCTCAGGCCGGGCCCCGAGCGACACGATCGCCTCGCCGGTGTTGACGGCGATCCGGACCTGAAGGTCGAGGCGCTCATCGCTCGCATTCATCTCCGCGATGGCAGCGCGCACGCTCAGGGCGGCGCGAACTCCCCGCTCCGGGTCATCGCCGTGCGCAAGGGGTGCCCCGAAGACGCCGACGACGGCGTCGCCGATGAACTTCTCCACGGTGCCGCCGAACGCTTCGATCTCGGAGCGGAGTCGCGCGTAGTACGGGGTGAGGATCGCCCTGACGTCCTCGGGATCGAGATTGTCTGCTCGAGCGGTGAAACCGGCGAGATCGACGAACAGCACCGTGACGATCTTCCGTTCCTCACGCGCCTCAGTGGCGCCGAGCTGATTGCCACACCCATTGCAGAAACGCGCACCGGCGGCATTGTCGAGACCGCAGCGCATGCAGGTTTCCATGGCCTGAAGCGTACGACCATGCCATGAGGAGCGGCCAGCCCGTGAAACCAGCTCGGCCTACACTACCCGTCGGTTGCTGCGCCGGACGTCGTCAAATCAGGCAGGAGGGTTTTGGGCGGGTTCACGTGCACACCCGATCTCGATTGCAGCCAGAACCTGGTCACGCTCAAGTCCATGGAGATCTACAACCCGAAGACCAACGTCTGGAAGAACGGCCCATCTCTGAAGGTTGCGAGATCGGGTCTCGCTGCCGTCACCGGACCCGACGGAACCATCTATGCGATCGGCGGCGGCATTCTTGATGTTGTCGGCGAGGACTTCGGCGCGGTGTATGGAACGCTGGAGGCCTACTCGCCGACGACCAACCGCTGGACAACGCTCGCCCCAATGCCGACGCCGCGCTTCGGATTGTCGGCTGTCGTCGGCACCGATGGTCGGATTTACGCGATCGGTGGAGAAAATGCCGCTGGCACGGAGCTCCGGACAGTGGAGGCGTACACCCCTTCAAGCAACACGTGGACAACGGAGGCTCCGATGCCATCGGGGTACGCGTTTGGCGCTGGGATTCGTGACCGTCAGGGTCACATCGACTACGTCGGCCTCAAAACCTACCAATACTCGATCTCGACGAACACGTGGACGACGCTTGCCCCCAGTCCGAACGTGGTGGCCGGGGTTGGTGGTGCGCGCGGGCCCGACGGCCGGCTCTATGTCGTCGGAGGAATGAACACCTACGGTATGGAGACCAACGCGGCTGAGGCGTACAACCCGACCAGCAACACTTGGAGTTCCATCGCATCGATGCCAGAGGCCGCGTTTGCGATCGCTGCGGCGCGTGGCACTGATGGGCGGATCTACGTCATCGACGGTGGTGCCAACTACGGCGAGTCATGCTGTGCAGTTCCGCTGAGCATTGTGCAGGTGCTGACCGTCTGACCGAGCTCCCTCGGCGGCGGGCGCGAACCTGATCAGCCCAGCAGCAGACGAACGACCGCCTCAACCTCAGGGAGCGTCGCTTCGGCAGTGACGTCATAGGTGACCGAGCCCTTGAGGGCAAGCACAATCGATGTCGCCACGTGGAGGGAGTTCGTCGTTGCGTCGTCGAGCGTCATGCTGTACGCGGCGTCCCCCAGGCCGGACACCGAGCTGGCTGTGACATGTTGCGCCGTGGCCTGACTCTGTGCAACGGCCTGGAGGACCGATGCGCTGGTGCCGGGCGCCGCCGTGATCACCATCACCAGGTTCGCGCCGGATGTCGGATCGGCGTAGGTGCAGAAGAGGCTGCCCGAGGACGCCTGCTGGCTCGGCGCCGGATACGTCATGCCGGCAGCGGCCGATACCGCCGCCTGCGTTGGACACGTCGTTGGTACCGCGCCATTGCCTGAGGACGTCCCGCCGGCCGAGTTTGTCGGCGTTCCCGGCGACGTGGCCGCGCCACTCGATGACGACGTTGGGGAGGCCGAACCGCACGCGGCGAGAACCAGTCCACACAACGCGAGAAGACCGACGGTACGGGTGACGTGGCGGGTCGACGGAAGGCGTGACATCAGTCCCCTCGTTCGGTGAAGCCCCCGGGCATAAGGGCGGATCCTCGCGATTGCGACACGAGCGGCCGTATCTTCCCATGATGCCGGCTTGACGCCGAAGATTTGCGGCCCAGTCGCGCCGTGGATGCTTGCCGTCGCGGCTCTGGCTCTCGGCAACTCATTCCCTCTGATTCCGTGCCGGCTGTCCGATGCTGGTTGCACGGCCAACGCGCAACTCCTCAGCCCTGGCGGACTCACCGATGCGATCGTCGCTGGACTTGCGTTTTTCGTGCTGGCCATCGTCCCGTTCCCGCTCTGGCGCCGGATGGCGGGCCTCCCGGAGTGGCGCCGTCTCAAGCCGGTGATGTTTGCTGCTCGCGTGATCGGGCCGGTGCTCTACCTGCTCCTGGCGGTCTCAACGAACATGTCCTCGATGCCGGCAGCGGGACTGATCGAGCGCCTGCTGGCAACGACGTGCGTGCTTTGGATCTGCGCTCTCGCGGTCAATCTGATCGTCGAGTCGCGCCCACGCGCGCTCATCGCTGACGTAGCAGCCGGGGGCTGATCCGCCTGGCGTCTACTCGTCGATCGGTCGGCCGTAGTCCACAGCATTGAGCACCGCTTCCGGCGCGCTTGACCGGAACCCGGAGTCGGGCCGGGCACCGAGTGCGTCGTTGATCGTCGAGAACGCCATTCGCAGCGCAACGTATGCGGTGATGGCGAAGATCTGCGCGTCGCTGTACCCGGCGTCGCGCAGCGCCTGCACATCCGAAGGTTCGGTGGTGTTCGGGTCACGTGCGACCTTGCGAGCCCACTGCGCCATCGCCTGCTCTTCAGGAGCGAGGCGATCATCGACGCCACGGAGAATGCCAGCGGCTGTCTCCGCGTCGGACTTGCTTGCGAGCTTCGTCCCCCAGGCCAATGAGCAGTACGCATCGCCCAAGGTTGAGGCGCAGGCGGTAACCAGGATGCCGCGCTGGCGAAAGGTGAGATGCTCGGTCGCATGCGTCTCACCCATGAGGTCGAACAGGTGGCTCAGCGTTGCCGGCTGATACGCCCAGAGTCTCGACGAGTTCATGACGTACCCAAGCTCCTTGACGTCATCGTCGAAGATGGACTGCGCCTCGGCGTCAGGCGCTTTTGCTGCGAGAAAACCAACTGCGCTCATGCCGTCCCCCTTGTGATGGATCCGGGTTTGTGGGCCAGGTACCCAACGACATTGATCTCTGCTCGAAGGGGCAGACCGTCCCTCACATGCGCACGTGCCTCTTCGATGGCGGCCGTGATGAATGCGGCCTCGCCAACATTCTGCATCGCCTCGTAGGCTGGACCAGTCGAGGCGAGCGCTCGGGCGTACATCTCGGGGTCCGAGAATTCCCACGCGAAGGGGATGTTCACGCGCTCGACGTCGATGAAGCCAAACCGGGCGAGCAGGTCCTCGCCAACGCCGGGCCGGCCAAGCGTGACCATCGCCGCCTGGTTTTCAACCTTCGCGGACGCCGCAAGTCGAAAGGGTGCGAGCGCCCAGGCACCTGGCGACACCTTGATGTGCCCCCACACGGTCAGCCCGAACCGGCCGCCAGGTGCGAGGACACGATGAATCTCGCTGAGTGCGTCCGGTGTCGTTCCCCAGATGCCCCGGAAGCTGGTCGCAACATCGAAGCTCTCGTCGGCCCACGGCATCGCATACATGTCACCCACCCGCACGTCGGCATCGGGATTCCTGTCGCGCGCGACGGCGATGAGCCGGGGTGATGCGTCGATACCCGCGCAGCTGGCGCCCCGGGCACGCGCCAATTCGATGGCCAGTCCCGCGCCACAGGCCACATCAACAAGCCGGTCGCCGTCGTTCACATTGAGGCGCTGGTGCATCGCAACATACTCGCGGCAATTACCAGGTTCGCTCAGCGCCGCGAAGTCGACTGCCTGGCGTCCCCACCCTTCATCGACGACCGTCCAGTCACTGCGCCTGTCGACCGTTCGCATCGCCCTGGTCCTCCGTTGGTTGGCGCCTGCTCATTCGCAACCCGCACCAGCGGCGAAAGATCCGTTCATGCATTTCGCCGCCGAAGACATCATAGGCTGACGTCAGCGCTCTCCCCTCAGGGCGGCGCGGATGTGGGCGTCGTCGTTGGTTGAGAGGCCTTGCGGGCACGCCCCGCGACAAAACGGATCAGCGCGAAGCACACACCCGAGATCACCGGCACGAGCAGATACCAGCCTGAGAACAGGGCGATCAGGACGCTGAAAACGCACGACACGAGCGCGGCCGCGCGACCCGCGCCGCGGAGGATGCGAACCGGAGCTGCGGTGGCTGCTACGTACACCGGTCTTCGTTCTTGTGGAGAAGGTCGTGCCCTTCGGCGAGGCGGGCGCGCGCGTAATTGGGGCCGCCATGGTGGTGGCGGGTCTGCTGAGCGCGACAGGGTTGGTCCGCCTCGGCTGAGGCAATTCGCCGGATGCGACTCGCCGCCTTGTCGACGCGTCGGCTCCAGTTGCCACAGTCTCCCCTCAGTCGGTCTTGTCGCGAGACCTGACCAGCACTGCGTGAATCACAAGCACGGCCGTCGACGAGGCCATACCGAGCGGGCTCCAGGTCATCCCAAAGTCAGCCCGTCGGTTAACGCTGATCTCTCCGTCCACGGTGACGCGCTCTGCGGTCGGCTCAGTGAGGCGTGCGTCGAACGCGATCGACTGCGAGCGCCCCACAGCCATGAGCACGCCTGTCGCCCGAAGCGTGTCATCGGCGATCGGAACCAGCTGATCCATCGAAAATACAACTGCCGGGTGGTTTGCAGCATCAAAGAAATCCGCGGATCGAAGGTGCTTGTCTCGACTGACATTGCCCGTGTCGACGGACGCCACCTCGGCCTGGATCGTCCCGGAAACGGCTCCCGTGGCTGCCACTTCAATGCGCCCTGAAACCGCACCAAAGCGTCCGCGCACAGTCATCGCCCCCCAGAAATGCTTAACGCGGAATTCGAGGCGCGAAGCCCCTGGATCGATCTCCCAAACGCCTAACGCTGCCCCATCATGCGAGAGGGAGAGCGCGGACACGCTTGCGGAACCCGTCGCGTCGTCACCGGCCATTTCAGATCTTCTAGAAAGAGCGCGCTGCACAAGTCACGGCCGCGTCAGCAACCCCACACCGATGCCGAGCATCCAGACGTCTTTGCTGACTGCTGTCCCCGCGGGAGTGGGCCAGATGCTCCCGGACTGCCGCAACGTCGGCGTTCGCCAGTACATCGCGAGCAGTCCTCCCGAGAAGCCCGAAAGCACGAGACCGGCGATTCTGTCCGGCAGTATCGGGCTCAGCAGCGCCGCACCCGTTGCGATCTCCCCCGCGGCGAGGAGACGAAGAAACTTGGCCGGCGGGATAACGCTGAGCGGTGGGAAGGCGCCGGCCGCCATGCCGTGCAATGCGGTCGCCTGCTGTTCGGTACCGTGCCACTTCCCCCATCCGGCGTGGAGGATGAATGCGCCAGTGACGAGACGCTCAGGAACGCGGCGAGTGTGGAGATGAAGTCGCATCGGCGCTAGCGTAATGCAAGTAGCTCGCGAGCCGATTCGCCTCGCCGCTATCGGCTGCATCCGGGCCTGGCTCGCCGCTTTCGAAAGCCTTAGGTACGCCGTCTGCCACCGTTTGCAATCTGTAGCGGCAAGGCAACGCTGCGATCAGGTATTCGGACCGCCGGACGGGTCTGGTTTATCCGGATCCACCGTACCCCGCTCCCTCATACGGCCAGCATCATGGCCCACCTTACGGGGGTCGGCCGCCTTGTGGCCCCGGGAGCCTGCTGGCGCCGCTCTGGACGGGCCTCGGCGGCTGGGAGCGGCTCGGCGTCGGCTGTCGACCGGCCTCGGCCTGCGACGAACTCAGCGGCCTCGTTCGGCTGGTCGTGGGGCAGGGCTAACGACCGGTGGGGGCCGCTTCGACTACTGATTCGCACCCTCGGCGGCCCGGGCTGCAGCATAGTCGCCTCCCCTGCCGCGTAACGCGAACGCAAAGCCGACCGCGACCAAGGCGCCGAGGGCCGGTCCGACGACATACACCCAGGCATGGGAAAAATTCGCCCTGATCAGGTCCGGGGCCAAGGAGCGCATTGGGTTCATGGATGCGCCGCTGATCGGACTGGCCCAAAGCCCTGCCAAGGCGATGTATCCGCCAACCGCGATGGCCGACAGAGCGCCCACGTTCTGCGCACTCGACGCTGTACCCAGAATCACGCTGACCAACCCCATGGTGAGCACCGCCTCCATCAGGATGGCCTGCACGTCATTGATTCCTGAGCCCGGGACCGTCGCACCGAATGTTCCGGGGCGGCCGAGCACCGCCCAAAGGAACAGGCAGGCAAGGAGGGCGCCGACCCCCTGAGCGACGACGTAGCCAGGCACCCGGCGCCACGGGAACTCGGAACGCAACGCAAACGCCACGCTGACAACAGGGTTGAGGTGCGCTCCGCCGATCTTCCCCATGAAGAGGATCGCCGCCATGACCATGAGGCCGGGCGCGGTGACAGCAGCAGCCCGTGAGATCGTCACATCGCTGACTGATCCGACCACGGTAGCTCCGACCGCCACCAGCACTAGCAGGAAAGTGCCCAGCACCTCCGAGAAAAGCCGGCGCCACTCCTTGGCTGGGTCGTGGAAATCTCGAATCCACGCGGCGTCCGCGTGCGTAGCATCGTGTGCATCCAACGATCCTGGGACACGCGATTCGGCCTTGCCGTCACCACCTGGTTCATCCACAACGAGCGGAGTATGCGGCCGGAGCTCGCTGCTAGTCCGGCGTCACGGTGAAGTCGCATCTCCGCAATCCGCTTCAGGTGAGCTCAACTGGCCAACGAGTGCGAAGCGACCTACGAGACTTCCGTGAGCCCGCCTGAGCGGACGTTCCTACGGCGCGAGGCAGAGCGACGCCGCTGCTCAGGCGCCCTCGAGTCAAACAGTGCTCGGATGACGCCGTAGCATTCGCACGACACCTCCTCCAGGCCGTCGCGGTCCACGATGGTCACGCGGCCACGGTGGTACCGAATCAAACCCGCCGTCTGAAGAAGCCGTGCCGACAGGGTGACCGTTGATCGCTGTGAACCAAGCATCTGAGCAAGGAAGTCCTGGGTGATCCGGAACTCGTCTGATCCCACCCGGTCGCCGCTCATGAGCAACCAGCGACTCAGCCTTTCCTCGTTTGTGTGGAGGCGATTGCATGCGGCTGACTGCGAAATCTGTCCGAACAGTGCCCGAGTGTAGTTCTGTACCAGGTCACGAGATTGGTTTTCCCCGCCGAATTCTGCGAGAAAGGTCGCTGCGTCCATGCGCAGCGACGTGCCGGCCACCTGGGAGATGGCGCGCACAGTTAGCGACCCGTCTGCTTTCAGTGGCACCCCAACGATGCCTTCGTTGCCGACCGTAGCTACTTCAACGACGGTGCCATTCTTGAGAGGAGTGACAAGAGATATCACGCCGCTGAGCGGGAAGTAGACTTCAGTAATGAGTTCATCGGGTTGAAAAAGAATCGTCTTGATCTTCAAGAACACGGGACTGAGGTGGTTCATGATGCGTTCCCGAGCTTTCGGTGGGAGGGCGTTGAGGATTGCGTTCCCCCGCTGATCGACCGTGTTTTCTGTAGCCATGATGGTTCCTATCGCTGCGGGGTCGCCGACTGAGGGGCGGAGAGGTTGGACGGACCGCCGGCGTCACACCGAACCCCTCCGAGGCGCGCTGACACTCCTCAACGGGAGCATCGACGCCATCAAGCGCCACGGCCTCACTCAAGTAATACGGGCAAATCGCCCCGTCGGATCAACCAAGTCCTATTGAGACCTTCGTCCGATTGGCCAGCGGCGCTAGGCGTGCCTGCTACTCTGTCGAGCGCTCACGAGCAAAACGGGTCGGGTAAGCGCTCGCACTCCAGGTCACCGATTGCTGCAGGCTGAACGATGGCCCGCCATCATCGAAGATCCTCATGAGGGACGCCGAAAGCTGAGCGCCCACCAGATGAGCGGCCCTTGCAGCGGCAGACGCAGCCAAGCCGCCGCGGGGCTATTCGCTGGGAACGCTGCTCCCCGATAACCGCCGTGGAGGGCTGCATGTACATTAGCCGGGAAGACCGCGATCAAGAGCGATGCGCTCGCATAAGCGCCGAACCGGCGAGTTTTGCGCATGCCCAGGAGGAGCGCGCAAGCCATCTCAGCTATACCGCTCACGGCCACCAACTGGGATCGCCAACGTGCCAACGGCATTGGAACCATTGTCCGGTACGACCGTGGACGGGCCAAGTGGAGCATGCCCGACCCCGCCAGCAATAACACAAGTCCCGGGAGCGAAAGACGGCTGCGGGGGCTCATCGGTCGTAACCCACACGCCACTCATCGTTGTCAGCAACTGCTTCTGGCCAGGAAACCAGCGCACCGCGCGGCTCCTCGCGAGACGGGGGCCACGCAGCCTGCCGCGATCCTTGCGCCGCAATGGATACCCTGCGTAAATCGGCCCCGCGTGGCCGGCGTTTGAGAGAGCGAAGCCGGGCGTCGCAGCAGACCACGGCACACAGGTAAGCGCGAAGATCGTCGCAATGCTCAAGCGCAAGTTCCGGCTGGCGCCAAAGCGTCAGAAATGCTTCCAGGACGACCTGCTCGGCTTCCGTCGGATTGCGCACGATTCTAAGCGCGAGCGTGTAGGTGAGCGGACTCCATCGGTCGTATAGCAATTCCATCGCTCCCGGATGGCGGGCGGCGAGGAGAGCGGCGATCGTCTGATCGTCCGCATCCGGTGGCACTACAGGTCTACTTCCCGGCACCTTCCGTCGGAATGCCCCGAACCTACTGAACACGTCGCCAGGCTGCCCGACGCGAACCTGCCACGTCGGTTCGCTAGCACACCAAGCTGTCCTGCCAACGAAAATGACACGCTTTGGGTTGGTCGGGCAGCGAACACCTCAGTACGTGACGGTCACAGTCACGCCACGGGGTTACTGATCCGGCACCTCCTCGCGATGCCGGCAGACCCGCCACCAGTCTCGCGCCGGAGTCGGATCGCCCGTCTGCTGGCAGACAGGCGGGCGGCGCAGCAGAAGCAGGAAGTCAGGCTCTCGTTCGTGATTTCTTCTTCGACCACACCACGCGCAGAGCGGTCGCCTCACTGGCAAGATCGTGCAACGCCGACTACTGACCCTCGATGCGTTCGGGACAGAACGTCGTGCCTGCAGCACGATGCACGCTAAAGGGTGATCTGTCGAGCGCTCTACGACGTAATCGAGAGCAGGATGACCCGAGACAGCCGAGGACGCTATCTCCCCTCTCCCGCCCTGACGCTTGCCCGGAACCTCTCGGCCATCGCTGAGCTTATCAAGACCTGGAGGAATACTCCAGGACTCGAACTCTGGCAGCGGATCGACGGCGAGTTCCGCATTCTGAGACATTGGCCCGGCCCATGAGCTGACGGTATCCGGCGCCAACGGTCGACGATGCGAACCTCGTTTCCTCCGGGCCGAGGATTCCGAAGATCTCGCCCTCGGTTACCGAGAACGAGACGTCGTCGACCGCGACCAACGGACCGTACGTCTTACGCAGAAGCGAGATCTCAACGGCCGGCGTGCTCGCAGCCTCCGCCTGGGGAGGCCGGAGTCAATTCGGCGGGATCGTGTTGTGATCCTACGGCGCTCTGGATCGTGATTTCGTTCACGTACCTTCGGCGCCCGGCATGCCGAGGGTGCCGGTCCCTTCCCGGGAGTCGTGCTGGTGGCCGGCAGCGGCCCGACGGACCGCGACTGGGATTCGCCGCTCCTTCCTGGGACCAACGGCAGCGGTCGTCTGCTCGCGGAGCATTGGGGCGAGCTGGGTTCGCCTCGCTGCGGTACGACAAGCGCGCCTCCGGCCCCCATGTCCGCGAGATCCTCTCCTGATCGGCGCCATCACCATGCAGAGTCACGTCGATGAGCTCGCCGGCGCGGTGCGCACCCTTGCCGAGCAGCAAGGTGTCAGCCGTCAGCGGATCTTCGCCCTCGGCAACAGCGAGGGGACGCTCCACGCTCTCAACTACCAGGTCGACGACCCCGCCATCCCCTTCGCCGGTCTGGTACTGACCGGCCCTCCCGGGCGCTCCGTCGGTGATGTGGCCCGATCCCAGCTTGCCGCCCAGGCCAAGGGCATCCCCCACGGCGAGCAGCTCCTCGGTCTCTACGACGCCGCCGTCGCCCGATTCCTTGCGGGTGAGCCCGCCGCCTCCGATCCAGCCCTGCCGGAGAGCGTGCGCAACTTGATCGCGAGCCTCGAGAGCCCCCACAACCTTCCCTTCGCGAGGGAGCTCTGGACCGCGGCCGCGGCAGCACCGCTCAAGAAGGTGCGCGTCCCGGTGCTCATCGTCATCGGCAAGAAGGATCTACAGGTCGATTGGCAGGCCGACGGGGAGCCTCTTCAGCGAGCAGTTGCGGTGCGGGCCGAGGTCACTTCCTCTTCCCCGAGAATGCGAATCACGTGCTGAAGCATGAGCCGCGACCGCGCGAGGAACTCGCGCAGGGCGACGCGATCCAGAGGTATAACGCGGCCGATGCCTCACTGGACGCCGAGACCGTCGCGGCCACCCTGGTCTGGCTCGCAGCTCGAGCATAGGCGACCGGTCACTGCAAGCGAAGTGCGCGGCGGATGATTACTCCTCCATGTCGATACGCATGGTCGTTCGCGGCAATTGCACGAGTCGTGACGCACTCCTGCGATGTCGCGACGGGTGCTGACGCTACACCCGCGTGGATGGCGGAGCCAGGCTGTTGACGACGAGCGGTCGGACTTCGGCGGCAAAGCGCTCGAGCTGACGGATCTCGTCGGCGACAGGCCAGATGAAGACGCGCTGGACTCCAGCGTCAGCGAAGGCGATGAGCTTTGCAGCGAACTGCGCGGCCGGTCCGATCCCGAGGCAATCGCGAAGCAGTTCCTCAGGACGGTGCACGGCCGGTGCGACGCGCGTACGAAGTATCGCAGCAGCCTCAGCTGCGTCATCGGTGATGTAGCACCACATCGTGGCCAGGGCATTGGGAAACGCGGTGGGATCCTTACCGTGGCTGACTAGCTCAACACCAAGATCTTGCCAAGCCTGCCCGAACAACGACGGCGTGGTGTTGTAGGCGGATGCCAGCCAGCCGTCGCCAAGACCAGCCACCCGACGCAGCCCGGCATCCGAGCCCCAGCTACCGATCCAGATCGGCGGACCTCCCTCTTGTGCGGGAGGCGGCTCGAGCACGATGCCGTCTGTCGAGTAGAAACGACCGACGAACGCAGGACCATCCTTACGCCACAACGCGCGCAGCGCCTGTACCGACTCGTCGAAGCGCGCCCAGCGTTCCGCAAAGTCGATGCCGACCGCCGCGTAATCGGCCGCCGACGAGCCTGGCCCCACCCCGGCGTTGAGGCGCCCGCCGCTCAGGCGGTCGATCGCGGCAAGCGCCTTTGCGAGGGGAACTGGTCCCCGAACCACTGGCAACGCAAGCGACGTGAACAGGGCCATCTCCCCGGTCGCGGCGAGAACGGCAACCAGGGCGGTGGGGCCGTCCAACCAAGGAACCTGAAACGTGAGGTGGTCATTCGCTGCGACCGCGGTGAAGCCGAGCCGGTGTGCCGCTGCGGCATAGGTCACCAAATGATCGAGCGTAAAGGGATGATCGCCAAAGTCCATGAGCGGCAGGTGGACGCCGAACTCCATCGCATCACACCTCGACGGCGGCCCCAAGAGCCGCAGCACGCAACGTCAGGCGGAAGCCGTTCGCGGTCGTCTCATCGCGGCGCCGCTGGTAGTCGCACACCGCTTGCACTCACTCGCCTCTCTAGACGGCTCGGATGCCCAAGGCACATACGGCCGCCATGGCGGCCGTCGCTGGGATCGTCAGCACCCACGCCACCAGGATGTTGCGGGCGACCCCCCATCGCACCGCGCCCAGCCTCCGCGTTGCGCCGGCGCCCATGACTGCGCCGGAGACGACATGGGTCGTGCTCACCGGTAATGCGAGTTGCGTCGCTCCCTGAATGACCACGGCCGCCATAGTCTGCGCGCAGAAGCCGTCGACTGGCTCAAGCCTGATCACTTTCATTCCCAACGTCCGAATGATCCGCCATCCGCCTGCATATGTCCCGAGCCCGATCGCAGTTGCGGCCAAGAGCACCACCCAGAGCGGTGGCGAGGGGAAGAGCGTTCCCGTTGCCGTAAGAGCGCCAGCGCTGACGAGCGCGAGTGTGATCACCCCCATTGTCTTCTGCGCATCGTTGGCGCCATGGGAAAACGAGACAAACGCGCCCGACGCAATCTGGGCGAGTCGGAAGCGACGATTCATCGGACTTGGCTGCGAATGCCGGAAGAAGTCGAGGACACCCACCGTGAAGAGGTACGACAGGACGAGCCCAATCACAGGTGACGCAACCAGAGCGAGGACCACCGGCACAACCGACCCCCACTTGACTGCGTCCACTCCATAGGCGACGACACCCATTCCGACCAGCGCGCCGATGAGCGCGTGAGAGGAACTCGAAGGCAATCCCAGGCGCCAAGTGATCAGATTCCATACGATCGCGCCAACCAGAGCCGCGATGATCATTCCCAGCGACACGCCGTGTTTTGGCGACACCAGACCACCAATCGTATTGGCGACGTGCGTATGCAAGACCTCGATCGCGACAAGTGCCCCGACGAGGTTGAAGACCGCAGAAAGCGCGACTGCAGCGCGCGGTCCGAGTGCTCGCGTACTGATCGAGGTCGCCACAGCGTTCGCGGTATCGTGGAACCCATTCGTGAAGTCGAATCCCAGGGCGATCAGGACCGTGACGATGAGCAGGACGTCAGTTCCCATCAGGCGTTCTTGATAGTGATGCCCTCGATCACGTTGGCAACGTCCTCGCAGCGGTCCAGCGAGTCCTCGAGCAACGTGTAGAAGTCCTTCAACTTGATGATGGTGATCGCGTCGTGTGTCCCGCTGAATAGATCACCAATCGCGCGACGAGATTCGGTATCGCCAACATTCTCTATCCGATGCACTTCGATGCCGTGATCCGTTATCCCCGCCTTCGACTCGAGTTTGGCAACGGCCGCCTGCACCTGAATGACCGCTTCGACGAGGAGCGATGCCATCGATTTCGCCGCCGGGGATATATCGGTGATGCCGTATAGGATGATGGTCTCGGCGATCTCGTCGATATAGTCGAGCACATCGTCGAGGCCAGCGCTCAGCGCATAGATATCTTCGCGTTCGAACGGTGTGATGAACGTTCGGTTCAGCGTTTGAATGATCTCGTGGGTCAACTCATCCCCGGCATGCTCGAGATCCTTGATCTCCTCCGCGTGTGCTGCCATCCTCCCGATGTCATCGTCAAATGCCGTGCGCAGCACCCGTGATGCCGCCACCAGATTGCCTGCCTGGCGATCAAAGAGGTCGTAGAACCGGCGCTCGCGGCGCAGCAGTTTGAATGGCATGAACGCCGAGATCCTATCTGCTCGTGTCGCGTGTTGGTCTGGGCATCCTCGATGGCAACAGTCGACGGTCGTCGCGAGCCAACCAGGGATGTCCGAGCACGTTGGAGGGGCTTCAGACCGTGTCCGGATCGAATGCGTCAATCACGTTAGTCAGTCACCAAGGGCACCACTTCGGACAATGAACGCGCTTCTGGTTACTCGCTGATCGTGTTGACATCGTCGGCGACCACAGCTCTCACTTCGGGGAGCTCGGAAAGAGCAGCAGCCAGCTCGTGGACCTGCCCGCGTCCGTGGACCTGGAGGGTCACTTGAACGGTTGGGCGATCTCCAGCCGCACCACTCTTGGTCGCTCCGATTGAGTTTCCGATCGTCTCGGTGGCGATGCCACCGACACTGAATCCGCGGGCGGGGCGAGTTGCAATACCTGGCGCAGGACACCCCTGCCGTCCGGGTAACTGACCCGAATGATCGAGATCGCACTGCTCGAGCGTGGGAGTCGCCGCGCCAGCGGCGGAAAACCGAGCGTAATCACGAAATAAATCCCTGCCGTGACAACCGCCAGTACGGGCAGCCCAGCGCCCGATGCCGCCCCAATCGCGGCTGTGACCCAAATGGCGGCGGCTGTAGTCAATCCGCGGACCGCATCCTGGCGGACGAAAATGAGCCCTGCGCCGAGAAAGCCGATCCCCGTCACAATCTGCGCGGCGACGCGCGATGGATCGAGAATCACCTGGCCAGGGACGAGGACATCGGTGAAGCCGTACTTGCTGATGAGCATGAACAGTGCAGCCCCAACGCCGACCAGGGTGTGGGTCCGCAATCCGGCACTCTTCTGGCGGATCTCTCGTTCAAGGCCAATGACGGCAGACAGCCCTGCGGCGAGTCCAAGCTCAGCGATCTGGCCCCAGTCCTCGGTGTTGAGGACAGTGGTCACCAAGAGCGCGTGAACGCCCGTCGCCAATTCATAGGTGTGCACTACCAAGAGTAGCCAAACAGGCACGTTGGACCGTCAGCGAATAGGGGCTTGCTGAACACTCCGGGAATCCTCAGGCTAATACGATGGCTGTCTCAGGGACATCTGTTCATCGACTGCGAATCGGAGATCCGGTGCTCATCGTTGCGAACGGTAATCCCCTCTCTCGACGAGCCGACAGCGTGGCGCAGACTGCGTTTCGGCAACTGAGGTTGTCGTCCGAAAGTCAAGTGGAGCTCGTGACCACCAACTACGCTGGGCACGCTCGCGCGGTGGCGGAAACGTGGGCTTCCGAGCACCTCGATGGAACGATCGTCGGAATCGGCGGAGATGGCACCCTGAACGAGATCGGTAGCGGCATTCTCGCGGCGACTGTCGCATTCGGGAGCCGAGTTGTTCTCGTTGTCTGCGGCGGCGGTAATGCCAATGATCAGTATCGGAGCTGGCCGCCCTCGCAAAGAATCCGGCCCGAGGGCGTGCTGTTGGCAGAGCCCGTTCCGGTGGATGTCGTCGAGGTGTCACATAGCGCCAACAATCACAAACAAGCCATGCCACAGTACGCACTGTCATATGCAGCGATCGGTGCTTTGGCCACGGGGGCTTCCGTGGTCAACGGCCGCCGACGGGGGATGCTCGCCGATCTTGCCCTCATCCCCCAGACGTTGCTGCGAGCGCGGCCAGTGTCCGTGGTGATCGACGGCCAGCTCACCCGCGCCGACAGCCTCAGTTGGCACATCATCCCCACGATTGCCAAGGTCTTTCGCGTGACTGCGAACTCGCGACGCGCCGACGGGCTGATGGAAGTCGTCCTGGTACCACATCGCCGGTGGCCGACAGCGCTACGGATGAGCTGGTTTGGGCTTCGGGCGATGGTGTGGCCGCAGAGACAATCGCAAAGCGCGAGGATGACGTTCTTTTGGGAGCGGGGCGGTGCCGCGCAGTTAGATGGCGAGACCGTCGACATTCCGCCGGGATCTACTGTGACCGTGCGCTGCGTTCCGGCAGCACTTCGCATGCTGTGCTGCGATATCGACGCCTCCACCAAGACGCTGTCATCCACGGCCCCGACCGNNCTGCGATCGACCCCCCATAGCGTGACGTCCCGGTCACCACACCACGTCCGGCCGCCACAAAGAGGAGCCACTTCCGATGACCGTTCCTGGTCTCCGACACGCTGCCGTTCTCGTTGCCGCCGTCGCCGNNAGTGTCGCTCGCCGCGTGCGGTGGCAACTCAGCCGCCAGCAGCGAACCGACGACCGGCGAATCGACCGCGGGGCAGCCGTCGGCAGCGGGCCCCAGCAGTTCGACTGGCGCTGGGTCTGCCCATCCGGTCGATGTTTGCGTGACTGTCAATGCCGCGTCTGCGGCTCAGCTCTCGGGGCAGCCGATCACGACGGCTACCGCGATAAGCGAGCAGGCGCCTGATGAGTACGGGTGTGCGTACAGCAGCGCCGATGACTCCGTTCAGGTTGAGGTTCAGGTGTCCGAACACGACGCTGCCTCCAGCTACGGAACCTTCCTGGCGGGAAGCCCAGGTGCCAGCACGGTGGGTGGCCTGGGTGACAAGGCCTTCTTCGACAACGANNGGACGATGTACGTCCTAGCGGGAAACAACTTGATTCAGGTCAACGGTCTGAACACTGCCGACGAGTCCGCGGCGCTTGCGCGGCCGATACTCGCAGCTCTCTAACTTCTCTGATCCGGCTTCGTGACGTGACGAGCCCTCGCCTACGACGCCATCTGGCCGCGAGACCTCGAGCAGCGCGGCTTGTGCGCGAGGTGCATATCCGTCGCCGAGTGGCTCGAGAAGCCGAGCGTGGGCTCGGCTTCTCGCGACGATCCATCCCCAAAATGTGAGCGCTATGTCTACGCTGGACTGCCACTCCGTTGAACCCGTGCTGCGCCTGGGTCAGCCGCTTGCCGTTCAGCGTGCATTCGTCGATCGGCCGCGCCGCGATGTTGATGAAGGNNTCGTGCGCGGCGTCGAAGACGAGGCAGTCGCGCTCTGGAAGGTCTCCGCCTCTGGGTCGTCGCTGAGCAGGAGCGAGACCTCACTGGAGAGATCGGAGAGCAGCGCCGCGCGAGCCTGCGCGTCCGACTCGGTGAGATTTTCCTGAAGGGGCGGTTTGTCAATAGTTGTCACAGTCACATTCCGAAGCCTCCTGCTCATCCGGCGCAAACCCCCATGACTCTCTCCTGGCAGGACCTCACACGGCCTCCGGCGCCGACGCAAGACGTGACTGTGCTTCGCGGAGCGGGTCGGGAATGCGGCCGCCGAGTCGAAGCAGGACGGCTCCGGCCAGCACCGCGGCAAGCGCGCCACCCCACCAGACGGCGTCTGGCGAGTTCTGCAGGAGCAGGCCACCAATCGCCGGGCCGAGGGCCAGGGAGATGCTGAAGGTCAGACTGTAGAGAGACAGGTAGCGGCCGAGCAGATGGGCTGGGGCCATGTCCGCGACCAGTGGCCCGAGAACGACAATGTGTACACATTCGCCGATTGCGAAGACGATCGCAACGCCGGCGAGGAGACTGGTCGCAGCGAGCTCCGAGTGGATGAGCGTTGCTGGCAGCACCGCGAGCAGGCTGACCGCAAAAAGCGCGCTGGCCGCCGCGAAAGCGTGTGTGCGTTCCATCCGTGCCACAACGCGCACCGCCGGGATCTGCGCGATGACGACGAAGCACGTGTTGACGAGGACGAGGATCCCGATCGCGGCGGGGCCGAGCGATGTGTGGGTCTTTGCAAATGGAGGCAGGATGTTGGAGAAGAACGTGTGGCCTACGACGACGAGCACGATATTGGCTGCGATCACAGTGAGGAACAGCCGATCTCGAGCGACGGCGCGAAAGCCGGTTCCGTTGGCGTCTGTCGCTGTGACGGTCTCGGCTCGCGGACTCGGTACGGCAGCGAGCACGATCAGCGCGAATCCGGCGTAGGTGACGGCGTCGAAGAAATAGAGCGTTTGGAACGAGCTGAGCTGCTGTGCGGATGCGATGACGAAGCCGGATACGGTCGCGCCGGCGCCGAGACCGAAGTTGCCCGCGACGCGGTTGAGCGCGAAGGCTGCCGCTCGCTGCTCGCGCTTGACCAACCTGATGGTCAATTGCCGGTTGGCCGTCCCTGCCGCGCCGATTCCGGCTCCGCTGACAATCGAGCAGGCAAAGGCCTGCCAGGGGCGGTCTACGTAGGCGAAGCCGGCGTAGCCTAGGGCGCTCGCCAGGCTTCCTGCGACCACCATCGCTTTAGCGGAGTGCCGGTCGAGCAGCGCTCCCGTCGGCAGGGTGGCAATTGCGGCGGTCCCCATGGTCGCCGCGAGAATCAGTCCGGCTATCGAGGTTGAAAAGCCACGTATCTGGTGCAGATAGATGATCTCAAAGGGAAGAATCAGCCCGTAACCGAAATAGTTGAAGGCGTTTCCCGCTTGAAGGATGAGCACGGGGCGAGAGAGCCCGGTGCGCCAACCCGCGATGAGGTGTGCGAGGCGGCGGTTCATCCGCCTAAGGCCTCGTCGCGGCGCGAATCGCCGCGACGGGAAGCGCCTCAGGCATTGCCGCCGCGATACCGTTGACCCATGCGGCCGACAGTACGAGGCGCCGATGCTGACCGTCTTGAACGATCCTGCGGCCGCCGCTCGGACTCGATCAGGTTCGGACCGAGCGCTTACGGTGTCGAGCGCGCAGAGGTCTACATCTCCACGCGCGGCTTCGATCCGCACCGGCACGGCACCTACGGGATCGGCGTCACGACGGCCGGCGTGGCCACCTTTCGTTACCGCGGCTCACAACGTGTCTGCCTTCCCGGTCAGCTGCAGGTCCTGCATCCTGACGAGACGCACGACGGCGGCCCGGGAACCGAGGACGGCTTCGGTTACCGGATCCTCTACATCGCGCCCGAGCTCGTCCGGGGCGCCCTCGGCGGTCGCGCGCTGCCGTTCGTCGCCGATCCCGTCCAGGAGCCGAAGCCGACGGCTCGACCCATCGTTGCCCTGCTCGCCGACGTCGACGACCCGATCAACGAACTGAGCTGCGCCGAGATCGCGGTGGCGGTCGCCGACTGCCTCCTGTCGCTCAGTGATTGCCCCAACCGCCCCCGAGCCACGGTCGATATCAGGGGAGTCGAGCAGGTACGCGAGTATCTCGCGGCCCACGCACGGGAGCAGACGCCGGCGTCGACTCTCGAAAAGATCGCGGGCACCGACCGTTTCACGATCACGCGCCACTTCCGATGGGCATTCGGGACAAGCCCCGACCGCTACCGGACGCTGCGCCGCCTGGCGCTCGCGCAAGCCGCGATCGAGAGCGGGCAGTCACTCGCGCGAGTCGCTGCCGAGGCCGGTTTCGCCGACCAGAGCCACATGACGAGGCACTTCAAGCGGACCTATGGATTGACGCCGACCCGGTGGAGGGCCCTCACAGCCGCCTCGTCGACGGAACGTCTCGAGACCAATGGCCACCTCCCACAGTCTCGGTCTTTGGGGCTATCGTCCGCCGAGAGTCGCGCGACTTAGAGTGGTCTTGCAGAAGTCAGTCGACCCGTGTCGCCGGAGGTTGACAACCGATAGTCGGGCGCGTCCGTGGTCGACGAGATCTCGAAGAGCGGGAAGATCCGTGGTGAGGTAGTCCAGACGCGCGCTCCATCGCCACACCTATGTCCGCGTGAGCCGCCACGTTACGAAAACCGACGATGGCCCGCCATGGAATTGCTGGACGGCGTTCCTTGAGATCATCCGAGAGCCTGCCGGCGCATCGGCGAGAATCTCAATCCGCCGGACTACGCCGTCCTGAAGCAAGCGTTCGGCAAGCAAGTCTTCTCGGCCACGGGCGGAGTATTGAGCAAGCAGATCGAGGCACTCAGCGATGAAGCCCAGCAGCTCATCGTCGGTGCTCACCGCACGTGTGCTTCACGCAAGCGTTGCGTGTGAGTCCGGAGATCCTGGATGCCCGCCTGATCGATGACATCAACGGACCGTCGGACGATGCCGACGCACGCTTCCCTGAATTCATCGAGCGCCGCGAAGTACGCCGGCCTGGGCGACTGGATCAGCAACGTCGAGGCGTATCCGCCGCCTGTATCAGCGCACGTGGACGACTGCGACTCGGCGGATCCCTCCAGGACTGTCGACAACGACCTCGTCGCCAGCGCGATGGCCGGAGATCGCGGCTCCCAAAGGCGAATCTAGCGAGATTCGCTGAAGGGCAATGTCTGCCTCAGCTGGCACCACGATGGTGTACTCGGAGTCGCCGAAATCATCCCGCACCACGACGGTCGCGCCTAAGCCTACGGTACCGTCATACGGAGCGGCCTCGACGATCAGTGCACGTCGGAGCATCCCTTCGATGGTCTGTACGCGGCCGTCGAGGAGACCCAGCTCGCGCCTGGCATCGTGGTAGGCGAAGTTTTCGCGCAGATCACCCTCGGCGCGGGCGGTCGCAACCCGCTGGACGATTTCAGGACGCTTGGTATCGATGAGCGCGCGCATTTCGGCGATGAGCGCGGCTTGGCCGTCTGCTGTGAGCAGGACTGGTCTACCGAGTGCCATTTGCTGATCTCCGGAACGGGCGGCGCTACGGAAGGTCCTTAGTGTGCCATGGCCTGCTGTTCGCCGCGTTGGTCGCTTGCCCAATGTCACCGCCTGGAAGGAGCGGAGGTGCCTTCTCCCAGAACGAATCGGGTGACTGTTTGACGGTAGACAAAGCAGGGTCCGCATGATGACGACTCCGTTCTGATTGAACCCTCGGGTTCGCACATTCACATTCGCGATGTCACGCGGGATTTCGATACGCGTAGCCCCAGAATCCGCTGCGGCATAACTCGTGTCACCTTCGAATACCGGCGCGGGCATACACACCTCGTCCTGATGCTAGTCCCCGCAGGATGGACGGCGCTGGAAATCCCTGCACTGAGATNNTCCGTTGGAATCGCGTGGACATGATGCGTGTAAGGGGCGCGGCGGACCACCTCTCTCAGTTTCTCGCCATCAGCTCGAAGTCGGCGACGGAGCTGATGTTGACGCCGCTATGCACCCCGAGCGCGAGTAGGTCGGCGTGCACTCGACGACATCGGTGTCACTGAGCCGCTTGTCGATCAACTCGCGGGCCGTCTTCTCCATGTAATCGCGGCCTTTCCCCCCTCGGTGACCGGATCGTCCTGCTGATGGCGGCACTGGTGCTCCACGACCCGAGAGCGCTCGACGACCGCGAGCAGCGCTCAGCCTCCGGCAGGGTCACGAAGTTTTCTGGTGAACCACTCGAGGATGATATCGGCACGCTGCATCCGGTGGGCGGGACTGCCTGAACGCGACAGCTCGTGATTTTCTCCTGGGAAGCGAACCAACTCTGGGTTCCGCCCGAGCAGACGCAGCCCGACGAACAACTCCTCCGCCTGGCTGATCGGGCACCGCAAGTCGTCCTCGGAGTGGATCAGCAGCATCGGCGTGTGCATGCTGGCGACGTACGACGAGGGCGAGTGGCGTGTGTAGGGCTCGGATCGATCCAGATGGGTGAACCCAACTTCAGTGCGGAAGCTACCAGCCGCGTCGGAGCTGCATTCGAGCAGGAGCAGATTGTTCGCCGCCCGCTCGGAACACGCTGCGACAAAGCGATCCGTGTGACCAACGATCCACGAGGTCATATAGCCGCCATACGAGCCGCCCTGGACTCCGAGCCGTGCATCGTCGATCCAGTCGAACCGTTTGCATGCCTCATCCACGCATGCCATGACGTCGTCGTAGTCCACCCCACCCCACCCCGAACCCGGGTCGGTCTCGGCTTCAGGCCAGCGGATGGCGCGCCCCCATGCCTCGCTGTAGCCGGAGCTGCCGCGCGGGTTGCAGTAGATGACCCCGAAGCCGGCGCTGACTTGGAGTTGGAACTCGTCGAAGAAAAACCATCCGTAGGAGGTGAACGGGCCTCCGTGGATGTTGAGGATCGTGGGGGCACGCTCGCCAGCCGCGACACCACGCGGAGCCATGGCCCAGCACTCCACCTCCACCCCATCGGCCGACACCGCGGTGAAGCGCTCGGGTGCGATCAGCTCCACCCGTTCTCGCAGCGACCGCGTCAGGTCGGTGAGCCGGCGAGGAGCCTCGCCGGCCACGGAGGCGTAGACCTCGGTCAGCTCGATGGGATCGGTGATCGCAGCGGCCAGAACGCGAGTGGCGCCTGAAACCTCAATCACATCGAACGCTCGCACAACACGTTTGCCACCCAGCATCAGCGTGGGAATCCCCCCGCCCGCGTCCACGCGGTAGACGTGGATGGCTCCATCCTCCTCGACGCGGAACCAGACGTCGCTGCCAGTCCAGACTGGCGCAGACTGGTTCGGATAGGGCGAGGCGTTGCGGTCGAGCACAGTGCTGAGCTCGCGCCGGTTACCCGTCTCAATGTCGAGCACGCCGACCCGGCCGTGCCGGGGCTCGTCCGCGGGGGTGGGGTCGTACGTGAACGCGAGCCGGTTCCCGTCGGGTGACCATGACAGCAACGCCCAAGACGCGGACGTGTCGGTGAGCGCCTCAGGTGTGCCGCCCAGAGCGCTTACGACCCAGATGTCGTTGCAGAGATCCAGGTCCCAGTCCTCGTGACGCGCCGATACGAACGCGAGCCGGGTGCCGTCTGGCGACCACGCCGGGCTACTCGCCGCCCAGGGTCCCTCAGTCAGGTCCTGTGGTGAGGCGGAGCCATCGACGGGCACCACGAGGACGTGGGTCGGCCGGTCGTAGATCCATCCATGAGCATTGAGAGTGCTGAACAGCTGGTTGATTCGCCGCGGTGGCAGCGCACCAACCGGTGGCCGCTTGCCAGGAGTGCCGTAGCGAGCGGGATCAGGCACGCGAGCGACGACGGCAAGCTGGGTACCGTCAGGCGACCATGCGAGGTCGGTGATTTCGTCCGGCCGCGAGCATAGCTGACTGATCTCTCCAGGTCCGTCAACCGGCACGATCCACAAGGCGGCCTCCTCGCCCAGTCCGGCACTCCGCGCGAACGCGAGCGAGCGGCCATCGGGAGACCAGCGCGGCAGCGTGTCCGCCCACGCGCCTGCTGTGAGCGGCCGCGGCGGGGCTGACGCGTTGACGTTGGCCAGCCAGATCCGGGTGCGATATCTGTTGGCCTGAGTATCCGCCGTGATGACGGTGTATGCAATCCGCCGGCCGTCCGGAGCCACGCGAACCTCGCCCGCGTGAGCGAGGATCGACAGGTCGCGCGCTGTCATCCCGGTCATACGACATCCTTTGGTAGGAAGGTACCTATCCGACGCTCTGCGCAGATGCGCCCGCCGGCGCCATCTGCGCGCCCCGAGCAGACCCATGGACAGCGAAATCCTACGTTTTTGGCTAGGCGCGTCGGCTGGTGACCACCACCCTTCTTCGCCGGGCGGGCCTGACGCCAGTTGCACCGCCGCAGGGCGTCCTGGTTTGCCGGCGGTCTCGTGGCCTCGGTGGGTCCTGTCGATGACACAGGCGGTGCTGCGGAAATCATCGATCTGCACGGGAGGTTTGTGCTGTTCGGATTGTGACCGCCATGTGCATTTCAACCAATGGCTCAGGTCAGGGTCCGTATCGATCTGTCGCCTGCGGATTCTGCAGCAGGGAGTTGCGCGCTTGGGGGCCGCGTTCATCGCGCAGCCCGAGAGCCGTCAGGTGAATCCGGTGGTCGGCTAAGGACGAGCGGACTAG
>PKXZ01000044.1:0-5583 GCA_003132525.1 Candidatus Dormiibacterota bacterium | reverse complement strand
CCGTAAGCTCATCCCCCTGCTCGCGAGCAGCCACCGGGTGTTCGCGGTGGACCTCCGCGGCTTCGGTGATTCTGACCACGGGGCAGGTACCTACGACAGGAAGGCGTCCGCAGAAGACCTGCACCTCCTCATCGAAACCCTCAACCTTGGCCCCGTTCACCTCACGGGCCAGGACATCAGTGGGGCAACCGTTTTCCGCCTCGCCGCCACCCACCCCGACGACGTGCTCAGCTTCAGCGCGATCGAGATGGGGCTGCCGGGCTTCGGCCTCGAGATGCTGGCTGACATTACCCACGGGGGAAGCTGGCACATCGGCGTTCTCGCCGCTCCGAACATCCCCGAGATGCTGCTGACCGGACGCGAGCGCGAGTTCCTCGGGCAATTCGCCTTCCCGGCCATGAGCGCCACTCCCGGTGCGATCACCAGAGCCGATATCGACGAGTTCGTCCGCACTTACTCCCGTCCCGACGGCTGGCGTGGCGCCATCGGCCTCTACCAGTCCATGCTCCAAGAAGGTGAAGACATCGGGGGCCTTGTCGCCGCCGGCAAGCTGCGCATGCCCGTACTGGCGATCGGGGCCGGAGGCGGCGAGTTCACCTTCGCGACCATGACCCAGGTCGCCGCCGACCCGGTTCGGTCAATCAGCCTCGAAGGCGTCGGCCACTACGCAGCACTGGAGGCGCCCGAAAAGTTGGCAGACGCCCTTGTCGACTTCTTCAAGACTGTTGACGCCGCCTGAAGCTCGCCATGCTCTGCCGAAGCGAGGTCCTCATGTGCGGCTACGCCCCCCGCGCGAAGACGCCTGCACAACAGCAGACGGCGTTGGGTGCGGACAGGCCAGGCCTTGAGGCATGACCACTCATCTGCCGACTCTCACATAGACGAGCGCGGCCAAAACGGTAAGCGCGATGTATGCGCTGGACTGACACAATCTCTTGCTATGAGCAGCCGCATCCGGCCACAACCGTGGGGATTGATATCTTTTGCAGGAAAAGCCATTATTCCTGGTTAGAGCACTACACCCCGTGGCCCGCAGGCGCCCAAAGCACCTCGCAACCTCTCTACGCGAACTCAGATTTGGCGTCCGTCGGGGAGACAGGACTCGAACCTGCGACCCCTGGTCCCCCAGACCAGCACTCATTTTCCGCCGCGGGACGAGTGCGGTTTGGAGTGGTTTCGTCGGAAACGGTTGGAAAGAGTACTAGTCCCTCCGTTTTGAAGAGGGCTGGAATCGAATGCAGCTGAATGGAAGTCAGGCGACCCGGTATCGCCGGAGGTTCGCAACCGGCGGTCAGGTCAGCTCGTGGTCGACGAGCCCTCGATCGTCGAGTGTTGATGGCGCAGGTGATCGTGGACCACCACCTGTCTAAGGTCATAGTGGTCGATTTCGATGGGTACACCGATTCTCCTATTTGCTTGACATGTCAGTGACCTAGCAGTAGGCTGTAGCTGACGCATCAGATAACTGGAGGCTCGAACATGGCAGCACCAGAATCGGCCCAGATGTTCACGACCGGACATCGTCAGCGGAGCGCTCCAGCCCAGGTCATCGCTGCGGCGACGACGCCGACGTCCGGCCATGTCCATCGGAAGCACGAGCGTGCGGGCAACAGCGTGTTTCTCCGCGAAGCGCGCACTGGCTCTCGCGGCGTAGCGCTGGCCCGCGGTACTACATCAGTAACCAGTCACAGGGGCAGAAGGTGAAGTCAATGATCCGCCGGGTCGGAGTGGCCGGTTCCGCAGCCGCTGTCATGGGTACCATGATGGCCGGATGCGCTGCCTCCAAAAACGCCAGCTACGTCGCGCCTGTCACGCCGGAGTGCGCGTGGCCGATTGCGACGAACGCCCAGACCATCAGCGAGAACCATTTGCTGAACATCAGCAATCCAGACACCGCATCTGACTATTGGCTCATGGCTTTCAGCGTCCAAAACGGCCTGCGCATCACCCTTTCCGGGCACTACCCGGCGAGCCGGTACATGTCTTTCGCGGTTTACAACTCGCACGGCACACCGTTCACAACGGACGGTGTCGAATCGACCCTCACGGACTATCGCATCGAGCCCGACCCAGGCAGCATCAACCCGTGGCAGCACCCAGCCCCGCCCGGCGGCAAGTTCACCGTGACCCTGCGAGCCGACGCGACGCCGAGTGAGATCAACACGCTGCCCCTCGCCCCTAGAGGGACACCCGTCGGTACCGCCGGCCTCCTGTTCCTCCGCGTTTACGCGTCCGCCCAGACGAGCCCCGACACGATATCGCTGCCCGCCGTCAGCATTACCTTCAAGGGGGTCTCCAAGCCGCTCCTTGCGTGCCCCGCTACTGCGACCCCGACCGGTGCGGCTGTACAAGAAGTGCTCCACGTCCTGGGTCTGCCAGCCAACTATCTGCAGTCGGGCCTCCCTAAGACCGCAGCGCCTCCCGCGAAACCCGGCGCTGCGGGCACAATCGTTCCCTTCGCCGTGTACCCCGCCGGCATGGGCGGGACCGTAGACGCCGATATCGCTTACCTGTCAGCGACGGTCGTCCCGCCGCAAAACGGTGATGTGCTGGTCATCCGGGGCGAGGCGCCGAGCACACCCAAGGGGAACAACCCCGCTCCGTGGCCCGGCACCAGTGATGACTTGCGCTACTGGTCCATCTGTGACGACCTGCGACCACCGCCGACTCCGGTTGTTGTCAACCGCCTGCCCGACGGGAAGGTCGACGAGGCATGCCGCTACGACAGCCAGCTGACGCTCGACCAGGACGGTTACTACACCATCGTCGTCGGGACCGAGGCTCAAAGCGCGTCCATCGAAGCGATCCCCGGCGCCACCTTCCTGCCCTTTTCGACCGCCGAGCCGACCCAGCTGTACAAGCTGAACATGCGCAACATGCTCCCAAGCCCGGACTTTCATAACGCCATCCAAAACGTCCCGGCGAACGGAAAACCGTCATCGGCGGCGGCGGTTATGGGCCCCTACTACCCCCGAGCGGCCTTCTGCTCACTTGCTACGCTGGCCAGCGGCGGAGCCAACGCATGCGTCGCAGGCACGACGTGACCTCATCCACTCGGAAAGCGATCGCTGCCCACTCCGGTCGTGTGCGTGACAGCAAGCTTAAAGTGCCGGCTGTCGCGGCCGCACCAAAGACCGCCAAACCGATCAGTGCTCGGGATTCAGCGCCGCGCTCGCGAAATCCAGAGCTACCGAGGCCTGGTCGTGCGCGATGAGCAAAATCGCCGTCGATCTTCCGAAAGCGGAACGTCGCGCGAACCCAGACACCGCTGCTCATACTCCCGTTCTTCCGAGGCGTTACCCCGCGACGGCTTTGCGTGCGTCCAGCCTTGCCACTTTAGCCAAAAGACGCCTGCCGCTTAACCACACGCAGGGTGAGTCCTCTCCACATGGCGCGTCGCCATGAAGGAAAGTACATTGCATGAGTCGTCAGTCGTGCCCTTCGAGTTGCCCTTCAGCACGAACGGAAGCCGCGTCTACACCAAATACCATTCACCACAAAAGGAGCCGACCATGTCCTTTCTCGGTCGCATCCGCTACGGCCCATTCATCTACGTCGGGTTAGGCGTTGCTCTCGTCATTTTTGCCCTCGTCGTCACCTCGGCGTCGAGGCTCGTCCTGGTCGTCGGTGGCGTAGCGATCGTGGCGGGTGTCGCCAATGGGATCGCTCGCCGAGGGTCGCACGCCGGGAGCAGCGCAGGCGCGCCTGACCGGTAAGGGCAGTTGCCGTCGGAACAACGCACAAAACGTGCCGAGGACTTCAGCGCGGTTGACTCGCCCCGCTTCGACGTGGGCCTCGTCGAGGCGTATTTCCCCGCGCGACAAGTGGCTATTGACTGTCTGGTGCGATCGGGCCTGTAATCACCGTCGCTAGTCGGCCGTGTGGGTCGGGATAGGAATGCCTGTGAACGACTTGCTGTCTGCCACCTTCGACGAGCCCGCTGCGCTTGGCTGTGAGGCCTCGACGCTCAAGAAGCTGCCGCGATGATCCGTTTGCTCATCAGCGAAGTGCGGTTTGCACGAGGACGCGCTGCCGCGCTCGGCGCGGGGATGATTGTTGCCGCGGTCGCATTCTGCCTGTTGACGGCGTCCGTCGACGTCGGACTGGCGCGCATCAACGGAGTCGTCGATCAGAACTGGCGTGGAACGTACGACCTGCTCGTACTCCCGGCCGGATCGAGTCCAGCGAGCTCGAGCGGCCATTTAGTCGAAGTCAACTACCTCTCAACCGCGACGGGCGGCATCACCAGCACCCAGTACTCACGGATCGAAAAACTGCCCGGCGTCGGGGTCGCCGCACCCTTGGAGATCGTCGGCTACGTGCTCGAGACGGCGCTCATCTATGTGGGCATGTCAGCGGTCGCCGGCCCCTCAGGTGAATCGGCTCGCTCTGTTCACGCCAGATCGCCTCGTATTCTCCGACTGCCTCCCCCAGGATCGCTCGGTCGCGTCGCAGCAAGGCCGTCACGGGGTGGTCGGATTCGCCAGGCTGTCATGGATCCGAGCCGCCTACCTGACATGTCATACAGATGTGGGTATGATCATCGCATGGCAACTCCACGCTGGCTTGATAAGGATGAGCAGGCCGCCTGGACCGCATACCGGCAGATGAACCGGGCGCTCTACGCGGACCTGGCTCGCGATCTCACCCGGGACACCGGCCTCTCCGACCCGGACTACGAGGTCCTCTCAACGCTCAGCGAGTCGGCCAGTCCTTCCTTGCGCGCCAGCGAGCTCGGGCTCCTCCTGCAGTGGTCGACCAGTCGGGTGGCCCACCATATTGGCCGCATGGAGCGACGCGGGCTTGTGCGTCGCGTGGCCTGCGAAGACGACGGGCGAGGAGCGATCATCCAGCTGACCAAGCTTGGGCTCCGCACGATCGAAAAAGCAGCACCTCATCATGTGGCTGCGGTGCGTCGTCGTTTCATCGGTCCCCTCACGCCCGAGCAGCTGAGCGCTCTTCGGGGCATCGCTCGAACCATCACCAGTCACCTGATCGATATGGAATCCGAAAGATGAGAGGCAAGGGCGCGATCCAGATCATGACCCTGAGCGATTTGGGCGGCTCGCTCAGCCTCCTCGGCGTCTACCTGGAGCGACCGAGGTCGCTGCCGCTGAAAACCCTCTGAGGCACCCACCTCCGGGGTTCGGGCACCGGCAACACTCGACGTCGAAGCGCGTGTCTTGAGGATGTCGCCGCGACGATGAAACGCCTATTGACATGTCAGGTAATTTGCCTTACGATCTAGCTGATACGTCAGCCAAAGGAGTGGAACGTGACGGCAGCAGATCCAACCGTCGTGCGCGGCGAGCTATCCGTCCATTCGCATGGTCTTCGCTTTCGCTCGGCGCAGCTGTTCGCAGGCCTGGCGCTCTTCGGGATCAGTATCNNCCTGCTGGTGCGCGCCCGTCTCGGTCTCGACCCCTGGGATGTTCTCCACCAGGGTCTGGCGCAACGAACGGGCATACAGATCGGGTGGATCGTCGACATCGTTGGTGCGATCGTGGTGCTCGCCTGGATTCCGCTCCGCCAAAAGCCGGGCTTCGGCACATTTGCGAACGTCGTCGTCGTTGGGATCGTGGC
>PKXZ01000079.1 GCA_003132525.1 Candidatus Dormiibacterota bacterium | reverse complement strand
ATATCGCGCCAGCCAGCGATGCGCATCAACCGAAGTCGTTGGGACATCTCAGCCGAAGGTGTGCGACTCATCAGCCGAACCCCGTCAGGGACTCATCAACCGACTTAACACATACAACTGGCGCCCCCGGTAGGAGTCGAACCCACGGCCGTCGAGTTAGAAGCTCGCTGCTCTATCCGCTGAGCTACGGGGGCGCGCGGCGAGTCTACCTGTGAGGATTCGTCCGGATCGCCCACCACCGCACCATATAATCGCCGAGCCTCCACCTCGGAGTCCCATGGTGGCCATAGCTCAGCTGGTTAGAGTGCCAGGTTGTGGCCCTGGAGGTCGCGGGTTCGAATCCCGCTGGCCACCCCATTCCCCGCTACAGTCGCCGCCGATGACAGCTGATGAAACCGGCGAGACCGGCGACCACGTTGCGCGCAACCGAGCGGTCTGGAATCGATCGGCGGCGGACTATGCCGAGCCAGGACGTCGCGGCTGGGCCCAACAGCCTTCGTGGGGCATCTGGGGCATCCCGGAGAGCGACGTGCACCTCCTGCCCGAGGTGGACGGCCTCGACGTCATCGAGCTCGGATGCGGTACCGCCTACGTCTCGTCATGGCTCGCGCGCCAAGGCGCGCGGCCGGTGGGCATCGACCTCTCCGAGAACCAGCTGGCCACAGCGCGAGCCCTCCAGGACGCCCACGACCTGCGCTTCCCGCTCATCCAGTGCAGCGCCGAGGCCGTGCCGCTCGCGGATGCGAGCTTCGACCTGGCGATCAGCGAGTATGGCGCGGCAATCTGGTGTGACCCGTATCGCTGGATTCCCGAGGCCGCCCGGCTCCTCCGCCCCGGCGGACGGCTGATCTTCCTGGGCAACGCCGCGCTCCTCGTCCTCGCCATGACCGACTCCGACGCCGACGGGCCGGCCGGGACCACCATTCGTCGTGACTACTTCGGCATGCACCGATTCGAGTGGGGCGACGACGAGAGCGTGGAGTTTCATCTCAACCACGGCGATTGGATCCGCCTCCTGCGCAGGTCGGGCTTCGAGATTGAGGACCTGGTCGAGCTGCGCCCGTCCGGCCAGGCGACCACCCGGTACCCGTTCGTGACGCTCGAGTGGGCGCGCCGCTGGCCGTCCGAGGAGGTCTGGGTGGCCCGGCTCGATAGACTGCCGGACCATGAATGACGATCGCTGGGATGCCGTCGACGCATACACCAATTCACTGCTGCAGCCAGGTGACCCGGTCCTCGAGCAGGCAATCAAGGACAGCGCGGAGCTGCCCAACATCGCGGTGTCTCCCGCACAGGGACAGTTCCTGCACGTGCTGGCGCGCGCGATCAAAGCGCGGCGGATCCTCGAGATCGGCACGCTCGGTGGGTACAGCGCGATCTGGATGGGACGCGCGCTCGCTGAGGACGGCCAGCTGATCAGCCTCGAGCTCGATCCGCACCATGCGGAAGTTGCGCGGCGCAACATCTCGCGGGCCGGGCTGGACGGCAAGGTGGAGGTGCGGATCGGCGCCGCGCTCGACAGCCTCGCGAGGATCAAGGCAGACGGCGGTGAGCCGTTCGATCTCGTCTTCATCGACGCGGACAAGCGCAACACCCCCGAGTACTTCAGCAACGCGGTCGATCTCTCCCATCCCGGCAGCCTCATCGTCGTGGACAACGTGGTGCGCCAGGGGAAGCTCATCGACACCGAGGGGACCGATCCGGATTCCGAGGGCATGCGCCACCTCATCGAGCAGATGGGTGCCGACCGTCGCCTGGCTCCCGCGGTGATGCAGAACGTTGGCGTCAAGGGCTGGGACGGCATGGCGTTCGCCCTGGTCGTGGGGTCCTAGACAGGCACCAGCGCGCCGGGCGCGCCAAGTGCGGCAGCGGTGCGGCGAGCAGCGTCGGTGGCGACGTTGAGCGGGACCTCGCCACCGCGCAGCAGGGCGTCCGCATGCGCCAGCCACGAGGCATCGTCGGCGACCTTGGCAACGGCCACGTCGCCGCCGAGCCGTGCGAGGTATCGCGACGCGATCCAGCCGAGACGGCCACTGCCCGTGTCCGCAGCGAACTGGTTGGCCTCTTCGGCGAGACGCGCGCCGATTGCGAGTGTGGCCATACGCCGGGCGATGCGTCGCAGCGGCAGCTGGCGCGCATCCGCGTCATCGATGCCGTTCAGCGCGCGGAGCTGCAGCTCGACGCCCTGGAGTGCGTCGATGAGCGCGCCACCAAGCGGAGCGACCGCGCCGCCCGCCGACACGCTCTCGGCGCGTCGCTCGGTGTCAGCGAGATAGCCGGGGAGTGCGCCGTGCTCGATCGCCCGTTCCACGTCGAGCGCGATGACGTTGCCGGAACCCTCCCAGATCGCATGCACGTACACATCGCGGAGCAACCGCGCATCCGGCCAGTCCTCGATGAACCCGTTGCCGCCGCGCACCTCCATGCCCTCGGTCGCGGAGATGCGCGCGCGTTCGGTGCCGTGCATCTTGAACAGCGGTGTCACGAGACGCAGCGCCGCAGCCGCTTCGTGGTCCCCCGCATCGGCGCGGTCGGAGAGCTCGGCGGCTCCCATTGCGGCGGTGAGTCCGGCAACGGAATCCACCACGAGATCCGCCAGGGTGTCGCGCATCAGGGGATGCAGGTCGAGACGGCGACCGAACGTCGACCGGCCGTGCGTGTGGTTCAGCGCTTCGAACGCGCTGCGCCGCATCGCCCCGGCGGTCGCAGTCGCGATGCCGATACGCGTCGCGTTGACCATGTCCATCATCTGCGGCAGGCCGCGTTCGAGCGCGCCGACCTGCCAGGCGAAGGCGTCGCGCAGCCCGACCTCCGCCGACGCCATCGCGTGCGTACCGAACTTTTCCTTCAGACGGTGGATCACATACGTGTTGCGCGATCCATCATCGAGAAAGCGCGGCATCAGGAAGAGACCGAGTCCTCGCGGACCCGACGGGACGCCCACCGGCCGCGCGAGGACGAGGATCAAATCGCTGTGCGCGCAGCTCGCGAACCACTTCTCACCTGACAGACGCCACGTGCCGTCCCGAGCCGGCGTCGCCACGCTTTCGTTGGCGCCGACATCCGACCCGCCCGCCTTCTCGGTGAGAAACATCGCGACGGTGAGGTGGTTGCCGGTGTCGTCGATGATGCCGGGGACGAAACGCGCTGCCAGCGCAGGGTCGTTGCGTTCGAGGCACCGGGCTGCCGCGTCCATCATCCCGATGGGGCAGCCGGTGATCGCCTGATCCGACTCCAGCAGGAGATACAGCAACGCCGTCACCAGCGATCGCGGCGCGCGTCCGGGCAGGCCGCGCCATCCCGGTGCATAGCCGGCGCGGACGGCACCGAATCGGAGCACCGTCGACTCCAGCTCTCGATACGCCGGGTGAAATTCGATCTCGTCGATGCGCTCCCCGCGGCCGTTGTACGAGCGCAGCACCGGGGGATGACGATCGGCGGTCCTGGCAAGAGGCTCGATGACCCGTGGCACGAGTGACCCCAGCTCGGACAGCGCGCCGTCTGCGACCGGCCAAGCAGCCTCGCCGACAGTCCGGCGGGTCAGCCAGCGCAGATGCTCGTCGGGGAGGTACCAGTCGGCGTCATCGCCGGCCGGGATGTGACGTACCCCGGGATCAGACGGCAGCATCGACCTCACGATAGCGCCCCACGATCCTCACCACAGACCGCGGGCCTCGAGCACCTGCTTGAGCAGCCGCGGACGGTCGGTCATGATCCCATCGACCCCGAGGTCGAGGAGGTACTCCATCTCCGCCTCGTCATCGACGGTCCAGACGTGCATCGCAAGCCCTGCACGGTGCGCGGCATTCACGAACCGCCTGTCGACGCGCAGCCGGCCCCAGCGCTGCGGCACCTGCAGGCAGTCGGCGTGGAACGTCGGCATCCGGCCCGTTCTCGATGCGGCGTATGCCAATGCGGTGGCCACCTGACCCATCGACGAGCAGATCCTTCCGCCGGCCAGCGCCCGGATCCGCGCCACCCTGCGGTCTGAGAACGATCCGATGCAGACACGGTTGAACGCGTTCAGCCGTCGCACCAGGGCGATGAGCGGGGCCACGGTGTCATCGGCCTTGGCGTCGACGTTGAGATAGACGTCGTCCCACCGCGTCAGCAGCTCCTCCAGTGTCGGAACCACCACCCCGGTGCCTCGAAAAGGGAAAGAGGCTCCGGCGTCGGGGCTGAAGCTGTAACCGGCGTCAGCCTCGCGAACCTCGGCGAGTGACAGCTCACCGATCCGGCCGGAGCGATCGGTCAGCCGTTCGAGGCTGCTGTCATGGAACGCGAGGAGCTTGCCGTCGCTGGTCAGGTGGACATCGGTCTCCAGGTAGTGGTAGCCCATCGCGACCGCCGCCTCGAAGGCGGGGAGGGTGTTCTCGGGCGCTTCCCCGCCACCGCCGCGATGGGCGAAGGCGATCGTGGTCGATCGTTCGAGAAAGGAACGCTGCACCATGGACGCGGTCAGGGTAGCCGGACGGCGGCCTAACGCACCCAGGTGCCCTCGCCGGAAAGCGCGCTGAAGAGGGGACGCGGCACCCGCCCGTCGGCGACGCACACGGCGCCAACGCCGCGAATTCGCGCCTCGGCGCTGGCGCGCAACTTCACGCGTGCTCTGCCGCCGATGTCGGGGATGAGGCGTTCCGCCTCGCGCGTCGTGAGACGCCCGATCAGGCTCGTTTCATCAGACGGGTCGCGGAGCAATCCCGGCGTGTCGGCGAAGATGATCAGCAGCGTCGCCCCGAGCGCGACAGCGATCTCCGCGGCAAGCCGGTCGCCGTCGACGTTGATGGCGGTGCCGTCCTCGGCGGCGATGGGTGGGCAGATCACGGGTGTGACACCGGCTGCGAGCAGCCGGCCGAGCAGCACTTCGTCGACCGTGTCGATGCTCCCCACGTGGTTGTTGTGGAGCACCTTGGTGCGCCCGTTCTCGCGAATGCGCAACGCAGGCCGGCGCGTCCCCCGCACCACCCCGCCGTCGAGGCCGCAGAGGCCGAACGCGTTGACGCCGAGCTGGCGGAGTCGCTCGACGATTCGCTTGTTGGCTCTGCCTGCATAGGCCATCAGGAAGTGATCCATGGTCGCCGCATCGGTGAAGCGGCTGACGTCGCCTCGTTCCGATTCGACCATGCGCGGCGGGCTGCCGAGCCGGGTCGAAAGGTCGTCGAGCTCGCGGCTGGCGCCGTGCACCACGATTGCCTGCTCCGTGGTTGTCGCGACGTCCTCGAGAATTGGATCGAGGTGGCGGACGCTGCCGCCGATCTTCACGACGATCATCAGATCGGGTACAGCCCACTGAATTCGAGCCCGAGTGTCTCGGAGAATCCGTGGCGAATGTTGAGGGCCTGCACTGCCTGACCGGCCGAACCCTTGACGAGATTGTCGAGTGCGGCGGTCACCACGACTCGGCGCGTGTGCGGATCGCGCTCGAAGCCGACATCGCAGTAGTTGGTCCCGATGAGCAGCTTCGGTGACGGCGATCGGTGCAGGCCGGTGTGCGACTTGACGATGCGGACGAACGGCTCCGATGCGTACCGCGATCGGTACAGCCGCCAGAGATCGCGATCGTCGATGTCGGTGTTCATGAATGCATGGGCGGTCACGAGCACCCCGCGCACCGCCTCAACAGCGGTCGCGGAGAACGCAACCTCGTGGCTCGCAGCGCCGAGGCGGAGCTCCTGAAGGATTTCCGCGGTGTGGCGGTGGCCTGTCGGCGCGTACGAGCGGATCTCGCCGCTTCGATGCGCGTGGTGGGTCGCGTCTCCCGATTGCGAGCCTGCCGCCGATGAGCCGACCTTCGCCTCCACGACAACGGGGATGGCAGGGTCGAGCAGGCCGGCACACGCGAGCGGCGCGAGCCCGAGGATCGACGCGGTGGCGAGGCAACCACCGGTGGCGATGAGCGACGCGGTGGCGATCTCCGCGCGGTGCAGTTCTGCGAGTCCGTAGACCGCGGACCCGAGAAGATGCGGCGACGGATGTGTCCAGCCGTACCAGCGCGGATAGTCGTCGGCGTTGCGTAGTCGGAAGTCGGCGCCGAGGTCGAGGACGACTGGCGCGCAAGCAGTGAGCGCGCTGATCATCGCGCTCGAGTCCCCGTGGCTCATTGCCGAAAAGACGACGTCGGCGTCACCGAGCGTGTTGCGGGAAGAGAAACGCAACTCGTTCCGGCCGCGCAGCGGCGGGTGGACCGCGGCGACCGGCTTGCCCGCGAGGCGCTCGGAGGTGACCTGGACGACCTCGACTTCAGGGTGGCCCGCGAGCAGGCGCAGCACCTCGCCGCCCGCGTACCCGGAGCCTCCGACGACGGCGGCCCGGATCATTCGGCGCCCAACGCTGCCGCGAGCACAGCAACCCCGCGCTTCAGCTCCGCGATCGACACGTGCTCGCGCGGCGTGTGGTCGAGCGTCGAGTCGCCGGGTCCGTAGGCGACGGCCTGGCAGCCCCACGCTGGTATCAGCACGTTGAGGTCGGAGGTCCCAGTCTTGAGCTTGAATCGCGGCGTTCCGCCCTGGGCGCGGATCGCGCGGACGAAGCCCTGAGCCAGAGCACTCCGACGGTCGGTCCGGATGCCGGCCTCGCTCCCGAGGATGCTCAGGCTCACCGTCTGCGCAGACGATCGCGCGAATGCGATGAGTGCCTCGACGTCGCACCCTGGCGGCGTCCGGAGACCGAGGTCCAGGGTCGCCCGGTCCTTCAGACCATCGCTCGAGGAGTCGAAGTGGAGCACGCGCAGATCGACACGGTCGAAGACCCCGGATTCGCCATTCAACGCAGCGGCTCGATCCTGGAGCGCTTGGACGAGGTGGAAACACCGGTCGGGCGCGCTCGGTTCGCGCCCCGCACCGTGTGCGTGCGGCTGTTCGACGCTCGCGCGCAGGCGCAGGCTTCCCTTGTATCCGATGGTTACCGCGTCCCAGCCGCTCGGTTCGAGGATGACCAGGGACGACGGGGCGGCCATCACGCCGGCCAGGTGGCGCGCTCCGCTCGAGGATGTCTCTTCTTCGACAGCACCGACGACCACGAAGCGTCGCCCGCCATTGCGCGGCTGCCGGCTCACAGCGGCGATCGCGATGGCGAGCGGACCCTTGGCGTCCACCGCGCCACGGCCGTGGAGCAGATCACCCTCGCGGCGAACGTCGATCTGTCCTGGAACCGTATCGATGTGTCCGACGAGCGCGACCGTCTCGGGACCGTCGCCCCAGGTGGCGACGACATTGCCGGCCGAATCGATGTCCGCATCAAAGCCGGCGCGAAGGAGCCGGGAGACCAGCAACGACGCCATCGCATCCTCGTGGCCGCTCGGGCTGGGCACCGACAGCATCGCGGTGAGCAGTTCTGCCACGTCGACCCTCGTGCCGGTCACAACGCCGGTTCCCATCGCCGCGTCAGGCTCCGATCGCGACCGGCACGCCGCGGACGACCTCGCGCACGTGGTCGGCAACCCGGCCGGGGATGTCCACGCCGGTCACGTCGATGGAGTTCTTGAACTCCATGGTCGCGTTGACCTCGCTCACCAGTAGGCGGTCGCGATCCTCGAGCAGGTCGATCGCCAGCACTCCGCCACCGACCGCCGCGGCGGCACGCAGCGACATCTGACGCAAGGTGGCGTCGATGGGGCAGTCGCGCGTGCGGGCGCCGCGTGCGGTGTTGGTGACCCAGTGGTCGGATTCGCGATAGATGGCGCAGATGACGTCGTCGCCGACGACGAATGCGCGGATATCCCGGCCCGGCTTGTCCACGTGGCGTTGGAGGTAGAAGACCGAATGCTCGGGACCGCCGAGCAGCGCCTTGTGCTCGAACAGTGCCTCGGCGCTATCGCGGTCATTGATTCGCGCGAGCAGCCGCCCCCAAGAACCGGTGACCGGCTTGAGCACGACCGGGTATCCGAGATCTTCGGCAGCCTGGACGGCAGCTTCGGGGCTGAACGCCAGCGCCGTGTCCGGGGTGGGAACACCGGACGCCTCGAGCGCGGCGGACGTGTCGAGCTTGCTGGCGCACGTGGCGGTGACGTCGTGCGTGTTGACCGTCGGAACGCCCCACGACTCGAGGACACGCGTGATCGCGAGGCCGCGAGTCTGCGAGATGCTGCGCTCGAGCACCGCATCCCAGCGTCGTAGCGGGTGCGCGAGCGTCATGGTGAGTTCGCGGTCATCGACGATCTCGACCTCAATGCCTCGATGGACGAGCGCGTCGCGGAGCAACTTCTCCTCGACGCGGATCCGCGAGCAGAGCATCGCGACACGCATCGGATCACTCACCCCAGTCGACTTCTTCGGGTGGCGCAACGACAAAACGGGCAGGATCGAGCCCGACGACCTCGAGCTCCGCGTTGCACTCCGGGCAGGTCACGACCTCACCGCGCCCCACCCCGTCTTCGAGCGGGACCGGGGCATCGCATTCAGGACACATGCCGTTGCTCCTCGAGCGCAGCCCAGCCGCCATGCCTGATCAGCTCGATGAGCGACCCGGCTTCGATGATCCGCAGCGCAACCCCCGACGGCGGTTCGCCCTGCAGGGTCAGCGTGGGCGTCGTGATGGCGCCGGTGAGCGCGTCGACAGTGACCTCGTCTCCGTTGCGCAGGACGCGGTGCGCCTCGGCGCAGCGGATCACTGGCAGGCCGATATTGACCGCGTTGCGATAGAAGATGCGGTTGAAGCTGGCGGCGATCACCGCAGCGACCTGGTTTCGCTTGATCGAGAGCGGCGCATGCTCGCGCGAGCTCCCGCAGCCGAAGTTGCGTCCCGCGACGATGACATCGCCGGGTTGCACGGTCTCGGCGAAGTCCGGCCGAGCCTCGATCAGGCAGGCGCGACGCAGCGCGTCGGGATCGGTCGTGACGTTGTACCGCCCCGGCATGATCGCGTCGGTGCTGATCCCGTCGCCGAGCAGGAAGACGCGGCCGCTCACGACACCGGCTCCAGGGTGGCGGGGTCGGTGATCGCGCCCGCGAGAGCGGACGCGGCGGCAACCGCCGGAGACGCCAGGTAGATCTGCGCATCCGGGCTGCCCATCCGTCCGGGATAGTTGCGATTGCTCGTCGAGAGCACCCGCTCGCCCGGACCGACCACGCCATGCTGCCGCCCCAGACATGGGCCGCAACCGGGGTTGACGACCAACGCACCGGCGCGCGCGAAGATTTCGATGTAGCCGGCGCTGAGCGCATCCAGGTAGACGCCTCGCGACGCGGGAGCGACGATGGTTCGTGTTCGCGGATGCACCGTCCGTCCGGAGAGGATCGACGCGGCGATGGCGAGATCGCTGAGACGGCCGTTGGTGCAGCTCCCGATGAACACCTCGTCGAGTGGCGTCCCCGACACCTCGTCGATGTCATGCACGTTGTCGATGCTCGGATGCACTGCCACCTGGGGACGCAGACGCTCGGCGTCGACGACCAGCGTGCGCAGGTATTCGGGACGGACGGGAGGCAGCTCGAACGGGTCATCACCCGAGTGGGCGAAGGTCACCGCGTCGGGCTCGACCATGGCGGTCTTGGCGCCGAAGTCGGTGCTCAGGTTGCAGAGTGTCAACCGCTCATCGACGCTCATGGTGGCCACCGCGTCGCCACCCCATTCCACTGCGCAGTAGTCGGCCCCGTCGGCCCCCAGCCGCGCGATGACGTGGAGCGCGAGGTCCTTTGCGTACACACCACTTGGGAGTGCACCGCGCACCTCGATGCGCACCGTCTCCGGAATGCGGAACCACGTCTTCCCGGTGGCGAAGACAACCCCGATGTCAGTGGAACCCAGGCCGGTTGCGAAGCAGCCGAGACCACCGTACGTGGTGCTGTGCGAGTCTGCGCCCACCACGATGCCGCCCGGGCGCGCGAGGCGCCGATCCACCATGACCTGGTGGCAGATGCCTTCGGCGAAGAGGTTGGTGATCGTGTGCTCGACGCAGAACTCGCGGATGATCCTGTGCAGCTCCGCTGCAGCAACCGTGTTGGCGGGCATCACGTGATCGAAGTTGAAGACGATGCGGCTCGCATCCCAGAGCGGCTGATCGAGGCTTCGGAATGCCTCGATGGCGAGCGGGCCGGTGACGTCGTGCGCCATCGCCACGTCGACCTCGGCGATGACCGTGTCACCGGCGTGCACCGCGCGCCCGAGGCGGCGGCTGAAGAGTTCCTCGGTGATCGTTCCCATCTCGTTCTCCTACGCCTGTGCCCAGCTGACGATCAGCGCATCGAGAGTCGCGACGTCGAGCGGCCCGTCGTCGCCACGCCGCTTCACCTCGGCGGTGAGACTGCGCAGCCCGGCGTCGTCGAGAAGGACGCCCAGCGTGGTGGCTCGATCGCCGATCGCGTGACGGCCGGCCAGGCGGTGCCCCGCGAGGATGCTGCGTTCGCGTCCGAACTGCGCGGGATCCAGCGCCTCGTAAGCGCCGGGATCGAGGAGCACCGCCTTGGTGTGCATCCCCGCCTTGTGGTGGAACGCGGTCGGAGCGGTGACGGCGGCGTTGAATGGGACGGCGATACCGAGCATGTCCGCAAGCATCGCGTCGAGCTCGGGCAGCATCTCGAGCCGGTAGTGCTCGACCAGTTCGGGCTGAATGGTGACCAGCCGCGCCATCATCGCGGAGAGCGGCACGATGCCATTGCGCTCTCCGATGCCAAGGATCGTGGTGTCGATGTGGGTCGCCCCCGCTTCGAGTGCTGCGAGCGCATTCGCCACCGCGCAGCCCGTATCGTCGTGCGCATGGAACTCGATGTCACAGCCGACGTTGCGGCGGATCAGCGACACGAGGTCGTGCACCTGCGGTGGCGTCGCGACGCCGACCGTGTCGGCGAGTCCGACGCGATCAACGCCCGCGCGATCGATCGCGCGATAGATGCGCACCAGGTCGTCTGGATCAGAGCGAAATGAGTCCTCAGTGCTGAAGCGTGCTTCACGGCCCGCCCCGCGAATCTCGCCGACAACCGCGGCACCGACGTCGATGATCTCCTCGATGCTCATGCCGTGCGAAACGAGTCGAAGGCGCGATGAGGTCGCGATCAACACGTCGACGCCGTCCACGCCGGCGTCGACGGCGAGTCTCGCGTCATCGAGGCTGCAGCGAACGTGGGTGAGCAGGCGAAAGCGGTGTTCGGTCTGAGCCAGCCGGCGCAGATCGGACTCGGATTGCGGAGACGCCACCGGCGAGGTGAGCTCCATGTAGTCGACGCCGAACCGGTCCAGCGCCGCGGCGATGACCAGCTTCTGTTCGACCGTGAAGTGCGCGAGCGCGAACTGCTCGCCCTCACGGAGCGTGCTGTCGATGATGCGAAATGACCTGATGCTCATGAACTTCCATATGTGGTGATGGACAAAAAGAAAGAGCCCCTTCGAGGAAGGGGCTCTTCGCGGAATCTGATCCGGTGCTAGCTGCGGGCCGTCATTTCATCCGTGCGCAAAGGAACCCACTCCTCGGGAGCGAGCCGGCTTTTTTGGCGAGGCGCACGGATGTCTGCACGAGGGGTGCAGCGTAGCAGCGGCCGGTGATTCGCGTCAACCTCCTATTCTTTCGCCGGTGATGCAGCCCGTAACGCCAACCTGCTGATCGCGCCGTGTCGAGGTTCCTGCGTGCTTCGCTCGGCGCCGATTTCGGCTACATGCCGGGAGAGCAACCGTCGGATGACGGCGGCTGGCTGAAGCTCAACAGCAACGAGTCACCGCTGCCACCGTCGTCCACCGTTGCCGCGGCGGTGGCCGGTGCGGCCGCCGAACTGGCGCGATATCCCAGCCCAGTCGCCGAGCCGTTGCGGAGCGCACTCGCCCGCCTCCATGTCGTCGATCCGGAGCAGGTGTTCGTCGCCAATGGCGCCGACCAGGTGCTGGATTGCTGCTTTCGGGCATACGCGTCGCCCGGCGACACGGTGGTCCGAACCGAGCCCGGGTACTCGCTCATCCCGGTGCTGGCAGCGCTTTTCTCGGCCAACGATCATGCCGTGGCGGTCGAGCCCGACGGTTCGCTCCCGGCGGATTTCGCACTCAGACCCGGGGTCCTGCGCGTCGTCGTCAACCCCAACTCACCGACCGGGCGCTGGATCGAGCCGGCCACGCTGGAGGCGCAGCTCTGGGAAGCCGGTGGGATTGTCGCGATCGATGAGGCGTACAGCGACTTCGCCCCGGCGTCGTGCGTTCCGCTGCTCCCGGCGCATCCGAACTGGCTGGTCATCCGGACACTTTCGAAGTCGCACGCACTCGCGGGGCTGCGCGTCGGATACGCGCTCGGCGACCGGCCGCTGATCGCCGACCTCAATGCGGTGCGGGACTCGTACCCGGTCGACCGGTGCGCGATCGCGGGTGCGATGGCTGCGCTCGAGGATCGCGCGCACCACCGTTTGATCGTGAGCACCGTGCTTCGCGAGCGCGCGCGCCTGAGCGATCGTCTCGACGCGCTCGGGTGGCGGGTCGAACCCTCACATGCGAATTTCGTGTTCGCGTCACCACCTCCGGGGATCAGCGCGGTGGCGGTCGCGGCCCGCTTGCGGGATGAGCGGATCCTGGTTCGCCACTTCACCGCTCCTGGACTCGACGGGTTCCTCAGGATCACTGTCGGTGATGAGCGAGCAACCGATCGCGTGCTCGCGGTCATCGCCGCCCTCAACGGATAAATCCTGAGCGGCACGTAGAATCCCCGCATGACAGGCCTCGACGCGCTGCCTCCCGGCGCATCGGTCCGTGGCCGCGCGGACGGCTTCACCGACTACCTGGTCGGGCCGGCCGCGCGCCGCCGGCAGCTCACCGATCGGATCATCGAGACCTTCGAAGCGTGGGGATACGGCTTCATGGTGACGCCGGTCATCGAACCGCTGGACACCATCGCGGCAGGCGTTGGTGGCGCCCAGCAATCGGCCCTCTTTCGTTTCATGGACTCGGACGGATCGCTGCTCGCGCTGGTCGGCGAGCGCACCGTGAGCGTCGCTCGAGTGGTCGCCACGCAGTTGCACGGCGGCCCTTTTCCGCTGCGCCTCTGCTATGCGGGCTCGATACTTCGGAACCAGGCGCTGAACGCCGGGCGGCGGCGCGAGAGCCTGCAGGCGGGATGCGAACTGGTCGGCGCGGACGGTCTGGCAGCCGACGCGGAGTGCATCGCGCTCGCGGCAGCGGCGCTCGAGCGCGGCGGTGTCGAGCACATTCAGGTGGACGTCGGTCATGCCGACTTCGTTCCCGGGTTGCTCGACTCGGCGGGCCTCGATGCGACTGCCCGCGAAAAGGTCCTGGCTGCGCTCGCACGCCGCGACCTCGTTGCCGTCGAGACCGCGCTGGAAGGGACCGATGCAGCCGACGCCGAGCGTCGCCTGCTGCTCGCGTTTCCGACGCTCCGCGGTGGACGCGAGATCCTCGACACGGCGGCTGGGGGACTGCGCGGCGCCCGGCCGCAGCGCGCGCTCCAGGAGCTGGCGCAGCTCTGGGACCTGCTCGAAGCGCACGCCATCACCGACCGCGTGCACCTCGATCTCGGTGCGGTCCGCGATTGGGACTACTACACGGGGCCGACCTTCGAGGTCTTCAGCGTCGATTCGGGTTTTCCGCTGGGTTCCGGGGGACGCTACGACACGCTGCTCTCACGCTTCGGCACGCCGCTTCCCGCAACGGGTTTCGTGCTTCACGTCGACCGCTGCCACGACAGCATCGAGCGGCGAGACGTCGTGCCGGCAGCGCCCGTCGTGCTGCGGGTCAGCTGGGAGCGCGACGCGCACGCTGGCGCACTGGAGCTGACCCGCGGTCTTCGCCGCAAGGGCGTCGCGTGTGCTTGCGATCTGGTGGCGGGTGGCGATGGTGATGTTCATGTGAGCGCCGCGGGTGCTCGCTGGTCCCACCTCGGCAACGGCGAGCGGGGCAGCATCGACGCGGCGGTGGCTGCCCTCGTGCCGGGAGCGCCATGAGAGGGCTTCGCATCGCGCTGCCGGGTGGAACGCTCTTCGACAGTGCCTGCGGACTGCTCGACGACGCCGGCATCGCGAGCCTTGACCCGGCGAGCTTCGACAGAGAGCTGAGCATTCGCCACGGTGAGAACGTCTTTGTGAAGGTCCGGCCGACCGACGTGCCCGTCTACGTGGAGATGGGCGGATGCGAGTGCGGCATCGTGGGCAAGGACGTGCTCTGGGAGAGCAGCCGTGAGTGCTACGAGCTCGCCGATCTCGGCTTCGGTCTGTGCCGGCTCGTGCTCGCCGCCCCTCGCGATTCGGCCCTCGCTGCCGGCATGTGGCCGCAGTCCCTGCGGGTTGCAACCAAATACCCGGTCTCGGCACGCCGCTTCTTCGCCGCGCGCTCGCTGAACATCGTCGTGATCCGCCTGCACGGGTCCGTGGAGCTGGCGCCGCTGACGGGTCTTGCTGACTGCGTCCTCGACATCACGGCGACCGGTCGGACGCTTGCGGCGAACAATCTTGTCGAGATCGCTGAGGCGGGAACGTCCACCGCGCGGCTCATCATCAACCACGCCGCGCTCAAGACTCGCAACGACCAGGTTGGCGCCATCGCGGTCGCGCTGCGCCGCGCCGCAGCGGAACGGCTCCACGCCGGCGCCGCATGACCATCGAACTCACCCGTCTCGATCCGGCGCAGTTTCGCGCCGTCATCGCCGAACGCCAGCGCGACGGGTTCTCTGCGGGGGGCATCGACCCGGCAACCGCGGATCGATTGGAGCAGCTCTTCCACCGGCCGATCGACGCGAGGGATGCGGTGCGCGAGATCATCGCCGACATCCGAACCGGTGGTGACGCGGCACTCCGCGAGTGGACCTACCGCATCGACGGCGTTGATGTCGAAACAACCCATGCAAGCCCCGCGGAGATGGAGTTTGCATGGGACGGACTCGCGCAGCCCGTGCGCAACGCACTGATCGCCGCGGCGCAAAGGCTTCGTGCATTTCATTCGTTCCAGGTGGACACGCTCGACCGCGGCGCGGGAGATGCGTGGCTCCACCCCGAACCGCTGGGACGCGTCGGTTGCTACGTCCCGGGCGGACGCGCGGCGTATCCGAGCACGGTGCTCATGTCCGTGATCCCGGCGCAGGTTGCCGGTGTCGAGCACGTGGTGGTTGTCAGTCCGCCCACGCCGTCCGGCGATGTGCATCCACTGGTTGCGGCCGCGGCGCACCTGCTCGGCGTCCGCGAGGTTGTCGTCGCGGGAGGTGCGCAGGCCATCGCGGCGCTCGCATTCGGGACCGAGAGCATCGAGCGCGTCGACAAGATCGTTGGACCCGGCAACGTGTTCGTCACCCTCGCCAAGCACGAGGTGTTCGGCGCCGTCGGGATCGATCAGCTCGCGGGGCCGAGTGAGATCGTCGTGATCGCCACCGCCGGCGCGAACCCGGAGATGGTCGCCGTCGATCTCGTGTCCCAGCTCGAGCACGATCCGCTCGCGTGGGCTGTGTGCCTCACCGACGATGCCGCGCTCGCCGAGTCGATCGCCTCGAGGTTCGCTGAAGTGGCCGGCGATGCCGCGCGCCACGAGATCATCGGCATGGCTGCGGGAAAGCATGCCGCCGTTGTGCTCTGCGCTTCGGCCGGCGACATGACAACGCTCGCAGCCGCATTCGCTCCCGAGCACCTCTCGCTCCAGGGGAGTGCCGCCGAGGCGCTGCGCGACTCGGTGCGCAATGCCGGCGCGGTCTTCGTCGGATCGATGTCTCCGGTGAGCATTGGTGACTACATCGCCGGGCCCAACCACACGCTGCCGACCCAAGGTGCGGCCCGCTATCGCGGCCCGCTCGCCGTCATGGACTTCGTCCGCTGGCCGAGCTTCGTGCAACTATCCGACGCCGAGTTCGACGCGATCGCACCGGTGGCCATCAGCCTCGCGGCGGCGGAGGGCCTGGCCGCGCACGAAGCAGCGATCCGCGCCCGTATGCGTGTTCGGCAACGCTCATGACGGCAGCCGCACGCACCGCGACCACCCGGCGGAACACGCGCGAGACCCAGATCAGCGCCACCGTCGTCATCGACGGCACCGGAACTGCGGCGATCACCCTGCCACTGCCGTTCTTCAAGCACATGATCGAGGCATTCACCAAGTACAGCCGGATGGATATCACGCTGGAGGGCACTGGTGACATCGAGGTCGACGCCCATCACCTCGTCGAGGACGTGGGACTCGTCCTCGGCGCAGCCGTCAGCGAGGCGCTTGGTGATCGCAACGGCATCCGGCGTTTCGGCGAGGCGCATGCGCCGCTCGATGAATCGCTTGTGCGGTGTGTCGTCGACTACGGCCGCCGTCCGCACGTCGTCTATGCGATGGATCAATTGCATGGGCGCATCAACGATTTCGACGTCGAGGTCATTGCGGAGTTCGTCAAGGGCTACGCGCAGACGGCCGGCGCGACCATCCACGTCGACTGCATTCGCGGCGACAACCCCCACCACATCGCGGAGGCGGCGTTCAAGGCGCTCGGCCTTGCCACTCGCGAGGCGTTCCGCGTCATCGGTGGGGGTGTCCCGTCAACGAAAGGCACGCTGTGAGCGCCCGGGTCGGCGTCTGCGACTACGGGGTTGGCAACCTGCGCAGCGTCGAGCGGGCACTCCGCGTCGCTGGTGCCGATGCCGTGATCAGCGCTGACCCTTCGGAGATCGTCGCGTGCGATGGGGTCGTCCTTCCTGGTGTCGGCGCGTTCTCGGTTGCCGCACGCGCCCTGCGCGATACCGGGCTCGGCGACGCGGTGCGAGACATCGCACGGCAGGGACGCCCGGTGCTGGGCGTCTGCCTCGGGCATCAGCTGCTCTTCGAGAGCAGCGATGAGGGTCGCGGCGGGCAGGGCCTGGGGTTGCTGCGCGGGCAGGTCGTGTCACTGTCAGCCGGGGGAGGGCTCAAGGTGCCCCACATGGGTTGGAACACCATCACGACGCTCCGTCCGTCGGCCCTGCTCGAGGGCGTCGGCTCCGGCTCGTACATGTATTTCGTGCACTCATACACCGCGATCCCGGAGCCGGACGACACGGTGGCAATCACAGAGTACGGCGATGTGCTGGCCGCCGCGGTGGAGCACGGCGGTGTGATGGGGACGCAGTTCCACCCCGAAAAGAGTGGCGCCGTCGGATTGCGTATCTATGCCAACTTCGTCGCCCTGTGCACGGCCCGCGTACCGGCTCAGCCCGCGGTATGACCGATGGATGTGATCCCTGCTGTTGATGTCCAGGGCGGCCGGTGCGTACGCCTCCTGCTGGGTGAGCACGCGCAATCCACCGTCTACGCCGATGATCCCTTGGTTGCGACGGAACGGTTCATCGATGCGGGGGCGACACGGCTGCACGTGGTCGACCTCGATGCGGCTCGTGGCTTCCCGGCCCGGGAAAGCGTCGCCGCGGTGGTGCGCATGGTCGCGGCCTGCGTGGCGGCGGGCTGCGCTGTGCAGGTCGGTGGCGGCATTCGCAGCGTCGAGACGGCGTCGCAGTGGCTCGACGCCGGCGTGTCACTGGTGATCCTGGGCAGCGTCGCGGCGCGCAACCCGGCGCTCGCCCACGCGATCTGCGTCGCGGTGGGAGGACGCGTGCTGCTCGGCCTCGACGTTCGCGCAGGCGTCGCGCGGGTCGAGGGCTGGACCGAGGACGGCTCGTCGGCGGCGGAGTTGCTCCGTGCGTGGCGCAACTGGCCCGCCGCGGGCGTCGTCTATACCGACACGACGCGAGACGGGTTGCTCGCCGGTCCCGATCTCGACGGTGTGCGGACGTGTCGCGAGTTGTACGGCGGACCGGTGATCGCATCGGGCGGGGTCGGCAGCATCGATGACATCACCGCATGCGCCGCCGCGGGTGCAGCCGGCGTTGTAGTGGGCAAGGCGCTCTACGAAGGTCGCGTCGACCTCGCCGATGCGCTGCAGGCAGTGAAGGAACACTGATGACTCTCGCCAGACGCGTGATCCCGTGCCTGGACGTCATCGCCGGCAGGGTGATGAAAGGGGTGGCGTTCGTCGACCTGCGCGATGCGGGTGATCCTGCGGAGCTCGCGGCCCGGTATGACCAGGACAAGGCGGATGAGATCGTGTTCCTGGACATCACGGCGTCGAGCGACGGGCGCGCGATCCTTCTCGACGCGGTGGAGCGAACCGCCGACCGCGTGTTCATCCCGCTCACCGTCGGCGGGGGCGTACGCACCATCGACGATATCGACGTGCTCTTGCGAGCCGGCGCTGACAAGGTGTCGATCAACACCGCGGCGCTCGACGATCCGACATTGATCGAACGAGCGGCAGATCGATTCGGCAGACAGTGCGTGGTCATTGCCGTGGACGCGCGCCGCGAGGGAGGTGGATACGAGGTCTACTCACACGGTGGCCGCCGAGCAACGGGGCGAGCCTCCGTCGAATGGGCTCGCGAAGCCGCCGAGCGTGGCGCGGGCGAGATCCTGCTCACGTCGATGGACCAGGACGGGACCGGAGGCGGATACGACCTCGAACTCACCGCGTCGGTGGTCGCGGCGGTTGACGTGCCGGTGATCGCGAGTGGGGGAGCCGGAACCCCCGAGCATCTCCGGAGCGTCCTCATCGATGCGAGCGCGTCGGCTGCGCTGGCCGCGTCAATCTTTCATTTCGATGCGCACCCCGTCGCGGAAACCAAGCAGTACCTGCGCGATCATGGGGTCGACGTGCGTCTGTGAGTGACGTTGCACCACGTTTTGGTGATGATGGACTGGTGACCGCGGTGGTCCAGGATGCTGACACCGCGGAAGTGCTGATGGTCGCGCACATGAATCGCGAGGCGTGGGAGGCGACGCTGCGCACGCGCCGCGCAACGTTTTTCAGCCGTTCCAGACAGCGACTCTGGGAAAAGGGCGAGACCAGCGGGAATAGAATGCATTTGCGAACCGTTCGCATCGACTGCGATGGTGATGCGGTCCTGTTGCAGGTGCACGCAGATGGTCCCGCGTGCCACACCGGCGCCCGCACCTGCTTCTTCACCGAGCTCGAGGATGTCTCGGAAGCCGGGAACGCGAATACGAAAGTTGACTAAAGAAGTGGGGATTCCGTAGGATGTGCAGCGATGAACGGCGCGGATCGTCCTACGCTGACCAGACGTTTCTGGCTCGACTGGGGACGTATCCGCTCGGGCATCGCACGCTGTAGCGGCTAGTTCGCGCTGAGGCGCTCGCGCGTCTCGCCGATGCGTCGCGGCGCCGATGCCGCACTGACACAACTGCAAATCATCCACGCGCGGTCAAGCGCGCGCGTGCTCAAGGTCAAGAAACCAGAGATATGCCCGGCACATCCCGCCGTTGCCAATCCTCCGCAATGTGGGAGTCCGTCTGAACATGTGCGCCACGTGCGGTTGCGCTGTCGAACTCGCGCAGATGACCGCCGCGGAGCGGGTCAAGGCACGCAGCAATCGCCTGCGCGGCACGCTCGGCACCGAGCTGCTCGAGGACACGCCTGTCTTCAGTGATGACGCCGAGGTGGTCCTCAAGTTCCACGGGGTGTACCAGCAGGACGATCGTGACCTGCGCAAGGAGGCCCGCAAGCTCGGCCTCGACAAGCACCACATGATGATGATCCGCACCCGGATTCCAGGTGGGATCGTCACGCCCGATGCGTACCTCGCCCACGATCGCATCGCCGGCATGTGGGGCAACGGCACGCTGCGGATCACGACCCGCCAGGACCTGCAGCTGCACGGTGTCCTCAAGGGCGATCTCAAGAAAGCGATCCGCGCCATCAACGACTCGCTGCTCACGACGCTCGGCGGGTGCGGTGACCAGGAGCGCAACGTCATGTGCTGCCCGGCACCCTGGCACGACCGCCTGCACAGGGAGGTCAATCAGACGCTGGCCGCGCTCGTCGCCGGACTCACCCCGACTACGCGCGCGTACAGCGAGATCTGGCTCGACGGCGAGCTTGCGGCATCGAATCAGCCCGACCCGCCCGATACGCTCTACGGCGACCAGTACCTGCCCCGCAAGTTCAAGACGGCGATCGCCGTTGCGGGCGACAACTGCGTCGACATCTACGCGAACGACCTCGGACTCGTTGCCCATGCGTCCGACGACGGTGGCCTTGAGGGATTCGATGTCCTCGTTGGCGGTGGCCTCGGGCGCACGGCGAACAAGCCGAACACGTGGCCGGCGGTCGCCGTACCGCTTGCGTACGTGCAACCGCAGCACGCCGTCGAGGCGGCCCGCGCGGTCGTCGCGGTCCAGCGCGACCACGGGGATCGCAGCGACCGACGTCACGCGCGCCTCAAGTACCTGATCGCCGACCGCGGCATCGACTGGTTCCGCGCCGAGGTCGCATCACGGTTGTCCTTCGAGCTCGAGCCGTCGCGACGCCTTCAATGGACGTCCGCCGAGGATCACCTCGGATGGCACGAGCAGGGTGACGGCAGGTCCTGCTACGGGCTTTTTGTCGAGAACGGGCGCATTCACGACACCGAGACGAGCGGGCTGCGCAGTGCGCTCCGCGAGGTGGTGGAAACCCTGCATCCCGAGCTGCGCCTGACGCCGCAGCAGAACATCCTGTTCACCAACCTCAGCCGCGAGCAGCGCAGCGTCTTTGTGGCAATTCTCGATCGCTGGGGCGTGGCACGCACGGAGTCGCTCCCCAATGCGATCAGACATTCGATGGCGTGCCCGGCCTATCCGACGTGCGGGCTCGCCGTCGCGGAGTCGGAACGAGCGATGCCGGCACTGATCCGCGAGATCGCGCTCGTGCAGCAGGGTGCGGGCGTCGAAGACTCGCGGATCAGCTATCGCATGACGGGATGCCCCAACGGTTGCACGCGCCCGTACCTCGGCGATGTTGGATTCGTCGGCACCACGCTCGGCAAATACGACGTGTTCCTCGGCGGTGACTTCGAGGGAACCCGCCTCAGCGAGTTGTACGCGCACAACGTCAAGCTCGAGGACATCCCGCACCTGCTGCGCGGACCGCTCTTCGACTATGCGCGAAATCGTTTGCCGGGTGAGGGATTTGGCGATTGGTGCAGGCGCGAGGGTATCGTTGAGCTGGCGGAACGTCACGCGTTGGTGGAGGTGTCCGCGTGAACAAAACCGACCTGCAGAACGCCACCGCCGAGGACATCCTCTCGTGGACCTACCGGCGTTTCGGCCGCGTTGCCCTTGTGGCAAGCTTCCAGGCCGAATCGCTCGTGCTCATCGACCTTGCCTGCAAGATCGTGCCCGAGCCCGAGGTGCTCACGCTCGACACCGGGCGGCTCCACGAGGAGACTCACGAGTACATCGAGTACGTGCGCAAGCAGTTCCCGATACGGCTGCGCATCCTCGCACCGGAGGCGAGTGAGCTCGAGGCGATGACCGGCGAGCACGGGGACATGCTGTTCCGTAGGTCGGTGCCGCTGCGCAACCAGTGCTGCGCGGTTCGCAAGGTGAACCCGCTGGCGCGGGCACTGCGCGACTACGACGCGTGGATCACCGGGTTGCGTCGCGACCAGACGCCCACACGCGCCGCCACACCGGTCGTCGCCAGCGATCCCGGGCACGACGGCATGACCAAGGTCGTCCCGCTGGCAAGCTGGACGCGTGACCAGGTGTGGGACTACCTCCACGATCACGGCATCCGTCATCACCCGCTCTACGACCGCGGCTTCATGTCGATCGGCTGCGCACCATGCACGCGTGCGACCCAGCCTGGCGAACAGGAACGCGCCGGGCGTTGGTGGTGGGAGAGCGACACGCACAAGGAATGCCTGCTCCATCCGCCCATCGCCGGCGTCCCGGAACGGACGGCAGTTCCCGCGCGAGGCGCCGTGTGAATGCGACGCCCTACTACCCGATCTTTCTTGATCTGCACGAGCGGCGTTGCATCGTTCTTGGTGACACCGCGCTGGCAGAGGAGAAGGCGCTAGGGCTCGGGGTCGCGGGCGCGACGGTCATTCATCACCGCCGGCCATTCCTGCCTGGCGACTTCGCGGGCGCGTCTCTCGCGATCGACGCGAGCGACGACCCGGAAGCACAACGTGCCGCGCGAGCCGAGGCGGACCGCGAACGTGTGCTGCTCAACGTCGCGGACGTCACCCATCAATGCGATTGGATCGCTCCCGCCCTGGTGCGGCGTGGTCCGCTCCAGATCGCGATCTCCACGTCCGGCGAGAGCCCGTTTCTTGCGCGCGCACTGCGCGAGCGCATCGAGACGATGTTCGGCGAGGAGTGGGGACCGTTCACGGCCTTGATGGGGCGGATGCGGCGCCGCCTTCGCCGCGCGGGAGTCTCGAGCCACGCTCAGCAGCGCGCATACCGGCAGTTGCTTCGTTCGGGAGCAACCGATCTGCTCCGCGAGGGCGCTGCAAGCGAGGCCGCTGCCATCGCGGTGACCGTCGAGCAGGCGGCCAAGAGCACCGGCCGGACGCCGATCGGGGAGGTTGTCCTCGCCGGCGCGGGTCCTGGGGACCCGGACCTGGTGACCCTCGGCACGCGCGCGGTGCTCGCCGACGCTGACGTCGTGTTCCATGACGCGCTCGTCAGCGCCGGGGTGTTGCGCCTGTGCAATCCACGGGCTCGACTCATCGACGCAGGCAAGCGCTCGGGGCGCCGCTCCGTGTCGCAGGCGGACATCAACGACGCGATGATCGCCGCCGCACGCAACGGCGANNGCGCTGCAGCGCGCCGGTGTCCCGGTTCGGGTGATCCCCGGGGTCAGCGCGGCGCTGGCCGCCCCGGCAGCTGCGGGGATACCGGTGACCCACCGAGGCGTCGCAGCGTCCGTCGCATTCGTGACCGGACATCGGGCGGGAGGTGATCTCACCGCGCTGGAAGACCTGGCGAGAAGCGTCGACACCCTGGTCGTGCTCATGCCCGCTGAGCTCGATGCGATCGCCGGGCGCCTCGCGGCCGCGCTCGGGTTCGACCGGCCGGCTGCGATCGTGTCGAAGGCGACGACCCCGGAGCAGCAGGTGGTCCGCGCGCCCATCGGACGCATCGCGGCAGCGGCGCGCGCGGCCCACGTGCAGCCCCCATCAACGCTCGTGGTCGGCGATGTGACCGGCCTGCTCGTAGCGGGGAGCCCGGAGTTCGCGAGCCAGGGGGCACATACGGGAGCTTTCGCAACGCCGCGCTGAGCACGCTCGAGCGAGCACGAGGTCGCGTACGCGAGCCTCGACGCTAGGATGGCCCTAGCTTGTCCACCCAGGTCACCAAGGTTTCGCCCGCGTCGCTCGTGTCCGCACCTCACAGCGGACCCGGGCCCATCGAGCGCATCCTCGACTCCCTACCCTGGTGGGCGCTGCCGGCGACGGTCGTCACCGTGCTCGGCCTCTTCGGTCTCTACTCGATCTGGACGGCGTTCCTCTCGGGCGGGATCAACCAGAGCGGACCGTATCTTTCGCCGTTCTACTCTCCAACCATCTGGAAGACCGGCCCGGTCAGCCCTGCGCTCTGGGTTCTCGGGTCGCCACTCCTGTTTCGCGCCACCTGCTACTACTACCGGAAGGCGTACTACCGCTCCTTCTTCTGGGATCCGCCGGCGTGCGCCGTCGGTGAGCTCCGCCACCGCAAGTACCGCGGAGAGACGGCGTTCCCGCTCTTCCTCAACAACCTGCACCGATTCCTCTTCTACCTGGTGCTGATCGTCACGGGATTCCTCTGGTACGACGTGTACCTCGCTTTCTGGGCGCCCAACGGTCACGTGCAGCTCGGCCTCGGCACCGGGATCATGCTCGTCAACGTCATCCTGCTCAGCGGGTACACGTTCGGGTGCCACTCGTGGCGCCACCTGGTGGGCGGCGGGCTCGACTGCTACTCGAAGTCGGTGGTGGGCCAGGCTCGCTACCGCGCCTGGAAATGGGTGACCGTGCTCAATCAGCGTCACCCGCTCTGGGCCTGGTGCAGCATGTTCAGCGTGGTCATCACCGACGTATACATTCACCTCCTGCGCGCCGGGATCTTCGTCGATCCGCACATCGTCTTCTGAGATGACAGCGACACCCGAGCCATACGACACCATCGAATGTGACGTGCTCGTCGTCGGCGCCGGCGGCGCGGGCATGCGTGCCGCCATCGCCGCCTCCGAGGCCGGCTGCAGCGTCACGGTGGTGAGCAAATCGCTGCTCGGCAAGGCCCACACCGTCATGGCCGAGGGCGGCATCGCCGCGGGCATCGGCAACGTCGACCCCGAGGACAGCTGGGAGGTCCACTTCGCGGACACCATGCTCGGTGGTCAGCTCCTCAACAACTGGCGCATGGTGGAGCTCTACGCGCACGAGGTCATCGATCGCGTCCTCGAGCTCGAACGCTGGGGTGGGATCTTTGACCGCACCGCCGACGGTTTGATCATGCAGCGCGCCTTCGGAGCGCATTCATGGAAGCGCCTCGCCCACGTCGGCGATCGCACCGGTCTCGAGCTCATCCGCACGTGTCAGGACAAGATGGTGCACACCGACCGTGTCGATGTACGCATGGAGTACACGCTCACGGCACTGCTCAAGTCCGGCGACAGGGTCTGCGGCGCTTTCGGCTACAACCGGAACACCGGACAGTTCGCGGCGTTCAAGGCAGGAGCCGTCGTGCTCGCGAGCGGAGGATGGGGGAGGATGTACCGCTACACATCCAACTCCTGGGAGTGCTCCGGCGACGGTGCCGCCATGGCGTACCAGGCGGGAGCGGACCTGCTCGACATGGAGTTCGTGCAGTTCCACCCGACGGGCATGATCTGGCCGCCCGGTGCGCGCGGCATCCTGGTGACCGAAGCCGTGCGCGGCGAAGGCGGCTTGCTCTTCAACGCCGAAGGCACGCGATTCATGCTCGACTACGACCCGGTCAAGAAGGAGCTGTCGTCGCGCGACGTTGTCGCGCGGTCGATCTACAAGGAGGTGCAGGCCGGTCGCGGTACGCCGCACGGCGGCGCGTACCTCGACGTTCGCCACCTGGGCGCGGACTACGTGAAACGCAAGCTGCCGTCGATGTACGAGCAGTTCCATGCGCTCGCCTCCATCGACATCACGCAGCAGCCCATGGAGGTGGGTCCGACCATCCATTACACGATGGGCGGCGTTCGCGTCGAGCCGGAGACCGCGGCCACAACCGTGCCCGGCCTGTACGCCGCCGGCGAGGTGGCCGGTGGCCTGCATGGCGCGAACCGTCTCGGGGGCAACTCGCTCGGCGACATCCTCGTCTTCGGCCGGCGCGCCGGTGAGGCGGCGGCGGAGTTTGCGAAGACCTCCGGGACCGCGCGAGTCTTCGACGACGCGCAGATCGCGGCCGAGCAGTCCGACCTGCTCCAACCGCTCGGCGGGGACTCCAACGGCGCGGCACCGAGCGAGAACCCGTACAAGCTGCACGAGGACCTGCAACTGGCGATGCAGGACGACGCCGGGATCGGGCGCAGCGAGGAGTCGCTGCAGCGGGCGCTGGCGGCGATCCTCGCGCTGCGCGAGCGGAGCACGCACATCCGCGTGTCGGGTGGCCGCGCACTCAACCCCGGCTGGCACACGGTTCGCGACGTCACCAACATGCTGGTGCTCTCCGAGGCCATCGTGCGCGGAGCGATCGAGCGGCGGGAGAGCCGGGGTTCGCAGTGGCGCTTCGACCATCTCGACCAGGAGGTCGAGTTCGGCAAGGTCAACTTCGTGACGCGCCGCGGTGATGATGGGATGGAGGTGGTGAGTGTCCCGCTGACACCCTTGCCGGATCGCCTTCGCCCGCTCCTCGAGCGCAGCCGTTTCTACGATCCGGCCAAGCTCCCCAAGGGGTACCTGACCGAGACGGCGCCTGTCGCCGGCACCACGAGAAAGAAAAAGTAATGGCCGTCCTGGATCAGCCCGCGTCCTCCGTCGATGCTCCGGCCGAGAACGCGCTCACGGCCAGTGGGCTGACCGGTGAGACGCTGACGCTGCGAGTCCTCAAGGGGGTGCCCGGTGGCGAGCCGGCCGAGGTCGCGTACCAGGTCCCGGTGGTCACCGGCATGGTGATCCTCGACGCCGTGCATTACGTGCAGCACAACCTCGACACCGACCTCGCGTGCCGCTGGAACTGCAAGGCGGCCAAATGCGGGTCGTGCAGCGCGGAGGTCAACGGCCATCCGGTGCTGCTGTGCAAGACCCGCGTCGATGATCTTCCCCCGGGGCCGGTGACCGTGCATCCGCTGAAATCGTTCCCGCTCATCAAGGACCTCGTCACCGACGTCTCACGCAACTACGAGGTGAATCGCGAGATCCCGCCGTTCACCGCGGCGCCCGACGACGGCACCCCGTGGCGCATCCCGCAGGAGGATATCGACCGCATCTACGAGTTCCGCAAGTGCATCGAGTGCTTTCTGTGCCAGGACGTCTGCCACATCATCAGGAGCCACGACCTCTCGGAGCGCTTCTATGGTCCCCGGTTCTTCGTGCGCGTCGCGTCACTCGAGATGCATCCCAAGGACGTTCTGGACCGCCGCGAGCAAACGCGCGAGCAGGGCGGCCTCGGCTACTGCAACATCACCAAATGCTGCACCGAGGTGTGTCCCGAGCACATCCACATCACCGACAACGCGATCATCCCGCTCAAGGAGCGCGTGGCGGACGTGCACTGGGATCCGGTGCGCTTTGTCGGGCGAATGCTCTTCGGTCGCAAGGAAGATTGATCGGAATCATCGTCCTGAGCGCGGTCCTCGTCGTGATGATCGCGGTCTTCGCCTGGTTCTACTTCTATTCGCGGACTCCGGAATGGGGTCAGTCGGACACGCGCAAGGCGTTGCTCAACATGATGGTCATCGTCGGGCCGATCTTCGGCAGTCACTACCGTCGCGAGCCGCCGGAGATTCCCAGTGTCTCGGCACCGGCCGCCGACGATGAGGAAGAACCGCCCGCCCGGATCAGCGCGCCCGGGTCGGACGAGTAGGATCAGCTCGTATGGGGAGGACGATCACCGCGTGCGTCTTCGATATGGACGGAGTCCTGATCGATACGGAACCGGTGTGGCGTGAGGTCGAGCACGATGTCTTCGCGCGGGTCGGCGTCGAGCTGACCGATGCGCAGCTCCGCGAGACCTGGGGCATGCGCATCGAGGAGGTCGTCGACTACCGCTACCGGGTCCGGCCGTGGAACGGCATCCGGCCGCGTGCCGTGGAACGCGAGATCATTCGCGAGATGGTCGAACACGTGCGCGCGCACGGTGTCCCGATGCCCGGCGCGGTGGAGGCCATCCACACCGCCCGCGATGCCGGACTGCGCGTGGCGATCGCGTCGTCGTCGAGTCGCGAGCTGATCGGTGCGGTGGTGGAACGCCTCGGCATCGGTGCGTTCGTCGATGCGGTGTGCACCGCGGACGACGAGGAGCGGGGCAAACCCGATCCCGGTGTCTACATCAGCGCGGCGCGAGCGCTGGACGTGATGCCCTCGTCGTGTGTCGCGATCGAGGATTCGCCGGTTGGCGTCACCGCCGCCATCGCTGCGGGCATGCGCTGCATCGGGCTTCGCTCGGACGGTGCGCTTGCGGGCGACATCGGCCATGCGGATGTGGTCATCGACTCGCTCGTCGAGATCACCCCGGAGCTGCTGCTCAGCCGATCGTGATCCCCTGAGTCAGCGAGCCGAGGCTCGGGTCGATCTCGTCGCGGCGCGCATCCATGACCTCGACGACCTGGTGCACCGCTTCGGCGCTCCGATAGAGCGCGGCACGCTCGTCATCGGTGAGCGCGACGTCCACCACCTCGATGAGACCGCCCTCGCCGAGCCTGCAGGGAACGCCGGTGAACAGCCCGCTGATGCCGTACTCGCCCTCGAGGTGGACCGTGCAGGGCAGCACCTGACGCGTATCGAGCACGATCGCATCGATCATCTGCGCGACAGCGGCACTGGGGGCGTAGAAGGCGCTCCCGGTCTTGAGCAGGTTGACGATCTCGGCGCCGCCGTCGCGGGCCCGCTGCACGATGCTCTCGAGGCGCTCGGCGGGGATGAGATCCGCAGCGGGGATGCCGGCCACGGTGGTGAGCCTGGTGAGCGGGACCATGGTGTCGCCGTGACCACCGAGCACATATGCCTGCACGTCGTGCACCGATGCATCGAGCTCCTGGGCGATGAAGGTGCGATACCGGGCGGTGTCGAGGACGCCCGCCATGCCGATCACGCGTGCGCGTGGAAAGCGCGACACCGCCATCGTCAGTTGGGTCATGCCGTCGACCGGGTTGGCGACCACGATGAGGATGCAATCCGGGGAGTGCGCGACGACCTGGCGAACGACACCGGAGACGATCTTCGCGTTGGTCATCACCAGGTCGTCGCGTGACATCCCGGGCTTGCGCGGGATGCCGCTGGTGATCACGACAATCCTCGAGCCCGCGGTCTCCTCGTAGCCGTTGGTGCCCGTGACCCGCGAGTCGTACCCCACGATCGGGCCCGATTCCAGCATGTCGAGTGCCTTGCCCTGAGGGAGACCTTCGACGATATCGACAAGCACTACATCGGCGTAGTCGCGCTCGGCCACTCGCTGAGCCAGCGTGGCGCCCACATTGCCGGCGCCGACGACGGTGATCTTTGTGCGCACGGCGGTGGATTCTACTTGGCGCGTGCGGAGGCCCGGGCTAGCACCCGCTCAGGGGCGGGTCCTGTCATCGCGGGGACCCCTCGCCGTTCTGCGGTTCGGTCTGACCGCTGGGGCGTCCGTTGTTCTGGGAACGCTCAACGCGGCGCCGACCCTCCGACCGGCGCTGCCCCCCGCGATGCCACCCGCCCTCGGGTAGTGTGCCCTGGCCTCGACGGTGCTGCGTAGGATGCGGCTTGCTGTGCAGTCTCCCCGTCGGCCCCTGCTGAAGTTGGAGCTCACGCCTGTCTGTTGCAGTGACGGGGTTGCGACTTCGGGCGGGTGTGGGGGTGCTCGCGATAGCGCGCTGTGGTGGGGTTGGCTCGGATGGTGAGTCCGGCTTCGAGCACGAAGGCTAAGGGGGCGAAGGGTAAGGCCGTTGTGCGACGGCGGTTGCCGGTGGGAGCTCGGCAGAGGGCGCCGATTGTTGTTGAGCGGCTGAAGGTTGAGTACGGGGAGGCGCATACCGAACTGGAGTTTGGGAATGCTTGGCAGTTGCTGGTGTCGGTGATCCTGAGTGCTCAGACGACTGATGTGAATGTCAACTCGGTGACGCCGGCGTTGTTTGCGCGCTATCCGACGGTTGCGGATCTTGCGGCGGCGGAGGAGGGGGATGTCGAGACGATCATTCACAAGACGGGATTCTTTCGTTCAAAGGCGCGGGCGATTCGTGAGATGAGCCAGGACGTCGTGCTGCTGCATGGCGGTGAGGTGCCGTCGCGGATGGAGGAGCTGGTGAGGCTGCGCGGTGTTGGACGCAAAACTGCCAACGTGGTGCTGGGTGTCGCATTCGGGGAGCCGGGATTTGCGGTGGACACGCACGTCACGCGGCTCACCAGGCTGCTGCGGCTGACCAGCGCGACCGACCCGGTGAAGATCGAGGAGGACGTGTGCAGCATCGTCCCGCCGAGCGACTGGACGGGGCTGAGCCTGCGCCTCATCCTCCATGGCAGACGGGTCTGCATCGCCAACAAACCGCGCTGCCACGTCTGTGTGCTCGCAGATATCTGCCCGTCGGCGGATCTCGGTCTCAGCGGGCCCCGCAAAGCCCCACGACAGCGGGTGGCGAAGGCTCGCTAGACTCTGCTGGGATGCTCAGGGGTTGGATTGTCAATCAATTGATACACGGGGAAGTCGCCACACCCCCGCAGCCGGGTACGATGTTGGCATCGCAGTGATTCAGACGAGGGCCCGTAGCCAGCACCAGGCGCCCCTCACGACCGCTTTCCCGGCCATCGTCCGTCCAGTCGGAGCTCCTCGGGCGACGACGCCGGCGCCGGTCCCGGAACCGTCGCACCATCACCTTCCCGCGTGGGTGAAGCGAGCCTATGCGCAGGCACGCCCGATCCTCGCCGACCTGCTCGGCAGTCTCGAGGGTGAGCCGCGCGAGGAGTTGCAGCGATCGGTCGACGACATCACGGCGCGTATCAATACCGGCAAGTTCAGCCAGGCGTTCCAGTACCCGCAGTTGATTGCGACCGGAATGGAGCTGTATCAGCAGCAGCGCTCGGCCAATGCCGAGCGTGCTCGCGCCGCGCATGCGCTCGATCTGCTGCGCCGTCGCGGCAGCGACATGCTGCGCGATGCCGGGCCGCAACTCCCGCCCGACGTGACGTCGCGGCTGGGCAGGGCGTTGCGCGCAGCCACCACGGCCGAGGAGATCACCGCGGTCGAGACCGAGGTGCGGCAGGCCGTGGAGTCCGCCCGATCCGTCCAGGATCGCAAGCGCGAGCGCGAGATCACCAAGACACGGACCAAGATCCAGCGGGCTGCGCCACGTGCCCAGGCCCGGCCCGTTGAGACCGCCGAGACCTGGCAGGACGTCCTTCGCCGGCTGCAGGAGCAGATGGCGCAAGAGGCGGGAGCGTGACCTCGGTCCCTCTGGCGGCCTCCCTCGATCCTGACAGCCTCGCACTCGAAGCGAGCGATCCGGAGGTGAGATCGGTGATGCGGAACGAGGTGGTCTTCTGCCTCCCGAGCACGCCGGCCGATGCCATCGCCAAGTTGCTCGCGGACAACATCCTCAGTGAGATCGTCGTGCTCGTCGACCGGCGGCCGGTCGGCTTCGTCAACCAGGAAGACGTCATCGATCACCTGATCGCGGGCGACATCGTGGTGTCCGGCAGCGATTTTGCGGTTCGTCCACCGTCGACGAATGTGCAGGCACGCAACATGCTGCATCAGTCACCACTGCTCGTCGACGAGCATCAGCGCCTGAGCGAGGTCGTTGCCCTGATGGCGAACCAGGAACGCCGGCTCGCGGTCGTCACGCACGAGGACGAGACCGTGGTAGGCATGGTCACACCCCGCGAGCTCGCCAGCTTCGCGCTGGCAAGCCGCACGGCTCCAAATGCCTGAGCTGGAGAGCATCGCCTCGCCGCTCGGCGCCGAGTGCGATCCTGAGGACACGCTGGCCGACATCCTCGAGGTGTTGCGCATCCAGGACCCGGTGCCGCTCCTGGTCGTCCGGGGTGATGACTTCCTCGGCACGATCGGTCTCGAGGCCATCGTCAACTCCTTCGACGTGCTCGACCAGACCAGCGTCCGCGACATCATGCGTCCCGCGCCGGAGATCGACCTCGGAGAGCGCATCGAGCGCGGTGCCGAGGTGATGCGCAGGGCACACGCGGAAGCGGCCATCGTCACCGCGTCGGATGGCTTCTTCTCGCGTCGTAGCGAGCCGGTCGGCATGGTGAGCGCGGCGCACGTGCTCGGTGCGATCGCCAAGAACGTCATCGACAAGGCGCCGATGAAGATCATGAGCGGACATCTCGACCTGGGATTCAATGTCCCGATCACGCCCTGCCAGCGCAACTGCCCGATCCGTCAGGACATCGCGACATACATCGACTACGTGAGCCAGGGGCGTTACGTGGACTCGTGGGCGGTCATCCACGAGACCAATCCGTTCCCGAGCATGCTCGGACGCCTCTGCAACCATCCATGCGAGACGGATTGCAAACGCGGATGGGACCCTGGCGAGGAGCCGGTGACGATCCGTTCCATCAAGCGCTTCTCGACCGACTTTGCATTCAAGCAAGGGTTGTGGATCAACTACAAGATCGCGCCTGCGAAGGGCAAGCGCATCGCGGTGGTGGGTGCCGGTCCTGCGGGACTCACCTGCGCGCTCGACCTGCGTGTACAGGGCTACGACGTCGTGCTCTTCGAGCGCGAGGCAAAGGTGGGCGGTCTGCTCAGCACGTCGATTCCGCCGTTCCGTTTCGACCACAAGCAGCTCCAGTGGGAGCTCGACATGATCATGTCGACGGGGATCGACGTCCGGCTGAACAGCAACATCGGCAGCGGCCCGAATGACATCAAGACCCAGGACCTGCTCGACGAGTACGACGCCGTCTTCTTCTCCATCGGGATGATGAAGGGTCGCATCCTGCCGATCCCGGGCAGCGATCTTCCCGAGGTCACGGACGCGATGAGCTTCCTGCGCACAGTGTCGTACGACAGGGTGCCCGAGCACTTCCCGATCGGCGGCAGCGTTGTGGTGGTCGGTGGTGGTGCGGTCGCGACCGACGCATGTCAGTCCTCGATCAAGCTGGGCGCGAAGGACGTGTGGATGGTCGCCATCGAGCCCGAGGATCGCCTTCCCGCGTTCGGCAACGAGCTCCACGAGGCCAAGGAGATCGGGCTGCACATCCAGTGCGGCGTCATCGTCAAGGAGGTCGACGCCGACGAGAAGGGCAACGTGAAGGCGGTCTCCTTCGCCCCACTCAAGGATCTGGAATTCGATCCGCTCAGTGGCAAGCTCATCTTCTCCTCGGTGAAGGAGCAGGAGAACGCCCCGCGCTGGACAGTTGCCGCGGATTTCGTGATCTTTGCGTCGGGCCAGATCATGGAGCGCCCCGACGAGCTCGTCCCCGTGACGCAACGCGGCCTGCTCGCGGCCGATCGGGGCGGTCACACGGGTGTCGACAAGCTCTTCTGCGGCGGTGACTGCGTGCAGGGACCGTCGTTCATCGTCGATGCCGCCGGCTGGGGACATCGCGTCGCGCGATCGATTCGCGAGTTCCTCGGCGAGGACATGCAGGCCGCGGGCGATCGCATCTACCAGACGATCGTGGAGCGAACGGACGACCATCGTCAGTCCGAGGTGTTCGCCCGCGTCGAGCCCGGCATCCTCGAGGCCGACAAGCGATACGACATGACCGAGGTCGAGCAGTCGTGGAGCGACCAGACGGCGATCGTCCAGGCGATCCGCTGCTTTCAGTGCGACTCGGTGCATCACTACGACCAGACCGTGTGCGTCCTCTGCGGCGCGTGCGATGACGTGTGCCCGGAGAAGGCGATCGACGTCGTGGTCTTCGGCGAGGATCGCGAGCGTTCCTCGGGCGGGGAGACGCTCGTGTGCGAGACGTCCGGAGGCGTTCCCGGCGGCGGCGGTTACGAGGGTGAGATCTACATCAACTACGACCGCTGCACCAACTGCAGGATCTGCGAGGATCACTGCCCGGTGAACTGCATCACCTTCGAGCGTGTGCGCTTTGTCGATGACACGATGCGTGTGGTCGAGCGCCCTGACCTGAAGATCGACTTGCCGCTCGTCGCGGTGGGGTAGCGATCGAGCTGCACGAGCGCTTCATGCGTCTCGCCCTGCGGGCCGCTCGTGCCGCAGGTGCGCGCGGCGAGGTGCCGGTCGGCGCGGTGGCGGTTCGCGATGGTGCCGTCCTCGCGACGGTGGGCAACGCGATGGAGCGGCGCGGTGACGCGACGGCGCACGCGGAGATGCTGCTGCTGCGCCGCGTTGCTGGGATGGTGGGTGGCTGGCGTCTCGACGGCGTCACCGTCTACGCGACGTTGGAGCCGTGCCCGATGTGCGCCGGCG
>PKXZ01000003.1 GCA_003132525.1 Candidatus Dormiibacterota bacterium | reverse complement strand
ATCACGGCAGACCAGACCGGCCTCCTCGACAACGGCGTCATCAGCTCCTCGCAAGTAGAGGGCGGATTGGTGTTGCCCGCTGGAGCTACTGGCTTTCAGATTGTCGGCGAGCGCTTTCCCAGTTCCTTGCGCCTTGTGGCCGTCCCATCATCGTCGCAGAGCTTTCTTCATGACACCGACTCATTTGCGTTCATCCTCACGTTCGGTCAGGGCTGGTCGGTCGACGCCGTTTTCCCCAGTGCCACTGCCCAGCCGATCGCTGATCAGAACGCTGCGGTAGGAACGAAGGTATTCGTCGTTGGAAAACTGACGTCACTCACCGACTTTGGCGAACTCTGGTACGGAAGCGCAGCCTTCGTCTGCGATAGCAGCGAACCGCAACCTGTCTTGGCGATCTGCGGGGAGTGATCCGGTGGGCCGCCGCAGCCTGAAGCTGTCAGCAATTCTCATCTTGGTGGCTTGCACCGCGTTCGTATACCCGCTCGAGCATGTCAACGCCTACGACACAACCCATGCGTGTCCCGGAGGAACAGCAGATTGGAGCGGGACTCAGCGCGGCCCGAGTGCGCCCGTTGTTGTCACCGGTGATGCACAGATCACCTGCTCAACGCCTCAGGTGACCATCACGGCAGGATCGACACGTCATCGGCAGACATCGACGACTCAGCCGCAGAACGGCCAACCTTGCTACGAGTACGAGAGCTCCGCAGTCGCCATCGGTCCCGTGGTAGGCGGGCAGCGAGCGGTGTCCTGGTTTGACCCAGGCCTGAATCGGATTTGGACTACGGATATTCCTGACAAGCCGACGAGCGGCATCCCGGGCTTTATTCCGCCAGCGGCCAGTGTCTTGTACGCGTCCCTGATCATGGGCAGCGCGAGCATGACCATCCACTACGAGCTCGACGGCACGTGGTCAACCGCGAGCCAGAGCTGTGAGGGCAACTGGACGATTCCGGCGGACGCAAAGGACTATGCGTTTCCGATCGCGTCGGTGACGCGCCGGGGTTCGCTCACCTATCAGACTCCGCCATCGATCAACGTCGAGCAGCTGGTCGCGACTGCCACAGCGACATTTCGCCAGGTCTACACAGCCGGCCAGGTGGCGTCGACTCCGCCGGCTGACAGTCAGATCGTCCACTACGCATCGTGCTTCACAGAACTCGGGGCAAACGTGCCGCCAACAGTGGGCTTCAGCATCCGCGACCCCCAACCGGGGGCCGGGCCTGTGCTGGTTGTGAACTATGTGGTGCAGGCAACGATCGACGAGACCTGGTGGGACTTCGGCGAGCCCGAGGATCCGGTGACGGTTCAGCAGGGTGTAAACCCGGCCGCGCCGTGCTCAGTGCAGCACACCTACTCGCACGTGAGCGCCGACGCCTATGGCAGTAACGAAGACCATCACCCGCCGCCCGGCGTCGTATGGACATTCGGAGACGCTGAGCCAGCACCCGACATGGAGGCGGTGGAGGCATGGGAACACTTGCACTTCAACGTCACTGCCTACTACCAGGAGCCGGATGGGACACAGTTCGCAGTCCCGCTTCCCGTGAACAACGGACTCGACGACTTCTGGGTCGCTGCGACTCCGGAGTGGGTCCGCGTATATCAGATTGAGGGCGTGCCGACAGTCGATAGCCGCGACGGATCGTAAGTGGTAGTGAACTGCCGAGGTCGAGACAGACGGGCACTCGAACCGCCGCGGGACTGAGTTGTCGCGCCACGCCGACCCTGCTGGCACGCACGAGCAGCGGACCTCTATTTAGCCTCGCGCGGTAAGGGAGGCTTTGGATCGCCCGACCTGCTTCCAAGACGGCGGCGGCTCGTTCATACGCGGAGTGAGCAGCCAGCCAAGCTCCCAACGACCGTGTGGATNNCGTGCTCGCCACCGCAGCGCCGACCGAGGCCTGCTGCGCGATTTCGCCAAGCGTCAGCGGGTGACGTGCTCCCGCGAGAACCCGCGCCAAGCGCATATGGATGGTTGGAGGGCGGGGGTCCTCACGGAGGTGCTGCTGAAGGAAATCGTTGGCTGCCTCGTGACGGGTGTGCATCTCAACCGCGGCGCTCATCAGGGTGCCGGTCGCTGAGCCAAGGCCACGAATAATGTGTGACTCGACCACGAGCTTGCGCCTATCCTCATCCCACAGGTACCAGGCGGCGCCGAGAGCGAGCAGCGCAGTAATGAGGAGCGTGGCGGGCCGGCCAATGGTTGCTTCCGCTTTGCGGTAGAGCGCCACAGCCTGAGACGCGGTGAGTTCAATCGACTTTGCGGTTGCCATGTATGCAGCGGCGCCAACCGATGACAGCTGCGCCTCATCCACAGTGGCGACGGCATGCGAAAGCCAGAGCTCCCGACCGATTCCAAGCACACCGAGATCCTTGTCCTCGGTCCACGCCCTGACGCCGAGCAGAGCGGACAGCACGGCGAGGGGGCCATCACTCCCGCGGGCGTACACGGCGAGCACGTCGGGGTGGTTACCCAGTTCAGGAACGAGGTCGGATACGTCGACAAGACGCAGCCGCGGTCGGTATTGGGTTTCCCATTGGATCCGAGCTACTTCGAGGTCGACGCCTGCCTTTGCGGCATGCATCGGCAGGTCGCGGTCCATCTCGGCGATCACGTTGGGAGTGGAGAAGACGCGAGCGGCGCTGAGATGGAGCGCCTGCCAGAGACGAGTTCGCTCGGGCTGCCTGCGAATGAGGCGGAAGAGGTCGTGGCGCAGCGGCCCGGTATCGATGGTTGCGAACGACGAAGGCGGGAATTGACCTGGGCGTAGTCGCGGCGCCGGCTTTGCGCCGAGCGGTGTGGGAGGGATCGGGTGGTCGAGGAGGTTGCTGTCCATTGAATAGCGCCGTGGGACGTGGGGCGACGAGAATCACCGGACTCCGTCGAGTCTACATCGTACGGATGTTTGGCGATGTCCAACGTCCGGCTACGGCCTCACGCTGAGCGGCAGCTGCCGCTGCTCGGTATGCTCATGCACGTCGGGGCTTTCCCGACGGATGATCAGGAGGCGANNTCAGTACAAGCCTGGAGACACCGTCCCGAAGGACGGCCGGGTGCAATGCACGCAGTACCAGGGGACCCAGAAGAACGTCAAGAAGGGCGAGACCTTCCCGCCATGCGACAACTGGCATGAGAGCCATCCGAAGGGGTGCACCTGGGAGTACGTGAGCTAGGCCGGCTGATTTGGATCAAAGCCACCACCACGCCTAAGGAGCGGACCTCGTGCCTAGCGTGCACCCGCCGCTTCGCCTCGATCATCTCGAACGAGAGGGCATTCGCGCGCGAATGCTCGCCGATTGGACAGAAGAGCTTGAAGATCTCCTGAACGAGCGAGTCCCGAAGGCGCAGTGGCCTTATGGGCGCGATCTAACCGCGGCAGGATGGCATCACTTTCNNTGGGATGGCTTGCGACGACGATGAACGACCGCCGGCTGTGGAACCCGAAGCGAATGCAGACGGGAAAGAGTGGGCCGCACATGCTCACCATCAATGTTCCCGACGCCACCGTGAAGCTCTGCTACACGGAGTTCAGCACCGCGTACACGATGGCGGTGGCTGGTCTCGCGCTTGAACAAGGCATCGCAACGTGTGAGGTGTATCGGGCAGGCGACGCTGCGAAACCGCGGGCCTCATGTGTGCACCTGGAAGGCCCGGGAGTCAGTTGCCGTGCGATCTTGGAAGGGCATCGGAGGTATCACGACCCGTCTGCGGAGATCGTCATTCCAGCAGGGGCGCACTGTCATCACTCGATACGGATTCGGGAGTGGTTGACGCTACCGAGGGTTACGCCCGGAATTGCAAGTATCGATTCGGAATGACCATGTTCGGGTCGGTCGATGCCCACTGAGCGTGACGAGCGTGACCGGAACGACTACCGGGAGAAGCTGCTCCACAAGCTGTCCCCGGAAGCACTGCAGCAATCGCTGCAGAGGGCAGGCGTCTTTCTTGTTGCATACGAACTTGTAAAATCCGAGATCGTCGACAAGGTCCGCGACTNNCGCGCGAAAGAGTACGACGATTCGGTGCTCAGCAAAGATCCGTCGAGTGTGTATCGCGCATCGTGCGCGTGGCTGGCCGACAACGACGCTCTTGACCCACGACAGATCGCGATTCTTGAGTCGGTGTATCAGCACCGGAATGAGGTGGCGCACGAGTTGGCGAAGTATCTCGTTGACCCGGACTTCGAGATCCGAATGGACTTGTTGACGGAAGCGGTGGAGTGCATACGATCGCTCGGGCAGTTTTGGGGCTCCATCGAGGTGGATTCCGACCCCGAGTTCGACGGTCGAGAGATCCGTCCGGAAGATATTCGTTCAGGGACGTACGTGCTGATGGATCACCTCCTTAAGGTCATTGGTCTTGGCGGAGACGGTTAACCCAGGCCGCCGCAATACGGATGCGAGATCATCCGAAGCTTGTGCGGCGATGGTCGCCGCATCGCTGGTGACCAGGTCAGAACGTGACCACGGATGGAGTGGCAATTCCGGGTTAGCCACGGGCAACTCTGCGTTCGCGATGCGGATTATCAGGCGACGGTCTCAAGTCCCCAGGTCAGACGACTTCGGTACGCTCCGTGAAAGTCAAATAGCCTGAACAAGATCATCTCGACGTACCACATGGCCAGTCGCCAAACATCAACTAGGAACGGGGTCGGCACGATAGCGCGGGATCGCCTCAGATGGGCAACCTCATTGCGAAGCTTGGAAACCACAGCCGGTCCGTCAAGCGGTTGTCCAGCGATGTGGTAGCCGGCGAGATGAGTCAGATCCGATGGGAGGGTCGTAGGAATTGCAAGTGCCGAGAGCAGTTGTCTGA
>PKXZ01000019.1 GCA_003132525.1 Candidatus Dormiibacterota bacterium | reverse complement strand
CTCATCGCGCAGTACGACCCGTCGGGAACAGATCTGAAGAACCTGACCTACTCGTACAACTCCGGCAGCCTCAACGAGAGCGTGGCGGACTACCTCCAGAATGAGTGGCAGACCAACCTCGGTATCCATGTCAACCTCAACGCGGTCTCGGATGCGTCGATCTTCATCAGTGACCGTCTGTCGGGCAAGTACATGATGTCGCGTGACGGATGGCAATTCGACTACAACCACCCGCAGGACTGGTACGACAACCTCTGGGGTTCGATCGCCACGTCCGAGGGCGCGAACACCAGCGGATTCGACAACGCGCAGTACGACAGCATCCTCAAGCAGGCGGATGCGGAGCCCCTGGCGCAGGCGCTGCCGCTCTACAACCAGCTTTCGCAGATCCTCCAGACCAACGCCGTGTATATCCCCCTCTACTACTCGGTCGGTAACTTCCTGATCCAGCCGTACGTGCAAGGAGCCGGTTCGAACACCGCCTTCGACCATTACTGGGACGAGATCAAGATCCTCGCTCACTAGCAGGCGAGCACCACAACCGAACCAAAGGCGCCCGGCACCGAGCCGGGCGCCTTTCGCCTTTCCCTTCAACGGCGGGCGGGAGCTCTATGCGCCTTCTAGTCACCGGTTGGGACGACGCCGGCACCCTCAACCATCAGGATCACGGTGCGTTCGGGAGCCCGGGGCCGATGCCTGACTCCTTTGGGCACGCTGAACCCATTGCGCTCTGCGAGCTCGACAGTGCGGTCTTCGAGATCGATAAGCAGCCGTCCTTCGACGACATAGAAGAACTCATCCTCGTCGTCGTGCGTATGCCAGACATACTCGCCCTGGACAACTCCCAGGCGGACCACACAATCGTTGATGCGGCAGAGCGTCTGGTTGTACCAGGGGTGCGTATTCGCATCGACCAGCGCCTGCGCGTCGATGAGCTCGAGCGGCGCGAAACGGATGTCCAGGTGCGTGTCGAATGCGCTCTCGGCTTCCACAATGACCTCCGAGCCTGCGGGTGCGTGGGGAGTTGCTGAACAGCCCCCCAACCGTGGCCCTCTTTTCCATCCGGTACTACTCGCAATGGCAGGAACGCTGCAGCCACATGGTAGGTCCTGAGCTGGCCGTACCGGCGCGACGAGGCGTCGCTCCGCTCCGTGCCGCACCCGATCTGGATCGCCGGGGAGCGGACGGGTGGCTTGAGCGAGTTCGTTGACGGATTGTTGATGGTTGAGCCCGCATCCTGACTCCGTGGGAACGAGCCGAGTGTGCGGGGGGCATATCGGTGCCGTCGTCGCCATTTGCACCTGAGCGCACTCCCTCCTACGCGCCCGACGCCTACCCGGAGTCGTGGCAATACCGTCTGAAGAACAAGATCCTCGGACGTCCGCTCGTCTCCGAACAACTGAGCGGCGAGCGGCTCTCCAAGCCCGTCGCATTTGGGGTCCTGGCCCCCGACATGATCTCCTCGTCGGCCTACGGGACGGAGGAGATGCTGGCCATCTTGGTCCCAATCATCGGCATCGGCGCATTCACCTTGGTCATACCCGTCACCATCGCCATTCTTGCGGTGCTGGTTTTGGTGCTGCTTTCGTACCTTCAAGTCATCGGGGCATACCCGCGCGCGGGAGGCTCATATGTCGTCGCGCGCGAGAACTTTGGACCCAAGGTCGCGCAGATCGGTGCCGTGGCTCTGCTGATCGACTACATCGTGACGGTGGCGGTCCAGACTTCGGCAGGGACCGCTGCACTCACCTCTGCCTATCGCCCTTTGATTCCCTTCACTGTCGAAATCACGGTGGCAGTGACCCTGTTGATGCTCTACGGCAATCTACGGGGGATACGCGAGGCCGGGAGGTTCTTCGCAGTTCCCACGTACTTCTTTGTCGCCTCGCTGGGCATCGTGGTGATAGTGGGAGTCGTCAAGGGCCTGACCGGACACCTTGGTGCGCAGCCCCTACCGAGCGCCACAAGCCTCGGGTACCAACCCGGTCAGCCCGGACAGGGGCCGCTCCTGGGTCTCGGAGTCTTCTTCCTGCTCAAGTCCTTCGCGAATGGAGGGGCGTCGTTGACCGGACTCGAGGCCGTCTCCAATGGCATCTCCTCGTTCCGGAGACCCGAAGCGCGCAACGGGCGCATCACGCTCGTCTTCATGTGCTGCATTCTTGGGTTTCTCGTCGCCGGCACTTCGCTGCTGGCTCACTGGACTCACGCGGTGCCCTATGCAGCCGGGACTCCGACTGTCGTCTCGCAGGAAGTGCGCGCCGTTGTGGGAGCGGGGGTCATGGGAACGGTGCTGTTCCTCGTGGTGCAGCTTGCCACCGTGCTCATCCTGTTCACCGGTGGCAACACGAGCTTCAATGGCTTTCCATACCTGGCGAGCTTCGTTGCGGGCGATTCGTTCCTGCCGCGACAACTGACGAAGCGCGGCCACCGGCTCGTGTTCTCCAACGGCATCTTTGTGCTGGCCGCGGTGGCGATCGTCCTCATCATCGCGTTCCAGGCGCGGCTCAACGCCCTGGTGGGGCTCTACGCAATCGGAGTCTTCACCGGATTCTGCCTCGCGGGGAGCGGCATGGTAAAGCACCATCTGCGACTACGCGGACGTCGATGGCGTCTAGGTGTGATCGTCAACGGATTATCGGCAACGGTGTCGCTTGCCGTCGTGGGCATCCTCTTGGTGACAAAGTTCACTGAGGGAGCCTGGATCATCGCTGTTGTCGCACCGCCGATGTACTTCGGGCTGCTTCGTCTGCATCGCCAGTACGCGTCAGAAGCGATGCAGTTGCAGCATGGCGCCGTGGAGGCCGCCGAGACACCCGTATTACCACGACATGTTGTCGTGGTGATGGTGGGCGACCTGAACATGGCGGCGGCGCGCACGATCCAGTATGCCCGGGTTCTGCGCCCCGACGAGATACGAGCCGTTCATTTCATCACCAACGCCGGCGCCGCAGAACGGCTCAAAGCTCAGTGGGAGCGCCTGGGCCTCGCGCATCTGCCCCTTGACCTGGTCGAGTCCAGAGATACGCACATCGACAGGATGGCGCTCGAGTATGTCATCGCGCTGACAGCAGATGGGAAGACGGAGTGCACCGTGCTGCTGCCTCGCTACGCCGCGCAATCCCGCCTGACGCGGCTGCTGCGAAAGCGCACAGCCGGCCGCATCGCGACCGCCGTCGCAGCCGTTCCCCATGTGTCAGCGACGATCGTGCCATACAGCACGGCTCGGCCCGACGTGCGCCACCGCAAACCCAATGGCGGCGCCCCAACTTCCGGCATCGCGACAGCCACACCCTTGGGGCGAAGGCAGTTTTCGACCACGGCTGATCAGGAACTGGCTGGAACAATAGCCATCCAGGACATCGAGTGGCGACAGCACGTGAAGATTGCTGGGCGCATCCGGTCAATGCGAGTCGAGACAGCGAAAGGCATGGCCAACCTCGAGTGTGAGATCACTGATGGGACGGGAAGCCTCGTTGTCGTATTCATTGGTCGGCGGAGGATCCCCGGTATTGACCCCGGAACCAATCTCGTCGTCGTGGGCACGGTTGGAACCTGGAGACGGCGGCTCGCGATCTTGAACCCGACCTATGAGTTGCTCACCGGAGTTCACGCCTCAAAACACTGAGCCCTTGCAACCCGGACGCAAGTGCGCGTTCGCCGCCCGGGCGCTGACGCTATCCCTGCTCGATGCGGACATGGTTCCCTGCGGGATCTCGCACCGCGATATCGCGGGCTCCCGACGGTTGCGTGATGGGCTCCTGGAGTACCTCGGCCTCGGGCGCCGCCGCAACCTGGTCAAACGTCGCGACGAGGTTGTCGGAGCGTAATTGGACCGTCTGCAGCTCGCCATTGGCGAGCAGGGCGGCAAGTGCATCACCGTCCTCCCTGGACCGGCACGCGTGCGGCTGCGAGAGCACGATCTCGATCTCCGGTTGGCTGGCAGTGACGAGGGTGATCCAGCGGAAACCGTCGCGGGCGACCTCGTTGCGCACCGTGAGGCCGAGGGTGTCGCGGTAGAAGCTGAGGGCGGCGTCTGGATCGTCGACGAGGACGTGCACGCGGCTGAGCGAAATGGTCATCGCACCGACGCTAGGCGGGTGCGGCGACAGATGCTTCTCCGAAACTGCTCGCTTCCGCGTGCGCGCCGGTCTTGTGCCGGCGCGGACGGGTCATCACCATCGTCTGGCAGCCGGGCACGACACGCAGGTCGTCATGGTTGCCGGCGCGGTATGCGGAGGGCGTCTCGCCGACGAGCTCCGTGAACCGCGCGGAGAACGAGCCGAGGCTCGAGCAGCCGACAGCGAAGCAGACGTCCGTCACGCTCAGATCGCCGCGGCGCAGCAACGACTTCGCTCGCTCGATGCGCCGGGTCATCAGGTAGGAATACGGCGTCTCGGAGTAGGCCTCGCGGAAGCGGCGGCTGAAGTGGGCCGGCGACATCAGAGCCGTGCGAGCGAGCGCCGGGACGTCGAGTGGCTCCGCGTACTCGCGATCCATCTGGTCGCGGGCCCGGCGCAGCCTGCGCAGCGCATCGATGTCGGCGCTCATACGCCTATTCTCCACCTCCTGTCCCATCTGCCCTGCGGCGTGGCGGCCCGCCGAAATCGAGCAGTATTCGAGAAGCGCTTGGCACGAAGCCACACCTAGCATGGCCGTCATGGACCTCGACAATCACGTCCAAGGAGTGACCATGACCAGCTCGACAACCCAGGGAATCAAGACCGTGCTGCATCCAGTTACCGATCTGGAGAAGGCCAAGCCCGTATATACCGCGCTGCTCGGCGTCGAGCCGATGGCGGACGCCCCCTACTACGTCGGCTACGAGGCGGCGGGCCAGCAGATCGGGCTCGTCCCAAATAGTGGCATGACCTCGCCGGTGGCGCACTGGCATGTGGACGACATCGAGGCGAAGCTTGCCGATGTGACCGCTGCCGGTGGCACATTGAAGGACGCCCCTCGCGACGTTGGTGGCGGCCGCCTGGTGGCCAGCTTCACCGACCCCGATGGCAACGTCCTCGGGCTGATTCAGGACCGGTGAGCGACCGCTTGGCCGGGGCTTAGAACCAGAAGCATGGCCTCGAGGAAGGACAAACCGCCGCCCACGTCGCACGTTGCCGACAGCCACGACTGGATTCGCGTGCACGGTGCGCGTGAGAACAACCTCAAGGACATCAGCGTCGAGATCCCGAAACGCCGGCTGACCGTCTTCACCGGCGTTTCGGGCTCGGGCAAGACATCTTTGGTGTTCGACACGATCGCGGCGGACTCGCAGCGGCTGATCAATGAGACATACAGCGCGTTCGTGCAGGGCTTCATGCCGACGCTGGCGCGCCCTGACGTCGACGTCCTCGAAGGGCTGACGACAGCGATCATCGTGGACCAGCAGCGGATGGGCGCCGACCCGCGCTCCACGGTGGGTACGGCCACCGATGCCAATGCGATGCTGCGCATCCTCTTCAGCCGGCTCGGGAAGCCGCACATCGGCTCGCCCAACGCCTTCTCGTTCAACGTCCCTTCCGTCCGAGGGTCCGGTGCGATCACGGTCGAACGCGGTGCAAGCAAGACCGTGCAGGCGACGTTCAACCGCACCGGCGGCATGTGCGCGCGCTGCGAAGGCCGGGGTGCGGTCGGCGACTTCGATCTGACGCAGCTCTACGACGACAGCAAGTCGCTCAAGGAAGGTGCGCTGTTGATCCCCGGGTACAGCGTCGACGGCTGGTACGGCCGCATCTTCAGCGGTTCCGGCTTCCACGACCCCGACAAGCCGATTCGCAAGTACACCAAGAAAGAGCGCGATGACTTGTTGTACAAGGAGGCGACCCGGATCAAGGTCGAAGGCATCAACCTCACGTATGAGGGGTTGATCCCGAGGATCCAGAAGTCGTTCCTGTCCAAGGACATTGACGCGCTCCAGCCGCACATCCGCGCGTTCGTGGAGCGTGCGGTCACATTCAGCGTCTGCCCCGAGTGCGGTGGCACCCGGCTGAGCGAAGCCGCTCGGTCGTCAAAGATCAAGGGGATCAGCATCGCCGACGCGTGCGCGATGCAGATCAGCGACCTCGCCGATTGGGCGCGCGGTCTCAACGAGCCGTCTGTCGGACCGCTCCTGTCTTCGCTGCAGCAGACGCTCGATTCGTTCGTCGAGATCGGACTCGGCTACGTCTCACTCGAACGCCCATCGGGAACGCTGTCGGGTGGCGAGGCGCAGCGCGTCAAGATGATCCGCCACCTCGGATCCTCCCTCACAGACATCACGTACGTCTTCGACGAGCCCACCGCGGGCCTGCACCCGCATGACATCCAGCGGATGAATGAGTTGCTCCTGCGATTGCGGGACAAGGGCAACACCGTGCTCGTCGTCGAGCACAAGCCCCAGACGATCGCGATCGCCGACCATGTCGTCGACCTCGGCCCCGGCGCGGGTGTGGCGGGTGGCAGCGTGTGCTTCGAGGGCACGGTCAATGGGCTCCGTGCCAGTGACACCATCACCGGCCGGCACCTCGACGACCGCGCTGCAGTCAAGGAAACCGTTCGCAAGCCGACCGGCACGCTACCGATTCGTGGCGCGTCGGTGCACAACCTGCGCAACGTCGACGTCGATATCCCGCTCGGTGTGCTCGTCGTCGTCACCGGTGTCGCCGGTTCCGGAAAGACCTCGCTCGTGCACGGATCGATCCCAGGCGGCGATGATGTGGTGTCGATCGACCAGGCACCCATTCGCGGCTCACGACGCAGCAACCCTGCGACGTACACCGGACTGCTCGACCCGATCCGCAACGCCTTCGCGAAAGCCAACGGCGTCAAGCCGGCGCTGTTCAGCGCGAACTCCGAGGGCGCGTGCCCCAGCTGCAACGGCGCCGGCGTCATCTACACCGACCTCGCGATGATGGCGGGAGTCACGACCGTGTGCGAGGAGTGCGAGGGGAAGCGGTTCCAGGCGTCGGTCCTCGAGTTCCACCTCGGCGGGCGCGACATCAGCGAGGTGCTCGCGATGTCGGTGAACGAGGCCGAGGCGTTCTTCGGTGCCGGCGAGTCGCGGACGGCGGCGGCCCACGTCATCCTCGCCCGGCTCGCCGACGTCGGCCTCGGCTACCTGATCCTCGGCCAGCCACTCACGACACTGTCCGGCGGCGAGCGGCAGCGGCTCAAGCTGGCCACGCACATCGGCGAGAAAGGCAGCGTGTACGTTCTCGACGAGGCGACCACAGGCCTCCACCTCGCCGACGTCGAGCAGCTGCTCGGCCTCCTCGATCGGCTGGTCGACTCCGGCAAGTCGGTCATCGTCATCGAGCATCACCAGACCGTCGTGGCGCATGCCGACTGGATCATCGACCTGGGTCCTGGCGCCGGTCACGACGGCGGTCGGATCGTCTTCGAGGGGACGCCCGCTGACCTGGTTGCGGGTCGGTCCACGCTCACCGGCGAGCACCTCGCGGCCTACGTCGGCGCATCCGCCCAGCCCGCCGGCCGAGCAGGATCCGAGAAGCGCGCGGCACGCCGGCTCGCCTAGCCTTGTGAGCATGAATCTCTCTCTTGCCTGTTGCTTCGTTCAGGTCCATGACCCTGAACTCGCACTGACCTTCTACCGCGACGCACTCGGCCTCGATGTCCGCAGCGACGTCGCCCGCGAAGGTCTGCGCTGGATCACCGTCGGCGCCGCGTCCCAGCCTGACGTCGAGATCGTCCTGACCAACTACACGCATGGCAGCCCCGCCGACGGCGATACGCTCGCCGCCCTCCTCGCCAAGGGAGCTCTCAACGGCATTCACTTCCACACCGATGACCTCGATGCCACCTTCGAGAAGGTGCGCGCCTGGGGCGCCGAGATCGTGGAGGAGCCAAACGAACAGCCGTGGGGCGCCCGAGACTGTGCCGTGCGCGACCCGTCCGGCAATCTGCTGCGCATCGACCAGTCACGCGTCGGGTAGGAGCAAGAGGGCTCGCATCGGCCAGCTCGACGAGCAGGCTGCAGCACAGAATCTTCGTGGATCGAGGTAAGCGTTTCCGGTCCCTGGCGGGTTAACGGGTGTGAGCCAAGACAACGCCGAGTTCGCCGAGTTCTTCGCGGCAAGCTGGGATCCCTGCCTGCGGGCGGTGGCTGCCAGCACCGGCAACATGACGCTGGCTGAGGACCAGACCGCCGAAGCGTTCGCCAGGGCCTATGCGTCCTGGCAGAAGGTCAGCAATCACCCAGCCCCGACAGCCTGGGTAGTCCGCACCGCGCTCAACGCGGGGACATCCTGGTGACGCCGGCGCAGCAAGGAAACGACGCTGACCGGTCGTGATATCGCGGCAGCTGACGGCCAGTCGACTGGCCTGGACGCCGCGGTGCTCAACGCGCTGCGCCGCCTGCCAGCCCGCCAGCGAGAGGTGATTTCGCTGCGCGTCTTTCTCGATCTGGACATCGAGACGACCGCCAGGCAGTTGGGCATCGCGCCGGGGACAGTCCGGGCTCACCTCTCACGGGCCATGACAGCGCTTCGTGGCGAACTCGCACCCGACACGACGGCGCTCCGCACCGAACTCGCACCCGCCACGAGAGCCCGTCGCGGTGAGCTCGCACCCGCCACCACCACGGAGATCAAGCCATGAATCACGAGGAGACCGAGTGATGAACTACGCCGAGAACCTGAACGACGGCGCCCTGACCCGGGAACTGCGCAATGCCCTCTTTGGAGTGGCCACGCCCCAGCCGCCACCGCTGGCGGCCATCACGAGCAGGGGCCGCGCCCGCCGGCGGCGGCGGTTCGCCGCATTCGCGGGCCTTGGCCTGACCGGCGTCGCCGCAGGCACTGCGCTGGCAGTGGGCCTGACCGGCGCCATCGGTGAGACCCCAGCCCGGAGCACGGCTGCTATGCAACCCTCAGCCCCCGCCCACAGCACGGGCACGATCCCGAGTGGGGCGTTCATCCTCACCAGCAATGTCGACGGCACCGACACGCTGACTCTGACCATGAACCAGATGCTCAACTCCGCCACGCTCCAGCAGGCACTCACGCAACACGGCATCGCGGCTCTGGTCAGGACCGACAGCTACTGCTCGTCCAGCCCCTCGGCACCCGACCCGGCCACCATCGGGGTGCTGGCAACCCAACTGCCTACCGGGTTGCCCCGAACCATGGTGCCGGCTCCCAGTGGCCCTGCACCGAGTGACGTGACGCAGATGGCGGCCAACACCGCGACGGTGATCAACCCCGCGGCGATCCCGTCTGGGACCGAGCTGTTCTTCGGCTACTCCAGCGGCTTCCATGCCGTGTTCACCGACCTCATCGACACCGACTCCTACACCTGCAGTAGCAACCCGTAGTCGCGCTGACCTGCGGGAGGCTGGTGGAGGCGCCGGGGATCGAACCCGGGTCCGAAGCCGCGTTCCATGCGACATCTACGAGTGTAGTCCCGGTTTTCATCTCACCTCAATCGCGCCCTGGGACCAGGCTCGGCTGCGGCCAGCCTCGGTGCATGTCCCGCCCGGCGCCGAGGCGCCACCGGGCGGCAAGACTGCTTGCATTAACGTCGGGTCCGTCTCCCACAGCCGAGAAGACGGTCGACGTCAGGCCGAAGCCTGAGCTTTTTTCGCCTCTGCTACTTACGCAGCGAGGGCGAGGGGTGCGTTATTCGCACGTATATTTTCCCCGGTTTTACGAGCCCGGGGCTCGACTCGCATTCGCACGATCCACGACCCCGTCGAAACCAGTACGCCCCCATGAGCGCAGCTGTCCGAGATCAGCGTGCGCCACCGATCATACCGCGTCCGCCTGACTCGAAACGCCACCGTGGCACTTTCCCGGCGGAGGAGCGTCCATCCGGTTCCCGCGTGCGGTGGGTTGGGGAAACGCCATGCGCTACATCCTGACCGGAGATCACTGGAGCGCCGAAGAGGCATATCGCATGGGAGAAGTGCAACAGGTGGCGCCGGATGCGAAGGAAGCGCTGGAGGCCGGCGTTCGAATCGCGAACAGGATTGCCGATTGCGGTCCGCTTGGCATCAAGACCTCATTGGCGTCTGCTCATCTGGCGATTGCTCACGGTGAAGAAGAGGCGTTGTCAAAGCTCGACGCGCAATTTGGAGCCCTCTTCCACACGCAGGACTTTCTCGAAGGCCGGAACGCGGAGGCGGAAGGACGCAAGCCGGTCTATCAGGGGACGTAGCGCATCGCGCGTGCGGCATTCCTGGAGCATCGCGGTGGTCCCGCGTGGTCGCGTTCCGCGAAAACAGCGGGCATTGGTAGGCTTGGAGCGTGTTTTCCGTCGTGGCGTCTCCACGCGCCCATAAACCGCGCCGAACCACATGTCCAAGGTCGTCGAAATGACCACCGGACAAGGCGTCGTCGCGGCTCCCTCGACATATCGCCAGCTGCTGCGCGTCTCCGGGTTCCGTCAGCTGCTGCTCAGTTCGCTGCTCACCCGGACGGCCGCGCAGATGTTGACGGTGGGTCTCGTCCTTTTCGCGTTGCAGCGATATCACTCGCCGAGCGTCGCGGGCTTGAGCCTCTTCCTGCTCATCTTTCCGGGACTGCTGCTCGCTCCGGTTGCGGGCGCGCTCCTCGATCGTCATGGACGCAAACGGCTCATGACCCTCGACTTCCTCGTGGCCGCGGTGACCATGACGGTCATCGTCATCCTCGCCTCCGCGAATCATCTGCTCGTCTGGGGCCTGTACCTGTTGCTGGTCGGTGGATCGGTCACCAGCACGCTGAGCATCGCGGGTGCACGTTCGTTCTTCCCACTCCTGGTGCCGCGCGATCTCTGGGACCGTGGCAACGCAGCCGACAGCGTCTGCTACGGCATCGCGAATATCGCCGGCCCCGCGCTCGCCGGCGGCCTCATCGCCGTGTTCGGCAGCCTGGCGGCGCTGGTCGGTGCAACGGTCGGATTCGTTGCCGGCGCCGCCGTCCTGCAGGCCGTCCCTGAGCCCGTCCACGCTGCCGAGGTGTCCGGCAGGATCCTCGTCGAGGCGTGGCGCGGTCTTCGCTACGTGGTGGGCAATCGCACGCTGCGCTGGATCGCCATCGGATTCTCGACGCTCAACGTGGGCTGGGGCATCGTGATCGTCACTCTGCCCGTGGCCGTCTTCGCCCTCCACGGCAACGCCGCGGTCGTTGGCTCGATCCTGGCGCTCGCGGGTGCCGCAGGGATCCCCGCCGCGCTGGTGGCCGGCCGGATCCGGACCGAAGGGCGCGAGCGCGAGTCGATGTCGATCTTCGGCGCGGTCATGGGTGTGGCCGTCCTGGCGCTGCTGCTGCCGTCGCTGGCGCTGATCGCCGTCGGCATCGCGATCGCCGGTGGCGCGGATGCCGCCTCCAGCGTGAGCGCCTTCTCGCTGCGCCAGCGCCGCACCGCCAGGGCATGGTTCGGACGAGCCTTCGCTGTCGCGATGGCGCTGAACTTCTCCGGCGTGCCGGTCGGGTCAGCGCTCGCGGGACCCGTTCTCGGGGTCTCGACGACCTTCGCGGTGCTGGTCGCCGCCGGGCTCACCCTGGCCGGCAGCGCGGTGATCCAACTCAAGGTCCCGGGATCTGCGGCACCTGCATGAGGTCGAGGACGGGGCGCCTCAGCAGACTGCGGGCGCCGTTGGTAGGCTGATCGGATGCTCCAGGTGTCGGCCGGACCGGTGACGCGCTAGTTGCCCCATTTCGACGCGCCGTCTGGAGCTGACCCGGCGGTCGGCGCGAAGCTGAAGCAGGTGATCGTCATCGGGACCGTCGCGTCCCGGGACGAGCGCGAGCAGCGAGACATCGAGCTCGACGAACTCGAGGAGCTGGCTCGCACTCTCGGGACCGAGGTCCTCGAGCGGAGCCTGATCTCGCTCCGCGATCCGCACCCGGCGACATTCTTCCGCTCCGGCGTGGTCGCCGCCTTCGCATCGCATCTCGCCGAGCTCGGCAGCCCCGCCGTGCTCTGCAACGACCAGCTCACACCGCGCCAGCAGCGCAACCTCCAGGAGGAGTGGGGTGTGCCCGTCCTCGATCGGACCGAGGTGATCCTCGCCATCTTCGCCCGCCGGGCCATCACCGCCGAGGGCCGCGTGCAGGTCGAGATGGCACAGCTCGAGCATCTGCTCCCCCGCCTGGCCGGCGGGTGGTCCCACCTCGAGCGCCAGCGCGGCGGCGTTGGGCTCCGTGGTGGTCCTGGAGAGAAGCAGATCGAGGTGGACCGCCGCCTCATCCGGCAGCAGCTCAAGCGCCTGCGCGAACGTCTCGTCGTGATCGAACGGCAGCGCCGGACGCGGCGCACCGCGCGCACCAACGTCCCGCTCGCTTCGTGCGCCCTGGTCGGGTATACGAACGCGGGCAAATCGACCTTGCTCAACGTCCTCACCCGCAGCCGGGTCCTCGCCGACGACCTGCTGTTCGCAACCCTCGATCCCACGTCCCGCCGCCTGGAGCTGCCGTCAGGCAAGCTCGTCATCCTCACCGACACGGTCGGCTTCATCCAGAAGCTTCCCACCGAGCTCGTCGAGGCGTTCGCGGCAACCCTCGAGGAGGTGCGCCAGGCCCACATGCTCTGTCTCGTGGTCGACGCCTCGCACCCCGACGCGGAGCAGCAGCTCGTGACCGTGCTCGAGACGCTGCGCTCGATGGACTGCGATCAGCCGATGATCCTGGCGCTGAGCAAGGTCGATCGCCTCACCGCATCCGAGGTACGCGCCGCGCGCCTGCGGCTCGGCGACATCGCCGGCGTCTCGGCGCTGGCGGTCAGCGCCACGCGCGGGACCGGTTTGCGCGAGCTCCGCCAGCGCATCGACGCCCTCGCCGCCCAGCTGGTCCCCGACATCAAGGCAAACCGCCCGAGTGCCGCGTCGCAGGCCGCACCACCGCCAAGCGAGTTTCGTACAGCGACCGGCTGAACGCGACGCGATCAGCGTTTGATGGCGCGTTCCATGTCGCGCTCGGCGTCGCGCTTGGCGACGTCCTGGCGCTTGTCCCAGAGCTTCTTGCCCCGTGCGAGGCCGATCTCGACCTTGACCCGGTTGCGAACCAGATACAGCTTGAGCGGGATGATCGTGAGCCCCTGCGTGTGCACGCGCCCGTCGAGGTACTCGATCTCGCGCTTGTGCAGAAGCAGGCGACGGCGCCGCTCCGGCTCGGGGTTGTTGCGGTTGCCGTGCTGGTACGAGGCGATGTTCACCTGCATCAGCCACGCCTGGCCGTTCTCAACGCGCACGTAACCCTCGCGCAACTGGATGCGCCCGGTCCGGAGCGATTTCACCTCGGTACCGGTGAGCTCGATACCCGCCTCGAGCGACTCGACGATGCTGTACTCGTATCGAGCGCGCCGGTTGACCGCCAGCGTGTTGTCGCCCGGTTTCCTCGCCGGCGGCACTAGCGACGCCCCTCAGCGGAATGCCGCCCGCGCAGGAACGCTGCGGGCGCCATGGGTCGCTTGCCGGGAGGCGTGATCAGGTCGACACGATAGCCGCCGTCAACTGTGGCGATGACCACGGATTCGCGCTCACGTGCGGCCGCGCTCCCGGGTGCTCCGGGATCGATGGTCACCGGCGCCCCGGACTGGATCTGGACGTCGACCCCGTCGATCGATGCCACGACCCCCGGCCACGGTTGGAGGGCACGCACCATGCGATCGATGTCGACCGCACCTCGCGACGCCCAGTCAACGCGTCCGTCCTCTCGCGACAAGCGTGGCGCGTAGGTCACACCCTCCTCCGGCTGCGGCGTCGCAACTGCCGAGCCATGCTCGAGCCCTTCGAGCACCGACACGAGCTCCGACGCCCCGCGCTCGGCGAGCGTGGCCGTCAGCGCCGGAGTGGTCGCATCGTCTCCAATCGGCACGCGCACCCGCGCGTACACCGGGCCGGTGTCCAGACCCGCCTCCATGCGCATGATCGAGACACCGGTCTCCGCGTCCCCGGCGAGGATGGCATGGGCAACCGGCGAAGCCCCTCGCCAGCGCGGCAGCAGCGATGCGTGGACGTTGACCGCTCCGAAGGGCAGCGGATCGAGCAGTGAGATGGGCAGGATCTGCCCGTAGGCGGCGACGACCACGCTATCCGGTATGAGGTCGACAAGACCTCGGACGACATCGGGGGCGCCGATCTTCGCCGGCATCAACACCGGAAGACCCAGCTCGCGCGCAGCATCGGCGACCGGGCGGGGGGCCGGCTTTCCTCGGTTCCCTACTCGGTCGACGCGGGTCACCACCGCCAGCACTTCGTGGTGCGCCGCGCAAACCCTCAGCGACGGCACCGCAAAGAGGGCGGTGCCACAGAAGACGAGCCTCACACAGCGCTGACGACGCCGGGCTCCTCAGCCTCCTCAGCCGGTTCGACCTCGCGGAGGGTCCCCTCGTTCACCCGGCTCGTGAAGAGGATCCCATCGAGATGGTCCAGCTCATGCTGCACAGCCCGGGCCAGCAGGCCGTCGCCTTTGACGCGGACTTCCTTGCCGTGGCGGTTGAGGCCCTTGGCGACCACACGCTGCCGGCGAGTGACCTCGCCGACCCATCCCGGCACCGACAGGCAGCCCTCGAACCCGGTCTGGTCGCCGTCGGTGCGGACCATCTCCGGGTTGGCGAGTTGGTAGATCTGGTTGTCGACGCGGAGCACGATGACGCGCAGCGACACGCCCACCTGCGGAGCCGCGAGACCGACTCCGTTGGCGTCGAACATCGTCTCGACCATGTCGTCCATGAGACGGCGTATCTCATCGTCAACCCGCGGCACGCGGATTGCCTTTGTGGTGAGCACGTCGTTGTGGTCCGAGACCAGGACGATGGGAAGGACTGCCACGCTTTTGTCTCCGTTCACGCCCCGGGGTCGACGTCGATACTCCAGCCCCGAGCCCTGGGAAGGTGAGGAAATGCCCTCTCGATGTCTGTCCCCCGCACCGTGATCTGCCACCGGTATTCGCCACGGAGGCGGTGCAGGAACGCCGGCGTCGGACCGAGGACATCGAGCCCGGCGCCAATTCCGAGTGTATCAGACACTCGCTGCGCCTCCCGGCGAACTTCGATCTCGGCCTGGTGGTCGTCCTTGTGCGCGAAGGTGCAGACGCAGAGCCGTGCATAGGGTGGGAATCGCAATGCCTTGCGCACCCGGATCTCGTCACGCGCGAACCCGAGGTAATCGTGCGTCGTCGCGTGCCGGACCGCGTAGTGACCGGGGCTGTACGTCTGGAGCACGACTCGCGCGGGCTCGTCACCTCGTCCCGCGCGTCCCGCCACCTGGGTGAGCAGTGAGAAGGTGAGCTCGCCGCTCCGATAGTCGGGGAAGTGGAGCGCCGTGTCGGCGTTGACGATGCCGACCAGACGAACGTTGCCGAGGTCCCACCCTTTCGCGACCATCTGCGTGCCGATCAGGCAATCCGCCTCATGGCGACGGAACCGGTCGTAGATGTCGAAATACGCATCGCGTGATCGCGTGGTGTCGCGATCCATGCGGATCAGGCGCAGTGCCGGGAAGCGATCGCTGACCTCGCGCTCGAGGCGCTCGGTCCCCATGCCCAGTGCGCGGATGGTGCGTGAGCCGCAGGTGGGACACGCCGTCGGCAGCGGGATCGACAAACCGCAGTAGTGGCAGTCGCAGCTCGCGCGGTCGACGTGATGCACCAGCGACACGCTGCAGTTGCTGCAGGTCAGCGCCTCACCACACGTCCGGCAGAGCACCACGGTCGAGGTTCCGCGGCGGTTGAGAAAGAGGATCGACTGCCCCCCGTCCGCATGACACTCCTGCATGGCTCGGTCGAGAGTCAGCGACAACGCATTGGTGTTGCCCGCCTTCAGCTCGTCACGCAGGTCGACGACCTCGATCGGTGGCAGTGGCCGGCCGCTCACGCGTTCCGGGAGCGTGACCAGCTCCAGGTCGCCGGTGTGCGCACGGAAGAAGCTCTCGACACGCGGGGTCGCACTCCCCATGACAACCGGCGCGTCGCACAGCGCGCCGAGCATCAACGCAACGTCGACGGCGTGATACCGGGGCACGCGATCCTGCTTGTATGCGGGCGCGTCCTCCTCGTCGACGACCACGATGCCAAGGTCGGGAATCGGTGCGAAGACAGCGCTCCGCGAGCCGATGACCACCGCATGCTCACCGTCGCGGATGCGCCGCCACGCGGCTGCGCGTTCGGCGTCGGTGAGCGCGGAGTGAACCACGGCGATCCGGCCGGGAAAGCGCACGGCGAAGCGCCGAATCATCTGGGGTGTCAACGCGATCTCGGGCACGAGCACGATCGCACCGCGACGGGCGGCGAGCGCCGCGTCGATGCCCGCGAGGTACACCTCGGTCTTGCCGCTGCCGGTCACGCCGTGGAGCAGCACGCGGCGGTGGGTGCGTGTTGCGATGGCGTCGAGCAGCGGCGCGACAGCAGCGCGTTGCGCGTCGTTGAGAATTGGAGGAGGCTCGGGCGGTCCGGCGGCCCCGGCCTCCGCGACCGCGCGCGAGACTGAACGTGGTCCGGTGCGGCGCGACGGACGGGTGCGCACTCCTTTTGGCAGCATCGCTCGGAGCACCTCACCGAGTGGCGCGCAGTATCGGTCGGCGATCTGACGGGCGAGCACGATATGGTGATCGAGGATGAGGCGCGGTTCGTCGATGACCCGGTCGATGGCCCGCACCTCGGCGAACTCGCTCTCGTCGGAGCGTTCCACGACGTACCCGAGAATCGTTCGCTTGCCGAACGGGATCTCGACCCGAACACCCGGGAGGACGAGCTCGACAAGGTCCTCGGGGATGGAGTACGTGTACGCATCGCGGGGGAGCTGCGAGCGCGTCTCCGGAACCACCGATGCGAACGTCATCGCAGTCTGTCCGCGATGATGCGCACGATCGCATCGGCGACGTCTGCTTTTGGGGCACGCGCGATCGTCTGCTGCGTGCCGTCGCGACCGATGACGGTGACCTCGTTGTCGTCGGCGCCCATGCCGATGTCCTCACGCGAAACGTCGTTGACGACGATGAGGTCGAGCCCTTTGGCGTCGAGCTTGGCTCGGGCATAGTCGATCACGTGCTCGGTCTCCGCGGCGAACCCGACGACGAAGACATCACGCGCCACGTCGTCGTCACGCAGCGCACGGAGGATGTCCACCGTCGGGACCAGCTCGATGGTCAGCGTGTCCGCACCCTTCTTCAACTTGTTGGCGGCCACATCGCGCGGACGCCAGTCGGCGACCGCCGCGGCCATGATGAGCACTCGCGCCCCGATCAGCGCGTCGCGGACCGCCGCGTGCATCTCGCCTGCCGTCTCCACTGGGACGACCTTGAGCCCGGGTTGCGCAGGCGGCGCCGGGCCGGCGGTGACGAGGGTGACCTTCGCTCCTCGCCGGATCGCCGCTGCGGCGAGCGCGTTGCCCATCTTTCCGCTCGATCGATTGCCGATGAAGCGCACCGGATCGATCGGCTCTCGAGTTCCACCTGCGGTGACCACGAGGCGGAGACCGTTGATGGTGGGGTCAGGCCCCGCCGACAAGGAGCTCCCTCACAGCGGCGACGATCACGTCGGGCTCGGCCATGCGACCGGTGCTCTCGTGGCCACTCGCGAGCCGCCCGTAGACGGGACCGATGATGCGGCCTCCTCGCGCGGTCAAGGTCGCCGCGTTGCCCTGGGTCGCCGGGTGCTCCCACATTGCGGACTCCATCGCGGGCGCCACCAGCAACGGCGCGCGACAGGCCAGCGCGGTCGCGGTCACCGGGTCGCCGGCGAGGCCGAGGGCCAGGCGCGCGATCAGATCCGCCGATGCGGCGACCACCACCTGCACCTCGCACCACATCGCAAGATCGAGGTGGCTCATCCCGTGACCAGCCTCCGGATCGTCTTCCCAGATGCTCGAGGCGACCCGGTGCCCACTCAGCGCGCGGAGCAGCGTCGGGGTCACGAAGTGCGTCGCGGCCTCGGTCATCGCGACCTTCACTTCCGCCCCATCGCGGCGGAGATCGGTCACCACCTGGCACGCCTTGAACGCGGCCACGCTGCCACCGACGCCGACCAGGACCCGATGGCCGTCGAGCGGCAGGGTCACGCCGGACCCCCGCGGTTCGTCCGCACCTGCTGGATGATCGTCTCGATCTCCTGGGCCGCGCGCTTCGCATCGTCGTTCATGACCTGATGATCGTACGTGTCCTTGAGCGCGAGCTCGGCGACGGCGAGATCGTGGCGGGCGCGGAGGCTCTCCGCGTCCTCGGTGCCACGCTCGATCAGCCGTTGCTCCAGCGCCTCCAGGCTCGGGGGCAGGAGGTAGATGTAGACCCCCTCGTCCCCGATCCGCCTGCGGACCTTGTCGGCGCCCTGGACGTCGATCTTGATCACGGTGTCCTTCCCGGATGCGATCGCCCGGTTGACGGTCTCGAAGGTCCGGCCCTTGAGCTCGCCGTACACGGTCGACCACTCGAAGAACGCATCGCGATCGATCATCGTCCGGAAGGTCGGCTCGTCCACGAAGTAGTACGACACGCCGTCGGTCTCGCCGGGACGGGGCGCACGGGTCGTGTAAGAGATGCAGTACTCCAGCGACGGGTCGATCGCGAACAGCTCCTGGAGCACGGTGTCCTTGCCCACGGCGCTCGGCCCGGTGAGCACGATGAGCCTCCCTTGCTCGCTCATGTGGGCGAGGGTCGGAGCCTGGCGGCGGCGGCGGTCAGCTCGTCGGGAATCGGCGACTCATAGGACCGCTCGATGCCATCAGCGGGATGGCGAAGGCGGAGTTGCATTGCGTGCAGGGCGGGGCGCCCGAGCATCGGATCAGGGCGTCCGTAGATCGCGTCGCCGACGATCGGATGCCCGATCGAGGCGAGGTGCACCCGGATCTGGTGGGTGCGCCCGGTGCGCAGCGAGACCTCGAGGACGGTCGCCCCGTTGAGTCGCTCGACGACGCGAAAATCGGTGAGCGCCTCGCGGCCGCCTTCGACGATCGCCATGCGCCTGCGGTCGCGGGGGTGACGGGCGATTGGCCCATCGATGGTTCCGGTGTCCTCGCGAAAGCCACCGTGCACGAGTGCCCAGTACGTGCGTCCGAGAGAGCGATCGCTGAGCTGCCTGGCGAGGTTCCGGTGGGCCGCCTCCGTCTTGGCGACGACCAGGAGCCCGCTGGTGTCGCGGTCGAGGCGATGCACGATCCCCGCTCTCTCGCTGCCGCCGAGCAGCGACCAGGTCGTTCCACGCTCTTTGAGCGCGTCGGCGAGCGTTCCCGTCGGATGCCCTGGGGCCGGATGCACGACCATCCCGGCGGGTTTGTCGATCACCGCCAGCCAGTCGTCCTCATCGACGACGCACAGCTCGATCGGCGAGTGATCGGGAAAACGTGCGCTCGTCGCAACCGATGGGTCTGGTGCAACCGGTTGCGTGACCACCACCTCCGCGTGGTCGCGCACCCGCTGCCCGGGTCTTCCCGGGCGACCGTCGACGGTGACGAGGCCGGCATCGATGAGCGTTCGCGCCGCGTGGCGCGTGATCCGCCTGGACTCCGCGAGCCACATGTCGAGACGAGGCGTCGCGACTGCCGACGCACCCGCGCTCACGACGCCGCCGGCGATGTGGGCGACGCCGGCGAATGCGACGACGGGACGAAGCTCAGCACGAGCAGCAGGACGATCGCGACCACGATGCAGCTGTCGGCAATGTTGAAGACGGGCCAGAAATGGAAGTCGATGAAGTCGACGACGGAGCCCTGCACGAGTCGGTCCACGCCGTTGGAGAGCGCCCCACCAAGGATCATGCCGATCAGCACCTGCCGGTACCACGTGGTCCCGTACCTGTAGCCGAAGAACACGATGTAGAGGCTGACCGCCAGCGCAACCGCGAGGTAGAGCCAGTGCAACTGAGGGAGCACGCTGAAGGCGGCGCCGCTGTTCTCGACGTGGTCGATGGAGACGAACGACCCCGGCCAGATCTGCTGTCCCAGGGCGAGATGTGAGGACACGATCCACTTGGTGATGTGGTCGATCAGCGCGACCACAGCCGCGGTCCCGAGCATCACGAGATAGATGCGTTGCCGCGAGATGCGCCCTGCCGATGCTACCGCTGGACTCCGAGCCAGCATCGTGCGCCTCCCACTTCCCCTTCCCATTGCGCGAGCGCCTCGTCGCGCCGGTCCTCGATGGCGACCGCGAGCGTCTCGCCCTGCAACCACTCGCGATGAGCGTCGACCGCGCGTCGCACGTCACCGTCGGCATCCACCAGCAAGGTGATCCGATCTTCAACGCGGAGCCCCGCCTGCTTGCGCAGCTCGTTGACCTTGCGGCTGACCTCCCGTGCCAGCCACTCGAGGCGGAGCTCATCCGTGATGGTCGTATCGAGCACCACCGATGCATGGCCTCCTGCCGGATCGACGTAGTGCACGGTCTTGACGTTGAGCTCCTCCATGAAGATCGCCTCGAGCTCGGGCTCGAGCGGGTCGCTGGCGATGGTCGCGGCGGCAAGCGGCTGGCGAACGCGTATGCCGGCGGTGGTTCGAGACGCGAGCCCATCCTCCACCAGCCTGCGTAGGCGGCTCATCTCAACGACCACCTCGGAGTCACGCCACATGCCGGCCACCTTCGGGTAGTCGGTGAGGTGCACCGAGTCGGGCACGCTTCGCGGCGCGGGCGGGTCCCCGTTGAACCCGCTCAGGTTGCGGTACATCCTTTCGGCCATGAAGGGCATGAACGGCGCGATCAGCCCCGCAAGCGTGATCAGCACCGTCTGCAGCGTGGCAAACGCGGACAGCGAATCGTCGCTGGTCCCGGCGCTCTTCCAGAAGCGGCGGCGGGAGCGGCGCACATACCACTTGGAGAGATCCTCCACGAACGCCTCCACTGCGTGGACGGCGTCGGATGCGTCGTAGCGTTCCATGGCCTCGCGAACCGCATCGACCGTTTCCGCAAGGCGTGCGAGGCTCCAGCGGTCGAGCACCGGGCGTTCGATCACCGCCGGAGCTGCCGACGCGGGGTCGTAGCCCTCGGTGAGCGCGTAGGTCACATAGAACGAGTACACGTTCCAGAGCGTGAGCATGAAGAGGCGCACCACGTCCTGGAACGACGTCGGGCTGACACGCAGCTCGGCATTCTCGACGCCCTGGCCGTAGAAGTACCAGCGCGCGGCGTCGGCCCCGTACTGGTCGAAGATCGTGTCCGGCTCGATGGTGTTGCGCCGCGACTTCGACATCTTCTTGCCGTTCTTGTCCTGCAGCGTTCCCACGACCACGCAGTTCCTGTACGCGGGGAGGTCGAAGAGCAGGGTCGACTCGGCGAGCAGCGAGAAGAACCATCCACGGGTCTGGTCGACACCTTCGCAGATGAAGTCGGCCGGGTGCGTGTGCTCGAAGAGCTCCTTGTTCTCGAAGGGATAGTGCTTCTGCGCGTATGGCATCGCGCCCGAGTCGTACCAGGCGTCAATGACGTCCGGAACGCGGTGCATGACACCTTTGCAGGCGGTGCACGGCAGCGTGATGTTGTCGATGAACGGGCGATGCAGGTCATCGTCGACGGTGAGTCCGACGTCCGCTGCGCTGCCTGCGCAGAACTTCTCCTCGCAGTCATCGCACACCCAGATCGGCAGCGGCGTCCCCCAGTAGCGGCTGCGCGACAGGTTCCAGTCGATCAAGCTCTCCAGCCAGTTGCCCATGCGGCCGTCGCGGATGTGCGCGGGCTGCCAGTCGACGCTGCGGTTGTTGGCGAGCAGGCGATCCTTCACTGCAGTGGTCCTGATGAACCAGGAGGTGACCGCGTAGTAGAGCAGCGGTGTCTCGCAGCGCCAGCAGAACGGATAGGTGTGCCGGATCGTCTCGGCGCGATAGAGACTTCCCTGTTCACGCAGGTCCTCGATGATCTTGGGGTCCGCGTCCTTCACGAACATTCCCCGGTACCGCGTCTGCCCGTCAAGGAAACGACCGTCGAGCCCGACGACGTGGCGAACCGCGACACCCATGCGCTGGCAGAGCTCGAGGTCGGCGACGCCGTACGCCGCAGCCGTATGGACGATGCCGGTGCCTTCATCCATGTTCACCAGCTCGGGAGCGTCGAGCACGACGAACGCGAGGTCGTCGGGAAGCATGTCGGTGAACAGCGGCTCGTACGTCAGGTCGACGAGGTCCGAGCCGTCCATCTCCTCGACGATCTCGTACTCGCCGTCGAGGATGGAAAGGCGTTCCCTGGCGAGGATGTACGACTCGTCGCCCTGCGCAACCCGGACGTACGGTTTGCGCGAGTGCACCGCGAGCGCGACGTTGCCGGGCAACGTCCACGGGGTGGTGGTCCACGCGAGGAAGAACGTCTTGCCGTCGGAGTCGTTGAGGCGGAACTTCACGTACACGGACGGATCCGGCGTGTCCTCTCGGTATCCCTGGCTCAACTCGTGCGACGACAGCGTCGTCTGGCATCGGGGGCAGTACGGGTTCACCTTGTAACCCTGGTAGAGCATCTCGTCTTCCCAGAGCTCCTTCAGGCTCCACCACACCGACTCGATGTAGCTGCCGTCATACGTGCGGTACGGATGATCGAAGTCGAGCCAGAAACCGAGACGTTCACTCATCTCACGCCACTGGTCGATGTACTCGTTCACCGACGCTTTGCAGCGCGCGTTGAACTCGGCGATGCCGAACTCCTCGATCTGCTTCTTGCCGCTGATCTTCAGGGCACGCTCAATCTCGAGCTCGACGGGGAGACCGTGGGTGTCCCATCCGGCCTTTCGGGCCACGGAGAACCCGGTCATCTGCTTGTAGCGAGCGAAGACGTCCTTGTACGAGCGCGCGAGCACGTGATGCAGGCCGGGCAGCCCATTGGCGGTGGGCGGCCCTTCATAGAAGACATACGGAGGCGCGTCGCGACGCATCTCCAGGCTGCGCTCGAAGACACGGTTGCGCTGCCAGAGCTCGAGGATCTCGAGCTCCGCCTCGGGAAAGCCCGCGCGCGCGCTGACGGCTGAATACCTTGGCATCACCTCAAGGATACCGGCAGATCGTTCGCTCACGAACTGCCTGGAAGCTTCTATTCGACGCGTTCGCCAAAGATCGCCCGTCCGATGCGCACCATGGTGGCGCCCTCTTCGATTGCGATCTCGAAGTCATTAGTCATGCCCATGCTCAGCTCCGGCAATGCCCAGCCGGTCACGTGCTCCATGTGGTCGCGAACATGGCGGAGGCGAGTGAACGATGCGCGCGCGTCCTCGGGGTTCGGGGTCAGCGGCGCGATGGTCATCAGCCCCATGACGTGGATCGATGGGACGTTGACGAGTTCCTCGATGAGAGCCTCGACGCCCGATTCAGCGATCCCGGAGCGTGTCGGCAGGCCGGTCAGCTCGACTTCCACGAGCACGCCGATCGGGTCACGCCCGGCGGGCCGGTGCGTTGACAGCGCATCGGCGACGCGCCTGCTGTCGATCGAGTGCACGAAATCGAAGAGTGCCGCAGCACGCCCGGCTTTGTTGGTCTGCAGATGCCCGATGAGGTGCCAGCGGGCGGCATTGCGCACCACGCGTTGTTTGTCGGCAGCCTCCTGTATCCGGTTCTCGCCGATGTCCTCGACGCCGGCGGCGATCACCTCGTCGACACGGGCGGCGGGCATACCCTTGCTGACGGCGATCAGGCGAACGTCGAGCGGGTCCCGGTTGGCGCGCTCCGCGGCAGCCGCGATCCGGGCACGCACCGTTTCCAGCCGGTCCGCGACCGGCACCTTCTCTACGAGCGCCACCCTATTTGCCGAGGTCGAGGGGCAGCTCGCGCCCTTCTGTATCGCGGCGCTTGCGCTGGCGACGGGCGGTATCGGGACGGGTTCCAGGAGGATGGGCGAGGACATCCTCAATGGTTGCGCGCATCTCCTGGGCATCCTTGAATGAGCGGTACACCGAAGCAAATCGAATGTACGCGATCTCGTCGATTTCACGCAGTCGCGCCATCACCATGGCCCCGACCTCGCGGCTCGGGATCTCGGAAATGTTCTGACTGCGCAGGGCGTTTTCGATTTCCGCAACCATCATCTCGAGGTTTGCGGGGGCAAGGCGGGTCTTCTTCGACGCCATCACCAGGCCCGAAAGCAGCTTGGGGCGGCTGAACTCCTCGCGCCTGCCATCCTTCTTGAGGACGTAGAGGGGCGGGACCTCCACGCGCTCGTACGTGGTGAAACGCTTGCCGCAGCCGAGGCATTCTCGACGGCGTCGAATCGCCTCGCCGGTCTCGGAGTCGCGCGAGTCGACGACCTTGATGTCCGTCTCGCCGCAGAACGGGCACTTCACCTGCTGCCCCCTGGAGGCTTGGGATGCAGCTCCGGGCGCGACCGCGGCCGGAGCTGCATCGGACCCAAACCTACCGACGGTCCCTCAGAAACGCGGGGATATCCAGGTCGTCCACGCTGTACGGCCCGGTGGGCTTTCCCCCGACGTTGAATGCCGGCTGCCGCTGATCGGAGACGACCGGCCGCGCAGACGGCTCGTAGCTGAGGGTCCCGATCACATCGATCTGACCGGTGAACCCGGTGGCGATGACGGTGATCTTGACCTCGCCCTTCATGTGCTCGTCGATGACCGTCCCGAAGATGATCTGCGCGTCGGCATCCGCCGATTCGCTGACCAGCTGGGCCGCTTCATTGACCTCGTAGAGAGTGAGGTCCGGGCCGCCGGTAACGTTGAGGAGGATGCCCTTGGCGCCCGCGATGGTGGTCTCGAGCAGCGGGCTCGCCACCGCATCCTTGGCGGCATCCGCGGCGCGCGTATCGCCGCTTCCGAAGCCGATGCCCATGAGCGCCTGTCCCTGGCCCTGCATGATCGTCTTCACATCCGCGAAGTCAAGGTTGATGAGTCCGGGGAAGACGATCAAGTCGCTGATGCCCTGCACGCCCTGGCGCAACACATCGTCGGCGACCTTGAATGCGTCGCCGATGGGCGTCTTCTTGTCGACCACCTGCATCAGCCGCTCGTTCGGGATGGTGATCAGCGTGTCGACACGGCCCTGGAGGTTGGCGATCCCCTCCTCGGCCGACTTCTGACGGCGCAAGCCCTCGAAGCGGAACGGCTTGGTCACGACACCGATGGTCAGCGCTCCCGACTCGCGAGCGATCTCGGCGATGATCGGCGCCGCACCGGTTCCCGTGCCGCCGCCCATGCCCGCGGTGATGAACACCATGTCGCTGTCCGCAAGCGCCTTGGTCAGCTCGTCGCGCGACTCCTCCGCCGCGTCCTGGCCTTTCTGAGGATCGCCACCCGCGCCAAGCCCGCGCGTCAGCTTGCCGCCGATGCGGATCTTGAGGTGCGCCGACGAGGAGCTCAGCGCCTGATGGTCGGTGTTGATCGCGATGAACTCAACGCCCTTGAGGTTGCTCCGGATCATGCGGTTGACAGCATTGCTGCCGCCGCCGCCGACCCCCACGACGCGGATGCGGGCGTTGCCGTCAAGTGTCCGGTCCAGGTCTGCCATGCCTTTCTCCTCGCGTTGCGCTGTCGTTTCTCGATTGGGGGGTGAATGTGGTGAAGATCGCCGCCGTGCCAGGGCATCCCCGGGCTGGTCGAGTCCGTGGGTCCGCAGATGATCAAAAGAGGTCACGAAACCACCTCGAGAGTTTGGCTCCGGCGGCGGGGCCGTCTGAGCTCTTTCCGTTGGAGCGGGAGGGCTTGCGGCCGAGGTTGCTCCGAGCTCCCCAGCGCAGCAGGCCGACCACGGTTGCGTGGCTCGGCCCGCGGATCTCATCGTTCATGCCGTGCAATCCCTGCGGTGCAGCAACCCGCGCCGGAAGGTTGGTCTGCTGCTGCACCACCTCGGCAAAACCGCGCAGGAGCGCGCCGCCGCCGGTGATCACGATGCCACCGGGGAACATGCCAAGCGGTCCTGCGCGCTCCACCTCCGCGGCGATCAGCGAGGCCATCTCCCGTGCGCGCGGACCGATGATCTCGGCGAGATACCTTTGCGGCACACCGACCGGTTCGTCATAGCCCATCGGCGTCAAGGTCACCTCGGCATCCGCGGGCAGTGTGAGCTGCAGACAGTGGCCGAAGTTTCGCTTCACGGTTTCAGCGGTCTCGAGGTCGCAACGCAATCCCACTGCGAGGTCTGCGGTCACGTGGTTACCGCCGACAGGAATCACGCTCGTGTGCACGATGCTGCCACGCGCGAACACGGCGATATCGCTGGTACCACCACCGACATCGACGACGACAACGCCGCGCTCGATCTCGTCCTCGGTGACCACGGCCTCGGCGGATGCGAGCACCTGCAACACCATGTCGTCGACATTGAGCCCCGCTTTGTGCACGACCTTGACGACGTTCTGGATCGCGGTGTTGGCGCCGGTGATGATGTGCGCGTCGACCTCGAGCCGGTTGCCCGCCATGCCGATCGCATCGCGCACGCCTTCCTGTCCGTCGATGGTGAACTGCTGCGGCAGCACGTGCACGATGCGCCGCTCGGACGGAACGCTCACCGCGCGAGCGGCGTCGATGGCGCGATGCACGTCCTGATCGCGAACCTCACGGTGGCCGGCTTCGACCGCCACCACGCCGCGGCTGTTCTGCGACGTGATGTGCCCTCCGGCGATCCCGACCACCGCGGAGTCGATGGGAACCCCTGACATCTGCTCGGCCATGTCCACCGCCTCGGCAACCGCCTCGGCGGCCCGGTCGATCTCGACGACCGCCCCCTTGCGAACCCCCTTCGACGCGACCAAACCGACGCCCAAGACTCGGAGACCGGTGCTCTCAAGATCTGCGACGGCGCAGCAGACTTTGGTCGTTCCGAGATCGAGTGCGAAGACGCGGCGAGGACGGGTCACTGTCTGGTCTCCGAGTGTAGCCGTCGCGGGTGCGCCCTTCAAGGGTTTTCAGGCGCAAAACCGCAAGATGCTGGGTTCGCCGGCCCAGTATGCCACAACATGTTGGTTGTCTTGGGAGGCCGACCGGGCCGTCGAGCGCATTCACGAATCCAATCCCGTCAAGTCGGGATTACCCGTCTCCACAGGATCTGGAGACACGGACAGGGCCTCGCCACTGCACCTTCTGGACGAGGCCCTGTGCGCCGCGGTCTGAGTGGACCGCCGAAGCTGCGCAACCGTAACACCGGTTGGCTGGGGCGTCTACGTTTCCCGAGGCGGAATCGCGAAGTTGCGCTGTTGGCTCACGCCTCGAGAACGATCTTGCCTCGCAGGTCGCCGGCAGCCATCTCAGCGAACGCGGTTGCGGCCTCGCGGAGTGGATGCGTCGACCCGATCAGGGGCCGGAGCGCGCCGGTGGCAGTCAGGTCGACGAGGCGCTGCAGCTCACCGCGCGTGCCCATGGTGGTACCCGCGACGGTGACGCTCCGAAAGAAGATCCGGTTGAGCTGCGCCGGAGGGTTCGGGCCGCCGGTGGCTCCCGGAACCACCACCACTCCACCAGGACGCACGGCTCGCAGGCTCAGATCCCAGGTGGGCTCGCCGACCGTATCCACCACCGCGTCCACGCCGAGACCACCGGTCGCGCCGATGACGGCGCGTGCCGTCTCGCGCTCGACAGGAAACGCGGCCTCGGCGCCGATGTCCACCGCGAAGGCCCGTTTCGCATCGTCGCGAGACGTGGCGTACACGGTGATCCCGGCGAGGCGGCCGAGCAGGATGCACGCCGTCGCCACGCCACCGGTCGCGCCCTGCACGAGCACGTTCATGCCGGGCAGCAGACCCGCGCGGACGAACAGCGCTCGGTACGCGGTCAGGTACGCGGTGGGCAGGCACGCCGCGTCGGCGAAGCTGACCTGGTCCGGCAGCACCACGAGGTTGGCAGCCGGGATCTCGACGTACTCGGCGAGCGCCCCGGCGAGTGGCGACTCGCTGAGCATCCGGAAGAACCGGCAGCCGAGCGGGTTGTCCGCAAGACATGCCGCGCAGTGGCCGCACGTGAGGATCGGATAGACGACCACCCTCGCCCCTACCGGCGGAGCGCCCGCGGGCGGCTCGCCGCCATACGCATCGACCTCGCCGGCCGCGTCGCAGCCCAGGATCTGCGGCGGGGTCACCGGCGCCGACGAGACGCCGCGGAGGGTCCAGAGATCGTGGTGGTTGAGCGAAGCGGCGCGCACTTTCACCCGTGCCCAGCCAGGCTGAGGATCGGGTGCGGGCAGGTCTCCGACGGTCAGATTCGCCAGAGGATTCTCGCCGCCAACTGCCGACGCATACGCCGCAAGCATTTCGGGGACCGTAGCATGGTGCTCACCATGCGCCTCGACACGGTCCTCGAAGGACGCCGGCAGCCCATCTTCTCGTTCGAATTCTCCCCTCCGAAGACGGACGAAGGCGTTCGCCAGCTCTTCGAGGCGATCTCACATCTGCGCGAGCTCGAGCCGACGTTCGTGTCGGTCACGTACGGCGCGGGCGGCTCGGTGCGGACACGCACGGTGGAACTCGTCGGCCGCATCAGGCGCGAGCTCGACATCGAGCCGGTTGCGCACCTGACCTGTATCGACGCGACGGTCGACGAGCTCCACGGTATCCTCGAGGGGCTGCGCAGCGCCGGGGTCGACAATGTCCTGGCCTTGCGCGGCGATCCACCGGACGGCACCGAGCGTTTCATGGCCACCCAGGGCGGTCTCGCTCATGGCAGCGAGCTCATGGAGCTGATCGCCGCTCGCTATGACTTCTGTGTCGGCGGCGCGTGCTACCCGGAGAAACACCCCGAGTCGGCGGATACCGACGAGGACGTGCGTTCCGCCAAGCGCAAGGAGGACGCCGGCGCCAGCTACCTGATCACCAACCTCTTCTTCGACAACCGGATGTATTTCGACTTTGTCGCGCGGGCCCGCGCCGCCGGGGTGACGGTGCCGATCATCCCGGGCATCATGCCGGTGACCAACGTCGGGCAGATCCGCCGGTTCACGCTGAAAATCGGTGCCAGCATCCCTGACGCGCTGCTCGAGGCGTTGCGCTCGCGCGAGGACGATCCAGACGCGGTGCTCCAGCTGGGGATTGCATGGGCGACGCTCCAGTGCGCCGAGCTGCTCGGCGGAGGCGCCCCCGGCGTGCACTTCTACACGATGAATCGCTCGCCGTCGACGCGCGCGATCCTCTCCGCGCTGCGAGCCGCGCGGCCCTGGGATCGCGTCCGCTAGCGCCGTCGTCTCACTCCAGGGAGCATCGTCCGCAGGTGATCGTCGAACCGTTTCTCATGCACGTCGATGACGATGCGCTGACCGACCTTCGGCGACGCATTGTCACGACAAGGTGGCCTCCGCCCGCGCCAGGACCTGCCTGGGGACAGGGAACTGATCTCGACTACCTCAAGAGCCTGCTTGCAGACTGGTCCGGCGGATTCGACTGGCGAGCGGAGGAGCGTCGGATCAACCGAAGCCATCAGTTCCGAGCGACGATCCACGGACTCGCCGTGCATTTCGTCCATGAGCGCGCCGTGGATGGATCGGGAATCCCACTGCTACTCCTCCATGGCTGGCCGAGCACCTTCGTCGAACTGCTCCCGCTGATCCCGCTTCTGACGGATCCTCGCAGTCACGGTATCGACGGACCCGCCTTCGACCTGGTGATTCCTTCACTGCCGGGGTACGGCTTCTCCGAACGCCCGCAGCGCGGGAACTACCTCGATATCGCCCGGCTCATGCAGGCGCTGATGGGCGGCTTGGGCTACACACGCTACGGTGCCGGCGGTGGAGATTTCGGGGCCGGGATCGCGTCGTTGATGGCGCTCGACCAACCCTCTTCGACTCTCGGGATTCACCTCAGCAACCTCGAGCTCTCGCCTCATCTCGACGACGGATCGCGCCCACTGTCCGATGCCGAGCGCGAATACCTGACGCAGCGTGACCTCTGGGATCGCGCCGAGCGAGGCTACAGCGCGATGCAATCCACCAAACCGCAGACGCTCGCGTACGCGCTCAATGACTCTCCGGCCGGCCTCGCCGCGTGGATCGTCGAAAAGTGGCGATCCTGGACCGACAGCGACGGCGATCTCGACCGGCGATTCCCGCGCGAATTGCTGCTGACGACACTGACGATCTTCTGGGCAACCAGGTCCATCACAACCTCGATGCGCGACTACTACGATAATCGCTGGGATGGCGTGACCATCGGACCGGAGACCTTCGTCACGGTGCCGACAGGGATCGCGAACTTTGCGAGGCAGTTCGTGTTCGAGGGCCGGCCGCCGCGAGAATGGGCCGAGCGTCTCTACAACGTCCGCCGCTGGACCGAGATGCCCAGCGGTGGGCATTTCGCACCTGTCGAAGAGCCGCGGCTACTGGCAACCGACATCGCGGCTTTCTTCGCGGATCTGTGATTCAGAGGCATCCGAGTGCGGCCCGTCAGGGAGATGGGGTCGGGGTGGTCGGCGTCGGCGTGTTGAGCTTGATCTCGGAGCTCGGGGTAGCGCTCACCGACGGTGACGGCGATGGTGTCGGCGTCGGAATGGGGGTCGGCGGCGCGGTGGGGGGCGCCACCGCGGAGGCTGCCGGTGGCGGCTGGACCGCGGGCGCGACGGGCTGGAGCGCGGCGGTCACCTCGGCCGGGAGGCCCGGCGCTCCGCCGCTGACCGGGTAGGCGGGCGCTTCCACGTCCACGTACCCGAAGGTGGGCTTGGTGAAGCTGAGCCGGCCCTTGAGCGCCGCCAGGGTCTCGATCTCAGCGGGCAGCGCCGCGAGCGCGTCCTGGGTGTCGAGATGTCCCAGGATGGCCCGCCAGCCGGTGCTCGTCCAGAGGCTCACGACATCGTCCGCCCCCCAGAGGTAGGCGGCCACGGGGCACCCGAAAACCGCGGGGAAGCGATGCGCGATCGAGCTGAGCAGTTGGACCAGCACCGGGTTGAGCGGTTGTGGCGACCCGGCGCGGTCGTCGATGACGACAGGGATGCCACTCCGTGCGGACGGCGTCGCGTCGACTCCGGGCAGGGTCGCGCCGTCGGACGCGATGAGCGTGTCGGTGCCGTCGCGGCGGATGCGGAGCATCGGCGCCCGCTCCACCACGGAGATCTCCACCGTCGCGGGGAGTTGGGTCGTGACCATCGCGCTTGCCACCCACGGCAGCGCCTGCACGCGAGCCTGGATGGCGGAGCCGTTGATGGTGAAGATGCTCTGCTCGGGCACCTCGGCCGCCGCGACCACGGCGCTGGTGGTGATCAGATGGGTACCCACCACAGTCACCTGGCGCACCTGGAACCCCGGAAGCGTGAGCGCGAGCACGAGGAGCGCCACCTGTACGGTCAGTGCACCGGCCGCGATCGCCCGCCGTCGCCAGGAGGTATGCCGCTTGGCGGCGGGCGGCGGCGGCGGCGTCCCGGCACGACCGTGGCGGCGCTTGCGGGGAGACGACGTCAGCTTGGCGCCGGGACTGAGGACCAGCCGGCGGACCGATCGCGAGGAATCCGCGATGAGGGCGGCCTGGGCGCGGACGAGGGCGACGTGGCGCGCGCGCTCGTCGAGCACCTCGGTGCTCACAGGGCGTGCTCGGTGCGGAGGAGACGTTGCATATACGCAGGCTGAGACGTGTGGTGAGACGCGGAAGCCGCACGGGGCCGTGCAGATTATCTCCCACGCGGCGCTGCCGTGACCGTCCTACGCGCGAGGGGCGTGCGCCACCGGGAGATACGTGTCCGGAAGATCGTTGGCAAACAGCACGACGTCGCCGGGACCGGACAGTGTCTGCAGCAGTCGCGTCGCCTCGTCGAGGCTGTCGACGACATGGATTCGGTCGTCGCTCATGCCGCCGTCGCGCAGACCGGCGCAGAGCGCCGCACTCGTCTTCGCCGACATGACGATCACGTGGTCGCAGACCTTGGCGGCGTGCTCGCCGTAGCGCCGGTTCTCCTCGTCCTCGACGCTGCCGAGCTCGACGAGCCCCGGGGTGATCAGGAACTTGCGCGCTCCGCGCATCGCCGCAAGCACCTCCAGGCCGTTGTGCACGCCGACCGGATTGGCGTTGTACGAGTCGTCGATAACGGTGAGCGGTCCCGCGCTCACCATCAACTGCAGCCGGTGCTCGACCTGATCCAGTGACGCCGCGGTGGCGATCGCATCATCCACCGAGTAGCCGAGGGTGTGTACCGCCGCAAGAGCCGCGCTGACATTGGCGACCTGGTGGCGCCCGAGCAGCGGGATGGTGACCTCGCGGTCCATCCCTCCGGCAGCCCAGCGCCAGCGAAACGTGGCCCCGTGCGAGTCGATCGCGATCGACGATGCGACGACGTCGGCATCCACGGCTTCGGCGCCCTCCGCCAGCGCATAGCGGATCAGGTGACGCCGCTCAGCACGCGCCCGCATCGCGAGTGCGGCGCCGGGCGCATCGCCGGTGTGGAGGATCAGTGTCCCGTCAGCGGGCAGCGCCGCTGCGACCTCATACAATGCACCGGCGATGCGATCCATGGTGCCGAACCGCTCCATGTGCTGCGGACCGATCGCCGTGATGATCGCAACCCGCGGATGCACGAGGTCGGTGATCGCCGCGATCTCTCCCGGCGCGTATGCATCCATCTCGACGATGAACACGCGGTTCTCGGGAGTGAGATCCTCGTTGATCACCCGGGTCACGCCCATCAGCGTGTTGAAGCTCTTGCGCGTCGGCAGCGTGTTCACGTTCGGCTGGAGCAGTTGCGCGAGGATGTGCTTGGTGCTGGTCTTGCCATAGCTGCCGACCACCGCGACCACCACCGGATCAATCAGCTTGATGCGAGCCGACGCGAGTGCGAGATAGTGCCGCTGTATGCGCACCTCCGCCGGCTTGGTGACGACATTGGCAGCAACCAGGAGGATCTCGCTGAGGCCGGTGACCAGGCCAGCGGCGATGAGCACGAGGATTGTCGACACCACCGGGTGCAGGGCGACGATGCCGAGTGCAAGCCCGGCGGCGAGCACGACCGCGAGGAACCCGCCCGCGACGAGCAGGCGCCGCATCCGTGCGGTCATCACCAGCGGCCGCTTCGGTGACGTCCATCGCCAGGTGAACTGGGCAGCGGCCGCCGACACCAGCCATGCGATGGCGATGCCAACCGGCCGCGCTGCAGGGAGGATTGCCGCAACGCTGAGCGCCACGGCGCCGACCAGCAGCCCGAGCCACACCGTGCGATGGACGAGCCACTCTCGGGTCAGCCCCCAGCGGAGGAACCGGATCGATTCGTACTCCTCGATCTGGAACATCCGAGCGGCCACCAGGACGATCCGGAAGATGAGGATCACCCAGACGACGGCCGCAAGCGCGACCAGCGGACCGATGAGCGGACTCACGCCGCGCCCTCGCCCGGGTCGTCGCGCAGGAAGACCTCGACGATCGTGCAGAAGCGCGCGGGCTGCTCGAGGTAGGCGTAGTGACCGGCGCCCTCGAACACCACGAGTCCGGCATCCGGAATGAGTCGCTCCATGAGGCGACCGTCTTCGAGCGGCGTCTCAGTGTCGTGTTCGCCCCAGATGATCAGCACGGGCACATGAATCCGCGGCAACAGGTTTCGGAGATCCTCGTTGACGAGGCGGACGAGCGTGCCGCGCATCACTCCCGTCGCCGCGCGGTAGTCTGCCGAGCCGCGTTGATCAGCCCTGCGTCCCGCCGCTCGGCGGATCGCCGCCGGCAGCGCGCCCGAGCGCTCTGCTGCCCGGAGCAACTTGTAGGTGCGGACCCGAGCAGCGCCGCGGAATGTCTGCGGCGCGCGAATGCCGGAGGCGCCCGCGAGCACCATCCGGCTCACCCTTCCCGGGTATGTGGCGGCCATGGCGATCCCGATCCGGCCGCCATTGGAGTGTCCGATCAGATCGCAGGTGCCGACCTCGAGCCGGTCGAGGAGCGCGACGCACCACGCGGCGTACTCGTGCACCGACCACGGTGCGTCCGGCTCCGCGGTCGCGCCGAACCCCGGGAGATCGGGAACGATCAGACGCCGTCCCAGCTGCAGCGCGTCGAGGATCGGAACGAAGAGATCGGACGACACGCCCCAGCCATGCAGGAGCAGCAGTGGCCGGCCGGTGCCACGATCCTCCAACGCCGCGCGGGGGATCTCACCGGTCGCCTCGGCACCGGTCGCGCGATCCCCACTCAAGTCGCCGTTCAGGCCGGCCGACCGGTGAGCAGCCACGTATCAATCGACGACATGGTCGCCTGCTGCTCACGATGACGTGCGATTGCCATCTCGATGAGACGCGCCAGGAGTGCGTCGAAATGCAGCCCCGACGCTTCCCACAGGTAGAACGACAACGACCCGGGGAGCGTGTTCAACTCGTTGACCACGAATGAGTCACTCGCCGGCGACACCAGGAAGTCGACACGGGTCACGCCTGCGGCGCCGATCGCGCGAAACGACGCCATTGCGGTCTCCTGGATGCGATTGGTGAGCCCCTCGGAGATAGGCGCGGGGATGATGCGCTGCGAGCTCTTCATCCCCCCGGCCGGCGCCTTCGCGCCGCGCTTTCCCTTTTCGCCACTGAGATATTTGTCAGCGTAGCTGAGCGTCCCACGTGTGACGGGTTGCTCGCACACGGAAGCGCGAACATCGTCACCCGCGCCAAGCACCGAGCAGTTGATCTCGATGCTGTCGTCCTGCGCGGGCTCGGCGAGAATCGATGTGTCATAGCCGAACGCAACCTCGAGCGCGGTACGCAGCTCGCCGTCACCATCGACTCGCGCCACACCAATGCTCGATCCGAGCCTTCGAGGCTTGACGAACATCGGAAAGCCGGGTTGGTGGGCAAGCTCTGCGCACACCGCATCCGCGTTGTGCGTCCAGCGCTCCCGCGACATCATCACGTCGTCGAGCACTGGGATGCCGGCTCCGCGCAGCGTGGTTCGAGACAGGCGTTTGTCCATGCTGATCGCCGCTGACGCCACGTCGCATCCGCAGTACGGCAGCGACGCGAGCTCGAAGAGTCCCTGGAGCGTGCCGTCCTCACCGTTCGATCCGTGCACGAGCGGCATGGCCACGTCGAATCGGGCCACCGCTCGTGCGGATCCCCCGAGCAGGCCACGACGTCCATCCACCTCGAGCAGCTCGCCACCACTGCTCGGGTCCGGGCGCATGGTGACCCGCGTCGACGCTGCGATCAGACGGTCGATGTCCTTGTAGCGATCGAGCTGGAGCAACTGATCGCCGGTGTACCAGGCCCCCGACTTGGCGATGTACACCGGCACCGGGACGAAACGATCCGCGGGCATCGCGGCGATCGCCTGCTGCGCGGTGATCACCGACACCTCGTGCTCCACGGAGCGACTCCCGAAGAAGACACCCACTTTGAGCGGCTCAGCCACGGTGATCATCCGCAGCCTCTTTGCCGAGCACGATGATCTCGCGCTCGAGGTCGATCCCAAAGCGCTCCTGCACGCTGTCGTGCGCGATGTGCACCAGGGTCAGCACATCGGCCGCCGTGGCATGGTCGACGTTGACGATGAAGTTCGCATGCTTGGGCGAGATCTGCGCGCCCCCGGATCGGCGACCCTTGAGATCCGCCGCTTCGATGAGCCGCCCCGCCTTGTTTTCCGGGGGATTCTTGAAGACGCTCCCAAGACTGCGAATCCCATACGGCTGGGTCGCCTTGCGCTCCGCCTGAATCGCATCGGTCCGCGCGCGAACGTGCTCCGGCTCATCAGCGTGGACGCGCAACCGGGCGCTGACGATCGCGTTGCCGCGCAGCTCGTCCTTGAAACGCGAACGCCGGTAGCTGAAGTCGCACTCGGCGGCGGCGAGGGACAGAGGCTCTCCGCGCGCGTCGAGCGATGTGCAATCGATGAGCACGCCGGCCATCTCGGTTCCGAACGCACCCGCATTGCCGTACACGCTCGCACCGAGCGTTCCCGGAACGCCGATGCCGAATTCGACGCCCGCGAGCCCGCGTGCCGCGCAGTCAAGTGCCACGCGCGGCATCATGCAGCCCGCGCCGAGGTCGACGGTGTGATCATCGACAACCCGCAGGCTGCGATCGTCGTGGCGAACCACCAGCCCGTCGATCCCGTCGTCGCTGATCAGCGTGTTGCTACCGGCGCCGATCATCGTCACCGGGACCCTGGAATCGGTGCAGCGTCGCAGCAACTCGGCGAGCACGCCCGTCTCCCGCGTCGTGATGAACCACTCCGCCGGCCCCCCGACCCCGAACTGGCTGTGACGGGCGAGTGGCTCGTGGCGGCGCACTCCGGGGAAGGCATCCAGCCAGTCACCTGCGGACACCCTGTGCCTCCAGGGCATCGCGGAGGCGCGGCGCGAGCTTGTCGAATCCGCCCAGGGACAGCACCAGGAGGACATCGCCGGGCCGCGCGATCCGGGTCACCAGCTCGATCGCCTCGTCGCTCGACGCGACCACATGCACGGCGTGAGCTTCCCCGGCTCGCTCGGCGACATCCTGGCTGGAGACGGTCTTGGGCATCCCACGCTCGCGCGCTTCCTCGATCGGGCCGATGATCACCACGTCGGCGCCGGTGAAGCTGCGCCGGTAATCCTCGAGGAGCCGGCTCACCCGCGAGTACGTGTGCGGTGTGTGGATGGCGATCAGACGCCGTTCCGCGTAGCGCTGGCGCGCCGCATCGATCGCGGCCGCGACCTCCGTGGGATGGTGCGCGTAATCGTCGACCACCGCAACACCGCCAACCTCGCCGAGGATCTGAAACCGTCGCGCGGGTCCAAGGAAGTCCGCGCACGCGGCACTGGCCGTCGCCGGATCGACACCGGCGAACTCCGCGAGGATGATTGCAGCGCAGGCGTTCTGCGCATTGTGGACTCCGGGGAACGTCAGCGCCACGTCCAGCGGCGCCGTCCCTTCGCGCTCAACGGTGAACCGCTGCATGCCGTCGCGCTCGCGCGCGTTGCGTATCCGCCAGTCGCTCCCCGCCTTCGTGCCGTAGGTGACGGTAACTGCGGTAGCGACATCGCGCAGTGCCAGGCACTCCGGGTCGTCGGCGCAGAGGGCGAGCACGCCGTCCGCAGGCATGGTGGAAGCCAGCTCGACGAAGGGCTCGCGGTACGCCTCGAGGCTCGCGTACACGTCGGGATGATCGAGCTCGAGGCGGGTGACGCACGCGCCATGCGGCCGGGTGTGGAGGAACTTCGGGCGCGGGTCCCACGGCGCCGAGGTGTACTCGTCGCCCTCGAACACGAACGGTCCGGATCCCAGTCTCGAGGTGCCGCCGAGGTCGAGCGAGGTCGAGCCGAGGCGAAAGCCCGGGTCCATGCCTGCCCGCTCGACGATGTGCACGAGCAGTGCCGAGGTGGTCGTCTTGCCGTGGGTGCCGCAGACCGTGAGCCGGGTGCGCTCACCGGCGAGGGACACGTAGAACTCGATCTCGCTGACGCACGGGATGCCGCGCCGGCGCACCGCCGCGAGCTCGAGGTTCGCCGGCCGCGTCTGGTTGCCAACCACGACGAGATCGGGAGCGCCCCAGCGGTCAAGGTTGGCCGGGTCACTCTGGTTCTCCCACTCGATCCCCGCGGCGGTCACCGCGTCACTCATCGGCGGATACGCGTGGTCGTCGGAGCCGGTGACCCTGTCGCCGCGGATCAGCGCGAGGTTCGCCGCCCCGAAGGTCGCGTAGCCACAAATGCCGAGCACGTGCACATGCATCGTCAGGCGGCTTTGCTCCAGGTCGGGCCCGCCGCCTCGACGATGAGCCGGACCACCGCATCGGTGGCGTCCGGGAGTCCGAGCTCGGCGCTCGCATCGGCCATCGCGTGCCAGCGCGGCGGGTCGCCCACAAGTGCCGAGATCTCCGCCCCGAGCCGCTCGGGCGTGCACTCGGCATCGTCGATGAGCAGCGCTGCACCGGCGGCGACATACGGGGCGGCGTTGTGGCGCTGATGCCCGCCGGCGTGCGGATACGGCACCACGATCATGGGCCGGCCCAGCGCCGAGCACTCGGCGATCGACGATCCGCCCGCCCGCATCACCACCAGGTCGCTCTGCCCGATGCGGATCGCCATGTCGTCGAAGAAGGCTGACGCGGTGTACCGCGCCGCTAGCTGCGCCGGCAGCGCGGCAGCGGCCCGCTCCACGGCCTCGTAGTCGAGGCTACCGCACTGGTGAACGATGCGAAGCTCCGGGTCCTTGCTGAGCAGGTCGACCATGCATCCGGCAACGGCACGATTCAAGCGCCTCGCCCCCTGCGATCCGCCGGTGACCAGGATCGAGCGCAGCCGGTCACCGACCGGGCGACTGGTGACCGTTCGAATCTCGGCGCGGATGGGGTTGCCGGTGTGCACGACGCGCGCATGAGGAAGATGCGCGGCGGTCTCCGCAAAAGACGCGGCGACCACCCGCGCCCGGCGGGCGAGCATCCGCGTCGCCCGCCCCGGCACCGCGTTCTGTTCGAGGAGCACCACCGGGATGCGCTGCGCGAGCGCCGCCACCACCACCGGAACCGACACATACCCGCCGGCGCCCACGACGACGTCCGGCCGCATCCGGCGGAGGAGCCGCCGCGCGCTCATCGTCGCCCGCGTCAACTGCGTCGTGGCGCGGGCAACGCCCCCGGCGCTGCCGACGTCGACGCCGCTGATGTCCAGGGTCTCGAGACGGATCCCGGCCGCCTCCACGAGCCGCTCCGCGACGCCGTCCCGGCGGCCGACCACGGCCACCTCGTCGTCAGGACGATCGCTTCGGAGAGCGAGCGCGACCGCCAGAGCTGGCGTCAAGTGACCCCCAGTTCCCCCCCCAGCGATCAACGTGCGCACGATTCGTCGTCCCCTGCCGTCGACCCTGGGCGGAGATGTTGAGCAGGATGCCCATGCCCACGAGGGTGGTCGCCAGCGAGGTTCCACCGTAGCTGATGAAGGGCAGCGGGATGCCCGTCGTGGGGATGACCCCGGTGACCGCCATCACGTTGATGAAGGCCTGCATGCAGATCCACGAAGTGATGCCTCCCGCGAGCAGGGCGCCGAATCGGTCGGGCGCCCGAAGCGACGCACGCACACCGCGCCACGCCAGGAAGAGGAACGCGCCAAGCACCGTGACAGTTCCGATCAGCCCGAGCTCTTCCCCGATGATCGCGAAGATGAAGTCGGTGTGCGCCTCCGGGAGCCACTCGTACTTCTGGACCGAGTTGCCCAGCCCCACCCCGAAGATGCCGCCTGAGCCGAAGGCGTAGAGGGCCTGGCAATTCTGGAACCCGGTGCCGAGGGCGGCAGCGCAGGGGTTGAGGAAATGGGCGAGGCGGTCGGCGCGATATGCGACCAGTCCGATGAGGGCAGCGCTGGAGGCCCCGAAGCCCACGATGATCAACAGGAGGTGCCGCTTCCGCGCTCCTGCCAGTGCGAGCAGGATCAACGCGGTGGCCGCGATGACGATCGAGCTGCCGAAGTCGCGCTCAGCGAGGACGAGGGCCAGGAGGACGGCCAGCACGATGATGTAGTCGCGAACGCCGCGCAGGCTCCGCACCGAGCCCTCGCGGTCGGTGAGCCAGCGAGAGAAGAACACGATCGCGACGCCGACTGCGATCGCCGACGGCTGCACCGACAGCGGCCCGACCTGAAACCAGCGCTGCGCGCCGAAGTGCTGGGATCCGACGTGGGGGATCAGCACCACCACCAGCAGCACCAGCATGACCCCCATCGCCGGGCGCGCCAGCCGCGACAGATTGTGATAGTCGAGCCGGGCGGCGACCACCAGCCCCACACCACCCAGGACCGCGCCGATCAACTGATGGGCGAAGAAGTAGTTGGGGTCGTTGTACCAGAGGTAGCCGAGCGCTTCCGAGGCGCTGTAGACCATCACCAGGCCGAACCCGACAAGGCCGACCACGATGATCATCAACCAGCCGTCGACTCCCGCCGCCGCGGCGGCGCGATCGGCGGAAGAGAAGACGCGGGCGAATCCAGCCCCGCCACGCCAGCGCCACTTCCCGGCGAGGCCCCCGGTGAGCTTGCCTGCGCGGGCGGCCATCAGCCCTGCTCCACGGAATGCCCGGCGAGGTGGCCGACGGCCTCACCGAACGCGCGACCGCGTTCCTCGAAGTCGCTGAACTGGTCGAAGCTCTTGTAGCCGGGGGCGAGCAGAACGACGTCGCCGGGATGCGCGATCAGGGCCGCAGCCGCCACCGCCTCGCCGAGGGTCGCCACCACCGTGCGTGCCGCAAAACCCCGCTCGGCAAGGGCCGCGTCAAGCTCTCCGGCGCTCGCTCCATTGAGCACGGCGTGGCGCGCCCGGGCCACGATCTCGTCCGCGAGCGCCTCGATGGAGGTCCCGGCGCCCTTGCCGCCACCGATCCACACGATCGTGCGGTCCGGAAACGAGCGCAACGCCGCAATCGCCGACTCGACATTGGTCGCCTTGCTGTCGTTGACCCAGAGCACACCGTCCTGGTCGCGAACGGGCTGAAGACGGTGAGGTACGGGTTGGAAGTCGCGCACCGCCAAAGCGATCGGTGGGATCGGCACACCGGCGGCGCGGGCCACGGCGACCGCCGCGAGCACGTTCTGCAGGTTGTGCTCCCCGAAGAGAGGGATGTCGCGCACCGGCAGCACCGGGGACGCGCTGCCCGCCTCGACGCTGACCACGTCGTCTCCGACGCGCGTGGCGCCGTCGGCGAACCCGCGCCCGCGTCCGAAGTACTCCACGCGGCAGGACGCCACTGCGGCCATCTCGCGCGTGATCAGATCGTCGAAACCGAGCACGGCGTCATCGAGGGCGAAGCGCACCAGGCGCCGTTTGGTCTCGGCGTACGTCTCGAAGTCGCCGTGGCGATCGAGGTGGTCGGCGGTGACATTGAGCACGCATGCGATCGCGCAGCGTGGCTCCTGCACCGACTCGATCTGGAACGATGAGAGCTCGAGCACGACCCAGTCGGTGTCGCTCACCGCGTCGAGGCGGTCGAGCATGGTGACCCCGATGTTGCCACCGAGGTGGACGCGCTCCCCGGCCCGCTCGAGAATCGCGGCGACGAGCGCGGTGGTCGTGGTCTTCCCGTTGGTCCCGGTGATCCCGCAGATGCGCGCACGGCAGCGCTCGAAGACGAGATCCATCTCGCTCCGCACCGGCACTCCGTGGGCGCGAGCGACCTGCAGCTCCGGCGCGTCCCACGGCACTCCCGGGCTCGGGCACACCATGAGCGCGTCGGCGGCGACGTCATCCGGGTAGCCGCCGAGACGCACCTCGACGGTGTCCGGAAGGATCGCCACCCGCTCGCGGATCGCCGGGGTGTCGGATCGATCGACGAGAAGGATGTGGTGCCCTTCCCCGGCAAGGGTGCGCGCGCAGGCGAGACCGCTGCGGCCCGCTCCAATCACCACGACCGGTTTCCCGGTCATGAGACGGGACCGGCGACGTGGGCGAAGAGGACGGTAATGGCCGTCCCCGCGGCAGCGGCAGCGGCAAAGGCGGCCACCAGCCGGCGCTCGCGGAGCCCGAGCTCCTCGAAGTGATGGTGGATCGGGCTCGCACGCAACACGCGGGTACCGAACTTGCGGATCGCGGTGACGTTGACGACGACACTCGCCGCTTCGACAACGAAGACGATGCCGAGCACGGGGAGCAACCAGATGAGGTGCAGCTCCGCGGTAAGCGCGACGATGACGCAACCGAGCGCCAGCGATCCCGAATCCCCCATGAACACTCGCGCCGGGAACCAGTTGAAGAGCAGGAATGATGCGACCGCGCCAGCGAGGGACGCGGCGATGACCGCCACCGAAAGATCGCCGCGCGAGACTCCGATGATCGCGATGCCGATGAGCACGAGGGTGGTACACGACGCGGCAAGGCCGTCGACACCGTCGGTCAAGTTGACGGCGTTGCTCGTGGCCACCACCGCGATGGCCGCGACAACGGCAAGGCCCCAGCCCAGGTTCGGGGCTCCGAGCCCGGGAAAGAACTGATGCGTGAAGCCCGCAATGGTCAGCCCCACCCCGACCAGCACGCCGGCGACGCCCTGGAGTCCGAGCTTCTGATAGACGGTCAGGCCGAGCCTGGAGACGTCGCTGATGTTGACGATGTCGTCGAGGCCACCCGCGATGGCTCCCGCGAGCAGGGCGAAGATCGCAACGAACCCCGCGCGCGACCGGTCGACAGCCAACCAGGCAGCGATGACCACGAGGCAGAACAGCACGCCTCCGAGCGTCGGCGTCCCCTCCTTTGCGCGGTGGCTTGCCGGGCTGTATGAGGCGACGTGCTGACGCGCGCCGAACCGCACCAGCAGACCGATGAACACCGGGTAGAGGACAACGCCCGCGACGAAGGCGAGCACCCCGAGGAGGATCGTCTCCCTCACGGTTCGATGCGCCAGTCGTCGATCATCATCTCCGCCACCTGCTTCCAGATCGGCGCGGCGAGGATGGAGCCGAAACGGTTGGCGGGATTCACCTGCGGGTTGTTCAGGACCACCATCATCGTGAACTGCGGGTCGGTGGCGGGCATGAAGCCGACGAACGACGCCACCACGTTGGGCCCGTAGCCGCCTCCGTTCGGGAGCGCCACCTGGGCCGTACCGGTCTTGCCGGCGATCTCCATGCTGTAGCCGGGGATCTTGGCGCGCTTGCCCTCCGCGCCTGCATCGTTGACCACACCGACCATCATCTTCGCGAGGGTAGCGGCAGCGGTGGCCGAGATGACTCGCCGGGTGGTCGGCACGAACGGCGTGGTCTTACCAGTGTTGGGGTTCACGACGGCATCGACGACGTGCGGCTGCACCCAGACGCCGCCGTTGGCAACCGCGTTCACCGCGGCCAGCATCTCGACCGGGGTGGTCACGAGGCCCTGTCCAAACGACGCCTCGGCATATCGAAGCGCGTTCCAGGACGACTCCGGCGCGAGCGGGTCGTTGACCTCGCCGGCCAGGTCGATCCCGGTTGGGGCTCCAATCCCGAAGGCGAGAAGGTTGTTGTAGAAGTTGTTGTCGCCTTCCATCCTCGTGGCGTCGATGGCACCGTTGTTGAGCGAGTCGTCGAGGACCCACTGCATGGTGATGTCGCCGTGCGACTTCCGGTCCCAGTCATGGATCAGATAGCCGTCGATGCGCTGCTGCTTCTCGTCGATGACCGTGCTCGGCGTGAACGCGTTGTGGTTGAGGCCGCCGGCGAAGGTGATCACCTTCATGATCGACCCAGGCTCGTACGGCTGAGTCACCGCGAGGTCGCGGAAATCGGCGATGTCGGCCGTCGCGAAGTCGTTGGCGTTGTACGAGGGGTACTGAGCCCACGCGTCGATGGCGCCCGTCTTGGTATCCATGATCATCAACGTCCCCGATGACGAATGCGAGGAGTTGACGCCGTTGGCGAGCGCCAGCTCGGCCCAGTATTGGATCTGCGAGTCGAGGCCCAGCTCGAGGTTATCGCCATTCTGGGCCGGAACCTTCTGCTGCTGTCCGAGGATGATCGCGTTCCCGTTGACGTCGGTCAACGTCGATTCGTGGCCGTTGATCCCGGACAGGACGGAGTTGTAGTACCCCTCGAGACCGTACTGGCCGGTCCCGTTGCCATTGACGAACCCCAGCAGGTTGGCGGCGAACGATATGCCCGGTACGGGTGAGGGCTCGTAGACGGTCTGCTCGGAAGGGATGGTGCCCACACCGCTCAATCCCAACGCCTGCAACCGATCGTTGACATCCTGCGAGACGCCCTTGGCCAGGTAGTCGAACTGATTCGGCTGGTTGAGCGCGTGCATGACCTGCGCCGCTGTGAGCTGCAGGATCGGGGCGAGTTGGCCTGCCACCTGTGCGCGATCGGACGTCGCCACCAGTGCCGGGTCGACAAAGACGTCGAAGACCTGGACGTTGCTCACCAGGACGCGTCCGTCGCGGTCGAGGATCACACCACGCGTGGCAGGCAGAGTGATCGACGTCGTGTGCGACGCGGCGGCAGCCGCGGCGAGCGTCTTGCCCTGGATGACCTGGATCTGCACGAGACGCCCGAAGACGGCCGTGGCCATGGCCAGGAACGCGAGCACCAGCCAGAGGCCGCGGCGACGCAGGTCGGGCGCGTTGCCGATGGCACGTGCGTGCGCCGTGCGCGCCGACTCCGGTGAGCGGCGGCGCGGGTTCATCGGCCCGTGCCGCTCCCGTCGAAGGCCCCGTCGAGCGCCCCGACCAACTGCTGGAGGGTGCCGCCCGTGTCACTCCCTGTGAGCTGCTCCTGCGGCGATGCGATGACGCTGTGCGGTGCGGCGACGACGAACGCCCACTTCGCTGCGGGGCGCATGCCCATGTGCTGCGCCTCGGCGATGATCCGCTCGGACGACTCGAGCCGCGAGAGCTCGGCATTGAGCTGCGTATCCTCAGCAACGAGTTGCTGCTGCTGCGCGATGAGGTGGGTGGCCTGGTACGTGGCTGTCGTCACGTGCGCCGTCTGGTTCACGTACGCGATACCGATGCCCGCGGCCACCGCGATCACCGGTAGCAGCGGCAGCGGTGTACGAGGTCCGCCGCGGCGGATGCGCAGACGCCGAACGAGCGGTTCGAACGGGACGTCGTCGACTCCGGCAGCCGTCGGTGTCGACCTGCGGTCGACGCCAGGTGCGAAACGCAAGTTGGGCACTGCCCTGTCTCCAGTGGTGAAACGTTGAGATGGACGATGGAGGGGCACCGACGGTGCCGGGTCGGCGAAACGTGACGTGATGGCGGGGAGAGCCGCGCCGGGCGCGACTCCCCCCTTTGCGCGCGAAGTGAGGCGTTGTCAGTCGGTGACTCGTCACCCGTCGGTGGCGAGCTTCTCGGCAACCCGCAGCCGCGCCGAGCGAGATCTCGGGTTCGTGGCCAGTTCGGCCGAGTCCGGCCGAATCACCTTGCGGGTGAGGAGAAAAAGTGTGGCCCGGTGGACGCAGGTGCAGTGGGGCTGTTGGGGCGGACAGACACAATTCTGAGCTGCGACGTGGAGTGCATTCTTTACAAGGGTGTCCTCGAGAGAGTGGAAGGAGATGACCCCAAGACGCCCACCGGGCCGGAGGATGCTGATTGCTGCCTGCAGACCTTTTTCAAGGCTTTCCAGCTCGTGGTTCACCGCGATGCGAAGCGCCTGGAAGGTGCGCGTCGCGGGGTGGATCCGCTTTGGCCAGAATCGCCGTGGCACCACCTGCTCCACGAGCTCACGAAGCTGCGTCGTGGTGGTGATCGGCGTGCGTTCCCGTGCTCTGACGATCCGGTTCGCGATCGATCGCGCGAAGCGCTCGTCGCCGTAGTCACGGATCAACGACATCAGCTCGTCCGCGGTCAACGAATCGACCAGATGCGCCGCGGTCATGCCGGAACTCGGGTCCATGCGCATGTCCAGCGGTCCGTCGAAGCGGAAGCTGAAGCCGCGGGCCGGGTCATCGAGCTGGAGTGAGGAGATGCCGAGGTCGAAGACGACGACATCCGCCGCCGTCACGCCAAGGGCGCGGACGATGGCCTCGAGGTCGGCGAAGTCACCCTGGGCGATCTCCACGGCGCCGCTGCCGCCAAAACGGGCGCGACCGGCGTCGACAGCGCTCTGATCGCGATCGATCGCGATCACCCGGCCGCCCGGAGCGACGCGCTCGAGGAGCGCGGCTGTGACCCCGCCGGCGCCGAATGTGGCGTCGACGGCGATCTGCCCGGGCCGGGGCTGCAGGCTCTCTATGAGGGGTGTGAGAAGGACCGGCCGGTGGCCCGCGCCGTCAGGCGACGGGGCACCGGGCGTGGCGTCGTCGAGAATCCCCATGCCGGCCACGAACGACAGGGGAATGGTCATTACACGAGGCGGATCCGTCTGGGGCGCTCACGCCGGAGACGGAGATGCGGACGTTCCGCGCTGGTGAACGAGATCCCAGGTCCGGGTGAAATCATCCGGGTCGAGATCGGATGGTTCGTCAGCGGAGATCTCGACTCCGGTGTCGAGGCCGACGAAGACGGCCATGTCGACGATCTGGGCAAATGCCCGGTGATGCGCCGACAGGAGCAGACGCCCTTGCGCGTCGACCTCGAAGGGGTAGGTGTTGCCGGTCAGCTTGCGCATGAACCGGCGTTCCTGAGCCGGGGTCTCGGCGGTGCGCCGGAAGAGCTCTTTCTGGACTGTCCACTCGTCGGGGGGCCAGATCATCAGACGGCGCTCCGGGCCAGGGGCGACCACGCTGCCTTCGGGAAGGAATCGGCGCAGCTGGGCAGGGATCGCTACCCTCCCCTTGTCGTCCACGTGGTGCCGGTACGTTCCACAGAACATCACCGGCACACGGGTCTCGACCTGCGTTTGCTCGAGCCTCACCGTCGTCACGTCGGTCTCCCCACTACTCACCACTTTTCTCCACCGGCGCGCCGAACCCTAACAGGTGTGTGTGGTGGCGTCAACGCAAACAAATGTACGCTTCACCTCTCCGCTGGAACGGCGGTCAGGCGTCGTAGCGGGGAGTTTCGAGCAGGAGGGACGAGAGATCGGCGCCGCCGCTCAGCTGGACCGGCTCGGCGCCTCGCCGGAAGAGCACCGCCCCACCTGTCCCCCTCAGACCCACATGGGGGCCATCTACCTCCAGCCAGCCCTGCTCGCGGAGGGCCACCACCACCACGTCGTTCTCCTCGAGGAACTGCAGGAGGCGTTCCTCGCGCGTCTCGCCGATCCGGGCTTCCGGCGGCGGCGGATCGATGTAGTGCGGATTGATCTGGAACGGGACCAGGTTGAAAGCGGTGAAGCTGGGTGGCTGCACGATCGGCATGTCGTTGGTCGTCCGGATCGTCGGGCAGGCGACGTTGGCACCCGCGCTGGCGCCGTAATACGGAATCCCCCGATCCACCGCCGACCTCACGGCGTCGATCAGCGACAAACGGTGGAGCGCGGTCACGAGGCGAAAGCTGTTGCCGCCGGTGACAAAGATGGCCTCGGCCTCGCCGATGGCGGCAGCGGGATCGTCCGCCGTGTGCACTCCGCTGATCTCGACTCCCTGCGGCGCAAGCCATTCCTGGAAGCGGGCGGTCGCATAGTCATGGTCGCTCTGCGCGTACGGGATCATCACGGCGCGGCGCGCACCGCGAAGATGGTCGATCACCGACAGCCGGGCGGACCTTCCGTCACCACCGGCGTGCAGGAGCAGACGTCTGGTCATGAGAGGCTCGATCTCCTTGGTGTGGATCACGTTGGCGAGCAGCCCCAGAGGATAGACTCGAGGGGCAAGCCGGCCAGACGGTCGCGGACGAATGCGTCCGAGGAAAGTCCGGGCTCCGCAGAGCAGGGCGCTGGATAACGCCCAGTCGGGGTGACCCGAAGGAGAGTGCCACAGAAATGACACAGCCCCGGACCTGTCCGGGGCAACGGTGAAATGGTGGGGTAAGAGCCCACCGGCGGCCGGGTGACCGGCCGGCCAGGTAAACCCCGCCCGGAGCAAGGCCAAACAGAGACCGAGCGCTTCGGCGCTCAGGAGTTGCTCGCTCCCCGTGTCTCAGGTGGGCCGCTCGAGGCGCCGGGTAACCGGCGTCCCAGATGGATGACCGTCCCTTGCCTGCCGCGGGCGAGGACAGAACCCGGCTTATCGGCCGGCTTGCACTCTCTTCACGATCCCAGCAGGCTGGTGACGGTTGCCTCGCCATTGCGGAGAAGATCGGCGGCGGGCAGGCGGCGGAGCAAGTCGCTCCATCCCGATTCACGCGTGACGATGTCGGCGAGCATCGCCTTTCCCTCCTCAACCCTGCCGGCGTCGGCCATGAGAATCGCTGCCCAGAAGGTCGCCTCGTCATTGCCGGCAAGCAGCCGGCGCGCCTCCTCGTACGCGTCGAGGCTCCCCGTCATGTCTCCGGCGACCTCGCGCTGCTCGGCGACTTCCATGTGCGCGTAACCGCGATGCACCGACAGCAACCGGCGCAGTTCTGTGAGAGGATCCGGAGCGTCGTCGACGCGCAGATCGACCACACGATCCTGCCATGGTTGGCTAGAACCGGTTGCTTTGACGATGAGCATCGCGGCCGACTGGCGGCCGCGAACATCACCGCCCGCGGCCTCGGCCGCCTCGAGGGCAGCCATCAGGCGTTCGGCCAGGTCGCCGGTCGTCGCGTGATACGCCTCGAGCATCGCGGGCCAGACATCCGGCCCGCGCATCATGTTCGCCTGACAGGACACGCCGTCGCCGGTCACGTGTCCGGCGGCCTCGATGCACTGGTCTCCGGTGTGCACGGCGACCCGTCCGCTGACGTCGACGAATGCCACCTGGCGGCGGCTCTGCTCGGCGTCCGCGCTGGTCAGCGCCGCGAGCGCTGTCACCGGGTCGACTCCGAGGCGCATCAGCGCGAGTCCGCGCGGGCCGTATGCCGGCTCGGCAAAGGACTGCGTGGCGATCGCTCCGACCCCGGGTTCCGCCCACGTCACCACCGACCCAACCGAGAACCAATGCGATTGCACGGCTACGCCGAGGTCTCCCGTCTCCGGGTCTCGCGCCACGATCGAATACGTCACCGCTCAGTGCCTCCGCCGGCTATGCCGGCCATGATGCGTTGGGTCTCCTCCACCGCCAGCGTGTCGACGCGTTCGTTCCCGGGAATCCCACTGTGGCCACGCACGTGCTCGAACCGCACACGCGGATCGATGAGGGGGTCGATGGTCGGGAAGAGGTCGAGGTTCTTCTTGCGCTTCCACGCCCCGGTCAGCCAGTTGATGACACCGAGGCTGTCCGTGCGCACCACGATCCGCCACGACGGATCGTCGCCGATGCGGGCGCGAATGCGTCGCAGCGCTTCGCGGACCGCTTTCAGCTCCTCGCGGTTGTTGGTCGTCGCGGGCTCTCCGCCCGCCGCTTCGTCGACGCCGCCATCCGGCCATTCGACCCGGTACGCCCATGCGCCGGCGCCGGGGTTTCCTGAGCAGGCCCCATCGGTGTAGGCAATCACTGTCGCATTCATGGCGCGAGGATCCGGTCGCAGTTCGCGCATTGCGTCAGTCCTGTCCCGGTGCGCACCGCTCGGCGTTCCTCATTCGACACCGGCATATGGCATCCGGCGCAGAATTCGCCGGCCAGCCCGGTCACCGCGGGACGGCGGTGAGCGGCGATGCGCGCGTAGAGCGAGAGGTCGCCTGGATCGATGTCCGCTCGCAGGGCGTCACGCTCGGCACTCAGGAGCTCCTTCTCCGCCGTCAACGTTGTCAGGCGCTCGCGGAGCGGCTCCATCGAGTCATTGCGCTGCGATTCGCGTGCTGCCACAAGGGCTGAAGCACTCTGCAGGCTCGCGAGCGATTGATCCACCTGCTCCATGCGTTCGAGCGCATCGTCCTCCGCGGTGGATAACCTGACGCGCATCACCTCCAGCTCACGCTGCATCTCCATGAGCTCGGCCGGGTTGCGCACCGTGCCTCCATAGAGGCGCCGGTCCAACTCGCGAATCCGGCTCTGCAGCGATGCCGCTTCAAGCTCGGCCAGCCTGGCGTTCGTCCCGAGCGCGCGATGTTCCTCCTGTGCGGCGGCTTCGGTCCTGCGCAGACGACCGAGCTCGGGATCGCCGCGTAGCGATGCTTCCGCCGTGGCGATCTCCGAGGTAATCGCCGCGATGCGGTCGTCGATCTGCTGTAGGCTGAGCAGCGCGGACGCGCGGCTCACGCGGCCACCTCGTGGGACACGCGAGCCAGTTGCTCGAGCGAGCGCCGAGCGGCGCCGGTGTCGATCGATGCGGCGGCCACCGCGACTCCGTCCAGCAAGTTCGTGACGTGATCCGCAGCGAGCAGGACGGCGGCGGCGTTCAGCACCACGACGTCGCGACACGGCCCGTGCTCGCCGTTCAGAACCGAAAGAATGGTGCCGGCGTTGGTATCGGCGTCTCCGCCGCGAACCGCATCCAATGGCGCCGCCTCGAGCCCCACGTCGCGCGGATCGATGACGAAGTCGCGCACGCCCTCGGCAGTGACCTCGTAACAGCGTGCGGCACCGGCGACACCGAGCTCGTCGACGCCGTCAGGACCGGTGAACACGATCGCGTGGACGTGTCCCAGTCGATGCAGCACCTCGGCCATCATCGGCGTGAGCCGCTCATTCGCCACACCCAGCAACTGGTGCCGGACGCGAGCCGGATTCGCGAGTGGACCGAGGACGTTGAACACCGTTCGAATGCCGAGCTCACTGCGAACGTGACCGACATGGCGCAGCGCGGGGTGAAACGCGGGTGCGAAGAGGAACCCGATGCCCGCCTCTTCCACACAACGTCGAACGCCTTCCGGCGAAAGGGAGATCACCACCCCGAGTGCTTCGAGCACGTCGGCGCTGCCGCATCGCGAGGACGCTGCACGATTGCCGTGCTTTGCCACCGGACACCCGGCGCCCGCGGCCACCAGCGCTGCGGCGGTCGAGATGTTGAAGGTTCCTGCTCCGTCACCGCCCGTGCCGCACGTATCGACCGCCTCGATCGGCAGTTTCACCTGCGTGGCATGCGCTCGCATCGATTCCACCATGCCGGCAAGCTCATCCACCGACTCGCCCTTGGTACGCAGCGCGGCCACCAGGGCTGCAACGAGGACTGGCGATGCCTCGCCCTCCATCATGGTGTCCATCACCGCTCGCGCGGTCGGGACGTCGAGCGAGCGACCGGAGACCACCGTCTCGAGTGCCTGCCGCATCACCTCCGCGCCCATCGCGGGCGACGGTAGCACCGAGGCTCAGCAGCGCGATCCATATACTCGAAGCATGACCGCCCGCACCCTCGCGCCCTTTGACCCGGAGGTCATCCGCCCGTGGCACCTCGGCGACGGACCGCACGGTGCGCTGCTCATCCACGGCTTCGCCGGGACGCCGCCCGAGCTACGCCGTCTTGGGGAGGCGCTCGCTGCCCGTGGATTCCGATGCTATGCACCGATGCTCCCCGGGCACGGGACGAAGCCGGAGGACCTCGAGCGAACCCGATGGCGGGACTGGTCGGGTGCCGTCGCGGCGGCATTCGACGAGCTTGCCGCCGAATGCCGTGACGTCGTGGTTGCCGGTCAGTCGATGGGTGGCACCCTGGCGCTCCACCTCGCGGCACACGACCTGCGCGTTCGGGCGGTCGCGGCGCTTGCGGCACCGGTCTGGTTGAGCGGACCGCTGCCGCCGCTGCTCCCGGTGATCAAGCGCGTGGTGCGCTGGCACCGCGCCGGCGACGATGTCGACCTCTGGCTTCCCGATGCGGTCGAGGAGCTGTACAGCTATGGCATCCGACCGACCAGAAGCATCGACGAGCTGCGAAAGCTGTGCGCGGTGGTGCGCAACGAGCTCGCGGCGATCCGAGCTCCGGTGCTGGTCATACACGGCGAGCGGGATCGATCCATCGATCCGCGTTGCGGTCGAGAGATCGCGCGGCGACTGATCGGGAGCGAGGCCGTGCGACTTGAGCTCCTTCCTCGCAGCGGTCACGGGATTTCCGTTGATGTCGACCACGACCGCGTCAACGACGACATCCTGCAGTGGTTCGAGCGCTTCGTCCCGGCGGAGCGGACGGCTGCGGCCGCGGGACGCTGAGTCAGCCGGAGTCGCGAGTGGATTCGAGCAACCGAGCCGCGATGTCGGGATCGAGGACGGGGTTCGCCAGGGGGCCGGCATCGAGGTCGCGATGCCGTTTCGAGGTATGGCGCTGCGTCACCTGAGCAGCTTCGCGCGCCGCGTCGCGTATCACGTCACCACAGCTGAGGCATCGCAGCACCGCGGCGGACATACCCTTGCCGGCGTACTCGCGATGCGAGAAACGCATGTCGCCGCCGCATTTCGCGCAACGCCGGCGCGGCTTGGTCTCACGTGGTGCGTCGATGCTCATCAACTCAAGCGTACGGCATGGAGATCCGCGCAATGACCGCCGCTCCCGATATCGTCGATCGGCTGCGTCTCGCGGCGCGTGACCCGGCCGCACTGCCGAGCGCGCCGGATGGCCTGCGGCCGGCCTCCGTGCTGCTCCTCTGCGATCCCACGACGCCCGGCGTGCCGCTCCTCTTCGTGCTTCGCTCCGAGGAGCTTCGCCAGCATCCGGGGCAGATCGCATTCCCTGGCGGCGGTGCCGAGACGACCGACGCCGACGTGGTGGCGACGGCTCTGCGCGAGGCGAGCGAGGAGTTGGGAATCGAGCCTGCGAGCGTCGAGATCCTTGGTGTGCTCACGCCGTTCTCGACTGTGGTGTCCGGGCGCTGGCTGACCCCCGTCGTCGGTCTGCAGCGCGCGCCAATCGAGTTCAAGCCGGACGATTACGAGATTGCCGAGTGGTTCCGGGTCGACATCGCGGAACTCATGCTGGCGCCGCACACGGTTCGCGAGATCGAACGTGACGGTCTGCCCCGGCGTATCCACTATTACGAGGCTTCAGGCCGGATCATCTGGGGTGTCACCGGAGCGATCGTGTACGAGCTGCTGGAGCGACTCGGGCGGACGGACTGACCTCAGGTCGTTGCGCTGGCGATCTTCTGATCCTGCGCCTGCGCGACCGCCTCCGCGAAGGCGGGATCCACGGGCGCGGCGGAGTTGACGACGAGCACAACGGCGATCACGTCGCCCTCCTGGAACGCGATCCCCACCTGACTGTACGAGGTTCGGTTCTTGCCAATGAACTCATCCGCAACGCATCCAAGCGCGGCGGGCGACGTTGCACTCGTGACTGTCGCAAACTGCGTCTTGGTTGCGTCGCGCAACTGCGGGTAGTCGGCGGTTGCGGCCAGCGCCGACGGGTCGAGCACGACGTCATCCTCGATGCGATACGTGTTGCTGATGTTGGCAAATCCGCGTTGATCGCTATTCGCCGTGTTGTTCATCTCGCCATCACTGATCTGTTCGAGTGACGGGCCGCCAGGCGGTAGATCGCTGACGGTGAGCGCGAGTTGCGTCACCGGTGAGCTTGCCGCGCTGAGTTGCGGATTCGCGCAGGCCGTCGCCGTACCGGAGGCGCTCGGCGTTGGCGATGCCGATGCGGGATCAGACGATGCAGTGCTGCTGGCGCCACCGCATCCAGCGGTAACGGTAACCACGACGCACGCGCCGATCGCCAGTGTTGTACGCATCACCAAGCTCATTCTTCAAACGCCCCTCCCAGGCACCGTAGCACAGGATCCCTGGATCAGCGGTATCGCGGGTGCACCACAAAGGGGTTCTCGCGCATCTCCTCCTCCACCGTCGTCCGCTGCCCGTGGCCGGGGTAGACGACGGTTTCGGGAGGCAGCGTGTAGATGCGCTGCTCGATCGAAAAGATGAGTGCGGACCGCGATCCTCCGGGGAGATCGAAGCGCCCGATACCCCGGTTGAAGAGCGTGTCCCCGGACAGCAGGTCGGGACCAATGCGGAAGCAGACCGAGCCCCTGGTGTGCCCCGGCGTGTGCACGACTTCGATGTCGAGCCCCTGCCAGGAAAGCACCTCGCCGTCGGTCAAATCCTGCTCGCAGATGACGTCGGGCAGATCATCCGGAACGCCGGGAAGATAGTGAACAGCCTCGAGCTGTTCGCGATCATCAGGATGGATTGCGGCCTCGCAGCCGAACACGGCCTTCACAGCAGGGACTCCGCTGACATGGTCCGGATGGCCGTGCGTGAGCAGGATGCGATCGCAGCGCAGCCCGCGCTGCTCCAGCACCGCAATGGTCTGTGGATGTTGCAACCCGGGATCGACGACCAGCGCGTCGTTGGTGTCGCGACGGCGTAGCACGTAGCAGTTCTGGTCGAACATCGGGTCGACCACGATTGCCAGCTCGACGAGGTCGCGCAGCGTGTCGGTCACGGCTGCGCGCTACGCGGGGTTGGCGTTGATCGGGCCCAGCACGTCGGATGCGGTGATCGGGAGCACGAACCCCGCACCGTGGCGTTCGCGCCGGCGTGGTACGTCCGATTCGACGAGCGCTCGGACGAGCACCTCGCCCACATTGTCGACCGGGACCACCTCGACGGCATCGAGGATCTCCTTGTCGATCTCGTACAGATCGCGCATGTTCCTGGCCGGCAGGATGAACGTCGTCAAACCGGAACGGTGCGCGGCGAGCAACTTGTCCTTGACGCCGCCGATCGGAAGCACCTTGCCGCGCAGGGTGATCTCGCCGGTCATCGCGAGATCGCGACGCACGCGGCGACCCGATGCCACCGACACCATCGCCGTCGCTATCGTCACGCCTGCCGACGGTCCGTCCTTGGGGATTGCGCCTGCCGGCACATGCAGGTGGATCGCGTGCGTGTCGAAGAAATCTCGAGGCGCACCGTATTCGACGGCGTGCACCTTCGCCCACGACAACGCGGCTCGAGCGGATTCCTCCATGACGCTGCCGAGCTGACCGGTCAGCACCAGGTCCGGCTTGGTTTCGATCGCGAGAGCCTCGACGGTCACGATGTCGCCGCCGACCTCGCTCACCACCACGCCGGTCACGGCACCAATCTCGTCCTGCTCGTGTGCCTCGCCGTAGTCATGGCGCCGCGGACCAAGCAGGTCCGACAGATCCTCGGGCGTTATCACAACTGGCGGTACCGCCCCGGCCGCGAGCTTGCGGGGAACCTTGCGCGCGACTTCCGCGATGGTGCGATCGAGCTGGCGCACACCGGCTTCGCGCGTGTATCCATGCAGCATCGCGACGATGGTTTCGTGAGGAATCTCCAGCTCACCCACGTCCAGAGAATGCTGATCGAGCTGACGCGGCACGAGATGACGCTCGGCGATCTGCACCTTTTCCTGCTCGGTGTATCCGGTTATGCGGATGATCTCCATCCGATCACGAAGCGGCGGGCTGATCGTGTCGACGATGTTCGCCGTCGTGATGAACAGCACCTGCGAAAGGTCATACGGAACCTCAAGATAGTGGTCGCTGAACTCCCAGTTCTGTTCGGGATCCAGCACCTCGAGCAACGCCGCCGAAGGATCACCGCGGAAGTCCGCGCCCACCTTGTCGATCTCGTCGAGCATGATCACGGCGTTGCGCGTCCCGGCCGTGCGCATCGACTGGATGATGCGACCAGGAAGTGCCCCGATGTACGTGCGGCGGTGACCTCGAATCTCAGCCTCGTCGCGGATGCCACCGAGGCTCATGCGCACGAACTTGCGGTCCAACGCTCTTGCGATGCTGCGGCCAAGGGACGTCTTGCCGACACCAGGGGGGCCTACGAAGCAGAGGATCGGCGTTTGTAGCGTCCGCCTTTTTGTGGTGGGCGCGAG
>PKXZ01000022.1 GCA_003132525.1 Candidatus Dormiibacterota bacterium | reverse complement strand
CGTGTAGAGGCCGGTGCACGCGACGATGAACACTTCACTCTCCTCCGAGATCCGCTCAAGGAGATCTGGCCGGCGATACCAATTCAGCGGTGCTGCGTCAACGACCGTTTGGACTCCAAATTCCTTCGCGGCCCGCAGAACCTCGACGGATGTCTTCACCGCCTCGTCGTCATCCAGGCTGTCGCGAACGTCAAGGTCGAAGCCGGGGAGCGCGGCAAAGACGTGCTCATGTATCAAGGTGCGCCCAAGTTGGTCTGGACGCACCTCGCCGGTCACCGTCATGACACCTCGCACTACGGTGCTACGCACGACGGAATCGAGGTAAGTCGAATCCGCCTTGAGTGTCCCAGGCCACCGCGAGCGGCATCCCGATTGTGAGTGCGTCCTCCTCGATGTCGAGGACGTTGCTGATCATATGGAGACCGTCAGTACCATCCAAAGACACGACCACGATGTTGTACGGGTCTATTCCTCGCAGTCCCGGCTCGACGACGTTGTAGACGACTGTGTACGTGTACACCGATCCCGTCCCTGGTAGGCGCTCCCATGTGGTCTCCTCTGAAAGACATTCCGGGCACCGCGGCTTTGGCGGGAAGCGGAGTCGACCGCAGGCCGTGCAAGCTTGAACACGAAGTTCATGTTTCGCGCAGTACTCCCAAAACTCACCGTCATCGATGGTCGGTTCAGGAATCGGCGCCGTACTTGGGAAATAGCTCACTGTAGGCAAACCTCCGGGTTGTGCAGATAGCAGTCGGGCCCCAGAGCCCACGGTTGGCTCAATCGGGGGCCAACAGAATTGCGCCATTTGGGCATGCGGCACCACCGCCTGTCACGAGCGCGACTTCGGCGCCGGGAACCTGAGACGTCGATTCACCGCGAATCTGGCGAATCCCCTCAGCCAGGAGATTCATGTCAACGCAGTAGACCTCACTCAGCATGCCACCACTTGTATTGGTAGGCAATTCACCATCGGGCCAAGCGATTGCCCCCGTCGCAACGAAGGGGCCGCCCTCCCCTATTGGGCAAAACCCTAGATCCTCCAACGCCATGATCACCCCCGAACTGAAGTGATCGTAGATTTGCGCCGTGTCGACATCCTTCGGTCCGACTCCGGCCTGCCCCCACAGCCTCTCCCTGATACTTCGCAGATTGCTGGTCGGATATTCGGACCAGCCGTGGATCTGAGTCATTCCAACGTCTGTTCCGTACGCGGACGACAGGATCCTCACCGGACGCGTCTTGCAGCTGCGAGCTCGGTCGGCGGTCGTCACGAGAAAAGCGATCGCCGAGTCACTCTCCATACNNATACAGCAATCCAGCAGCCGGAGTGGCGTCGAGATCATCCGCGATGACTGGTGCTCGTCGATCGTGAACGTGGTGCGGTAGAGAGCTCGCGGGTTACGAGCGGCGTGATCGCGAAAGGTCTTGGCTACCATGCCGAATTGCCGTGATGTCGTTCCGTACTGATACATATGTCGTTGGGCGTGGAGGGCCCAGTGCTGCGCCGCGACAGAGGCACCGTACGGGGCACTGAAGGCGCCAGCCAACGACCGCACGTAGACGTGCTCATGCCTCACCGTCTTTCCCGATCCGATTCGCTCGTCGCGGTTGTCGACGACATGGCCGCCCGGGCGCCCGAATCGATCCGCAGCACCCATGCGAAGCGCCTTGTACACAACGACGACGTCAGCACGGCCCTGTTCCACTGCATCGGCTGCGAGCTGCACGGCGAAAGGAGCTCCACCGGCGGTCAGGTCCAAGGGCTGAGAGCCGTACGAGAATCGACTTAACCCGAGCCCGTCGACGATCGCGGACGTCGTGAATGGTTCGCCCGAGTGCGACACCAGGCCGTCAATTTCCTTGACATCAATGCCGGCGTCATCAGCTGCATTGATAATTGCGGTGAGGGCTAAGCCATACGGACTCAAGGGGCTGCGTCCGCGCCGATAGAACTCAGTACAACCAATACCGGCGATTCGGGGATCTCTGCCCTTGGGCGAAGGGGTGCTTTGTCGTGACGCCGCAATAACGCTCATGCAGTTACCTCTAACGCGATCAAGATTGGTCGCCCGCGATTGTGCTCACCAGACACGACCTGCTGCCCTCCGGCAGCGCGACGCGTCTCGTCCCTTCGGGGTCATGCCGAGATACCCTACCGACCGCGATTGGCGTGCGGTCACGGCGCCTACGGGATCTGACAGGCCGCAGTCCTCATGCAATGGCGGCCCTAGCACCATCAATCATCTGGTCGGCGAACTCCCCCAGCCAGCAAAGGGCGCGCTGTAGGGCAACGAGATGGTCTCTGTCTCCAAATTGGGTTTGCGCCGCGACGGTCCTTGCCGAGGGAAGCGCGGCGAGGAACTCGATTGCCGTCCACAGGGCGGAAAGGTCGACGACACCCTCGCTAGCGCGGCCGTCATCCAAGAGTCGTTCGGTTCGTCGGCTCGCGAAATCACCAGGCGAGCCGACGAGCGACGCGGTAGAGAGCGGCGGGTGTGCCGCAAGAGGGCCGACGGTGAGATGCGACCTCTCCAGCGCAGTCTTGATCACGGATCCCACGTCGTGCGGTTTAAGCGTATCGGCCTTCTCGCGCAGCGTTCGCGATATGTATTCGAGATGCGGCTTGATGCGAGCGGCGGTGTATGGGTTGATGTGCGGAATTCCGCACAGACCTGCCGCGGCTTTCAGCTCCTTGAGCACGAAGGCATGGTCGAGCAACTCGTACGAACGACGCCGGCTCAAACCGAATTCGCTATGAACGTAGTCCTTCCATGTTCGATATCCCAAGAGCGTCCATGCGCGGCGATCGTGGGCTTCGAGCAAGAGCGCGCTGACATCACCGTGCAGCCGGCGCTTGATCCTTGCCGTGAGCGTGCGTGCCTCGGACTCATCCATCTGACTGGTCCTGTCGCCGTCTTCCCCACGCGGTCCAGAGTTCGCCATGTGGCGTTCCTGCTGACGGAAGACGAGATCCAGCGTGTCGGCGATGGACAGCCCCGGCCTCAGCCCCGGTACTTCGGCTCGAAGTCGCTCGGCTATGTGCGCCGGAATCACGGTGTGCCCACTCGCCTGCGCATCCTCGAGCTCCTCGAGGTAGCCGTCGAGCCGGCGGAGGACATGCCGACGCTCTAGCGTTTCCATCCGGCTAGCCATACTAGCGGATATGGTCATACAATTGCAGTAGGTTTGTACGCCATATGGGACGTTAGGGTTAGCCAAATGGGCGACGCGGACTTGACCCGATAATACGGACTAAGGTTGCCGGTCAGGGGAACCCTGCAGCGGAGGTCACAATGGCTCCAACGGGAGCGTGGAAGGTTCACTCGGTCGTCCGGGGCGCAGCGATCGGACTCGGATCACTGACGCATGGCTGAGGCGCTGACCACCGAGCAGGGAACGGTTGACGATACCGCCTGGCGCAGGGCGAGTTATCGGTCGGTAGCCGCGGGTCTGCGCTCGGCCATCCGAGAGGGCGACTTTGGGCCTCATGGCCGACTGCCCACCGAAGCCGAGCTTGTCGAGCGTTACGGCGTGAGTCGCGGGACGGTACGTCGCGCATATTTGGAACTTGTCAGCGAAGGTATCGTCAGTCGGTTTCCCGGCAAAGGAACCTTCGCCGCGAAGCCTCAGCCATACCGACGGTTGAATGACTCGATCGACGAGCTCCTGGCTCTTTCTCGTGACACACTCATGGAGGTCGTCAACCCACTCACCGTCGTGGAAGACAGCGACGCTGCCGCTGGACTTGGACTGCAGTTCGACAGCGTTTTGAGAATTACGTATCGCCGTGTTCATCTCGAGCTTCCGTTCTGCTATACGGAGGTATTCCTTCCTACCAGACTCGCTGAAGAGCTGTCCGAGTGGCCATTCCTATGGGAGTCCCGCGCGCGTAGCGACGAGACGGTCCTGGGGATACTGGATCGGATACTTCCTCACACGATCACCGGGGCACGGCAAGTGGTTACGGCTGTTGCGATCCCGGATGCAATCGCGCAGCACATTGACTGCCAAGGTGGCCAGGCGGTGATGCGCATCGAGCGTGTTCACTTTGATGCGGAGGGCCGACCGGTCGAGCGATGTGTGAACTACTTCAATCCCGAACGGTACGCATATAGAGTCCAGCTCCAACGCCATCACGTGTCGTTGACAGAGAGCGGCTAGCATCGGAGCGTCCCTATCTACTTATCCGATGTGGCCCGCCATCAAGTGGGAGGCTCCTGACAGACGAGCCTATCCGCCGCCTCGCGAATGAGGTCGGCATGCCCGGTGTGCCGCCCCTACTCCTCGATGATGTCGATTAGGCTGCGTCGCAAGCTCGGTGATTCGCCGAGGGTGGTGGTGTGGTGAGCAAGCTGCTCTAAGCCGCCTGAAGAGCGCCTCTGTCACGGCGGCCCGAGAACGAGACACAGCGTCCTCCCAGCGGCTCATGAGCTGCTCAGGGGAATCACGGTTAGCGGAGTGCCTTCCGCACCTACTACAACCACCACCGACCGCAGCGCGCGCTGAACGGTCAGACGCCGCTGATGGACTTCAATGCTCGCCTCAAGTCGCGCCCCGACGAACCCCATGTGGCACCGCACCTTCGCGTCCGCCACGACACCGTGGACAAGGCGGGACGCGTGACCCTTCGCTACCTGAGCCGCCTCCGCCACATCGGCATCGGCAGGTCCTACATCGGCATGCGCATCACCCTGCTCGTCGCAGGGCCTCACATCCGCGTGGTCAACGACGACGGCAGGCTGATCCGTGAACTCACGATCGATCCCACTCGTGACTACCAACCGCTCGGCACGCCCTGCGGCCGACCAAAAATCGGGCACTATGTCCCGAGACAGGTGGGCACCATCACCTGAGACATCACATTGGCGGAGCGAGAGGGATTCGAACCCTTACGCTGTCTTCGAGCTCCAACTTATGAAGCCCAGGCGCTCAAGGTCAGTGGCGGCGCCACGTTCCTTTGGCATCGGGCCGCCAGTGGGGGTCACAGCCCCAAGTAATCTGCCGCATGCCGGTCGTGAGACCTCCCCCAAACCGGGTAGCGGCGCAACGCTGCCAACGACCGATGACCAGTCGGTTCGGCGATAACGCGCTCTGGCGCGCCGCCGGTGATTGCGGCAGTCACGAGGCCCGCACGCAGCGAGTGCGCGCTATACAGGCCGTCATCGAGGCCAGCTTGGGCCGCGGCGCGCTTGATGATCAATCCCACGGCGCGCTCGCTAAGCGGGCAATGCCCGATTCGCCCGTGTCGATCGACCGATCTGAAGATCGGCCCGCTGCTGACGTCGGCGACCGCGTACCAGTCTCGAAGCGCCTGGACCGGACACGTCTCAACGTGACTGCCTCGCGGTATCTGAATCGGGACTCGGTAGAGCCATGGGCGATCGGCCCGGGTCCGGAGTTGGACGCGAAGCCGATGGGCAGCCACGCCGACATCGTCAACAGCCAAGCTCACCAGTTCCTTCGAGGTGAATCCGCCCGCGAAACCAACCAGGAGCAGCGCCCGATCTCTGGCGCCTATCGGACCCTTGTGGCGTTGCGGACACGAGCAGGCGGAGGTCGTCGATGGTGATCGGCTTCTTCTTGGTGGTGAACTGGAGCTGTCGTCGGACGTTGCCGAACAGCGCCGGTAGCTGAAGGTCGCTCGCATCCGGGAGGCGGATGCCGTACAGGTGGTGTGCGACCGAGATGGACGCCCTCCGGCGCAGGATCGTAGACGGCTTCAGCCCTCGATCCACGAGCGAAACGACATATCGGGCGAGCGTGGCCGGCGAGGCCGGCATGCCGAGCAGGCCTTGCGCAAGACAGAAAGCCTGGAAGTCTGCAACGTCCGTCTTGTATGCGCGCAAGGTGTTCGCAGACTTAGTCGAGAGGAACGTCAACCACAGCTCCCCCCGAAGCGTCTCGAGACGAGCGATCGCCGCGACCTGCGCTGGCGTGAGCTCAGGCACGGCCGCCCTTTGATGTGAAACCCGAGGCTCGAGCGAACCCATGCGTTCGCGTTTCGATGGGTTCGAAGGGTTGGCCGGAACGCCGAACCCGTGACGCGAGAAATCGGGCTGAGATCAGCGCCGCCTTCGGCATCGAACTCACCACGGAGAACGAACACGCCGCCATAAGTCTCGTCGCAATCCAACCAGCGACGCCCGTGGGCGCGGTTGTCAGCGGCGAGCACGCCGTCGGGATCGAGGCGCAGCCGGGTCGCCTGCGTGAGGGTCCGCATCTGACGGGGTTCGAGCGTATCGCCCGCGCCCACGAGGATGCTCTCGAACGGCTTGACCTCCTCGATGCCGACATCCTTGGCCAGGTGGGCAATCATGGCCACGTTGCATAAGGAGGCGCGCCCCGAACGGCGCTATCGAGGGCACCCGGGAGCTCGCCGAGCGCTCGCGCCAGGCGGACGCGATAGCTGGCTGTCTTCACGGTCATGCCGCAGCGTCGCAGCCAGGACAGCGTGGTGCCGCCGCCGTCGGACTGCGCGCCCTGAGCACGATCAAAGCAACGCAAGCGACGGACCAACTCTGCTTCGAGTCGATCGATGGTCCGGTGGATGTCGATGATGTCCATGCCCAGCGCCTCTGTCGAGAACTCGTCGATGGACTCGCTGACGAGTGCATCAACGGCCTCATTGACACGGTCTCGCGCATCCGGGATCGCGAACGCTTCCATGCCGCCATTGTACCAAACATCTGTTCGTCACCGGGCGGACAATGTGGGCCCGGATTAGGTTATCGCCAGTTCTGACACTAAAACTGAGGCGACCCGATCGACGTTCAGAGGGCCGACTGCGGCAGCAGGGCCGCCGCGCTAGCTCGACGGCAGCGCGTCCTCTTCCAACTGCTGCTGCACCCGGCGCATCCCGCGCAGCCAGCGCTCGGGATCGCCCGTCTTGCGCTCCATCCACGTCTGGGCGATCGGATCGGTGAGCACCAGGAACCGCTCCGCGACAATCGCCTCCACTACCAACGCGGCGACGTCTTCGGGTTCCTTGATCGGACCGGCCACCGCCGCGGCGAACCGCGGATCAGCGCCTGCCAGCATCGGCGTATTCACGCCCAGCGGCGCGATCAACGACACGCCGATCCCTCGATGGTGGTACGTGATCGACAGCCACTCCGCCAGTCCCACCACCGCGTGCTTGGTGGTCGTGTAGGTGACGTTGCCATGGCTGCTGAGGATGCCCGCCATCGACGCCGTGTGCACGAGGTAGCCGCTGCCGCGCTTGAGCATCCCGGGCAGCACGGCGCGCACCGCATACACATGGGCCATGACGTTGACGGCCCACTGCGCATCCCACACAGCAGTCTCGGTCGTCAGAATGTCGCCACCGGTCGCAATCCCCGCATTGCTGAAACAGATGTCGATCGGCCCGAGACGTGACGTGACCGAGACGACCATCGCGTTCACCGACGCCTCATCACTGACGTCGGCGACCACGGCAATCCCGTCGACCTCAGCAGCGACCGTCTCGCAACCCTGCCCGTCACGATCGACGACCGCGACCTGAGCGCCGGCGGCCGCAAGCGCCCGGCACGACGCGGCGCCGATGCCACTGGCGCCGCCCGTGACGATGGTCACCTTTCCGCTCAGTTCGATGACACAGCTCCCTCGAGCCAGCGCAGCGCTTCCTCGGCGCTGCGATCGGGCGGAAACACCGGGTAGATCGCGTGCTCGATGACTCCGTCATGGATGAACAGAGTGATGCGCTTCACTAGCGTCATCTCCCGGAAGGTGAAGGTCGGAAGACGGAGCGCATGGGTCATCGCGAGGCCGGCGTCGGAGAGGACCTCGAACGGCACGTGGAGTCGCTCGACCATTTCGCGCTGATAGGCCGAGGTCTGCGTGCTCAGACCAAAGACCGCGGCGCCGAGCGCGCTGATCTCCTGGAAGTGATCGCGGAATCCGCACGTCTGCGGAGTGCACCCGCGTGCGCCTGGGATCTCGTTCCAACCAGGCGGTGGGGCGAGACCGTCCTCGCCGGTACGCGGGTACGTGTAGACGACCGTCCATCCGAGGAGATCGGCGAGGCACACATCGCGCCCGCTCGTCGATGGGAGTGCGATGGAAGGCACGCGCATGCCGGTCAGGTGATCGCACGCCCCGTCATCGATCGGTACCGGGAGGTCTGGTGGCAACTGGCTGATGTCGTCGACACCGGTCGCGGACATCACTCCACCTCGTAGTCGAGGTGCAGCGTGTGTGAGCCGTCGTCGCCGATCGTGATCAGTCCGACGCCGGAGATGCCCGCCAGCTCGCCGGTGCCCGATCGCGGCGAGATGAGGTAGCGGCTCAAAGGCGGCTCGTTTCCGGCGACCGTCGAGATGTGCAGGAGCACGAAGGTGCCAGTGCGGCCGTCGACCGTTGCGGTGATGCGCTCGAGCGCGACGTATCCCGCGCCCGCGAACGATCCGTCCTCGCCCGGTGTGCGCGTGTACAGCATCTCGACGGTGCTCGTGCCCTCGATCGCACCGGTGAAGGTCTTCGAGAGCGTTAGTGCGCCATAGTTGGCGCCGGTGCCCTCTGGGAGATCGATGCTGTGCGGCGCCTGCGAATCGATGACGAATGCCGCGCTGGTGTGAGCCACGCCCGGAAGTCTAGTGCCGGGCGCCCACCGTCAGTGCTTGACCTCCTCCGGCGTCTCGTACCAGCGAATGCGCTCACCGACGCGGCTGCGCAGCCGCCACGCCCGCGACTTCGGCGCATCCTCGATCACCTGCTGCAGTCTTGCGACCTGAGCGGCAACATCCTGCGCGGCACCCTGCAGCGGCTCGCGTGACCACAGCTCGGCGACCTTCTGCAGGTTGCCCACAACGGTGTGACAGAAGCCCCAGTCCTTGCCCAAAACCGAGCGCAGCCGGGGGAGGCCGATGCCTTCGACGTCAGCGTCGTCCTCGCTCAACGGATGATCGGCGAGCAGGCAGACGGTGTCCCGGAGGTCCTTTCGATTGATCTCCCACACCTGGAGCTTGGTGAGCAGGAGGTCGGCGAGCGGGATGGTTGGCGCCGGGCCGTCGAGGCGGCCGCGCAGGTCGAGCTTGTGCGACATCGCGAGCTCGTCGATCACCACGTCGATCGACCATCGCCCCGCCGGCTCTCCGTAATACAGGCGGGTCGCTCCGTGCAACCCGTTGAAGAACTGGTCCGGAAGGTAGCCCTGGGTCAAGAGCAGTGCCTTGAACTTGGTGCTCGCGGTGGCGCTGATCGCGAAGTCCATGTCGGCATATGACCGCGCGAAGGGTCCTCCGTGGACGCTCGGGCAGCGCAGCCAGACGGCGAGGCCGCCGATGAGCCGCGCCGAGAGTCCCAGCGTCACAGCCGCCCCGGCAAGCCGCTCCGCCTCCTCGCGGATGTCGGAAAGGATGAGTGTGGCGGGCTCGGCCATCAGCAAGATCCGCTGCGCATCAGGACATAGTAAGGGCGGCCGGTGGGATCACCGACCGCCCTTCCGGCCAAGGGGCAGAGTGGCTCACTCCGGCGGGAGCTCCTTGTAGACGAACCCGATGTTCACGCCCTGCTGGGCACGGATGAAGCGCGGCACGTAATAGAGGAGTGCGCCACCGACGATCAGCGCGCCGAGCCACGCGGGAATCCACCACCAGTCGTCGCGATTGCCGTTCATGACCGACAGCGGATTGATGAAGGAGATCGCGATGATGCCGATGAATTCCAGGATCGACAGCGTTCCGACGATGTAGAGCAACGGAATGCCCAGGAACTTCACGTTTGCGGGCGACGCTTGATACAGATCCGGCCGGCGTATGGGCAGACCGATCGCCGCAAGTCCAACGATGATCACGGCGAGGGCGCCGGCGAGCACGATCAGCCCGAGCACCAGCTGGAACTGATTCCCGATCACGCTCCAGACCACCAGCGCGGCGATGATCACGTTGGTGACGATGATCGCGTTGACCGGCGAGTGAGTCCGCTCGTTCACGTTCGCAAGGCTCTCAGGCATGAGCCGGTCGAACGACCAGGCGAAGAACGACCGGATCGGCATGAAGGTGTTCGCGATCATCGAGGGCAATGACCAGAACAGGAACGACCCCATGATGATGATCGTGAGAACCGGCGTGTTGAAGACCAGCGACGCGAGGAAGGGATAGAACGGGCCGGACGGGATCTTGTACGCGGTGCTGAGGTCGTTGAGCGCGTAGACGAAGTTGTAGCCGGCGATCCGGAAGAGCAGCAGCACGCCGATGACGAGCAGGACGGTGTCCCACCCGAGTGCCCCGAACATCACCGACAGCTGACGACGACGGTTGGAGGCACTCTTCAACTCGCCCGACATGTACACGGACCAGAAGTTCCACATCATGAAGCCCTGGATCGAGAAGAGCGTCGGCAGGGTCGCGGCGCTCCAGAAGTTTGGCGCTGCCCCCGCGGCTCCCGGAGCTCCCTGAATGACCGCCGCGACGTTGCCGCCCCCGAAGCTCTTGTTGAGCGCATCGAAGTGCGAGAAGAAGTCGCCCTGGCTGCCGATGAGCAGCACGATGAACGCGACGAGCGTGCCCGCCATCGCGATGATGAACGAGTAGTTCTGCCAGCGGAAGGTCGCCTTGGTGCCGCTGATGAGTATGAGCGTCTGCAGTAAGACCATGAACAGCGAGGCGCCGAGGATCCAGCTGTTGTTGGTCTGGAACGACGTTCCCCAGCTGATCAGCGTGTTGTTGTTGGCGAATGAGCCGAGCGCGACCAGCACCGGCCCGAGCGCGAGCAACGAGAAGAACTTGGCGAAGAACGCGGCGCCGAGCAGGCCGCCCATGATCATGCAGAGGTTGGAGATCAGCGCCAGGGGCGGCGAAAGCACTCGACTGACCCAGACGTAGTCGCCTCCCACTCTCGGCATGCTGGCTCCGAGGAGCGCGAACATGATCAGAACGGGGATGTTGATGATCGCCACGAGGATCAGGACGCCGACGACATCCGCGCCTGGGAACGCGACCAGCGCAAAGAAGATCGAATACGCGATCGTCGATCCCACCGGCGCTGAGATGACCGCGTTGAAGATCGTGGCATCGACTGCCGACGCAGAGCGCACCAGCCCCGTGCTGTTGCGGACGAACAGCCTGCTCGCGGTAGACATGGCGACCCTCCGGTGGTCCCCACCACCAAACTTGACACTCGCGTCGAAAACCTGCAGAGTTTGAACACAATCGAACACCAGTGTCAAGAGGGTTCGGACACGGAGGGACACCTTCCGGTCAAAACCCGACAAACGAGAACTCAGTAGGGCAAGGAGGAGCGGCGCAGGGTGTTAGCGGTCGAGAGGCGCCTGAAGGTGCTGGAGCGCGTAGCAGAGGACCAGGCCATCGAGGTCAGCACGTTGGCTCGCGACTTCCAGGTTTCCGAGATGACCATCCGGCGCGACCTCCGCCGGCTCGAGCGCGACGGGTTCGTGCGGCGCACCTACGGCGGTGCCACCACGCACCTTGTCCGGACGTTCGAGGTCGGCGCCAACGCGCGGACGCTGCACCACGCGAGGGAGAAGCGCGTCATCGCCAAGCGCGCAGCGGAGCTCACCGTCGGCGTGCGCTCGATGTTCCTCGGGATCGGCACGACCGTCGAGCATTTCGCGCGACTCCTGCCGGTGCGCGAAGACCTCATGGTGATCACACCGTCGCTCGCGGTCGCGAGCCTGCTCGGGACCCGCAATGTGCGCGTCATCATCGCGGGCGGCCTGGTTCGCCAGGACGAGCTGACCTGCATCGGTGCGTCGGCGGTCGAAGCCGTGCGCCGCTACAACACGGACACGGCGGTGATCGGCGCCGCGGGGCTCTCCGCGCGGCGTGGCATCACCGAGCTTGATGATCGCGATGCCGATGTGATTCGCGGCGGTCTCGAGCGTACCGAGCGGATCATCGTGATCGCTGACGGCTCGAAGTTCGGCGCGGTCGCGATGAGCACCGTGGCACCGATCGACCAGGTCTCGACGATCGTGACCGACAGCAGTGCCGACGCCGAGGAGATCGCGCGCATCGAGCAGGCTGGCATCGAGGTTGTGGTCGCGGGATCCGACGCATCGCTGCTCCGCCCCATGGAGAACGGCCGTACCCGTCTCACCGACGTTCGAAGGCCCGCATGACGTTGCTGCGTCGAGTGTTCGGCGTGGATAAGCCAATCATCGCGATGCTCCATCTCCCGGCGATGCCGGGTCGGCCGCGCCACGACCGATCAGCCGGGATGCGCCATCTTGTGGAGTCGGTGGAGCGTGACCTCGAGGCGCTGCAGGCGGCCGGAGTGGACGGTTTTCTGTTCTGCAATGAGGCGGACCTTCCGTATCAGATGCACGTTGGGCCCGAGGTCGCCGCGGGGATGGCGGCCGTCATCGGCCAGGTGCGCGACCTCATCACCAGGCCGTTCGGCGTCGACCTTGTCTGGGACCCGATCTCGAGCCTCGCGGTCGCGCGCGCGACCGGCGCCTCATTCGTGCGCGAGGTTTTCACCGGCGTCTTCGAGAGCGACCTCGGAGTGATGCAACCCGACTTCGGAACCATCGCCGCCTACCGCGAGCAGATCGGCGCCGGATCGGTGGCGATGTTCAGCAACATCACACCGGAATTCGCGAGCAGCCTCGGGAACCGCTCGCTCGGCATGCGCGCGAAGAGCGCCGAGTATCTGGGCGTCGACGCGATCCTGATCAGCGGACAGATCACCGGCACCCCCACCCACCTCTCGCAACTGCTGGAAGCGAAGCAGGCCGTTCCGAACATGCCGGTTCTCGCGAACACCGGTGTGCGCGAGGAGACCGTGGATGAAATTCTCGCCATTGCCGACGGCGTCTTCGTCGGCACGAGCCTGAAGCATGACGGCATCACCTGGAACCCGGTTGATCCCGAGCGTGCCGGGCGATTCATGAGCGCCGTGCAACGTGCACGCGAGGCGGTTCCCGCCTGACATGGCGAAGACCAGGATCTATTTCGTCAGCGACCTGCACGGATCGAACGTCTGCTTCCGCAAGTTCATCAACGCCGCGAGGATCTACGACGCGAAGGTGCTGGTCCTCGGTGGCGACGTGGCGGGGAAGGCGATCCAGTCAATCGTGCGTGCGCCGGGCGGCCGCTGGCAGTGCCGCTTCGTGGGTACCGATTACGACGTCGTCGAAGGACCTCAGCTGGTCGCGCTGGAGAAGCTCATCGCTGACCACGGCTACTACCCGTACCGCGCCGACCCCGGCGAGCTCGAGGCGATGGAAGCGCAGGGCGGCCTCGATGATCTCTTCCTGCGTCTGATGCGCGAGCGACTGACAGAGTGGCTCCAGCTTGCCGATGATCGTCTCCGGCCGCTCGGCATACCGCTGTATTTCATGCTCGGCAATGACGACCCGGAGGAGCTGAGCACGCTGCTCGACAGCGCTCCCTGGGGCACGCATGATGAGGGCAGGGTCGTCTGGCTGGACGACGAGCACGAGATGATCAGCTGCGGGTACTCCAACGTGACGCCGTGGCACACGTATCGCGAGCAGGACGAGGCGCATCTCCGTGCCTCCATCGACGCGATGGTGCCCAAGCTGGAGCATCCCGAGCGAGCCGTCTTCAACCTGCACGCCCCGCCCTTCGGAACGCAGCTGGACGAGGCACCACTCCTGGACGCGAACCTGCAGGTGCAGGCAACGCTCGGCCAGGTGCGCATGGTGCCGGTGGGGAGCACCGCGGTTCGCGATGCTGAACAGACCTATCAGCCACTGCTCGGCCTGCACGGGCACATTCACGAGTCATCAGGCATCCGCAGGATCGGCCGCACCGTCGTGCTCAATCCGGGCAGCGACTACTCGACCGGTGCGCTCAACGGCGCCCTGATCACCCTCGACGGAGACAAGGTCAAGGCACAGCAACTGGTTCGCGGGTAGTACGGAATGCCCGCAACCATGACCAGGGGTGAAGCGCTCGTGTCCGTGGACGTGGGAACGTCCGGCGCCCGCGCGACGGCCTATGACACGGCAGGCGCGATGCTCCTCGAGATACGCCGCCCGTATCCGACCTTCACGCCGCGCGACGGGTGGGCGGAGCAGGACGCAAACAGGTGGCGCTCGTCGTCGCTTTCCGCGCTCGGCGCGCTCGTTAGGCAACTGGGAAGCCGTCACAGCATCCGGGCGATCGGGCTCACCGGCCAGTGCCCTTCGGTGGTGCCGATCGACGGCCGCGGCGCGCCGCTTCGCCCGGGGCTCATCTACCGGGACAACCGCGCGGTTGCCGAGGCAAACACGCTCTGCGAGACATTCGGTGTCGAACGTCTGCACACGTTGACCGGCCACGTGCCCGCCGCTTTCCACGTCGCCGCGAAGATCCTCTGGATTCGCGGCCACGAACCGGACGTCTTCAGCGCGACGCGCCTGTTCGTGCAGCCCACAGAATTGCTTGCGCTCACCCTCACAGGTGACGCGGTCACCGACTGGAGCCTGGCCGCGGCGAGCGCGCTCCTCGATCTCCGCGCGCGCCGTTGGGCGCCGGAGCTCGTCGAAGCCGTCGGTCTCGACATGACCCAGCTACCGGTTCCCTCTCCGTCATGGAGCGTCGTGGGCGAGCTGCGACCGTCACTGGTACAGCGACTCGGACTGACCGAGACAATCCCGGTGGTTGCAGGCGCGGGCGACAGCATCGCGTGCGCGCTCGGTGCGGGGGTCACCGCACCCGGACCGGTGAGCGAGATGGCAGGCAGCTCAACGTGCCTCAACACGGTGGTGAGCGAGCCGACCAAGGACCTGGCGATCACCCACTACCCGAGCGCGGTTGCGCCGGAAGGCTACGTCACCGAGGTCGGGATCAACACTGCGGGCGAGGCGATCGACTGGCTCGCCTCGCTGATCTACAGCGGCCGGTCGGGCCATGTGCGAGCGGACGACTTCGCACTGCTCGACCGCGAGGCCGGCGAGGTGGCTCCCGGGTCGGATGGGCTGCTCTTCGTGCCGGTCCTCGGCGATGGTGAGCGTGACGACCCGGCGCTGCGCGGTGCGGCCATCGGCCTCTCGACACGCCACGACCGGAAGTCGCTGGCGAGAGCCGCCTTCGAAGGCGTCGCGTTTGCGATTCGCGCGCACGTGGAGCTGCTGGGGAAGGCGAGCACGCCCGCCACCGAGATGCGCGTCTCCGGCCGCCCCGCGTCGCTGCGAACCTGGAACCACATCAAGGCGGATGTCCTCGGCATCCCAGTCGCTCGTGTCCCCGGAGATGCCACCACCTCGGGTGTTGCGATGCTGGCAGGGCTCGGTGTGGGCATCTACCCGGATGCCGAGTCGGCAGTTGCGGCCGCGTGCCGTCCCGACCCGGCGATCCAGCCAGATCCTGCCAATCACGACAGATACGAAGCGGTCTACGCGCGCTATCGATCAGTCGTCGCATCCGCCGCGCTCCACGCCGGCACATCGTCCACCGAACGCCCTGCGGGAGAGCTCCCATGAAGGTCAACCTGGGCATCAACACCTGCTTCGCGCTGAAGCGCTGGCCGCGTCCCGCCGACTGGGCCTCGGTGGTCCGCAATGACCTCGGCCTCGATCTCGTCGAGCTGTCACTCGACCTCGTCGAAGGCATCGAGACCTTCGCCGGCAGCCGCGATGCCGTGGAGCGCCACCGCGCCGCGCTCGACGCCAATGGGCTGCAGGCACACGCCACCTTCACGGGTCTCGCCGCGTACTCGCTCGACCTGCTCATGCATCCCGACCAGGCGCGGCGTGCCGCGGCAGTGCACTGGTACCACACAATCATCGACCTGACCGCGGCCCTCGGATGCCGCGCGACGGGCGGGCATGTCGGTGCCATGAGCGTTCCCGAGTGGAACGTTCCCGAGCTCCGCGCCGAACGCTGGGACGGCCTCAAGCGTGATCTCGAAGCAATCGCGGCCCACGCCAGTGCGGCCGGACTCGAGTACCTGCTGATCGAGAACCTTGTGACACTGCGCGAGCCGTCGACCATGGCGCACATCGAGCAACTGCTCACCGATGGTGATGCGGAGCACGTGCCCTGGAGGCTCTGCCTCGACGTCGGGCATCACTGCGTGCCGGGGACCACCGGAGCGGAGCGAGATCCGTACGCCTGGCTGCAGCGCTTCGGCAGCCGCGTCGTCGAGGTGCAACTGCAGCAGTCAGACGGTCTCGGGGATCACCACTGGGCGTTCACCGAGGCGCACAACGCGGGCGGCATCATCGAGCCGGGAAAGGTGCTCGAGACCCTCGATGCCGCGGGCGCCGGGATTGTCGACCTGATCTTCGAGATCATCCCCGCTTTCGAGGACCCGGACGATCGCGTCATCAACGATTTGCGTGTCTCGGTCGACCTGTGGCGCAACGCGATCGACGCCCGCGGTCTGCGGACATAAGGGATGCCGATCGTGCACGCCAACGGACTGGACATCCACTACCGCATCACCGGCGATGGTGCGGAGAGTGTGCTGCTGGTCAACGGCGTCGGTGACGACCTCGAGGGGTGGGCGCTGCAGGTCGGTCCTCTCGTCGCCGCGGGACTGCGCGCGATCACGTTCGACAACCGCGGCGTGGGCCAGACGTCGTTGCCACCTGGACCGTACTCGAGCCGTGAGATGGCGGCTGACACCAAGGCGCTGGCCGACGCCCTCGGCCTGACCGAGTTCCACCTCGTCGGTGTCTCGATGGGAGGCGCGATCGCACAGGAATATGCGCTGTCCCACCCGGAGGATCTACGCTCGGTCGTGCTCGCCAACACGTACGCCAAGCCGGATGCATACACACGCGCCGCGTTCGATGCCTGGGGGCAGATCGCCGAAGCCGGCGGAATGCCGTTGATGATGCGTCAGCAGGCGCCGTGGGTTTTCAGCCCGGCGTTCTACGCCGCGCAGCCCGACCAACTCACCGCAATCCTCGCCGAGATGGAACGGAGTCGGCAGCCCGCATCGGCCTTTGCCGCGCAGATTGCGGCACTGCTGACGCACGACTGCGCGGATCGTCTCGGTTCACTGCGCACCCCGGCCCTGGTGATCGCGGCCGACGACGACATCATCATCCGGCTGTCGCTCTCCCGCCGGATGTTCGAGGAGCTGCCTCATGGGACCTGGGCGATCGTGCCCGGAGGGCATGCCGCATTTGTGGAGAATCCCGACCCTTGGAATCGAGCCGTCATTGAGTTCATCGATCAGCACCGAGCAGTGGTGCATTGAAGGAGGTGGGATGAGCGTCTCCCTTGCCGAGCGATTCGGCACCCCGAAGCCGGTCATCGCGATGCTGCACTTTCCGGGTCTGCCCGGCCGGCCGCGCCACAATCGTGAGCTCGGTCGGAGTCATCTCGTCGACGTGGTGGGGCGTGATCTCGACACCCTCCAGGGCGCCGGCGTCGATGGCGTCCTCTTCTGCAACGAGAACGACATCCCCTATCAACTCGCGGTCGGACCCGAGATTCCGGCCGCAATGGCGGCGGTGATCGGCGAGCTGCGCGCGTCGGTGCGCGTGCCATTCGGTGTCAACATCCTCTGGGACGCGAAGTCGACTCTCGCCGTGGCGCGAGCGACCGGCGCGTCATTCATCCGCGAGGTGCTGACCGGCGTGTACGAGAGCGACCTCGGCGTGATCGCACCTTCGATCGGCGATCTCGCCGGCTATCGCACGGCGATCGGCGCCGACGACGTCGCGTTCTTCGACAACATCGCGCCCGAGTTCAGCAGCGCGATCGGCAGCCGCAGCATCGCGGATCGCGCCCGGAGCGCCGCGTACCTCGGCGTTGACGCGATCCTCATCTCCGGTCCAGCAGCCGGCGTCCCCTTCGCGATGAGTGACCTGAAGACGGCCAAGGACGCCGTCCCCGACATGCCGGTCTTCGCCAACACCGGCGTCAGCGCGGAGCGCCTCGACGAGATCTTCGCGGTCGCCGACGGCGTCATCGTGGGCACGAGCCTCAAGGTGGACGGCGACACCTGGAGCCCGGTGGACCCGGTCCGCGCCGAGCGCCTCATGGACACGGCGCGAGCGCTACGCTCAAGGGGTTCCTGACCGGACGACGAGGAGAGCACAGGCATGGAATTCAAGGTGGCCCGCGACTTCCTGCTCTCGAACCGGGACGACTACGAGACCGCATACCGCGATTTCCGCTGGCCACGTCCTGCACACTTCAACTGGGCGCTCGACTGGTTCGACGTCATCGCCGCGGGCAATGACCGCCCCGGTCTCTGGATCGTCGATGACGACAGCGAGACGCGGCGTTCGTTTGCCGAGCTGAGCGCGCGATCCACCGCGCTGGCGGGCTGGCTGCGTGACCAGGGTGTGCGCCGTGGTGACCGCACCCTGCTCATGCTCGGCAACTGCGCGCCGCTCTGGGAGTGCCTCCTCGCGCTGACCAAGCTGGGTGCGGTGATCATTCCCGCGAGCACGCTCCTGACGCCCGCCGACATCGTCGACCGGGTCGAACGCGGCCGCATTGCCCATGTCATCGCGGAGTCGGAGCTGGCAGGCCGCTTCACGGGCATCGGCGGTGCATTCACACGGATCGCCGTGGGCAATGCGCTCGACGGGTGGCTGCGCTACGACGACTTCATGACCGCAGGCAGCGCGTTCGCGCCTGACGGCCCCACCGCAGCGGACGACCCGCTCCTTCTCTACTTCACGTCCGGAACGACCGCGCAGCCGAAGCTCGTCGAGCACACCCACGCGAGCTATCCGATCGGACATCTCTCCACGATGTACTGGCTCGGTCTGGAGCCCGGCGACGTGCATCTCAACATCTCGTCGCCCGGTTGGGCGAAGCACGCATGGAGCAATGTGTTCGCGCCGTGGAATGCGGAGGCGACAGTGCTGATCCTCAACTCCGCGCGATTCTCGGCGCGCCGCCTGCTCGACACGCTGACACGATGCTCAGTGACCAGCCTGTGCGCACCACCGACGGTGTGGCGCATGGTCATCCAGGAGGATCTGAGCGCCTGGCGACCACCACTGCGCGAGGCGCTCAGCGCCGGCGAACCGCTCAATCCCGAGGTGATCGAACAGGTCCGGCGCGCGTGGGGGCTCAACATCCGCGACGGCTACGGACAGACCGAGACGACGGCCCAGGTCGGCAATCCACCCGGGCAGACGGTGAAGCCGGGTTCGATGGGACGCCCGCTGCCTGGGTATGTGATCGAGCTCATCGACCCGGCGAGCGGTGAGCGCGGTGAGACCGGCGAGATCTGCATCGACCTCTCAAAACGCCCTGTGGCGCTGATGGTTGGATACCGCGACGACGACGCGCACACGGCCGAAGTGATGCGCGAAGGCTTCTATCACACCGGCGACGTCGCCTCGCGCGACCGCGATGGGTACATCACATATGTCGGACGTTCCGACGACGTGTTCAAGTCGTCGGACTATCGCATCTCGCCATTTGAGCTGGAGAGCGTGCTCATCGAGCACCCCGCCGTGGCCGAGGCGGCCGTGGTGCCATCGCCCGATCCGGTGCGTCTCTCGGTGCCAAAAGCGTTCATCGCTGTCGGTGCCGGGCACGTGGCGTCGGAGGATGTCGCGCGTTCCATCTTCGAGCATTCACAGGCAAACCTCGCCGGGTACAAGCGCATCCGCAGGCTCGAGTTTGCCGAGTTGCCCAAGACGATCTCCGGGAAGATCCGCCGCGTCGATCTCCGCGCAAAGGAGGCCGGTCTGCGCGACCGGTCAGGGCATGAGCGCGCCGAGAACGAGTACTGGGAAGAGGATTTCCCCGACCTGCGGCCGGCGCGCTGACTCAGCAAGCCGATCGCGCCAGTCAGATGTAGAAGCGGTACAGCCCCTGGGCGATGCAGCACGGCTTCTCGCCACCTTCGCGCTCGATGACGAAGTCGACGACGATCTGAACGCTGCCGTCGGCGATGGTGTCCACGGAGACCAATGTCGCGCCGGTGCGGATGCTCGAACCGACCGGTACCGGGGATGGAAATCGCACTTTGTTCAATCCATAGTTGATCGCGAGCCGGACGCCGTCGAAACGGAGGATCTCGCTCCACATCGGTATGAGCAGTGACAGCGTCAGGAATCCGTGCGCGATCGTCGTGCCAAAGGGGCCGGCCGCCGCGCGCTCGGCGTCGACATGAATCCACTGGTGGTCGTCCGTGGCGTCCGCGAATGTGTTGACCCGCTCCTGGGTCACCTCACGCCATGCGCTGTAGCCGAGATGCGTCCCAACCAACGCCGTCAACTCGTCGACGCTCAAGACGGTCGTGGTCACCGTTGCCTCCTCAATCGCTCGTGCCATGCACGCGGGATTGTCATGACGGTCAGTCGCGAGTCAGGACGACGACGGGGATCTCACGCTCGGTGCGCTGCTGGTACTGGTCGTAGTCCGGCCAGATCGAGGTCATGGTCTTCCAGAGCTCCGGCTTCTCTTCGGCACTTGCAGTGCGCGCGTGAGCTGCGAAACGATCGCCCTTGACCTGCACGTGCACCCCCGGGTCATCCACGAGATTCAGGTACCACGCCGGGGGTGCAGGAGCCCCGCCCTTGGACCCGACCACCAGGTAGTCGTCACCGTGCCGGCCGAAGATGAGCGCGTTGCTGCGCTCCTCACCGGACTTGCGCCCCTTGGTGGTGAGGATGAGGATCTCGACGCCATTGCGCCACGAATAGCCTTCCTCACCGTTTGTTGCGACGTATCGATCGACGTGCTCTCTGCCAAACAGCATCTCTGAATCTCCGCTTGTGGGGTCGCCCCCGACGCCGGGCGACGTGCTTTCGAGTGTAATTTACCGGTGCATATCGACGATTCGCCGTCCTCGCTGCGCCTGCTGACCCAGGATCGGCTGAGCATTGGTTCGCGAGCCGGCGCGCTGATCGGACGGATGGGGGCCGTCGCCGTGGCCATCGCCGCCGCGATGTGGGCGACAGACCCGTACTTCCGCCCGGCCCTCACCAAACAGCTGACGGCGAGCCAGATCGTCTTCGTGGAGTCGCTGCTCATCGCGCTCTGCTTCCTGCCCGTCGCCGGCCGCGTGCGCCGCGAGCTGCGCAATCTCCCGGTGCGCCAGTGGGTCGCGATGGCGATCATCGCGCTGGGCGCGCAGGCCTTCGCGACCGTGCTCTTCACGCAGGCGCTGAGCTACGCGTTCCCCGCGAACGCCGCACCGGATTTCAACGTCGAGAACGAGGTCTACCTGCTCTACATGCTCCAACCGGTGTTCGGCATCGCAATGGCCAGCATCTTCCTCAAGGAACGCCGCAAGCCGTATTTCTGGCCGCTCGCAGCCTGCGCCATCGTGGGTGTCTACCTGATCGTGTTTCCGCAGAACCCGCTTGCCCCGTTTTCCTCGGTCCAGCACGGGCAGTTGCTTGCGGCACTGTTGATTCTCGGCGCGGTCATCCTGTGGGCGTCCGGCACGGTCTTTGGCCGCTACAGCCTCTCCAACGTCTCGTTCGTCACCACCGCGGCGATGCGTTTCACGCTTGCCCTACCCGTATTGCTCATCCTCATGCTCACCAATGTCGGCGGCGGTCACCTCGGCACGTTCTCGGTGCATCAGATCCCCAGCTTCATCGGGATCGCTCTCGTTCCCGGTCTGCTCGCGATGCTCCTGTACTACCGCGCGCTGGCCAACACCCCGGCGTCGATGGCATCCATCGCCGAACTGGGCTACCCGTGCGCGCTCTTCCTCGTTTTTTCACTGCCGGCGCCGGTGGGCCTCGGACTGCCGCTCTACGGCATCGAGATCGTCGGCGCGCTGATCCTGATCGCGGTGGTGACCACGCTCAACCTCCTCAAGCGCCGCGACGTGGTGGAGGCACCACGCCACACCGACGTGCCCGTCGCCGCCGAAGCCAGGACGTAGTCACACCATGCCGCCGGGGTTCTGGATCGTAGTGCTCATCAAGGATTTCACCACCGCGAAGAGCCGGCTCTCGTCGGTGCTCGAGCCCAGGCAACGTCGCGGCCTTGCCGAGATGACCGCTTCACGCGCCCTCGACGCTGCGCTTGCGCTCGCCCCGACCCTCGCTGTCTGTGGATCGATCCAAGCCGCTGACCTCGCTCGTCTGCGCGGCGCCGCGCTCGTTGTGGAACCCTCCCCGAGCGGTCAGAACCCCGCAGCGGCGCGCGGCCTCGCCGAGGCCCTGGAGCGTGGCGCCGAATCGGTGCTGCTGCTCAGCTCCGACCTCCCACTCGTCGACAGGGCCGCCCTTGAGCGGATGCTGGCGCACGCCGAGCTCCCCGGCAGCCTCGTCGTCGCCGCCGCCGCCGACGGCCGCCACGGAACCAATGCTCTCTATCTGCGGCCTCCCGGCGACTTCACGCTCCACTTCGGCGACGCCTCGTTGCCGAAGTTCGAGGAGGAGGCGCGCCTTCGGGGGCGCCAGTTCATCCTTCATGAGGACCCGAGCCTCGGCCTTGATCTCGACGAGCCTTCCGACCTCTCCGCCTGGCACCGGCTCGAGCCAACCGGATGAACGTCGAGCTGCGTGGCGTCGAAGGCCTCCCCGAGGTCCATCCTGGCGATGACCTCGCCGCACTGATCGTCGAGCACACGGGATCGCTGCAGAGCGGCGATGTCCTGGTGGTCGCCCAAAAGGTGGTCTCCAAGGCGGAGGGAAGGATTCGCACGCTCTCGGATGTGACCCCCTCCGAGCAGGCGATCACCCTGGCCCGGAAGCTCGACGCGGATCCCCGCATGGTGCAGGTGGTGCTCGATGAGACGACTCGAATCGTGCGCGACGACCGTGTGCTGATCGTCGAGACCCGTCAGGGTTTCGTCTGTGCCAATGCCGGGGTCGACCGCTCGAACGTCGACGGCGTCGACGACGTCTGCCTGCTGCCGCTCGATTGCGACGCGAGCGCCCGCATCCTCCACGAGCGCATCGCATCGCTGACCGGCGCTCGGGTCGGCGTGGTGGTGAGCGACACCTTCGGGCGCGCGTGGCGCATGGGCCTGGTCAACGTTGCCCTCGGAGTCGCCGGCATGCCCGCGGTGCTCGACTACCGCGGCCGCCCGGACGACTTCGGGATGCCCTTGCAGGCAACCGTAGTGGCTATCGCAGACGAGCTCGCCGCCGCCGCAGAGCTGCTCATGGGCAAGACCCGCCGGGTTCCCGCGGTCATCGTGCACGGCCTCGAGGTGCTCGAGGTGGCGCCGGGGACCGGTCAGGAACTGGTTCGACCGTCGGAGCTGGACCTCTTCCGGTGAGAGTGGCCCTGCTCTCGGGGGGAACAGGCGGCGCCCGGCTCGCGAGCGGGCTGGCGGCCCTGATACCGCCTGAAGACCTCTCGATCATCGCCAACACCGGCGACGACGAGGAGTTCTGGGGGCTCCTGGTCAGCCCCGACGTCGACGCGATCCTCTACCGGCTGGCCGGCATCTTCAACGACACGACCGGGTTCGGCGTGCGCGACGACACCTTTCACGCGCAGGCGATGCTCGGCAGCCTCGGCGAGCAGACCTGGTTCCAGCTCGGAGACCGGGATATCGGCGTGCACCTGCTCAGAGCCTCGCTCCTGCGCGGCGGCATGCGCCTCACCGAAGCGGTGGCCCACCTGACTCGCGGCTTCGGGATCGAGGTGGGCGTGATCCCGATGAGCGACGACCCGGTGCGCACCCGGATCGGGACGGACGCCGGCGAGTTGAGCATGCAGGACTGGTTCGTGGGGCAGCGATGCGTGCCCGCAGTCCACAAGATGCGTTTCGCCGGGATCGACACCGCACGGCCGTCTCCCGAGGCGGTCGCCGCCGTGCGCGGTGCGGATGCCGTGATCATCGGACCGTCCAACCCACTGCTGAGCGTCGATCCCATCCTCGCGGTGCTCGGTGACGAGCTCGACCGGGAGCGCGTGACCGTGGTCTCGCCGGTTGTCGGAGGACAGTCGTTGAAGGGCCCGACCGTCGACATGCTCCGGGATATGGGCGAGGAGGCAACCGCCTTCGGGGTCGCCCGCCACTACGCCGGCATCGCGGCAACCATCGTGATCGACCGCGTCGATGCCAACTCCCTCGAGGCGATCCACTCGCTCGGGATGCGCACGATCGTCGACGACATCGTCATGGACGGGGTGGACGGCGAAAAGCGCCTGGCAGCATCGCTGCTGCACGTCCTAGAGTCGACCGATGGCTCATGACGCGGCGCTCGATTTCATTCGCTCCAACCCGCAGGCCGTGCTCGCAACGTATCGCCGTGACGGGCAGGCGCAGCTCTCGCCGGTCATCGCAGCCGTCGACGTCGAGTCACGCGTGGTGATCAGCACCCGTGAGGGTGCGATGAAGACTCTCAATCTCCGTCGCAACCCTCGAGCTGCACTGTGCGCACTCAACTCGCGCTTCTACGGCGAGTGGTACACCGTCGAAGGCGACGCCGAGATCATCAGCCTTCCCGAGGCGATGGAGCTGCTCGTCGACTACTACCGCCGGGTCAGTGGCGAGCATCCGGACTGGCAGGAGTATCGCGCGGCCATGACACGTGATCGCCGGGTGCTGCTGCGCATCACCGTGGACCGGAGCGGGCCGACGACCGAGGGATAGGAGCGGTCAGACCACCCCGGTGTGTGGCACGACCTTGCGCAGACGAGGCAACACCTCGCTCGCGTACAGCTCGAGAAAGCGTCGCTGGTCGGTCCCCGGCGCGTGGAAGATCAGATGTGTGAAACCGAGGTCGATGTACGGGCGAACCCGTTCCACGTGCTCGTCCGGATCGGAGGAGACGATCCATCGACTCGCAGCCCGCTCGGTGGGCAGGGCGTCGGCCAGGCGCTCCATCTCCACAGCATCCTCGACGCCGGTCTTCTCCTCCGGAGACAGCGCAAGCGCCGCCCAGTGACGCGTGTCCTCGCGAGCCCTCTCGAGATCGTGATCGAACGAGACCTTCATCTCGATGGTCAGCTCGACATCGGAGGGATCTCGTCCGGCTGCGCGCGCTCCCTCCATGACGGCCGGGAGCAGGGTCTCGGAGTACAGATCCATACCCTTGCCGCTGGTGCAGATGAGACCGTCGGCGACGCGTCCCGCGAGCCGGGCTGCTGACGCGCCCGCGGCCGCGATATAAAGGGGAATCGACGTCGCGGGGCGGTCGTAGATGGTCGCGTTCCGCGTCCTGTAGTACGTCCCGTCGAAGGTGACCCGATCCTCCGTGAGCAGCGTTTGGATGACGGTGACCGCCTCCTTGAGCCGCGCGAACCGTTCCTTTGTCTCCGGCCACTCGGTGTCGAGCGGCGCCTCGTTCATCGACTCACCGGTCCCGACGCCGAGCCAGATACGATCGGGAAACAACGACGCGAGGGTGCCCATCGCCTGGGCGACGATCGCCGGGTGGTAGCGGAACGTCGGCGTGAGCACGCTGGTCCCGAGCGCGATGCGGGTCGTCGCCTGGCCGGCTGCGCCCAGCCACGCCAGCGAGAACGGAGCGTGGCCACCGGTGTGCCGCCAGGGCTGGAAGTGGTCGCTGATCGCGGCGGTGTCGAAGCCGAACGCTTCTGCCGCAACGGTGAACGCCAGCAGATCTGACGGGCTGAACTGCTCAGCCGAGACCTTGTATCCAAACCGCAGCTGACGAGACACCGCGCCCATTCTCCCACGGAGGACCGTGCGGTCCGATCAGGCGGCGTGCGGTGCGACGAGCGCCCGAGGCGTTCCACCCATCATGCGTCGTGCCGACTCGATCTTCGCGATCAACGCCTCAGAGGCGAACGGCTTGCCGAGATACTCGCACTCGAGCTCATCGGCACGGTTGAGCACCTCTGCACTGTCAAGCAGACCCGTCATCACGACGATCGGTATGCGCGCGTGCATCGCGGTGGTGCGGACATGACTGATCAGGTCCCAGCCATCGCCGTCGGGCATACCGATGTCGACCACGATCGCATCGGTGCTGTGCGTGAGCTCCGCCATTGCCTCTCGGATGGTCGGTACCAGCACGGTGCGCAGACCGTACCGTTCGAGGATCCTGCATGCCGTGACGCCCACGCGCTCGTCGTCGTCGACCACGAGAACACGTCCGCTCGACTCGCGTGGTGCGAAGGGTTCGTCCGTCGTCGTCACCGGGAACACGACGCGACCGCCATCGGCGGGCTGGGCAGTGGCCATCGCGCGCCCGAGGGTCTCGGCATCCATGGGTCTCGCGTAGTAGAAGCCCTGGGCGAGGTCATACCCGGATTCGCGCAGATGGGTCGCCTGGTCTGCGCGCTCCACGCCTTCGATGGTCGTCCGCAACTGCAGCGCCCGTACCATGCCAACCACGGCGTCGAGCAGACCGCTGGCGACGTGCCCATCAGGGACGTGATCCACCAGTGACTTGTCAATCTTCACCACGGACACGGGCAGACGTCGCAACCTCGCCAGCGATGACGCCCCGACACCGAAGTCATCGATCGCCAGGCCGACTCCGAGCGCCTTGAGACGGCTGAGGATCCGGATCGCATTGTCCATGTCGTCCATGATCGCCGTCTCGGTCACCTCCAGGATGAGGTACCTGGGCTCAACGCCCGCGCTGCGCAGCGCCTCCGCCACGATGGCGACGAGGTCGTCCGAATACAGCTGGCACGGCGATACGTTGACACTCATCGTGACGTCCGCGGCATCGCCGTAGTCGCGCTGCCAGGCCGCGAGCTGCTGGCACGCTTCGTTGAGGATTCGTGCACCGATGGGAATGATCAACCCTGTGCGCTCGGCGATCGGGATGAAGACATCGGGCGGAATCACGTCCCCATCGGGGTGCTTCCAGCGAGCCAGTGCCTCGATCGAGACCATCCTGCCATTGGCGAGGTCGACGATCGGCTGGTAGTGCACGAGCAGATCGCCGGTGAGCCACGCTGTCCGCAGGCCGGTCTCCACCCGCACCCGTTCGGCGATCGCCTGCTGCATGGAGGGTTTGTAGAGCGCAAAACCATTGCCGCCCGCGGCTTTTGCCGTGTACATCGCGAGGTCCGCGTTGCGCAGGAGCTCATCGGCGGTCTGGCCGCGGCCGGCCATGGCGATGCCGATGCTCCCAGCAACCTCGACACTGGTTCCGTTCAGCGAAAGCGGGAGCTCGAGCGCGGCGAGCACACGTCGTGCCAGGACCGCCACATGGTCCGCGGGACCGGGCGCGAGCAGGACGGCGAACTCATCACCGCCGAGCCGGGCGACTGTGTCGATGTCTCGAACGCTGTTGACCACGCGTTGGGCGACCTGAACCAGCACCTCGTCACCCCTACTGTGGCCGAACGTGTCGTTGATCTCTCGGAACCCATCGAGATCGAGAATCATCAACGTCACACCGGGGCCGTCCGCATCGAGCTCAGCAAGCTCGTGCTCGATGCGCCGCTGAAGCAGCGTGCGGTTGGGCAACCCCGTCAGCGCATCGTGCGCCGCTTGGTGCACCAACGCCTGATCGAGCCCGAGGCTCGCGTGCACCGCCAGGTACATGCGGGCGAGCGTCACACCGACAAGCGCAAGCATCACCCACAGCAGCAGCTCCGACGTCTCGCTGTGCTCGGCGCGCAGCGCCACCGCAAACACGCATGCAAGCGCGACCGGGATGATCGGCAGCCAGAGTCCGGTCTTGGTCATCGCTGTCTTGACAACCAGGGCTTCCGGTTGCCGGCGAAAGCACAGCGAGTAGAGCGCTGCGATGCCGAAACACAGCAGGCCGGCAATCCAGCCGTTGGCGAAGACCGAGCCCGGGACGGCGTTACCGATACCAACCTCGTGCGCCAGTTCGAGGTCGGAGATGCCGATACCCAGGATGGCGGCCATGAGCAGGAGACCGACCGGGCGTATCTTCCATGCCACGCGCGCCACCACCGTTGCAACCAGGGTGAGGACGACAACATCGACGACGGGCTGGGCGAGACTCACGATGTTGACGAGCCACGGGTTGGATCCACCGAAGACGGGGTCATACCTGGTTGCGAGGAGCGCGATGAGCGCTGCTCCACCCATCAGCAGGCCGTCACACAACGCCACTGTCACCGCCATTCGCGACGAGACGACGCGCAGGAAGATTAGTGCTGCGAGGACGCCGATCGGCACCTGCGCGATGAAACCGAGGTTCGCTATTGAGAGGACCGCGGTGTGGTGATCTGCCAGGGCGTTCCAGTCGCACAAGGCTTCCAGGAGGCAGAACGCGCCCCAGCACACCCATGACCACCGTCGACGACCGCGCGATCTGATCGCGGTGAGCACCGCGATGCCGGCCGCGAAGAGCGCCGCGGCGACCTCGGAGACGTTGTGAAGACCATCTTCGAAGGCGTTGCCGCCGATACCGAGCAGGGACGCGCTGAGGAGGACAACGATCAGCACCGCGACCGCTGCGGTCACCCCCACGAAGACCCGGCGAGATGACACTGTGACGCCTAGATCCGGCGAGCCTGCAACCGTGCTCTGGTGATGGTCACGGTCAAGGTCTCCTGTGATCAGCGCACGCGCACGCCCGATCTGATTGCGCTGATGTGCACGCAGTGCCGATGGCGGCTACTCAGACATTCGTTTGGGGCCAATCTGCGACGCCCCCAAAGACCCGTCTGTTCGACAGCGTACATACGGGGAGCGCGAATCGACGCTCGTACAACACTGTGACAAGCGTCACCCAGCCGTCCGTCCTCACCCGCGAACCAGTGGTTTCGTGTCATTCGCGTATCTGGGGATTGCTCGCCCATTGCTAGACTGACTGGCGTGGCGAAATGGGTCGTGCTCCACCTGAGTGCTGATGACGCGTCGACATATATCAACGTCGATGCGGTGACCCAGGTCCGGCAGGTATCGGTCGGATCGACCCGCATCTGCTTCGCTGACGGCAGCGATGTGTCTGTGCGCGAGGATGCGCCCATCGTCATCGCCGCGTTCCGCCGCGACTCCATCTAGGCTCAGGCAACCGCCGCCCGACACTTTTCGTCGTAAACGGCTCCGAGTCGCACGGCAGCGAGCATCAGGCGCCTTCGTTCATGTGGCAGCATGAGGCGGCTCATGACAACGACGCCGCTGCTCATGATCCCCGGCCCTACCCCGGTCGCGCCCGCCGTCCTGGCGGCGCTCGCCGAGCCGGTGCGGAGCCACGCCGGGCCTGAGAACGCGGCCACCATGATTCGCATCCAGGAAGGGATCCGCCCGCTCGTGGGATCCGCCGCCTCGCGCATCCACTGTTTCGCGGGCGCCGGAACCCTCGCCATGGAAGCGGCGATCGTCAACCACGCGGCCCCGGGTGATCGGGTGGTGGTGATCAGCCACGGCTACTTTGGCGACCGTTTCACCGAGATCGCCCGGGCCCTCGGAATGCGGACGGATGTGCTCGAGGTCGAGTGGGGAGAGCGCGCTGACCAGGACGCGTTGCGAGCGCTGCTCGGCAATGGCGATCCACCTGCTCTGGTGTGCTTCACCCATGTGGACACCAGCAGCGGCGTCCTCGCCGACTGCGCAGGGACAGCGGCAACGGTCCGAGCGGCCGCGCCCGACACGGTGATGGTGCTCGACGGCGTCTGCGCCACGGGCGGCATCGAGGAGGCGATGGACGCGTGGGATGTCGACGTCCTGCTCACGGGCGCCCAGAAGGCGCTCAGCGTGCCGCCGGGCCTCGCTCTGCTCGCGGTCTCGGAGCGAGCTCGCCGCCGACGCGAGTCGCTCGGCGAGATTCACGCGTACTACGCTGACCTCCGCCGCTGGGACCCATCCGTCGACGACCCACGCAAGTATTTCTCCACGCACGCGGTGTCGTTGCTTCGCGCCCTCGAGGTCTCCCTCGACGCCATCTTCGCCGAGGGGCTCGAGGCGAGATACCAGCGCCATGAACGAGTGGCGGCGATGATCCGAGAAGGTATGGGGGAGCTCGGATTCGAGCCGCTCACCAATCCCGCGTTCGTGGCCCCAACGTTGAGCGTGCTCGCGCTCCCGGACGGTGTGGACGACGCGACGCTGCGTGCCGGCATGAGCGAACGTGGCGTGGTGATCGCCGGATGTCTCGGTCCCTGGGCCGGCCGTGGCGTGCGCATCGGACACATGGGCACGGTCACCGAAACGGAGGCTGCGAGAACCATCGACGCTGCCGCGGCGACGATGGGCGCCCATGCTTGATCGCACCCTGCTCGAGAAGCTCCGCGCCGTGGTCGGCGACGACGGCATGATCACGGAAGCGTCTGCACTGCCCGCCTGCTCCAGATCAGCGCGTCGCTGCGCCGCTCGGGGCATCCGCTCCCCGCGTATCACCCGGTGGAGCCGCTCGACGCGTCCATCCGCGGGCTGCCGCTGTCGAAGTTGCGCGCCGGCTCGCTCATCGCGTCGGCGGTGATCCGGACCTTGACGAGCGATGCCGGTTCGGCTGCCACGGGGCGACCTGCTCGCGCAAGGGTGGTGGTTGTCGGCGCCGGGGCAATCGGGCTCGCTGTCGCGCTCCAGCTGCGCCGAGCGGGCGTCGACGACGTGGTGGTCATCGACCGGAACTCGTCGGCCGGTATGGGGTCGACAAGCCGCGCCAACGGCGGGGTGCGCGCGCAGTTCACCACACCGGTCAACATCGTCTTCTCGCAATTCACGATCGAGAAGCTGCGCGAGCTGCACGAGCTGAGCGCCGGCCATGTGGGGTTCAAGCGCGTCGGCTATCTCTTTCTCACCGGGAGCGATGCGGGCGAGGTCGCGCTTCGGCGCGCCTGGGAGCTGCAGCGCTCGCTCGGTGTTGACGTGGAGTGGCTTTCGGCGGCTGGCGTCATCGAGAAGGCGCCGTTTGTCGATGTCGACGGCCTCGCCGCGGCAACGTTCTGCGCGAGTGACGGGCTCATCGATCCCCACGGTGTCGCGAGCGCACTCTCGGCAGAAGCCCGGCGCCTCGGCACCAGGTTTGTGTTCGACACCGAGGTGGTCTCGGTTGCAGCCGGACCTCCACGAGTGCGCACCACGACCGGTGATATCGAGACCGAGTTCGTCGTGAATGCTGCCGGCCCGTTCGCGTGTGCCCTGGCCGCAACTGCGGGCATCGACCTCCCCGTCGTGACGCGGCGGCGCAACCTCGCGTGCACGGAACGGGTTCCGGGCATCGCGGGCGACATCCCGATGTGCGTCGACAACGACACCGGTGTGCTCATCCGCCGTGAGGGAGCCGGGTTTCTCATCGGCTTCTCGGACCCGGGCGATCCGCCGAGCACGGACACCGGGTTCGATCCCGCCTTCCTGGATGCGATCGCGGCGCGCGTCGGCAACCGGTTTCCGTTCCTCGAGGACGTGCCGATCAGCCCGCGCAAGTGCTGGGCCGGCCTCTATCCCGAGACCCCCGATCATCACGCGATCGTCGACGCGCCGGCTCAGCTCCCGTGGTTCATCCAGTGCGCCGGGTTCGGCGGCCACGGGATCATGCACTCGTTTGCTGCTGGGCAGGCCGTCACCGAGTTGATCACCGAGTCGCGCTGCACGACCTTCGACCTGCATCCGCTGCGCCTGAACCGCTTCGACGAGCCCGGAGCGATGGTCGAGACGGCGGTGCTCTAAGCCGCGAGGAGTTCCGCGATCTCTCCCGCCGGGTCCTCGAGCAGCGCGTGCAGAGCGTGGCGCTGGTCGTCGTCGAGGGTGCGCAGCGGAGCGCGGACGGCATCCTCGATGACGACTCCACGGTGCGTGAGGATGAACTTCAGCGCCGACTGGAAGGGGAACGGATCGATGCTCGATCGCACCCGCGCGGCACGGGCGCTCGCGTCCGGAGTCGCGGTCCGCACGGCCTCGATGGTGAGCTCCGGGAATGCCGCAGCGAGCCCGGACACCGCACCTGCCGCCCCTGCCTCGAGGCCTTGACTGATCAGGCCCTCTGCACCGATGAAGACATCGAGACCGGGGATGAGATACGGCCTCACCGGCTCGAATGGCGAGTCGGAGACTTTGAGTCCAGCCAGGTTCGGTGCGCTGGACTGGAGCCGTCTCACCACATCGATCGGCACCGAGTATCCGCTCCGCGCCGCGAACTCGTAGATGAAGAAGGGCAGGGGACTGCACGCATGTGCGGCGGCGTCGAGATGTCGCCAGATGGCTTCTGCGTCGAGCGCGAAGTATGGCGGTGGGATCACGGCGACGGCGTCAGCTCCGTGTGCGGCGGCATGCTCGGAGAGAATGACGGTGTCATGCGTGGTCTGCGCGCCGCAGTGCACCACCACGGCGAGTCGGTGATGTGCCGAGGTCACGAATTCGTCTGCCGCAAAGCGGCGCTCGTCCACCGAGAACATGATCCCCTCACCGGTCGTCCCCAACGCGAGGACGCCGTCAAGGCCGGCACGAGCGTAGAAATCCATGAGCGCATCGATCCCGTCGGCGTCGATCGAACCGTCCACGCCGGTGAGGGGTGTCACCGATGCCGCGAGCGTGCCTCGGACAACGCTCTGAGCTTCCATTGCCAGTGCAGTCTAGAGCGGGCCTCGGAAGCGACCGCCTGACCATCGTCGTCGCGATCAAAATGGCGCCGAGCGCGTGGATCACCGCGCCTCCGCCATCTCAACGGAGTTCGACATGCCCGACCCGGCGAAGATCTTCCTCGGCAATCCCGACTACGACGGCCAGCTCGTTCGCACGCTGACCGCCGCGCTCGTCGATGCCGCGGATCTCGGCGAGACGCTCGCGACCGCACGGCGGATCGACAAGCTGGACGGCGCCTCGTGGTACGACGCGTGGTCGCGGACCGCGACTGTCGCCAGGAGTGCGGGTGATGCGGCGTTGAGTGTGGGCAACCGGATCACGGCACGCAACGCGTTGCTGCGCGCCAGCGAGTATTTCCGGCAGGCCTATTACTTCATCCGCTCAGATCTCGACGATCCGCGGCTCCAGGGAGCATATCGAGGGCACGTCGAGGCATTCATTGCGGCCATCACGCTCATGGACCATCCGGCCGAGCATGTTCGGATCCCCTACGAGGGGACGACGATCTCGGGCTATCTCTTCGCCTCGGACGGTACTGGAACACCCCGGCCGACACTGCTCTTCCCGTGCGGCTACGACTCCACCGCCGAGGGCGGTTGGGTCAATGTTCCACCCGCACTCCAGCGCGGTTACAACGTCCTCGTCTTCGAGGGGCCCGGTCAAGGAGAGGCGCTCTTCACGCAGCGGCTGTATTTCCGCGCCGACTACGAGAAGGTGCTGACGCCGGTCATCGACTGGGTGCAGGGACGCCCGGACATCGACGCCGAGCGCGTCGCGCTGATCGGCCGCTCCTTCGCCGGATATCTCGCCCCGCGTGGTGCGGCCTTCGAGCATCGCATCGCGGCGCTCGTGTGCGATCCGGCCCAACCGGATATGGGCGCCCACGTCCCCGACGGACTCATCGGCAAGGTCGCGGTGCCGGTCGTGGAGATGCAGGTGCGCCTCAGCGGCGCACGCGCCGAGTTCTTCGGAGCACGGATGGCGACGCACGGCGTCGACTCCATCGAAAGCTACTTGAGTGTGCTGCGAACGTTCACGATGCTCGCGGACGCCGCGCACATCAGCTGTCCCACGCTCATCGTGGAATGCGAGAACGATTTTGCGGGCGGTGCAGGACAGACCCTGCGCGACGCGATGTCGGTGCCCGCCGAGATCGTCCATCTCACCGCGGATCAGGGTGCCGACGGTCACTGCGGCGGCCCCGCCCAGGAGATCTGGGCTGAAACCGTGTTCGACTGGCTCGATCGGACGATCGGAGATCGACGAGCGACGTCAGCGGTTCCGAGTCACTGACCGATCTGGTCAGCCGGCGCCTTCGCAGAAGCGTGCAACGTCCCGACGTCGAAGCGATCACGCGCGCGGGTGCCGCGCAGCAGCAGGTCGGCGACGAGGCCGGTCCACCCGGTTTGATGTGAGGCGCCGAGCCCGCGTCCGGTCTCTGCGTGAAAGTACTCGTGGAAAGGGATCGCGTCGGCGAGGTCGGGGCGTTGATACGGCTTGGTTCCGGCAACGACCGGGCGCACGCCGCCGGCGTCCTTGAGGAAGATCGAAGACAGGCGCGCAGCGATGTCGTCGGCGACGGTGCCGAGATGCTCCTGGCGTCCGGACCCGCGAGGATACTCCACCGTCCACGCGTCGCCGAGGAAACGGTGATACACGCGCAGGGCCTCGATGATCAGGTGATTCCCCGGGAACCACACAGGCCCGCGCCAGTTCGAGTTGCCGCCGTAGAGGCGCGAGGTCGACTCCGCAGGCTCGTAGTCGAGACGTGCGACGACGCCGCCGATGTCGATGTCGAGTGGATGCGCGGCATGGAACCGCGAGAGCGCACGCAGGCCGTGGTCGCTGAGAAACTCGGATTCGTCGAGCACGTAGTCGAGGATGCGGCGCAGCCGGTCGGGGTTGACGATCGCGAGCAGCCGGCTCTCGCGCTGGGCGTCCTGGACTTCGAGTGACACCGCCGCGGCGTAGCGTGGTTTGAGCTTGATGAAGAGACGCAGCCGCTCGGCGAAGTCGGGCAGCCGTCGCAGAGTCTCGTCGCCGAGTGTTGTCGCGGCGCACAGTGGGATCAGCCCGACGAACGAACGCGCCTGGATCGGGATCCGGGTGCCATCGGCGAGTTGCCAGCTGTCGTAGTAGAAACCCGCACCCTCATCCCAGAGTCCCTGCTCGTTCATGGCGGTCGCGATTGCCGCGAAGTGTTCGAAGAACTTGGTGGCAACGTCCTCGTACGTGCGGTCGTACGTTGCGAGGATCAGCGCCATCTCGAGGAGGTTGAGCGAGTACATGGCCATCCAGGCGGTGCCGTCCGATTGCTCGAGATGACCGCCGTCGGGGAGCATCCCAGACCGATTGAACGGACCGATGTTGTCCAGGCCCAGGAATCCGCCCTCGAAGATGTTGTTGCCCTCGGCGTCCTCGCGATTCACCCACCAGGTGAAGTTGATCAGCAGTTTGTGGAAGACGCGCGCGAGGAACTGGTAGTCGGTTGCGCCGTCGATCTCGAAGACGCGCAATGCCGCCCACGCGTGCACCGGTGGGTTGACGTCATCGAACGACCACTCGTACGCGGGCAGCTGACCGTTGGCATGCATGTACCACTCGCGACAGAGCAGGATCAGCTGGCCCTTGGCGAACTCTGGGTCGACATGCGCCAGCGCGACACATTGGAAACCGAGGTCCCATGACGCGAACCAGGGGTACTCCCACTTGTCGGGCATGGAGATCACGTCCGCAGTGTCGAGATGCCGCCACCCCGAGTTGCGCCCGGTCAGACGTTGCGGCGGTGGTGGCGGCTCGGCCGGATCGCCGTCGAGCCACCGCGTCACGTTGTAGTGATAGAACTGCTTGCCCCAGAGCATGCCGCTCAGCGCCTGGCGGGCGACGAGGCGCTCGTCAGCACTCAGCCGGCTCGGTATGACGCTCGCGTAGAAGGCGTCGGCTTCGCTGCGTCGGAGGACCAGAGCGGCACTCGCTCCGTCGACGGCGTTGGTTTCGCGGCGACCGAAGCGGAGTCTGATCATCGCAGTCGCGCCGGGATCGACCGGCAGAACGTAGTGGAGCGCGGCCTTGGTCCCCTGCAGCGCCGGATTCACCGATGCCGCGCCGCGCGCTACGTGGTCGTTGATCCCGTCCTTCGGAAAAGGGCTGCGTGACGCGGCGCCCCAGAGCCGCTCGGCGTTGGATTCGTTGTCGCACACAAGTGGCGTGTAATCGCCGTCGCCGGTGAGGAACATCCGGCCGACCACCGTGTGGTCGGCGACGATCCGCCCGTTCTCGACCTGGAGTGCCGGCTTCGTGTCGGTGATGCCCCAGACCCACGTGTTGCGGAACCACAATGTCGGGAGGACGTGCAGCGTCTGCAGCGCGGCGCCCGCGTTGCGCGCACGCAGCTCGAGCACCAGATCCTCCGGAGTCTCCTTCGCGTAGTCGACGGTGATGTCCCAGAAGCCGTTGTCGAGCACGCCCGTGTCGGCGAGCTCGTACTCGGGGTCAAGCTGACTGCGCCGGGCGTTCTCGGTGACGAGATCGTCGTAGGGAAACGCAACCTGCGGATAGAGATATCGCCAGCGCATCCACGAATGCGTCGGCGTGGAGTCGACGTACCACCAGTATTCCTTCGCGTCCTCACCGTGGTTGCCCTGCGGGCCCGTCAGACCGAAGATGCGCTCCTTGAGAATCGGGTCGACTCCATTCCAGAACGCGAACGACAGGCAGAGAAGCTGGTGCTCGTCACAGATCCCACCCAGCCCTTCCTCGCTCCAGCGAAAGGCGCGCGACCGTGCCTGGTCGTGGGTGACGTAGTTCCATGCGTCGCCATCGGCGCTGTAGTCCTCGCGCACCGTTCCCCACGCACGCTCACTGAGGTAGGGACCCCAACGCCGCCAGCCTGCGGGATCGTCGCGCAGCCGCGCACGCTCGGCGTCCTCGTTGCTCACGCGTCGGTGTTCGGGGTCTAGCCCTGCACGGCCTGGTCGGCTATCGACAACGCGGCATCGATGACCTCGAACCCGTGGGCGAGCTCCTCCTCGCTGATGCAGAGCGGCGGGTTGGTGTGGATGGAGTTGTTCGAGATCATCGTGTACACATCGTGCTCGCGCAGGTACCTGCCGATTGCGGCCATCTCGTCGCTGCTGGCATTGAACTTGGTCATCGGCGTATACGGTTCCTGCCGCCGGACCAGGTCCAGGATGCCGAACAGCCCGAGGTTCCGATGCGCGCCGATGCTCGGATGCCGCGCGGCGAGACGCTCATGATGGGCACGCATCACCGGGTCCATCGCGGCAGCGCGCTCGATGAGGTGATCCTCCTCGTACACGCGCAGCGTCGCGAGGGATGCGGCAAGCGAAATCGGGTGGCTCGAGTAGGTGAGGCCGCCGTAGAACATCATCGAATCGAACTTCTCCGCGATGTGGCGGCGGATGGCGACCGCGCCAAGCGGCAGGTACGAGGATGTCAGGCCCTTGGCCATGGTCATCAGGTCGGGGACAGTGTTCCAGTGTTCGATCGCGAACCACCGTCCGGTGCGTCCGAAGCCCGCCATGACCTCGTCGGCCACCATCAGGATGCCGTGGCGATCGCAGAGTTCGCGAACGCCCTGAATGTATCCGTCCGGTGGGATCAGGATGCCGTTGGTGCCGACGATGGTCTCGAGGAAGATGGCCGCGATCGTATGCGGCCCCTCGTACATGATCACGTCCTCGAGACCGCGGAGGCTCTCCTCCGCCGGCCGTGGTTCGCGCTCACCCCAGCGATGCGTGTCGGGATAGCGGACCACGCCGACAAGCCCGGGTTCCGTTGCCCAGCGACGGGGATCGCCGGTGAGTGTCATGGCACCCATAGTCGCCCCGTGGTACGCGCGATACCGAGCCAGGATCTTGTATCGGCCGGTGTACTGGCGAGCGATCTTGATTGCGTTCTCGATCGCCTCGGCGCCGCCGAGCGTGAAGAACACCTTGTCGAGATCGCCAGGGAGCAGTGAGGCGAGCTTCTCGCCGAGGCGCGCGCGAATCTCGGTGACGAACGCGGGCTGAACGAATTGCAGCTTCGTTGCCTGTTCGGTGATGGCGTCGACCACGCGCTGATCGCCGTGTCCGATGTTCACCGACATCAACTGGCTGTTGAAATCGAGGATGCGTTTTCCTTCCGGCGTGTACAGCCACACACCCTCGGCCCGATCGATGGCGATGGGATCGACGGCGCCCTGGACGGACCACGAGAAGAAGGTGTGCTCCTTCGACAGGCGTGCGATCTCCTCGCTGGTCATCCGGCTCTGTGCGACCTGAACAGTCATGTCGTCCTGGACTCCTTCAGCACCCGGGCAGGCCGGCTCGCGCGGCCAGCATGGCACAGTATGACGGTGCCACCAGAGCGGGACTTCGGCATGCAGATGAGCTCCGTGGGGCTGCTCGAACGGACGGCGCCATGAGTGTTCTCGTCGGAGTCGTCGAGGGCGACACCCCGAGTCGCGAGCTGCTCGCACCGCGGCCGGACGTTGACTTCGTCTTCATCGAACCGTCGTCCGAGCCGCTGGCCGAGGCCTTCGATGCCGAGGCCGTCCTGATGTGGAACCCGCGCAGTCGCGTCCTGCGCGAGAACTGGAATCGCTTCAGCCGGTTGCGCTGGGTGCACACCGGGAGCGCCGGCGTGGAGCGGGTGCTCTTCCCCGAGCTCGCGGCGAGTAACGTGGTGCTGACCAACTCGCGATACGTTTTCGACCAGGCCCTCGCCGAGTACACGATCGCCTTGATGCTCGCGCTGGGCAAGGACCTGCTCACCACATTCCGATACCAGACCGAGCATCGCTGGGTCCAGCGGGAGACCGAGACGCTGTCCGGCAAAGCCGTCGTGATGGTGGGCGTCGGCCCGATCGCTCGACGCACGGCGCAGCTCGCGAAGGCGTTGGGCATGTCGGTGCGTGGCATCGGCCACACCGCGCGAGGTGGCGATCCGGACTTCGGCGACATCGCCGCGCCCGGTGACCTGCAGACCCTCTTCGCCGGTGCGGATTACGTTGTCCTGGTCCTGCCCAACACGCCGCAGACGGCGGGAATGGTCGACGCCGGCGCCATTGCCGCGCTCAAACCCACGGCCCGCCTCATCAACGTGGGCCGGGGATCGACGCTCGACCAGGACGCGCTCTGCGAGGCACTCCGCTCGGGCCGTCTCGCGGGCGCCGCCCTGGATGTCATGCGACGTGAGCCGCTCCCGGCTGACTCGCCGCTCTGGGATGTGCCCAACCTCATCGTCTCGCCGCACATGTCAGGCGACCACACCGGGATGCAGCGCGACATCGCCGACGTCTTCCTGCAGAACCTCAACCGATTCCTGCGCGGTGAGCCACTCCTCAACGTTGTCGACAAGGCCCTCGGCTACGTCCCGTCGGGGCAGGAATGATGCGGGCTTCCACAGCCGCGATCCGCGATGCCTGAGCGCATCCGCCGGATCCGAGCCGGCGAACTCTCCGACGGACCCTCGACCCCGGGAATGGTGCGCAGCCAAGCCGTCGCGACCGATCACGTGTGGGCGGGCATCGTGCGCACCGACGCAGGCGCAGTCTCCGGCTGGCATCACCACGGCGAGCACGAGTCGGTGATCTATGTCGCCACGGGGGCGCTGCGCATGGAGTCCGGGGCGCAGGGACAGGACGTGTTCGATGCGGAGCCGGGCGACTTCGTGTACGTCCCGCCTCACGCCGTACACCGCGAGAGCAACACCACGGACATCGTGGCAACGCTCGTCGTCACCCGCTCCGGGCAGGGGCTGTCGGTGATCAACGTCGAGGGCCCCGAGTCCTGATTTGGGTATGGTTGCGCGGCCATGCCCGAATCTGAGGACCGCGCCCACGAGTTCGCGAGCGTCACCGACATCGCTCCGCTGGCGCTCATGGAGGGCCTGCGTGTCAGGCCCGTCAACGGTGAGCGGATCACGCTCGGCATCTTCGAGCTGGACCCGGGGATAGCCATGCCCGAGCACCGTCATCCCAACGAGCAGGTCGGGATTGTCATCCGTGGGGAGTTCACCTTCACGATCGGCGGCGAGACGCGCCTGCGCAAGCCCGGCGACATGTGGGTCATCCCACCCGGGGTCCCTCATACCGTCGAGCGCGCCGGCAAGGCGGGCTGCACGATCGTCGAGACCTTCTCGCCTCCGCGAGATGACTGGGCTGACAAGCCGCGCACCGAGCCGGCACCGGATCACTGGCCGCCCCGCTGATCCCCGCCTGAGTCAGCTCCCGTCCGGGTCCTCTGTCGCGAAGTGGAGGGCGTGCATGTCCTCCAGCAGGCGGTCCGCAAGCCGTAGGAAGCGTCGCGCCCGCCAAGCCTGGTCGGGCTCCCCGCTGGTCAGCACCGGAACCGCCGCGTCCTTGATCACAAGGAGCAGCGCTTCGAGATCACGCATCAGACGCTGAACACGCGTCCACGCGTCTTCCTGTTCGTTCATTTGTCCCCGTCCCCTTCCGCCGTGCCGACTGGCACCGCAGCAACATCATCGCACACATTGTGGTTCGTTTGGTGCGATTGATCGTGTGAACCCCGCCAGCGAGGCCCTAGCGGACGGCGATTCTGGGCTGGGTCTTAAGACGGGGAGCCGATCACCGCTCAGTGAGCCAACTCAAGTTGGTGATCGACTTGTGAACCCCGCTACCGAGGCCCTATGGGACGGCGATTCTGGGCTGGGTCTTAAGACCCGAAGCCGATCACCGCTCAGGACGCCGTATGAGGCCGGGCAGGGGCCGCCGCACCGGCGGCCTTGGGGCGAGTCTCAGACAAGGAGGCGAGCGCCGCAGAGAGGGAGCGCACGTAAGTGCGCGACCGAACGAGGAGCGCAAGCCGACGCCGTATGAGGCCGGCCCAGGGCCGCCGGACCTACAGGTTGCCTCGGGCTGCTTGCTCGCGCTCGATGGACTCGAAGAGCGCCTTGAAGTTGCCCTTGCCGAAGCCCTTGCAGCCCTTGCGCTGGATGACCTCGAAAAAGAGGGTGGGCCGATCGCCGACGGGTCGCGTGAAGATCTGCAGGAGGTAGCCGTCGTCATCGCGGTCGATGAGGATGTTCAACGAGCGCAACCTGTCGAGGTCCTCGTCGATGCCTGCCGCGCGATCACCGAGGGCGTCGTAGTACGCGCCTGGGGCGGTGAGGAACTCGACCCCGCGATCGCGCATCTCCTGCACCGTGGCGACGATGTCGTCGGTGTGAATGGCGATGTGCTGGATGCCGCTGCCCCGGTAGTAGTCGAGGTACTCCTGGATCTGCGACTTCTTGAGCCCGACGTAGGGCTCGTTGATCGGCATGGTGATCTGTGTCCGCGGGTCACGCGCGACCTTCGAGCGCAACGCGCTGTACTGGGTGGCGATGTCCTTCTCGTCGAACTCCTGGAAGACCGTGAATCCGAACACCTCGGAATAGAACGAGATCCAGTCGTCCATCCTGCCGGTGTCGACGTTGCCGACCGTGTGGTCGATGAAGCGCAGCCCGACTCCGCCACCGCTGCGATTGTCGGCTCGGTAGCCGGGCCAGAAGACCCCCGAATACTCGTTGCGCTCGACAAAGGTGTGGATGGTGTCCCCGAAGGTGGCGATCGAGGCGGAGGTGATCACACCGTGCTCATCCTCGGCGCGACTTGGCTCGGCGACGCTGCGGGCACCACGTGCGGTGGCCGCCTCGTAGGCCGCGGTGGCGTCCTCGACCCTGAGCGCGATGCTCCGGACCCCGTCGCCGTGCAGCCGGAGGTGATCGGCGACGTCGCCCTCGGGCTGCAGCGGTGCCGTGAGCACCAGGCGCACCTTGCCCTGCTGAAGGACGTAGCTGGCGCGATCGCGAACACCGGTCTCGGGGCCGGCATAGGCGATGACATCGAAGCCGAACGCCTTGCGGTAGTGGTAGGCGGCCTGACGCGCATTGCCGACCCACAGCTCAACGTGATCGGTACCTTCGAGCACGGGCACGGCAATCTCGGCGACCTGGACCATGTGGTTCTATTGTAGGTGTATGAGATCAAAGGGCCAGATCGAGCACGACGAAACCGACGTCGCGGACCCGCGCGAGCTTGAATTCCAGGCGCTGATCGACTCAGATCAGCGCATCGAGCCACGCGACTGGATGCCCGACGGCTACCGGAAGTCGCTCATCCGTCAGATCGCGCAGCACGCTCACTCCGAGATCGTGGGCATGCAGCCCGAGGGCAACTGGATCACCCGGGCTCCCTCGTTGCGCCGCAAGGCGATCCTCATGGCCAAAGTGCAGGACGAGGCGGGTCACGGCCTCTACCTGTACTGCGCGGCGGAGACGCTCGGGGTCGATCGTTCCGAGCTCATCGACCTGCTCGACCAGGGGCGCCAGAAGTACTCGAGCATCTTCAACTACCCCACGCTCACCTGGGCCGACGTCGGAGCGATCGGCTGGCTCGTCGACGGCGCGGCGATCACCAATCAGATCCCCCTCTGCCGCTGCTCCTTCGGGCCGTACGCACGGGCGATGGTGCGCGTCTGCAAGGAGGAGTCCTTTCACCAGCGGCAGGGCTTCGAGTCGCTGTACGCGCTGTCGCACGGGACGACGGAGCAGCATGCGATGGCCCAGGACGCGGTCAATCGCTGGTGGTGGCCGTCGGTCGAGATGCTCGGACCTCCCGACACCGAGTCGACGCACAGCGCGCAGTCCATGGCCTGGGGCATCAAGCGATTCTCGAACGATGAGCTGCGCCAGCGCTTCATCGACATGGTCGCGCCTCAGGCTGTCGTGCTCGGACTCACACCGCCTGATCCGGAGCTCCGCTGGAACGAGGAGCGCGGTCACTACGACTTCGGCAAACCCGACTTCGAGGAGTTGCGCCGTGTCGTCGGCGGCGATGGACCGTGCAATCGGCAGCGGGCCGCGCATCACCTCAAGGCTCAGGAGGACGGCGCTTGGGTGCGCGCGGCGGCAGCCGCCTACGCGACCAAGCACCCGGCTGCCAGCGCCGCCGCATGAGCGAGGAAACCCCTGCGCCGCTCTGGGAAGTCTTCATCCGGAGCAAGCGCGGGCTGGCGCACAACCACGTCGGCAGCCTGCACGCGCCCGACGCGGAGATGGCGCTGCGCAACGCACGCGATGTGTACACGCGCCGCATGGAGGGCGTGAGCATCTGGGTCGTCCCCTCGGCGATGATCACCGCGTCATCGCCCGATGAGAAGGACTCGTTCTTCGACCCTGCGGCGGACAAGCCCTACCGGCACCCCACCTTCTACTCGATACCCAAGGAAGTGCAGCAGCTGTGACCCTCGGGGTCGCCGGCGCGGCGGCCGTGTACACGCTGCGCGCCGCGGACGACTGCCTCGTGCTCTCGCACCGCCTCGCGCAGTGGTCATCGTGGGCGCCGACGCTCGAGGACGACATCGCCCTGACCAACATCGCGCTCGACCTGCTCGGCCAGGCGCGCGGCCTGTACGCACGGACCGCGGAGCTCGACGCCACCGGGCGATCAGAGGATGACTACGCGTTCTTGCGCGACGAGCGCGAATTCGTCAACTGCCTGCTCGTCGAACAGGAGAACGGAGACTTCGCCACCACGACCGTCCGCCAGCTCCTGTGTTCGACATTTCAGCTTGCGCTCTGGCAGTCGCTCACGACGTCGACCGACGAACAGCTGGCCGCCATCGCCGCGAAAGCCGTGACGGAAACGACGTACCATCGCGATCACGCCACCGACTGGACGCTTCGCCTCGGCGATGGAACCGCCGAGAGTCACGAGCGCATGGAGGCGGCGCTCGCAACCCTCTGGCCGTACACCGCCGAACTCTTCGAAAGCGACGCCGTCTCGCAGGAGGCGAGCATCCTCGGCGTTGGACCGGATCCCGAATCGCTCCATCCCGAGTGGCACGGGTATGTCACGCGCGTCCTCGGCGACGCGACGCTGGTCGTACCGCAGAGCACATGGAAGCCCTCGGGTGGCCGGCAAGGACTACATACCGAGCCGTTCGGGTACATGCTGGCTGAGATGCAGCACCTCCACCGCTCTTTTCCTGGGGTGACCTGGTGAACGCGATCGACGAGATCCGGAGCGCAGCCGGGGCGATCCCCGACCCGGAGATGCCTGCCCTGACCATCGCGGACCTCGGCATCCTGCGCGACGTCCGCATCGACGCTTCCGGTCACGTCGACGTCGATATCACGCCGACGTACTCGGGATGTCCGGCGCTCGACACCATCCGTGAGGATGTCGAGCGCTGTGTACGCGATCAGGGCTACGCCGACGTGACCGTGCGTACGGTGCTGTCGCCGGCCTGGACCACGGAGTGGATGTCCGAGGCGGCCCGGGTCAAGCTCCGTGAGTACGGCATAGCACCCCCTCGTCAGGGGTTCGACCTCAAGCCACTCACCATCGCGGTGCTGTGTCCGCGCTGCGACTCGACGAGAACGCACGAGCTGGCGCACTTCGGTTCGACGCAGTGCCAGGCGGTGCGTCAGTGCGCCGCCTGTGGCGAGACCTTCCCGCACTTCAAGGAGCACTGAGCGTTTGGCCGCCGCGCCGGTAGCGGAGGTGTCCGCAGGACATCGTCGCGCGACCATCCACCCACTTCGGGTGAAAGCAATCGAGCCGCTCACCGATGACTCGGTGGTGATCGCGTTCGAGGTTCCGCCCGAGCTCGAAAGCGACTTCCTGTTCACGCACGGCCAGCACGTCTCGCTCCGGTGCGAGGCCGCCGGAGACGATGCCAGGCGCAGCTACTCCATCTGCAGCGCCGCCGGCTCAGGGGAGCTCAGCGTGGCGGTGAAACGCCTTCCCGGCGGCACCTTCTCCGCGTTCGCGCTGGAAAGGCTCCGCGCAGGCGACGTTGTCGAGGTCGTCACGCCGATCGGCCACTTCAACACCCCGCTCGATCCAGGCCATGCGCTCTCCTACGCGATGATCGCGGCCGGAAGCGGGATCGCGCCCATCCTGTCCAATGTCACCACCATTCTCGCCGTCGAACCGCAGAGCTCGGTCACGCTGATCTACGGGAATCGAACGGTCAAGGACATCATGTTTCTCGAGGAGCTCGAGGACCTGAAGAACCGGTACCCAGGGCGGTTCGCGCTGTATCACGTGCTCTCGCGTGAGCAGCAGGAGGTGCAGCTGTTCCATGGGCACATCGACGCCGAGCGGCTCAACCTGTTCTTCGACCAGCTGATCCGTCCCGACGATGTCGACGAATGGTTTCTCTGCGGACCCCGGGAGATGATCGAGTCGGCTAAAGACGTGCTCCTCGGACACGGTGTCGATGCTGAACACGTGCATGCTGAGCTCTTCCATGCCAAGGACGCCCAGCGTCCGCGGTCCGTCGAGCAGCGCATCTCGACACCGTCAGCAGGTGCCGCGGAGGTCACGATCATCCTCGACGGACGCAGCTCGACCTTCAACGTCGACGCCGATGGCAAGCCGATCCTCGACGCCGCGCTTCGCGTGCGCTCCGACGCGCCCTATGCATGCAAGGGCGGCGTCTGCGGCA
>PKXZ01000047.1:2837-3593 GCA_003132525.1 Candidatus Dormiibacterota bacterium | reverse complement strand
GATCTTCGAGTCGCCGCAGCATCCGTACACGTGGTCGCTGCTGCGATCCGTCCCGCGCATTGACGCCAGACGCGGACACCGCCTGCTCTCCATCGAGGGGCTGCCGCCCGACCTCATCGACCTCCCCCAGGGCTGCAAGTTCAACCCGCGCTGCCCCTTCCGGGTGGAGCGGTGCTTCAACGAGTCGCCACCCATCGAGCAGGTCGCACCTGCGCAGCACGCCGCGTGCTGGGTGACGATGGAACGAGCCTATGCCGACATGGGCGCAGGAGACATCATCGACACGAGCCCCGGTGCTGCGAGCGGTGTGCATCCAGCGGGACGGACGCTGCCCGCTGCCGAAGTGCCCGTGGCGATTGCGGAGCCGGTCGGTGACTGACACCATCGTCGCACCCGCAGCACGGGTCGCCCCAACCGTGGAGCCGTTGCTCCGTGTTGTCAACGTGGTGAAGCATTTCGGCGCCGGTGGCGGAGCATCGGTGAAAGCTGTCGACGGCGTCAGCTTCGACATCATGCCCGGTGAAACCGTTGGCCTGGTTGGTGAATCGGGGTGCGGCAAGTCGACGCTCGNNTGCAGATGATCTTTCAGGATCCATACGCATCACTCGACCCGCGCATGACCGTCGGCGACATCATCGCGGAGCCGCTCGTCAACTTCAAGATGATCAAGGGACGGGCCAAGGACGTGCGCGTGCAGGAGTTGCTGCGCACCGTGGGACTGAATCCGTACTTCAACAACCGCTACCCGCACGAGTT
>PKXZ01000047.1:0-2828 GCA_003132525.1 Candidatus Dormiibacterota bacterium | reverse complement strand
AGCTCACGTATCTCTTTATCGCGCATGACCTTTCCGTGGTCCGGCACATCAGCAACCGCGTCATGGTGATGTACCTGGGCAGGATCTGCGAGATCGCGCCGAGCGAGGACCTGTACACCTCGCAAGAACACCCGTACACGCGGGCACTCCTCTCCTCCATCCCGGTCCCGGACCCGCGCATCGAGTCGAAGCGCAGGCTCGTCGAACTGACGGGCGAGATCCCCTCGCCGCTCAACCCGCCGTCGGGCTGCCGNNCCACCTCGCCGCCTGCCACTTCTCCGAGCAGGTTCGAACCAAGATCGCCGTCACGATCTGACGATCGTCTGGGCGGCTCCGCGGTCCGCAGCGTCGCTCCTAAGATTGGTCGTGCATTCTGACGTGCGGTTTTCGGAGGAGTTATGAGCGATATCGATCAGCGTCCACGGATTCTGTACACGGCCGAGGCAACGGTGACCGGCGGCCGCCGCGGCCATGGCGCCACCTCCGACGGCGTCGTCGAGGTCGACTTCACGTCGCCCAAGGAGTTGGGCGGCGACGGCGCCCGCGGGACAAACCCCGAGCAACTCTTCGCGCTCGGGTTCGGCGCTTGCTGGGAGAACGCCATGCTCGGCATCGCGCGGCGCAAAGGCCTCGACGTCGAAGATGCCGTCGTGACCGCCCGGGTCGGGATCGGCCGGATCGAATCCGGACGCCTCGGGCTGGCCGTCGAGCTGCTCATCAAGCTGCCGTCGCTTCCTGACCGGGAGGCGGCCGAGGCATTGATTGCCGAAGCTGAGCAGAGGTGCCCGTACTCCAATGCCGTGCGGGGCAACGTCGAGGTGACCCTGACGCTGCTCTGAGCGCAGAGCCTCCACACCAGGGGAGTGGTCCGCTAACGTCGTCTCGCGTGAAGCATCTCTGGGCACCGTGGCGGATGGCCTATGTCTCGGGTGCACCGTCCGGAATGGGGAATGCGTGCTTCCTCTGCGCCGCCGCCAACGGCGAGGACGAATCCCTGGTCGTGGACCGGGGCAAGCTCGCGTTCATCCTCATGAATCGCTTTCCGTATACGAGTGGTCACGTGATGGCGGTACCGGTTCGCCACACACCCGATGTCATCGCGATGACCACTGATGAGGGTTCGGCCCTCTTTGCCTCCACCCAGCGCGCGATCCGCGTGCTGAGCGAGGTGATGCACCCGGACGGTTTCAACATCGGCATCAACCAGGGCGGTGCCGCCGGCGCGAGCACCGAGCACGTACATCAACATGTTGTGCCACGCTGGGCCGGGGACACCAATTTCATGCCGGTGATCGGCGATGTCAAGGTGCTGCCGCAGGATCTCGAGACCACCGCGGCCACGCTGCGCGAGGCCTTCTCGCGTCTCGGACCGCTATAGTCCGTGACAGATGGGTTCCGTTATCAAGAAGCGGCGCAAGAAAATGCGCAAGCACAAGCANNTGGTGGAACGTACAAGCACGCCGGTCATTCGGGCGGGCTCAGCTCGCGATACGGCACGACTGCGCGCGTCGAAGAGCACCGAAAACCCTTGCAGCCCCTACCGGTAGTCGCGACTCTCAGGCGCGAGCATACGAATGCAGCCCGGCGATCCAGAGGTTGACCGCGTACAGCGTGAAGAGGATGGCTGCGAACCCGAACGCGGTGATGATCGCGGCGCGCTTCTCCTTCCACCCGTAGGTCACGCGGGCGTGCAGGTAGATGGCAAAAATGACCCAGGTGATGAACGCGAAGGTCTCCTTGGGATCCCATCCCCAGTACCGGCCCCAGGCGTGCTCACCCCAGATGGCGCCGCAGATCACCCCGAACGTCCAGATGGGGAAACCGATCATCACGAANNCGGTAGCTCCAGCTGTCCAGCAGTCCCGCCTTGGGGAGTGCCCGCTGCAGCCACAGCGCTAAGCCACTCCGGGCACCGCTACCACCACCGCCAAAGCCCCCACCGCCTGATCCGCCACCGCCCATGGTCATGGTGGCCACGCCGCCGCTGCTGACGCTCGCCGGCACGGCCGCCGGGGCCACGGCAAGCAGCCGGTTGTCGGCCCAGCGCCGCCCCAGGTACGCCATCCCGAAGAAGAACGCGAAGCTGAGGATCGCCGACGAGGTGGCCATCGCCGTCACGTGGATCGTCAGCCAGTAGCTGTGCAGGGCCGGCACCAGCTGTCCGGGAGGCACGTAGAGCATGTAGGCCACGCCCATGAGGGCGACNNGTCACGATCATCGCCGGCAGCCCGATCAGGCGCATCCGGGCCCTGACCATGAGGATCACGCACACGGTGACGATCACGAACGCGATCCCCGTGGAGTACTCGTACATGTTGCCGAGCGGCCAGTGGCCGGCCTCCAATGCCCGGGTGAAGATCGAGGCGAAGTGAATGGGCCAGCCGATCAATACGAGGGCCATCCCGATGTCGCCGAGAATCCGCTTGCGGAAGGCCACGTGGAGGACGAATGCGACCACGGCGAGTGTGTACGCGGCGACCGCTATCCCGAAAAGAACCAGGGACGCCGGGGTACTCGACATGCCTGCGGGCGAGTATAGCCATCGGCCACATCGCAGGCGCCTCCGCAGGCCCCTCGCATCCATCGGAGTCCGGTCTGTAAAGGAATGGACGCGAGCCGCCCCTTTTGACGGCGCCTGCTTACCATGAGGGCGATGTCCCGGCCGCGCGTTCTGCTCGCCGACGATGACCCGCGCGTCCTGTCCGTGGTCTCCCGATACCTCGACCTCGAGGGCTACGAGATGTCGACCGTCTCCGATGGCAACGAGGCGGTGAGGATGGCCGAGGCAGAAGTTCCTGACCTGATCATCCTGGACATCATGATGCCCG
>PKXZ01000082.1:26045-26224 GCA_003132525.1 Candidatus Dormiibacterota bacterium | reverse complement strand
TCGGGCTGGTGCGGCGTGCCATCCTCCGCGTCGTCGGGCGGGTGCGTGCTCACTGCCGCGATTCTCGCGCGTTCGCCCAGTGCGCCAGCCTGCTCCTGAACGCCTCGATCTCCTCTTCCAGGATGGCGATGTTCTCGTGGCCGAGGTACTGAGTCATCGCCTCGGGCGAGCGCATCGCG
>PKXZ01000082.1:0-25916 GCA_003132525.1 Candidatus Dormiibacterota bacterium | reverse complement strand
GGTCAAATTCAGAGGCGGACGTGGTCGAGATCGATGTCCGCGAGCTCGGGAGGCCGCGGGATCCCGTGCGCGTCGAGGAGTTGCAGACATTTGATGACATAACGCGCGCCGGCGATGTTCAGCCCGCGCTGCCTGGTGAGGCGTTGAATCGCGCTGAGAGTGAGGATGTCGCGTTGCGTGTAGCGGCGTCGATTGGTCGCGGTTCGTGCCGGGACGCCGAGCCCCATCGTCTCGTACATCATCAGCGTGCGCGGGTGCGATGCGAGGATCTCCGCCGCGACGCTGATCGTGTAGAGCGGCTTGTCGAGATCGAGCATGCGCTCTGACATCGGAGCCGCCGCCTCAACAGCCACAACCGACTCCCGATGCACACGGAGCGAAGGTGTGCCAAATCGAACTGCGGATGGTCATGTACTCGATTCTAGTCGGGTGCACCCCAAATGGGATATGAAAAACACCCTTGGCGCGATGAACCTGCGGGGGGAAAGGCGTTTGACGGCCACCGATCCATAATGATAGTATCTATATAATGTTTACCGACACCGCGAGGTTCACATCCATGGGAATCGCCAGCGCCGTTTTCGAAGTCAGTCTCGCCCAGGCAACTGCCCTCCCCTTCGAGCAGGAGCGCCTCGATCGCGCCCGCCAGCTTCAGGAGTTCGAGGAGCTACTCGATTCGGTCGAAGCTCAGAACCTTCAGACCCAGCGCGGCGTCCCGGAGAGCGTCATGTCCCGCGTCATCGCGGTGGGGCGCGGCCTGTCTGTGCCCCCACCCCGGGCAGTGCTATGCGCCAGGTCGGGGGCGGTGCTTCACGCCGCCCTGGTTGCATGGCAAGGCACCCTCCTCGACACGCTGCGACCGCACCGCCTCAGCTACGGCGACCGCTTCGACTGACCGCGGCTCGCCGGCGTAGTAGCGTGGCCCGGCAGATCCGGATCGGGACCTCGGGTTGGCAGTACGCCGACTGGCGGGGCGTGCTCTACCCGAAGGGACTCCCGCACGCGCTCGCGCTGCGAGCGCGCTTCGGCTTCACGTGAGTCTTACCAACAGGTGAGGCGAAATCTGGTACCTCCGCTATACGCTTTTCAACAGGGTTATCCACAAACGCACACCGACCGCAGCTACTGCTCACCTGCTCTCGCGCCCGCCGGGCTTGCGCTTTGTGGTACCTCCAGACATCATCATACATTATAGATTCACTATAACTACTGGAGGTCACTTCCAATGGCCACGGAGCGTCAGACGAAGGCGGCGAGGACCAATATCAAGTCCGCTCAGCGTGCCAGCCACAATGGGACGGCGCCCAAGCGGGGCAACGAGCTCCGCGAGCGGGATCGAAGCAAGCTGAGCGCGGATCGGTTCGCGTTCCCCGCCGAGCGCAAAGAGCCACTCAACGACGCGTCCCATGTCCGCAACGCTATCGCCCGTTTCGACCAGGTCGAAGGCGTGAGCAATGCGGAGCGTGACCGTGCGTGGCGGAGGATCCGTGCCGCCGCAAGACGTCACGGCGTCGAAATCGAGGTCAGGGGCTGGCGTCAGCTCATGGCCGGCAGGAGGTCATAACCAATGGCTGCGTTGCTGGTGTTTCTGCTCATCGTCGCCCTGCTCTTCGGGTTCGGGGTGGCGATCCACGCATTGCTCTGGGTGGCGGTCATCGCGCTGGTGATCTGGCTGATCGGATTCATGCTCCGGCCGAGTGGTGGCCGTTGGTACTACTGGTAAACAACTGCTGGTGAGCGGCGGCGGAAGGGGCGGCCGGGCTGGAATGAGCAGCCCGGTCAGCCCCGCCACCGCTTCCTTCCTTGGAGACAGCGGGGTGATGTAGCGGCGACCGCGCGCTCCGTTGACCACGTACGATCGCTGGACGATGCAAACGCTGTTCACGGCCGATGGGCATAACCGCGCAGTTGCCGCGAGTACCGTTGCCGACCTGCTTACGAAGCATGAGGTCTTCTGGCTTGACATCCAGGCACCGGACGACAACGACTACCAGCTTCTGACCGATACGTTCAAGTTCCATCAGCTGACCATTGAGGACGTCAAACACCAGAACCAGCGCCCCAAGCTCGACGGATACGACGGGTACGTGTTCGCGGTGGTCTTCGTCATCGCGCTCACCGGGGAGGAGGTGTCATTCCGCGAACACCACCTCTACATCGCTCCCACCTTCCTGGTCACCGTGCACATGCAACCTGAGCCGTCATTCGACAAGCTCAACGAGCGCATTGCGGAATCGCCGGTGAGCACGTGCCGGAAGTCCTCGTTCCTCACCTATCTCGTCATGGATTCGCTCGTGGACACGACGTTCACCGCGCTGGAGACGCTCGACGAGTCCGTCGACCAGCTACAGGATGAGGTGCTTCGCGACGCCAACAGCGCCCAGCTTGCGCTCCTCCAGGAGATGAAGCACGCGGCCGTCGAGATGCGTCGCGTCCTGGGCGCGCAACGCGACATGTTCCAGCGACTGGTCACACTCTCGCTCGAGGCTGACCGCGAGACCACCGCGTACTACCGCGACGTCTACGACCACATCATCCGTCAGTACGAGACAGTTGACTCGCTCCGCGACCTGCTCACGGGTGCGATGGACGTGTATCTCTCCACGGTTTCGAACCGTCTCAACATGACCGTCAAGGCGCTCACCGTCGTCGCGAGCCTCTTTCTCCCGCTGACCTTTCTCACCGGCTTCTTCGGGATGAACTTCGGGTGGCTGGTCTCGCGGATCGGGACCTTCTACGCTTTTGACATCGGGCTCTCGCTGATGGCGATCTCGATCATCACTCAGCTGGTGTTCTTCCGCCGGCGCGGATGGATCTGACCGCGCGTCAGCCGTAGATGTCCGATGCCGCTACAGACCGCGTCATCCATCGATCCGGATCTGACCGCCGCCACCCGAGCTTCGCGTACATCTCATGGGCATCGCGGGTAGCGAGCTGCCACGATCGAAGTCCTGCCAGCTCCGGGTGATCGACGGCACACTGCACGAGCCAGAGCCCGAGCCCCTGGCCGCGGTGACCGGAGAGGACGAAGACATCCGCGAGATATCCATACGTCGCCCGATCGGTGACCACCCGGCAGAAGCCGGCCTGTGCGCCATCCGGTGCGTACAGACCGAAACACAGCGAGTTGGCGAACGCGATCTCGAGCACGTCACGCCGAACCCCCGTGGACCAGTACGCGTCGCGCGAGAGAAACCGTGAACGCAATCCATGTCGAGGCGCGCGCGATCGGTCGACACGGTGTAGCCGAGGTGACGCCACTCGTCAACGTTCGCGGCGCTCTCGCCGATCAGCAGCAGGACAAGGTCGGTGGAGTCCGCGAACAGCATTCGCCATGGGTGCGCACCTGCCGACCGGTCGAACAGTGGATGAACGGCTCATTCCGCGCAACCCTGCAGTCATAGGCACCACTGATCGCAGCGGCGCGCCAAGTATCTCCCTCGGCGATGTGCAGGATCATTAGGTGCTGTATACCTGATCGCGTGACCTCGGGGTGCGGGGTCACCGACACAGTTGGCTGAATGACGGTCGTGCTTGAGGAAAGGAGACGAGCATGCAGATCAAGAATGTGAGTTGGGTCGGTGTGAAGACCGATCAGTACGAAGCGATGGCCGGCTTCTTCCGGGACGTGTTGGGCCTTGAGGCCATCGTCGAGCGACACGATTTCGTGGTCTTTCGAATGCCCAACGGCGACCAGGTCGAGATCTTCGGGCCCGATGGACCAAATCCCGCTGAGCAGTTCGCGCACAACGAGGTGGTGGCGGGGCTGCTGGTCGATGACATCGATGCCGCCATCGTCGAGTTGCGCCAAGGTGGTTCCGAGCTCATCGGCGAACGGCAGACAACGGACAGCGGCTATTCCTGGCAGCACTTTCGTGCTCCGGACGGCAAGGTCTTCGAGCTCTGCCACGATCCGGATCGGTGATGGTCATATCCATCGCGCCTTCGGGCCGGGATCAGTCGAGGGCGACCAGTTCGACGCGAGCCAGGATTCCGTGAAGTTAGGGCCGGCGAGGGCCAGTGCATTACTAGTGGTCGCTACGAGTGTGCGGCGATCCAATGCGCGCGAGGCAGACATCGCATAGCATGCGACCGGACCGTTTCGGCACAATGAATGAGTGGCCAAGGATGCGCGCGATCTCTACACACGACTTGCGCCGGTTCTCAACGTTCGCGATGTGCCGGCCGAGCGCGCCTTCTATGAAAGCCTTGGGATTCCAGTGATTTACGAGGGCGACGAGTACCCGGACTTCATCGCATTTGGCACCGACAACATTCATTTCGGGATTCAACCCGCCGAAACCGACAACGATCCTCCGAGCGTGCTGACCTGGCAGATGGTGGTCTCAGACATCGATGCTGCGATCGAGCTCTGCACGCAGACCGGCATCGAATTTGAGGTCGAGCAGAATGACCCGGCTCCGGAATGGTCGTACCGCCGCCTGCTGCTGCGGACGCCCAGTGGTTACCGTCTGGCGCTCGAGGAGGACAGCGAGCCGCCCGTTGCTTCCTAGGAGCCCTCGTCGGCGGGGCTGGCTCTGCGTCCCACCATCAGTGCCAGTGCGGTTCCGTACACCAGGTGAGCGGCCAGCATCACCATCTGTCGATCGCGGCGGTCACGGGCCGCGTGCGGCATGATGCCGAATGCGGGTATCCAGCCCATGTAGCTGACACCCCAGATGGCCGCGCCGTAAGCCATCCCCAGCGGGACGCGCGCGATGAGCCGCCGCGGTGCGACCGCGCCGAAGACCGCTCCCGCCGCGCTGCCGAACCCGAAGTGCAAGACGGTGGCGGCCGCGTCCTGCTGCGTTTCGGTGGGGTGGATACCGCTGCTCTCGAGGAAGTGCGCGGTGATCTTCTCGGGTGGCATTCCGCCCACGAGTCCGAATCGCTTGGCGCCCATCATCAGCGCGCTCATCGGGACCGTCGCCACGACTCCGGCGAGAGCCCCACGGAGAACGCGGTTCACGCGAGGCTCCTCGGAGCAACGGTCATCTGGCGCCCCAGTAGTAGCCGCCGCCGCCGAGCAAGAGCACCACGAGAACGATGATCAGGATCAGTGTCAACACGGCCTCAACCTCCAGTTTCGATTCGACCAATGTGCAGGTATGTACTATCGCATTATCTGATAGGTTGACTATAACACAGGGATCCGGTTCCAGCAACCAGCACAATCAGCACCATGACTGAGCGCCGTGCCGTCGCGGTCGTGTCGGGCGGCCTCGACTCGACGACGATGGCCTACTCGCTTCAAGCCCAGGGATACTCGCTGATCGCGATCTCGTTCGACTACGGCCAGCGGCACCGTAAGGAACTGGCGTTCGCGGAGCACATGGCAGCCGATCTCGACGCATCCTGGACGCTGATCGACCTGCATGCGGCGGGATTGACGAGCTTCCTTACCGGCTCGGCGCTCACCGATGAAGCCGTGGCCGTTCCCGACGGTCATTACGCCGACGAGAGCATGAGGATCACCGTGGTCCCGAACCGCAACGCGATCATGCTGAGCATCGCGTGCGCACTCGCCGTGACGCGCGACGCGGGTGCGGTCGCCTTCGGCGCGCACACGGGTGATCACTTCGTCTATCCGGATTGCCGTCCGGAATTCGTGCGCGCATTCGGGGCGATGGTCAACGTCGCCGTCGAAGGACTCGCCACCATCGAGATCCTCGCACCATTCCTGTCGGTGACCAAAACGGACATCGTCAAGCTCGGCGCTCAACTGCAAGTACCGTTCGAACGCACTTGGTCCTGCTACAAGGGCGGCGCATTGCATTGCGGCACGTGCGGCACGTGCTTCGAGCGACGTGAGGCGTTCGCGCTCGCAGGGGTGGCGGATCCGACCATCTACGAAAGCGACGAAATCTGAGCGCCATCGCAAAAACATCCAAAAGGCATTGGAGGGCATCCCCGGGGCAGTTATGAGGCGACGCAGCCAGGCGAAGCGCCGGTCAGCCCCGAGCGAACGGTGGGGATGATTCGCATCCGCTGTGGCGAGCCGGTGAGACCGGGATCGTCAGCCCATGTCTTCTCGAGAGCGACGTCCGGGCTCCATCGCAGCCCGGCTGCGGCGTCCGGGAAGCCCGCGAACCACGCAAACACATTCTCGTGCTCGCGAACCGGGAGGGTGGGGTAGTTGTTCGGGCTCGGCTCGGTGACGAAGAGAGCCTGCAGCGCGCCGCCCGCATCGACGAGCGAGGCGGTCAGCCGCCGGCTGAAATCGTCCACAACATCGCAGTCAGGCGGGGCGTCCAACGCGTAGATGGTCGCAAGCACGAGCCCCGTTCCATTGCCTGTGCTGTCTCGAGGCGGCCGGGGCTCGGCGCTTCGCGGGAAGCCGGATCCAAGGCGCGCTGGCCGCAGAAGCAAGACGTTGTCCGAGTCGATCATCGTGCTGTTGGCGACCGCACGGTGCTCCTTCCAGACCGGTCCGCCATAGAACGCGGCCAAACCCTGTGCGCGGCTGGCCATGTCGTGAAATCCGCGCAGCCACACGAACCGATCCGCATCGTCGACATCACGGAACTGGCCGATCACCGTCATCCCGAGTTCCTCCTGGCTCTCAATGAATTCCCGATCGAAGAGATCGATGAGCACGTCGCGTTTGCCAGGATGCAGGGTGTACTGGCGCAACTCGACCACAGGTGACGGGGATAGCTCGGTTATCGAGTCGGGACGACGGTCAGTCGATGTCATGGTTGCGTGCAGGGTGCCGGGACTGGGAGCCTGGATTTCGGGGCGTCACACTTCGCGAGTCCATGATCGGCGTCAGCGTGCTCGTGTTCTCGCCAGATTCGGACAGGCTCGTGTCTCGAGCGCCCGACCGTGCTCTACGCGCTACGCGGACCGCGCGAGGAGCGTCTCGCCCTGGCGAATGTACCGGCTTGCGCCGACCGAGGTGTAGAAGGCAAGCGCGCGCTGCAACTCGACGTCCGCGTCGTTGCGCCGGCCCTGTTCGATGAGTGTCTCGGCGAGGAGCAGCCGGTCATGAGCCTCCTCGGTGCGGGCTCCCATCGCAGCGCAGATGTCCGCCGACTCGCCGACGTGTCCCCGAGCAAGCGCTGCCGCAGCCCGCACCCACGGGTAGCTCATGTCGGGCAGCACGTCCACCAGGTCCTGTCCACGTCCAAGCGCGACCAGCGTGGACGCGAGGAGGTGCAGATGATCCATGGCCCAGCCGAGATTCACCGCCTCCTCCGCGAGGAAGACCACAAACTCGTGCGCCAGCACCGCGGCGCGCTCGGAATCGCCGTTCTCCATGAAGACGTGCGCCGCTACCGCGAGCGCTGGGTACAGGCATTGCGGATCCTTGACGACGCGAGCCAGCTCGAGCGCGCGCTCGACGTCGGCGAGCGCACCGGTTCTGTCATCGTGCGCAGACCGGATTCGAGCACGCGCGGAATAACAGTACGGAGCGGAGTAATGGGGTTGCCCGGCCGCTTCGATCTCACTGATGAAACCATCGAAGAAGCGCAGTGCCTCGTGCCATTCACCGAGCGCGAACTGGTCGGTGGCGATGTCGGCCGTCGCGGAGCGCCAGCGCTGAGTCTGCCCGCAGCGCAGAGCCACGGCCGCCGCTTCGTCGAGGATGGTTCCCGAGCGTTGGAGCTCCCCGCGCAGCCACCACACGGACGCCAGGTTGAGCAGTGCCCTGCACGTCGCAACGGGCGCCGCGGCGGACTCGGCGATGACCAGGCTCTGCTCGAGGTCATCGATGCCTGATGCATCGCCGCTGTCGCAGCGTGCGACGCCGATATTGATCAAGGCGTTGGCGCGCACCTCGTCGAGGCCGAGCTGTTCGGCGATCGCGAGCGCCTCGCGGCCGAACCGTATCGCTTCAGTTGTCTTCGCGGCCAGCATCATGTGCCGCGACGCACTCGCAAGCACGTGCGCCTTGACGGGGGTTGGTTCGCTGGTAGCGACGAGGTTGCGCGCGCGATCCAGCCGCTCCATCGCCGCACCCTGATCGCCCCGATACCAGAGCAACTCTGCCAGCACGGTCTCGGCCTCAGCCGCCGTTTCGGCGTCGCCGGCAGCGAGCAGCGCATCGCAGGCTTCACGCAGCGTGCCGGTCTCCATGTCGCCCCCGAGAAAGGCTGACCGTCCGAGCTTGAAGAGCAGGCCCGCGCGCTCCGGCGAGCCCGCCTCCGCGAGCTCCAACGCCGACTGATAGAAGCCGGTTGACGTCGCGTACGCGTTGAGCGCGTAAGCACGGTCGCCGGCGTCGCGAAGGCTCTCGAGCGCCCGAGCCGCAAACGCCGCGTCAACAGGCTGACCGGCAGCACGACGAAGCTCGAGCGCGCTCCGATAGTGATGCGCGCGCATCTCCGCGTGATCCTCGCCCCGGGCGAGCATACCGATCCACTCCGCTGCAAGGCGGTGCTTCTCAGCACGCTCGCCGCGCGGAATCTGTCCATAGGCGACATCGCGCACCAGGCTGTGCAGGAATGCGTACTCGGCCTCGTCCGCGACGGAAGAACGCCTTGCGCGCTGAATGAAATCTTTGCGTTCCAGGGCGTGCAGACGCATCTCGATTGCGCGCCGGTCACCGTTATCCTTCGGAACCACAGCTCCGAGCCAGAACACCTTGCCGAGGACTGCCGCGTCCTGCAGCAGGCGCTTCTCCTCCGCAGGAAGCGCATCGAGGCGTGCCGCGATGATGCCCTGAACGGTCTCCGGCAGCGGAAACTCGCCGGCGTCGGGCCGCTCCGCGAGCATGTGCACGTACTGCTCGGCGAAGAGCGGATTGCCTCCCGCGCGGTCGAGCAGCTGGAGCTGCGTCTCAGCTGCCATGACTGGCCGCGCGCTCAAACCGCTGATCAGCTCCGCGGTCTCCGCATCGGAGAGCGGCGCGAGTGACAGGCGCGTCGCGTTGCGCGTGTTCGCCGCCCACCCCGACCGGCGCTCGAACAGTTCGGGCCGCGTGGTGCAGACGACGAGGATGGGCACGCCCACCGCCCAGTCGACGATGTGCTCCACGAAGTCGAGCAGATTGTCGTCTGCCCAGTGGAGATCGTCGAAGACGAGCACGAGCGGGCTCTCCTCGCTGAGCGCCTCGAAGAAGCGCCGCCAGGCCGTGAACGCCTCGTCGCGACGATTGCCCGCAGGCTCGGCATCCCTGCCAATCCCGGCAAGCGGCCGCAGATGCCCCTCCACCCACTGCGCATCGACGGGGTCGGGCAGCAGCGCGGCAACGCAGGTGGCGAGCTTCTCGCCGGCCGTCTCGGGCGAGTCCGTCTCGAGAATCCCCGCCTGGGCTTTGACCATCTCCGCGAGGGCCCAGAACGTCACCCCGTCGCCGTAGGGCAACGAGCGCCCCCGTCGCCAGTGGATGAGGTCCGGGTCCGCGTCCACCGCACTCCAGAGCTCGGCGACCAGGCGGCTCTTGCCGATGCCCGGAACCCCAACCAGCGTCACCAGCTGTGTCGACCGGTCGCCGCGCATTCGCGCCAGCGCATCGGTCAGCACGCGCAACTCGTTGTGTCGGCCCACCAGTGGGGTGCGCGGGTTCTGCGCGGTGTCGTCGACGCCTAGACGTGAGCGCGCTTCCACCGCCTCCCACGCGGGCACAGGGTCAGTTTTTCCCTTCGCCGACACGGCCGGCACCTCTCGGTACGTGATGATCGCGGCGGTCGCGCGGTACGTCGCCTCGCCGACGAGGATGCCGTTGACGGGTGCAGCGGTCTGAAGGCGCGCGGTGGTGTTGACCACGTCGCCCGACACCATGCCCTCGCCGTGGTCGGGACGGGCGCTGAGAGCCACCAGTGCCTGTCCGGTGTTGACCGCGATGCGCAGCTGCAGGTCGGCGTTCTGCTCGATCACCCAGTCGCGAATGGCCAGGGCGGCGCGGACGCCGCGTTCCGGGTCGTCCTCGTGCGCGACCGGCGCACCGAAGACCGCCATCACCGCGTCGCCGATGAACTTCTCCACAGTCCCGCCGTAGCGCTCCAGTTCGTTGCGCAGGCGTGCGTAGTAGGGCGAGAGCAGGGCTCGAACGTCCTCGGGATCGAGCTTCTCGGAACGTGATGTGAACCCGACGAGGTCGGCGAAGAGCACGGTCACGACCTTGCGCTCCTCGCGGACCGCCGGTGCGGTCTCGGCCATCGGAGCAGCGCACTCGGAGCAGTACTTCGCTCCTGCCTGGTTCTCATGGCCGCACGCAGCGCAGCGGTTCATGGCAGGAAGCCTAACGCCAGCGCCGGCGGTCAGCGTACCGGCCCGATCCGTGCGGTACCCGATGCGGTCCTTCCGCGAGGTCCTGGCGGCAATCGCTGAAGCCGTCGGAGTCGGCAGACGCCAACCACCGTATCGGTGGTCCAATGATCGCCGGGTCCAGCAGGCTGGACCGGACGTCCTCACCGATGTCGTCAGGGATCATGCCCGTGGCAGTCGCACCGCCGGGGGCAAGCCCGTTCACCGTGACACCGGGTGCTGGCAAGGTCGGCGGCCATCACATGCGACAGCGCGTCCGTGGCGGCACGCGACGGTCCGTACGGAATGAACCCCGCGCGGCGAGTGGTCGACTCGCTGACCGACACGTTGATGATCTTGCCTTTCCGTGCCTCGATCATCGCGGGCGCAACTGCCCGCGCGAGGAGCAAATACCCGGTGACATTGGTCGTGAACAGATCACAGAATCGCTCCGGGTCCACACCCCAGAATGGTTGCGGGTCTGTCATGAAGTGTCGCACGCTCCCTTGTGCATCGGCGGGCATCCTCGGCGGGCCCTCAACCGCAGCGGCGTCGCAGGCTCAGGTTACGGCTGGGTCACGTGACTGTGGCGCGTCATATGGGACATTGATCGCCGCAGGCGCCTGATGCCTAGGATGCTGATATGACCGCCCAGCAAGCAACCCGAATGATGACCCCTCCCCTGATGCGCGCCTGGTTTGCGCTGTCGGAAGGCGAGGACGAGAACCTCGATGCCGTGTTTCGCCACTACGGTGTGCCGTCGAGCGGGCTACCTCCGACGCGGCTCCTCGCCGAGTGGCGTGAGGCCGGACACCCCGAGCCGGACATCTGGATCAGCGAGAAGGTTGAAGCCATCCTTGAGGACGGAACGGCGTAAGTCGCCCGGTAACCGAGGGTCTTCAACCGGCAGGCTTCGGTGGCCTGTCCGGTCGACGTGGGTATCTCTCTTGTGCTGCTAGTGTGCTGGGGTCCCACGTGTTCATCGAGCCAGCTCGTGAGTGCCGCAGGGGCGCGCCACGTGCCCGCAACATGGTTGAGCGCATCGTCGCGACTGATACCGGGATCACCGGGTGTCAGGCTTCCGGCAAGCAGTGATCTGAACTTCAGCAACTCCGCTCGCGCATGATCGCGCGGGTATCCGCGGGGGGACGGCGGTGAGGCTGTCGTTGATGATTTCGAGACCGCCGTCCTTGATCGCGGCCAATGCTGTGGTCAGGCCCTCAGCGAGGTGATCGTCAACGACGGCGGCGCGGTACCGGGACAACTGGTCGGCGGCGAGCCGGTGGTATCCCGTACCCGAATACGTGCGACCGTCGTAGAGGCCGCGCGCTCGGAGGATCACCCTGACCCGCGGGCGGAGCGGGTGACGTGGCGCAGCTGGACTTGGCCAGGGACGGTCCCGGGACTGCAAAATATGACCACGATGAGTCAGAGCACAGCGGTAACAACGGTACGTTTTGACGCCACAGCGGAGACGATCGGCAAGACGACGCTGCTGCGCTTGCCTGAGAAGGCGAGCAAGAAACTGCCGTCGCGCGGGCAGGTGGCGGTGCAAGGAACGATCGACGGCCATCGGTTTCAGACGGTATTGGAACCAGACGGCGGTTACGGCCATTGGATGAGACTGGATGGGAAGCTGCGAAAGACCGCTGCTTTGCGCGCGGGTGACACCGCGACGGTTGCAGTCGAGCCAGTCAAGGACTGGCCCGAGCCGAGTGTGCCGCAGGATTTGAAGTCGGCTCTCGCAGCGGCCCCCCAGAAGATCCAAGACATGTGGAAGGACATCACGCCGATGGCACGGTGGGAATGGGTTCGCTGGGTCAACGCGACCCTCAATCCTGAAACGCGTCAGCGGCGGGTCGAGGTCACTATCTCGAAGATGCAAAGCGGGAAGCGGCGACCCTGCTGTTTCAACCTTGCCGGATGCACCGACCCGAACCTGACGAAGAATGGCAAGCTGATTGCATCAACCTGACGTATCCGTCGACCTACAGAATGAACGGGATCAGCATGTGGGTCGACTTCTTGTACGCAGGGTACGTGGTTGGGAAGAGCCGGCTCATGGTCCGCTCTTCAACGCTGGCGCTGTACACGAAATAGATCCCAAGCACCAGCGCAACGATCAACCAGTAGATGGTGACGGCCAACGCGGTGCCGACCATGGCGAGGATGAGGCCGGCATAGATGGGGTGCCGAATGTACCGGTACGGGCCGGTCGTCACGAGCGTGGCATCGACCTTCTCGGACATCGGTGTTCCCCAGTTTCGCCCAAGGAACACTCGAGCCCAAACCGCCAGGGCCAACCCCAGGATAAAGAGACCGAAACCGACTCCCCGCGCGACCGGACTCTCGACGGCGCCGAACGAGTTCTCTGTGATGACGTTGGTGCGAAGCAGGAGCACGATCAGGAGAAAAGCGACGACCCTGAGGCCAATTCCCATGGAGAGATTCGACGGCGATCGACTGCTCTTGGCGCTCGCTGCAGATGCGAGCCAGTACAGCCAGAAGAGCACCCACATCGCCAGGATCACCAGATCAAGGACACGCACGCCGCTGCGATTGTACCTACCGTGTCGCCTGCTCGAGCGCGAGCGATGCCGGTGACAGGCAGCCGATACTAGGTGCAAAACCACCATGGAGGAGAGGCTTTGAAAGCATCGTTCGTCGCCGAGAAGAGCATCACGATCCATGCGCCCGTTGAGGCCGTCTGGCAGGCGCTGACCGATCCGGAGAAGGTGAAGGAGTACATGCACGGCACCACGATCGAGACTGACTGGAGTGTTGGCAGTCCGATCACCTGGAGCGGCGAGTGGAAAGGCACGTCGTATCAGGACAAGGGAGTCGTGCTCGCGTTCGAGCCGAAGAAGACACTCAGCACGACGTACTGGAGCTCGATGAGCGGGGCCGAGGACAAGCCCGAGAACTACTACACGGTGACCTACACGCTCGACGGCAACGACACGACCACGACCCTCACACTCCAGCAGGACGGCAACGAGAGCCAGGATGCGGCAGACCAGATGGCCGCGAACAACTGGGGACCAGTCCTCGAGGGTCTCAAAGCGGTTGCCGAGCGGTAGCGAACTCAGCCACTACCCAGACGCAGAGGGCCGCCTCCAAGCGTTTCGGAGGCGGCCCGGGCGAGAGGGGAGGAGGTGCTAAGGAATCATCAGCTGCAGCCGCTCGTGGCTCCGCAGTTGTGGCACTTGTAGCAAGCGCCATTGCGCACCATCAGGCTGCCGCAGTCGCTGCAGGTGGGTGCGTCTTCCTGGTTGATGAATGCGCCGGCGCTCGTGGTTGGAATCGCGGCGATGGGCTTACGCGCCGGTGCGGTAGGAACCGCCACTGCGGCGGCTGCCATGGCTTCGATCTCCGCGTCGGCGGCTGACACCGGCTCGGTGACGCTGCCGTCGGGTTCGCGTCGGATGATGCCGAGGCGATCGCGCTCCTCCTGCGGCAGGAAGCGCGACGCGAGCCAGCGGAAGATGTAATCCATCACCGACTTGGCGATCGGGATCTCCGGGTTGCGCGTGAAGCCCTGCGGGTCGAAGCGCGTGTGCGAGAACTTGTCGACCAGCGCGGGAAGCGGCACGCCGTACTGGAGCGCGAGCGACACGGCAGTTGCGAACGAGTCCATCAGTCCGCTGACCGTGGAGCCTTCCTTGGCCATGCGCAGGAAGATCTCGCCGGGCGTGCCGTCCTCATAGAGGCCGACCGTGATGTAGCCCTCGTGCCCGCCCACCTCGAACTTGTGCGTGATCGCTGTGCGCTCGGCAGGAAGGCGCTTGCGCAGTGGGCGCTCGACGACTTGGACACGATGCCCGGTCGTCTTGTCCATGCTCGTTGCCAACGGCTGGCTGCGCTTGCTGCCATCGCGGTAGATCGCGACCGCCTTGAGCCCGAGCTTCCATCCGTCCGTGTATGCCCTCTCGATGTCCTCGACGGTTGCCTCGTTGGGCATGTTCACCGTCTTGGAGATCGCGCCGCTGATGAACGGCTGCACCGCGGCCATCATCCGGAGGTGTCCCTGCCAGGTGATCGAGCGCTTGCCGTTCTGTGGTGTGAACGCGCAGTCGAAGACGGCGACATCCTCCTCGCGCAGCGTCGGCGCACCCTCGATGGTGTCGTTGTCGTCGATGAAGGCGATGATGTCGGCGATTGCGGTCTCGCCGTAGCCGAGCCGGCGAAGCGCGGCGGGCACGGTGCCGTTGACCATCTTCAGCATGCCGCCACCAACGAGCTTCTTGTACTTGACGAGCGCGATGTCCGGCTCGACACCGGTGGTGTCGCAGTCGAGCATGAAGCTGATCGTCCCGGTGGGAGCGAGCACCGTCGCCTGTGCGTTGCGATAGCCGTGACGTGCGCCGAGCTCGTGCGCTTCGTCCCAGGCGTGCCGGGCGGCACCGACGAGGTCGGGCTCGATGTTGTCGGTGGGGATGTTATACGCGGCTTCGCGATGCTTGCCGACCACGCGCAGCATGGGCTGGCGGTTGGCGGCATAGCCGCTGAACGGACCGATCTCGCGGGCGATGCGTGCGGACTGCGCGTACGCCTCGCCGGTGAGGATCGACGTGAGGCAGGCGGCCAGGTCGCGACCCTGCGGAGAGTCGTAAGGGACGCCGCGTGCCATGAGCAGCGCGCCGAGGTTCGCATAGCCGAGACCGAGCGGGCGGAACTCCTCGCTGTTCCTGGCGATCTTCTCGGTCGGGTACGAAGCGTTGCTGACCAGGATCTCCTGCGCCGTGATCGTGATGTGGATCGCGTGCTTGTAGGCCTCGATGTCGATGGAGCCGTCGTCATTGAGGAAGCGGGTGAGGTTGATGGACGCCAGGTTGCAGCTCGTGTCGTCGAGGAACATGTACTCGCTGCAAGGGTTGCTGGCGTTGATCCGACCGGTCACCGCGCTGGTGTGCCAGTCGTTGATGGTGGTGTCGTACTGCATGCCGGGATCGCCGCACTGCCAAGCGGACTCGGCGATGAGGCGCATCAGCTCGCGCGCCTTCACGGTCTTGAGGATCCGGTTGGAGTCGGTGACCGCGCGCAGATGCCAGTCGCGGTCGTCCTGCACCGCGCGCATGAATTCGTCGGTGACGCGCACCGAGTTGTTGCTGTTCTGGAAGAAGACCGACGCGTACGCCTCGCCGGTGAAGGCGCTGTCGTAGCCGGCCTCGATGAGCGCCCACGCCTTGCGCTCCTCGCTCACCTTGCAGGTGATGAACTCCTCGACGTCGGGGTGGTCCGCGTTGAGGATGACCATCTTGGCGGCGCGGCGGGTGGTCCCACCGCTCTTGATGACACCCGCAAAGGCGTCAAAGCCCTTCATGAAGGACACCGGTCCGCTGGCGGTACCGCCGCCGGCGAGCGACTCGGTCGCGGAGCGGATCGTGGAGAGATTGGTCCCCGTGCCGCTGCCGTACTTGAAGAGCATCCCCTCGGTCTTGGCCAGCGTGAGGATCGACTCCATCGTGTCCTCGACACTGTTTATGAAGCACGCCGAGATTTGTGGCTTGCTCGTGGCGACGCCGAGGTTGAACCACACCGGGCTGTTGAAGCTCATCTTCTGATGGAGCAGCAGATGGGTCAGCTCGTCCTGGAACGCCTGGGCGTCGGTCTCGGTGGCGAAATAGCCGCCTTCGCGGCCCCACTTGCCGATGGTGTCCGCAACCCGCGAGATCATCTGCTTGACACTGGTCTCGCGACCGGGGGTGCCGAGCTTGCCGCGGAAGTACTTGCTCACCACGACGTTTGTGGCCATCTGTGACCAGAACGTCGGGATCTCGCAGTCCTTCTGCTCGAAGACGCTCTCGCCCTTCTCGTTGCCGATCGCCGCGGTCCGGGATTCCCAGGTGACCTCGTCGAACGGATGCACGCCTTCCTGGGTGAAGCGCCGCTCGACGTGAATTCCGCCGCCTTCCACTTCAACTTTGGCACTCACGCGCGCCTGCGCCGTCCCATTTCTGCGGCCTGAACGACGGCCGGTCGGCGGCTCCATCGAGATGCTATGGGAGTCGTCTGGGACGGGTTTGGAGGCGGATCGATCCACGGTCTTTCCTCTTCTAGCTGGTGGGCGCTTCATTGTGCAGAGACGTGTGCGGGACCGCGCCCTGGCGACCTCGAGCCCCAATCTCCGCGTACTGAGATCACTCTAATGATCCCATATCTTGGGGCTCGGCCGTCCGGGAGCCCCCATATCTTGCGAGTCGAGGGGCCTGTCGTCAAGGGGGTAAGACGGTCGAGTTTCCTCCGTGAGTATGGCCCGATGCACCTCTGGAACTTCGATTCGCATTGCCACGCGGCGATCGCCGGCAAGGAGCAGGAACTCGCCCCGAGATGCGGTCTCGAGGAAACTCCGCTGTGCGTCGGTGAGCCCGAACGCACGCTCCATTCGCGCCGTTTCGGCCGCTCGATGACCCCCGAGCAGGACGACCGCGCAATTGGTCGCGATCACGCTGCCCTCATCGGTGCCGAGCAGGTCCTGCGCGTTCTGCGTCGCCACCACGAGTGATGCGCTGTATTTGCGGCATCGCCGCGCGAGCTGCACGAGGAGATCGCGGAGCGGCCGGTGGACGCAGAGCGCACCCACTTCGTCGAACACGATGTGGCGTCGCCGGCGGTCCTTCCGCACGAGCTCCCAGAGCCAGCGAGCCACGATCAGTGTTGCCGCCGCGACGTGCTCGGGTGGCATATCGCGGAGCGAGATCGCGCAGACGCCGGAATCGACCTTGAGCGATGTGGCGCGATTGAACAGCGCGCCGAGGCCTCCGGTGCAGAAGCGGCGCACCACCATCGCGACCGCACGTGCCTCGGCGTCGAGCATCGGGAGGCAATCCGCGAGGAGCGGCGTGCGACGTTCGCTGAGCGCACGTTGCAGTGCGTCGCGCGCAGCGGCATCGACCACCGCGCGCTCGACATCACCGAGCCCGTCGCCGCAGAGCACGGTCACGAGATCGACGACCGCCGCCACCGTCTCCTCCGGATCGCCGGCCGCGCCCTCGAACACGTTGACCGCTGCATCGGTGCCGGGCGCGAGCTCGAGGTAGCGACCGCGGAGCGACGTGACCAGGCCTCGGTACTCGCCCTCGGGATCGATGATCACCGAGTTCACTCCAGCGACCGCGGCCTCGAGCACGAGCGTGCCAATCGCAAAGCTCTTGCCGTGGCCGGAGGCCGCGAACACGGCGATGTTCGGGTTGGGATGTCGGGTCGTATCGAACGGCGCCACGCGCACCGGCAGCCCCGAACGCGTGGCGGCGCCGAGCCGATAACCGTCCGGATCCGAGCATCCCGCCTCGATCCAGGGGATGCAGGTTGCTGCCGCCGTCGAATCGACGAGCTTACCGGCGCGCAGCGCGTCGATCCCCAGCGGCCGCGTGCTCACGTGCGCCGCAAGGTGCCGGAAGTGGGTCACCTCCACGCCGATGAGCGCCGACGCGAACCCCAGCCGGAGCGCATCGCTCCTCGCCTGCAGTTCGTCGATCGACCCACCGCGAGCGGTGGCGATCACCGAGAGATGGAGCGGCCGTCCGAGGTTGCGGGCCAGGCGTTCGCGCAGCGCGGCTGCAGCGTCGAGCCCGATGTCGACGTGCACATCGCCAAGCGCACCACGCTCCATCTCGAGCATGCGGTGCGCGGAGAAGTCGCGGAGACGACGGTTGAGTCGACCGAGCGCGTCACTGAGTGGAGCAGGCTCAAGGTGGATGGCAATGTCTGCCTCCGCTTGCACGCCGAGCAGCGGTGCGAGCCAGCCAGGACTGACCGGATGGCCCGGAAGCCGTTGCAGCATATGGCCGCGCAACACCTTGTCGCCGTACGCAACATGTTCCCGATACTCCGCCCAAGTGGTCGCCGCATTGCAGTCGAATCCGTCTGTCACAACGGCGATCAGTGCGTCGCCGTCGATGCGGTGAGCGCCAACACCAAGCGCGCCGAGGCGATCACAGGCTTGTGCGCAAACGGAGTCGAGCGCGGCGGGCGCCTGCGCGGCGAGGATGACGTACACGCGTCGCGTGTGTCGCTCGCCGTCGCGAATCTGATCCGCCCAGTAGCGGCGCATCGCGTTGTCGAGACTCGCATGTGCGCCTGTCGCCGGGGACATGTCCGGATCGGTGAGCCGGCGCACCCGGATGAGCAGCTGCATCGGCCGTTCGAGCGTGTGGCACATGCGCGCGAACGCTGCTGCCGCGGCGGCTTTGCGTGCCGGATCGAGCGCATCGATGTCCAGGTCGGTGGTCGCGAGCACAGCGGAGACCAGTCCGCCTCGCTCGCACCGGTCCCCGCGGATGACAACGCGTTCATCGATCGGCGCGCTGCGTGTTGCGGCGCCACGGATCGCCGCGATGCTCAGACCGGCCACGGGGAGCGCAACTCGCTGCCAACGCGGCGCGCCAAGCGGCGGAGCGCGATCGCGGCGGGACCCGAGTCCTCCATCCCGAGCAGGTGGTGCGCGTTCTCCGCGGCGATCACGGCGTCGTCGTCCGGGATGTCGCCGATCACCTGGCCGCCGAGGTCGGCCATGGGTTCGGTGAGGTCAACGCCAGGGTGAGAGCGATTGATGATGTAGCGGAGCTGATGGCGAAGCCCCAGGCGGCGCAGCGCCTCGGTGCTGCGATAGGCGTCGTGCACGCCTCCCGCCGTTGGCACGACCACGACAAAGACGTCATCGCAGGCGCAGATGGCCGTGGTGGTCAACGGATTCAACTCTGGGCAAACGTCGAGGACCACGAGGTCGAAGCCCTCCATGTCGAGCTCGCGAAGCACCTCGCGCAGGAGCGCCGGCGTCACCGGCCACTCCGGGTTGACCGCGCTCTGGGGACCGAGCAGGACACGCGCGCCGGACGAGTGGGTGACCATGAAATCGACGACGCTGCGGTCCTCAGGCGGGGCAAGCGCGAAGTCGAGGAGCGTTCGCTCCGGGGTGCCAAGGCGGATGCCCACGCTCGGACTCCGCAGGTCGAGGTCGACGAGGGCGACGCGCGGCGCCTGCTGCTGGTCGGTGTGGCTGGACGCGATGAGGCAGGTGAGCTCAGTGGCGAGCGTGCTGCGTCCGGTGCCGCCGCGCAATGAGAAGAAGGTCACCCGCCGGGCGCCGTCGATTCGGGTTGGCGAGCGGCGGACCGGGCTGAGGTCCGGAGCGACCGGCGTATGGAATGTGGGTGTGATGTCGGGATCGACCGGCATCGGGGCGTCTGGTGCGTCGTCATCGGTCGTAGGTGCGCCGTCCGAAGGCGACGCGGTCGCAAGCGCCCACTGCGCCATCCCACGCCGTGGTCGCATCCAGAACATCCCAGCAAAGACCGCCCAGTCGAGCGCCGGCCGCCCGGCAACTCGCAGCCATCCAAGCCCGGCAGCCGCTACCGCGATCAGCACTGCGGCTGGGTCGGCGAAGGCTGGCGGAAATGGCGACCGCACCAGTGCGTAGGCGGCCAGGGCTCCCGCCATGACGACCGCGAGCTGTCCCGCGCCGAGGCCGAAGGCCAGAGTGTCGGGTCGGTCGAAGCCGTCGGCGAACTCGATCTGATCCATGCCGCCACTCCACTGTGTGCGCTCGCAGAATGACAGTATCGTAGGGTTCGGTCAGATCCTCCTCGCGGACAAATCGCGGGTCAGCCCTCGGCCTCCGCCGCATAATCGACGCCGGTGTCAATGTCGGTCCAGGCCCGGTGGAGGTAGTCATGGCAGCGGTCGTCGAGCCAGACGTGGCGACGCATCAGCAGTACATCGATGGCGAGTGGGCCGGGGCCGAGGACGGGCGTACCTACGACGTGATCAACCCGTCAAGCGAAGACGTGATGGCCACCGCGCCCGCGAGCACGCGAGCTGACGCGAAGCGGGCGATCGCCGCAGCCCGGCGCTCATTCGAGGCCGGCGCCTGGCGCCTCAAGTCGCAGCTGCAGCGCACCCAGATCATGTTCCAGATCGTCGAGCACCTCCAGGCGGTGTCTGAGGACTGGGGTCTGCTCGAGTCGCAGAACGCCGGCGCGGCGTTGCGCAAGACGTCGGTCGTCGATGTCCCGCTCGCGATCGAGTGGTTCCGGAGCATGGCCGAGCAGGCGCTCGGGATCCCCTGGTACGAGCCGTTGCCCTGGATCGATTCCCCTTACGTGTCCTGGAACTTCGTGCAGCGCGAGCCTGTGGGCGTGTGCGCAGGGATCATCCCGTGGAACTACCCGCTCATCTTCGCCATGTGGAAGATCGCGCCCGCGCTCGCGATGGGCAACTCGATCGTGCTCAAGCCGGCGCCGCAGACACCGCTGACAGCACTCGCGGTCGCTCGCGCCATTGACGAGACCGGCCTGCTCCCGCGCGGCGTCCTCAACGTCGTCACGGGAGACAGCGTCGATGCCGGCATCGAGCTCGTCGAAAACCCAGACGTGGACAAGGTCGCGTTCACCGGGTCAACCGCAACGGGTCGCAAGATTCTCGCGGCCGCGGCCCCCACCATCAAGAAGGTGACGCTCGAGCTCGGCGGCAAGTCGGCGAACATCGTCTGCCCCGACGCGGACCTCGACATCGCGGTTGACGGCGCGCTCTTCGGCACCTTCTTCCACCAGGGTCAGATGTGCGAATCGGGCACGCGCCTCTTCGTGCATGACGACGTCTATGACACGTTCGTCGATCGTCTCGTCGACGGTGCGGCGTCGCTGCGCGTCGGTGACGCGGCCGACTTCGACACGCAGGTCGGCCCGGTGATCAACCGCTCGCAGTACGACATGATCCTGTCCGCGATCGACCGTGCCAAGCGCGAGGGCGCAACGGTCGCGTGTGGCGGCGGCCGTGCGCCCAACGTCGGCGATCGCGGCTTCTTCATCCAGCCGACCGTGCTCACCGATGTCTCGCCGGACTCGCACGCCGGCACCGAGGAGATCTTCGGACCGGTCCTCGCGGTGCAACGCTGGAGCGATCTCGGCGAGGTGATCCAGCGCGCCAACCGCACGATCTACGGGCTCGCGGGCGGTGTGTGGTCGCGGGACACACGTGGCGCGATCGAGATTGCGAAGCAACTGCGTACCGGGACCGTGTGGATCAACGACTGGCACCTGCTCAATCCGCTCGCACCGTTCGGCGGCTACAAGCAGAGCGGAATAGGCCGCGAGCACGGTCGCGAGGGACTGCTCGCGTACACGGAGGTGAAGCACATCCACGTCGACCAGGGCGTGCCCCGGAGCGAGCGCTACTTCTGGGACGTGCTGCTCGGCTGAGCCGCGAGCTCGTCGACAAACGCGGTGATCGCCGCCGCGACTTCCGCGGGACGCTGCACGGGCAGGTCGTGCACGCCGTCGATCCACACAAAGCGCGCTCGATCGCCGACCACCTCCTGCGCACGCGCAATCGACCGCACCTTCGGCGAGTCCTCGGACGACGGTGACCCAGCCGGGATGAAGAGCATTGGGCACTGCACCTTGGCCATCAACTCGAACCCGTTGGCATCGAAGAGGTGGTGGGCGATCTGCATGTGGTGTTCGAGCGACAGGCGCGGGCGCAGCGTCCCCGCACCGGTGCCGTCGTCCTCGAAGTTGCCGCCGAGGATCTCCGCGGCCGTGTCGGGATCCGACCCGTCGCGCAGCGGCGACGAATCCATCCACGCCCGCAGCATCGCGGGCGTGATGCCTTTGAGCGCCGGCGGCCGCATGGTCTGCTCGGCCATCTCCCAGCTCGGCCCGAAGTACGCCTTGAGGTCGCCGGCGCCGCCGTCGATGCAGACCACGCCGAGCGCCAGCGCCGGGTACGCCGCCGCGAACGAGAGCGCGACGGTCGCGCCCCAACTGTGTCCAACCACCACGAGCGGCTCGGGGTGGCGCAGCGCCGCGAGCAACCCCTCGAGGTCGCGCGACACCGTGTCGAAGTCATAGCCGCTGTCCGGGCGGCCGCTCTTGCCGTGCCCCGGCAGGTCCACGGCGATCACCCGGTGGGCGGGGACGAGCCGGTCCGCGACCAGGTCCCACCAGCGGTCGTTGCTCGCCAGCCCGTGCAGGGCGAGGAGCGCGGGCTCGCCACCGGCGTGGTCACGCACCGAAAGCGTCAGGCGCGGCGTGTCGACGCGGTACTCGGCGATGGGATGCGTCATACGTGACGGGATTGTGGCCGCTGAGGCCATCGCGAGGACTGTCCCGGTAGCATGGCTTGGCGGGCAGGCACCGCACGGCGGGTGATGGAGTGGAGCCCTTGTCGGCAATCGAGCCGTACACGCGCAGGATCCTCGGGAGCGTCCAGCCGATCATCGTCGCCAACCGGGCGCCGCTGGTCCTGCACCAGGCCGATCCGTACCGGGGCACGCCGCAGCGGCTCGTCAAGGGTGCCGGGGGACTCGTCACGGCGATGACGTCGCTCGCCTCGGCGACCGATGCGGTCTGGGTCGCGCTGGCGCGCGACAGCTCAGATCGGTTGCTCGCGGAGCGAGGCGACCCTGCCGAGCTGACCACCGACGACGGCACCTCGATCAAGGTCGCCTTCGTCGAGCCGACCGGCGAGGCATACGACCTCTACTACAACGTCATCTCGAACCCGCTGCTCTGGTTCATCCAGCACTACCTCTGGGATCTCGCGCGCGAACCCGTCGTCGACGAGACCATCCATCGGGCCTGGAGGGACGGCTACGTCAAGGTGAACCGGATGGTCGCGGACCGCGTGATCGCCGAAGTCGAGCGCGCCGACAAGCCGGCTGTCGTGTTCGTGCAGGACTATCAGATGTACTGCGTTCCCGGACTGATCCGCGAGCGCCGGCCGGACGTGCGCATCCAGCACTTCGTGCACATTCCCTGGCCGACGCCGCAGTACTGGACCGTGCTGCCGCGCCACATTCGCGATGCCATCGTGCACGGCCTGCTGGGTGCGGACATCATCGGTTTCCAGACGTCGCGCGACGTGCGCAACTTCCTGATGACGTGCGAGCAGAACCTCGGGCTGACCGTCGATCATCGCGAGCGAACCGTGTTCTCCGAGGGCCGTGCGGTGTGGGTGCGCAATTACCCGATCAGCGTCGATCCAAAGACATTCGTCCAGCATTCGGAACAGCCCGCAGTGCTCGCGGAGATGGAGCGCATCCAGCAGTGGCGGCCGGAGTACCTCATCCTCCGTGTCGATCGCACGGATTTGAGCAAGAACATCGTGCGCGGATTCCTTGCCTACGAACGCATGCTCGAGGCGCACCCCGAGCTGACCGGCGACGTCATTTTCTGGGCATTCCTCCAACCGAGCCGGCAGGACATCGACGACTACCGCGCCTACCTCGGTCACGTGCTCAGCGTCGCGGCGCGGATCAATCGGGAATACAGTCGCGCCGGTTGGACGCCGATCCGCGTGGAGATCGAGGACAATATGGAGCGCGCAATTGCCGGCTATCGCATCTTCGACGTGCTCCTCGTCAATCCGATCTACGACGGCATGAATCTCGTTGCCAAGGAGGGTCCGCTCGTCAACCAGCGCGACGGCGTCCTGGTGCTCAGCGAGAACGCCGGTTCGCACGAGGAGCTCGGCGAATGGGCGATCACGGTCAACCCGTTCGACATCGACGAGACCGCCGAGGCGCTCTACCTCGGACTGATGATGGACGACGGGCAGAAGAAGGCACGCCAGGCAAAGATTCGCGACGTGGTGCGAACCAATGACATCACGCGCTGGATCTCACTCCAGCTTCAGGATCTCCGCGAGCTGATCGACTAGCGACCGCCCCCCTTCGGAGCGTCCTTCGTGCTCAGTGGTTGAAGCCGGCGAACCCCGCGATGAACAGCCAGCCCACGACGGCGAAGACACCGACCCAGACCGTGATCCACACACGACCGGTCGCAAAGCGACGGTTGCGGCGGAGGTAGCGGCGGCGCACCGCAAGGTCGGCGGAGCCATCGGGTCCGTTGCGAGGGAGTCGTCGAACTGGAGAGATTTCCGCCATCTGCTGTGTCCAACGGGGTTGACAGGGGTCCGGTTACGCCCCCCGCGAGTACGCGCAAGTATCATGCAACCTTGCGAGTTTGGGTGAGCTTGCGGGCGACGCGGCCGCTCTGCAGTGTCGCGTTGAGCTCCCAGTTGGATGTCTGGAGGTACCTTGGACGGCGCGCCCGATAGCCCCGACCCCATCGCGCTCGCTCGCCAGGTGGTGGAGGACGCCATCAAGCTGGTGCGTGCCGAGCTCGCGGTCGTCGGCGCCGAGCTGAAACGGGCGATCATCCAACTGCTGATCGCCGCGGCGATGATCGTCGTCGCCGCGGTGTTCCTGCTGATTGGGGTGATCGAGGCGCTGGGTGCGCTGCCATCCGGGCTCGGCATCCTCGGCGCCGAATGGGTGCGCTGGCTGGCGCTCGGCGGGATCTTCCTGGTCCTCGCGGGCGTGCTCATCTTCATTGGCCAGTCCAAGGCGAGAAAGGCGATCAAACGAGGGCGGAAGCACATCGAAAGCACGTTGAAGGAGGATGCCGAGTGGCTCCGGGAACTGACGAAGCGCAGCGTCAAAGGGAGCTGAGCAAGCAGGCGCTTGCGACCAGCGCCGGCCGGTTGGAGGAGCGCGTTCGCGCTGAGCTCGACTGGAAGGCGCGCCTGCGCCGCGACGGTCCGCGGTACGCGGCCATCACCGGTGGTGCGGTGCTCCTGATCACGACGATCGTGATCGTTCGCTCGCGCCTCCGCGGCGACAAGGCCGAGGAGGAAACGGCTCCGGCGACGCTGGACGACCTGGTGGCTGAGCTGCATGCGCTGCGCAAAGAGGTCAAGAAGGGCGGCGACAAGACCCCGGTCTGGCAGAAGGTGGTCCTCCGCGGTGTCAGCTCGGCAGCATCCGCGGGCGGTGCCTATGCAGCCAAGCGGCTGGTCGACCGCCAGGAGGCTAGGGCCGAGGTCTGACTGCGATCGTGATCCGGCCGATGGCGCACAGCGCGCCATCGTCGTTGGTGATCTCGACGTCCCAGATCCAGGTGGTGCGGCCGCGGTGACGCGGCTTGGCCTCGGCGTGGATGCTGCCGGTGGTGATCGGCCTGAGGAAGTTCATGTTGTTGGACATCCCCACGGCGATGTTGCCGCCGTCCTGGACGCCCAGGTGGGTGCCGACCGACGCGATCGTTTCGGCCATCGAACAGAAGATGCCGCCATGGACGATGCCGTAGGGCTGGAGGACCTTTTCCGTGACCGGGCATGTCGCGGTCATACGGTCCGGACTGGTCTCGCCGTACTCGAGCCCGTAGAGCGAGTCGTGGAGCATGACCGGGCCGGGATCGAGATTCGCCATACGGCGGGGAAGTTTCGCACGACCCCCCGCGGGGTCGCGGTCAGCGCTTGACGAGCAGCTCGGTGAGTGCGCCTTCGTGCGAGGAGAGCAGCGAGTGGAGCTCGAGCATCTCGTCACCGGTGATGGGATCTGCCACGTCCGGGACGCCCTCATCGATCGCCGGGACCTTGTTCTCCTCAGCCTCGGTCTGGAAGATGATCTGGAGGAGGTTCTCGTCGTTGCAGGACGCGCAGGTCACCCGGACCAGCGCGCGATTGCCCTGCTGGGCGAGCACGTTGATTCCGCAGTCGGCCATGTTCTCGCCGCACGCCGAGCAGCGATAACGCCGGGCCTGGAATCGGAGCAACTCGAGCAGATCCATCACTGACCAGTATATGCCGCGTGCCGAGGCGGCAAACAGGGGCCCCGGGGGGCGTCCGGTACACTCGATGCCCTCCGCTGGGGAGTGGCCAAGTGGTAAGGCAGCTGATTCTGGATCAGCCAATCGGAGGTTCGAATCCTCCCTCCCCAGCCA
>PKXZ01000048.1:32571-32763 GCA_003132525.1 Candidatus Dormiibacterota bacterium | reverse complement strand
GAGCCGGCTCATCTGGCCGATCTTCCTCGTGGTCGCGCTTGCGCAATTCCTGAGTTCCGCCGCGCAACCGTGCTACGCGGCCATGGTCCCGCGCGTCACCGGGGCGGCCGGGCTTGGGCGCATCCAGGGGGCGCTGGCGGCGTTGAACAGCTCCAGCATCATGATCTCCCCCGCCATCGGAGCACTCGTCCT
>PKXZ01000048.1:0-32549 GCA_003132525.1 Candidatus Dormiibacterota bacterium | reverse complement strand
GATGCTCCGGCTCCTCGCGGCCGCATACGTTTCGAATGCCGCAGCGGTGACAACGCTCCAGGCCGTCCTGGTGGTTGCCGCTGCAAGCCGCTTCGGGCAGGACACGGTCGTCGGGTGGCTCTACGCGTCGGTTGGCGCCGGAGCCCTCCTCGGCACCTTACCGGTGCTGCGACGAACGCCGGCCAAGGTTGCGGTGCAATCCATCGTTCTCGGCACGGCGCTCGAGCTCGTTCCGCTCGCCGCCTTCGCCTTCGTCACGGTCCTGCCGCTGGCCATGGCGCTCCTCTTCGTGAGCGGCGCAGGAGCAACGCTGTACCAGACACGAGGCGCCGTGGGTCTTCAGCAGCGCACACCACGCGAGCTCGTCGGCAGGACGAGTGCCGTGGTCCGCTTCGGTGGGTACCTCGGCATGCTGCTCGGGGCCGTCGCGGCAGTCTCCCTGGTGCAGCCGCTGGGCTGGGAGGCGACGGTTCTCATCGTCTGCGCGGTCGGGGCGACGCTGCTCTTCGCCACGGCGGTCACCGAGGGACGAAACCCAGTCTGATCGCGGGGGACGATCCGGGAAAGAGGCGCAAAGAGTTGTGCAGCTTCAGCAAATGCTTGTTAACTCCGCCCAAGCACCGCGAATGGAGCGAGCGGCGACATCGCACCCTGTGCTGGCCAACCCCGGCCCGCGCGCCGGTGTAATGGTGTCGGCGGTATCCATGGAGGCGGAGATGGCAGCAGGTACGGGCTGGGGCTGATCCCCGGCCGTTGATTCCCGAGATGGCTCGGGATTTGTGAATCCGTTGGGTGCGACGTCGTGGGCATGGCTCCCGCGGCGTCGTGCTCCGTTTTTCGGTCCCGCCTCAGGAGTGGACGTGCTGATCGATACCGCGCGGTTCTTTCCGCGAACCATGGGCAGTCCGCCCACGGCCGATCGCTCGGCGCGCCTGCTGCTGGCCGCCGGGATCTCGACCTACGGTGACTGGCTGACCGTTGTCGCCCTCGCCGTCCTGCTTTTCAACCTCACGCACCGACCCGAGGCACCCGCTCTCTACATCCTGGCCAGGTTTGCGCCGAGGGTGCTGGGCCCCACCCTCGGTGGATCGCTGAGCGATCGATACGGGCCGAGCCGGGTGGCCGGCTGGGCGGCGCTGGGGCAGTGCGTGCTCACGGCCGGCATCGTCGTCTTTGCGAACACCGGAACCATCTGGGCGATCCTTGTGGCGGTCGCCTGCGCCGGGTTCCTGGGCTCGGTGGGTCAGCCCGGATACTCCGCCTGCATCCCGCGCGTCACCGCTGCGCCACGGCTGCTTCGCGTCAACGCGATCTACAGCGGGCTCTTCGAGTCGAGCGTGCTGGTTGCGCCGGTCGTCGGAGCCCTGGTGCTGCCGTTCGTGCAGCCACAGGTGCTCGTCGCGGCTGACGCGGTCTCCTTCGGGCTGGCCGCCCTGCTGGTGCTCTCCCTGCGCGTCCAACCGGCGCCTGTCACGCACTCCGAGACACGCGACCGCTCCCGCGCAACAGCGGTCGTGGCTCGCGACCCGATGCTGCGCTCGCTCGCGGCGTCCTTCTTCTGCAGTGCCGCGGCGATCACCGCGCTTCAGGCGGTCCTGGTCGTCGCCGCGGCCGACCGGTTCGGGCGGTCCACCGACGTGGGCTGGCTGTACGCCGCGGTCGGAGCCGGAGGAGTCGTGGGGAGCGCAGTGCTGCTGCGCTGGACTCCACGCACGATCGGCGCCCGGGGCATCGCCCTCGGCTTTCTGGTCGAGGTGGTCCCGCTCGGACTCTTCGCGCTGGTCGGCGGCCTGGTCCCCGCGCTGGCGCTGCTTTTCGTCAGCACGGCCGCGGCCGCCCTATATCAGACCCGGGGCCAGACTGCCCTGCAGCAGCGCGTTCCTGCCGAGTTGCTGGGCAGGGTCAACGGGCTGATGCGTCTGCTTCTCTACGCGGGCATGCTCGCCGGCGCAGTCGCCGCGGTGGCGCTGGTCGTACCGCTTGGCTGGAATGCGCTCGTGGTGGGATCGGCTGCTGTCGCCGTCGTGGCGTTCATCCCGGCATCGCTCACGTACCGGCGGGGACCACGGCGCCCCGACGAGGTCAACCTCGCCGGGACACCGATGGTGCTGGTGTCAGATCAGACCGCGACTGCTTCGCGGGCTTCCTTCTCGATCGGCAGGCCGACCGAGTTGCCCCACTCGCTCCACGATCCGTCGTAGTTGCTGACTCTCGGGAAGCCGAGCAGGTAGCTGAGCACGAACCAGGTGTGCGACGAGCGCTCGCCGATCCGGCAGTACGTGATCACCGTCTTGTCGTCGGTCACGCCCTGTGCGGCATAGAGCTCGCGGAGCGCGTCGGCGGGCTTGAAGGTGTCGTCGTCCTGGATGGCCTGAGCCCACGGAATGTTGGCCGCGCCGGGGATGTGCCCGCTGCGCTGCGCGCCCTCGTTCGAGTACTCTGGCGGCGCCGAGATCTCCCCCTTGAACTCGGCAGGCGAGCGCACGTCAACCAGCGCACGCCCCTCGACGCCGAGTGCCTTCTCGACGTCGCCGCGGAAGCTGCGAATCGAGGTGTCGGCGTCGGCTGCCTTGTAGGAGGTCGCGGTGAGCGACGGGGTGTCCTCGGTGACCTCGCGTCCCTCGTCGATCCACTTGCGGCGTCCGCCGTTGAGCAGCCGAATGTCGGCGTGGCCGTAGATCCGGAAGGTCCAGAACGCGAACGCCGCGAACCAGTTCCGGAAATCGCCGTACAGGACGAGCGTGGTGTCCGGGGTCGCGCCGACCTTCGAGAGCAGATGCTCGAACTGCGCCTTGGAAAGGATGTCGCGGCGGACCGGGTCGTTGATGTCGCGCTTCCAGTCGACCAGCGTCGAGCCGGGGATGTGCCCGAGCTCGTACGCGGCCGACGGGTCGTAGTCCACTTCGAGCACCCGCACCTGCGGGTCGGTGAGGTGACTGGCCAGCCACTCGGTGGTGACCAGGACCTCTGGATGGGCGTATTCGGTCATGAGGGAATGCTCCTGTTGCTGTTGGCTGTTCCTGAGCGGCGAAGTGCCGCGCCGTTGCGAGATGTCGGACGACGCTCGGTGCCGTCGCCTACCCGGACTTCACGAGGCCTAGGCTGGACAGCTTGCCCTGTCAGACCGGCAGCGTCCCCAGTCGAGCCAGCGACGGCGCGTCAGCCGTGGTGTCTCGTCCATATATGAGCGCGATGGTATTGAATCCCGACCGCCGAAGTCAAGTTTCCACCGCCGCCGTCCGCCGTGCCAGCAGATACGCCCGGTTCGTCTGCACCTCGACATCCGGGTAGGGGGCGCGGAGCAGGCGCGCCTCGAGTGTGAACCCGGCGGCCACCACCTCCTGCGCGAGCCAGTCGGCATCGAAGAGGCGAAAGTCCATGTCGACGCCGACTCCGAGCATCTCCTCGGAATGTTCCGTCACGTCCCCGTGCTCCCCGAGGTGGACGGCGATCAGGAGCAGGCCACCGTCCACCAGGGTGCGGTGGAACTCGCGCATCGCGGCGCGGACCTCGGCGTCGCTGGTGAGGTGGATGACCGAGTAGAAGGCGATCAAGCCCTCCCACCGCCCGTCGGCGGCCGCCAGCGCAGTCATCGTGCCAACCTCGAAGGTGAGGGCCGGAAAGAGCATCCGCGCCCGGGCCACCATCGCAGGCGACAGATCGACGCCTGTGACCGAGAGCCCCAGGCCCGCGAGGAAGGCGCCGACGTGTCCTGGACCGCATCCGGCATCGCAGATGAACGCCCTCGCACCGAATCGCTCCTGGAGCTGCTCGGCGTACGCGGTCAGGAGCGCTCGATCGAGCGGCTTGTGCCGCAATTCGTGGAGAACACGGTCGATATACGCGTCGGCGACCGCGTCATAGCTGACACGGACACGTGACTGATGACCCGACGCGGCCTCGATGCCTGTTATGTTCGCCGCGTCATGCGCCCTTGGACCGCTCGCGCCCTCGCCGTCGGCGTCGACGCGCTGTGCCTTGCGATCTTTGTCGCTCTCGGCCGGGCCAGTCACGATATCTCCTCGGGCATTGACTGGTATCTCACCGTGCTCTGGCCGTTCCTGGTCGGCTGGTTCGTGGTCGCCCTCGTGCTCCAGCTGTACAGGGCGCCGCTCGATCGCTGGGTGGTCCTCGCCTGCACGTGGGTCCTGGGAAGCACCATCGGCCTCGTGCTTCGGGCGACGGTGACCCATCGCAGCACACCGCTCGCCTTCATCATCGTGACGCTGATCTTCATCGGCCTCACCACCTTCGGGTGGCGGCTGTTCGTGCACGGCCTCGCGTGGGTGCGCAGCCGCGAATCGAACTCGCCTCGGTTCAGCTGATCACCCGGCGCCGGAAGTTCCGCGTTCCCGTCCAGAGGAACAGGGCGCTGAACCCGAGCAGGACCGGGTAGACCACCCAGAGCGACATGTGCGGCGCGGTGGTCAACGCGCCCCGCATCCCCTCATTGATGTAGATGAGCGGATTGACGAGGACGAGTATCTGCAACCAGTGGAGGTTCCCGATCGTCACCGGAGCGAGCGTCGTCCACGAGTAGTACGTGCCGCCGAGGAACGTCAGCGGCAGGATGATGATTCCAAAGAGGAGTGGAACCGTCCGCGGGTCGAAGATCGTCCCGAAGGTGAGGCCCAGCGATGAGCAGGTGATGCACCCGAGCGGGATGAGCGTGATGAGCTCCAGCCAGTGCACCTGCAGGTTGATGTGCACGCCGCTCGCGTGCACGACCGCCGCGATCGGGAAGACGATCGCCGCCGCGAGCAGACCCTGGATGGCGCCGAACAGCACCTTCTCCATCGCCACCAGCGATACCGGCAGCGGCGCCAGAACCCGGTCTTCGATCTCCTTGGTGTAGCCGAACTCCTGGACCATGGGCAATGCCACCGCCTGGATTCCCTGGAACATGATCGACAGCCCCACGACCCCGGCCACGAGGATGGTCGCGAAGGCGGACTCCCCTGCCGCGCCGTGTCCTCCGCCGATGCCCTGCCCGATGGTCGGAAAGACATAGAGGAAGACGAAGCAGAGCAGGAACGGCTGGATCACCGTGCGTGGGATGAATTCACGGAGGCGCTTCTTCAGCACCACCAGGTCGCGAATCAGCAGCGCGCCGAAGGCGATGCGCGATGAGGTGAGCGACGACCGAAGCGGTGGCAGGCTCGGCGCCGAGAGGGTCTGCGTCGGGGTGGCCGTGACCGTGGTCATTCGCGGAGCTCCTTGCCGGTCAGATTGATGAACACGGTCTCGAGGTTGGGCTCGGTGACCTGCACGTCGCGCACCGTGAATCCCGCGCCCTCGGCGCTGTCGATGACGCGCAGCAGGACACGATCGCCGCCGCGGACCGCGAGCTGCACGGACCCCTTGCGATTCACCGCTGACTCGACGCCGGCGACATCCTGACGAAGCCGCGTTGCCAGCGCGTCGAGGTCGCCGTCAGCGGTGACCGTGACCAGGGTGTCCGCGCCGACCGTCTCCTTGAGACGCGCCGGCGTGTCCAGGGCGAGGATCCGGCCGTGGTCCATGATCCCGATCCGGTTGCAGAGGCTGTCGGCCTCCTCCATGTTGTGCGTCGTCAGGAGGACCGTCTGTCCGCCGGTGTGCAGCTCACCGAGTATCTCCCAGAGCGCGATCCGGCTCTGGGGATCGAGCCCGGCCGTGGGCTCATCGAGGAAGAGCACAGCCGGGTTGTGCAGGATCGCCCGGGCCACCATGAGTCGCTGGGCGAGCCCGCCGGAGAGGGCCATCACCGGGGCCTTGGCACGCTCCGTCAGCCGGAAGCGAACGAGCATCTCGTCCGCGGCGGCCCGAGAGGCTCGAGACCCCATGCCGAAGAATCGGCCGTGGAAGTACAGGTTCTCCCAGACGGTGAGCGCTCGGTCGAGGGTATTGGTCTGGGGCACCACGCCGATCAGCTGCTTGGCAACGGCGGGGTGCGCGACCACGTCGACATCGCCGACAAACGCCTGGCCGCGGGTGGGGATCGTCCGCGTGGTGAGCATGCTCGCCGTCGTGGTCTTGCCTGCGCCGTTGGGGCCGAGCAGACCGAAGATCTCCCCCTGGAACACCGTCAGGTTCAGACTGTCGACCGCCTTCACGGTTCCCGTGTAGATCTTGGTCAGGTCCACCGTGCGAATCACCGCGGGCCGATCGCCGAAAACGGGTGGTGCGGTGACGGGCTCCGCGGGAAGGGTTGCTGTCATTGCGGGCCACGATATACCGACGCCGGCAGATCACCGGTTTGCCGGTTGATCGGGCACGGCGCGAGTTTCGGTGTCATCGTAGCAACGATATATCGCGAGCCGTCGCGCTGTCAAGACTACCGGGACGCCCGCCGACCTGCCCCTACACTCTGTCTGTGGCCGGCGTCATTCTCCTGCTCGTCGTCGCCGTTGGGTCCTGCGCGTTGATCCTCTGGGGCATGCGGCTCCCACCAACCCGGCCACGCCCGCGCAGCCGGTATCGAGGCCCGACGTTCATGTCCGTCGATCGCAAGCTGAAGCGCCGCAAGCCGCCGGACTGACGGCCGCGGTCACTCCCAGAGCTGGAACGGCACCGACGTCACCACCACGCCGGGGTGATGCAGAAGCGCGAGCTTGAAGGCGAGCTCCGACTGGTTGTGCAGCAGTACCTGGTACCACGCCTTTGGCAGGATGTCCGGCAGGACCACGGTCACCGTCTCGTCGCCCTCGACATGACACGCATCGATCAGCTCGATCACAGGGCTGATGAGCTCGCGGTATGGAGAGGTGATCAGCCGGAGCTCGACGTCCGGCGCCCACTGCTTCCACCGTTCGGGCAGCGTCGCTTCCCGCTTGTCGTCACTGTCGACGTTGACGTGCACCGCGGTGATCCGGTTCGCGGTCGTGATGCTCAGGGCGTAGTCGACCGCCGCGGCGGTCGCGGCGTTGAGGTCGTTCACCGGCACGATCACGCGCTGTTTGCCGACGTGATGGCGCTTCGGCACTGCCGCAAGCTCCCGGCGTGCATGCGCGTAGTGGCGATGAATCGCCCAGAAGCTGAATGCGAGCAGGGGCACGAGGAGAAGCACGATCCACGCGCCTTCGAGAAACTTCGTGCTCGCGACGATGACCGCAACCACGCCCGTCGTCACTGCACCGGCGGCGTTGACCACGAGCTTCACGTGCCGCCGCCGTTCCTTGCTGTGCAGCCAGTGCACCACCATGCCGGTTTGCGACAGGGTGAAGCAGATGAAGACGCCCACCGCATAGAGCGGGATGAGCGCGTGCGTGGTCCCGCCGAAGACGATCACCAGCACGATCGCGAGTCCGCCGATGATGAGAATGCCGTTGGAGTACGCGAGCTTGAGGCCGCGATGGCTGAACTGATGCGGGAAATAATCGTCGCGTGACATCACCGCCGCGAGCCGCGGGAATCCGTTGAAGGACGTGTTGGCGGCAAGCAGCAGGATCGCTGCTGACGAGATCTGCACGATGTAGAACAGCGGACTGTTCGGTGCTACCGCCTGTCCGATCTGCGCGATCACGTTGGCCTGGTCGGTTGGCACGGCACCGATGCTCCGCCCGAGCAGCGCGACGCCGAGGAACAGGGCGCCGAGCAGGCACGCCAGCACCGTCAACGTCCGCGCGGCGTTGCGTGACTCCGGCGGCTTGAATGCCGGCACGCCGTTGGCGATCGCCTCGACACCGGTCATCGCCGTGCATCCACCGGCAAACGCGCGCAGCACGAGAAAGAGACTGATGCCTTCGCTGGCGGCGGGGATCGTGTGGAGTTGATGCGGCGGGTTGCCGGTCGCGATCCGGAATGCCGCATACAGGAGCAGTCCGGCGAGCGAGATCACGAAGACATACGTGGGCAGGATGAATGCCGCTCCCGCCTCACGAACACCGCGGAGATTGATGACGATCAGCACCACGATCGCGGCGACGTCGATGACCACCCGATAGGGATTGATGGCCGGCGCGAACGCGATCAGTGCCGCGACCCCCGCAGTCACCGACACTGCGACCGTGGTCAGGTAGTCGACCATCAGCGACCCGGCTGCGATCAACCCCGCGGTGCGTCCGAGGTTCCGGCTCGCCACGGTGAACGAGCCGCCGCCATTGGGATAGGCGTGAATCGTCTGGCGGTAGGAGATGACGACGATCGCCAGCAACAGCGTGATCGCGACCGCGATTGGAATGTCGAAGGCGACGCCGGCGGTGCCCGCGAGCACCAGGACATACAGGATCTCGTCCGGTCCATACGCGACCGAAGAGAGCGCATCGAGACCAAACGCGCCGATAGCCGCTGTCTTGGTCAGGCGCTCGTGTTGTTGTGCGGAACTGGGCAGCGGACGTCCCAGCAGGGCGCGACCCAGAACTCGCATCCGGAGGGATTATCACACGCGCCGCGATCGCGCTTGTGACTCCCGTCGGCGCTCACTCGCGTTTCGCGGCGGGCCAACGTACGATTGCCGCGTGCGGGTCTGTGTTCTCGGGCCTCTCGAGGTTCGGGACGGGTCGGAGGTGATCGCACGCGGGGGGAGGCAGCAACGCCGCGTACTGGCGGGGCTCGCCCTCGGCGGCGGCAAGTCCGTGTCCCTGTACGCGCTCGAGGCGGCGGCCTGGGGTGATGAACCGCCGCCGACCTCGCGGCACACGATCGCGACCCACGTGCTCCGTCTGCGCGCAGGCGGCCTCGCGATCACCACCACGGTCGACGGCTATTGCCTCGACACGATGACGGACGCGCGGGAATTCGAGCACGGTCTCGAGATCGCGCGCGACGCGCTTGCGAGTGACGCACCACGTGCCGTCGCGGCGCTCCGAGGCGCTGTCGGTCTCTACCGAAGCCGATCGTTCCCAGAGCTGGATCACCTGCCGGAGGCAGAGGTCGAAGCAGCGCGTCTCGAGGAGCTGGCCGAAGGTGCCCGGGAGCAGCTGCTTCGTGCGCAGCTTGCGGTGGGGCCGGCGGATGGCCTGGTCGCGACGGCGCGCGGCCTCGTCGCCGACCAGCCGTTTCGCGAGCATCGCTGGGAGCTGCTCATGCTGGTGCTCTACCGATCCGGGCGCCAGGCTGAGGCCCTCGACGTCTACGCGGAGGCGCGGGCGAGGCTCGGCGACGAGCTTGGCGTGGAACCCGGACCGGCACTCCAGCGAATGCAGCAGGCTGTGCTCTCCCAGGATCCGGCACTCGACGCAACCGCCGATACAGGAGCGGAGCGGCACACCCAGCGGCGCGTGCCCGGCACGGCAACACGTCTCATCGGACGCGACGCCGAGCTGCACGACCTCACGGACGCCTGGGACCGGGCGCGGCTCGTGACCCTGGTCGGTCCTCCGGGCGCCGGCAAGACCCGGCTCGCACTCGAGGCGGCGGCCAACCACAGCAAGGCGGTCTGGTACGTCGACGTGGAACATCTCCCCGCCACCGAGCCCCTGGCGGCGGCGACTCTCGATGCCGTCGCACCGGCATCACGATCCCTGGACGCCGCCGAGGGCGTGGTCGAGCGGCTCGGCGATACGGACGGGCTCCTCGTGCTCGACGGGTGCGAGCGCCGTCTCGCCGAAGTCACCCGCCTGGTCAGGCGGCTTCTCGGCGCGTGCCCAAAGCTGCACGTTCTGGTGACCAGCCGCGAGCGTCTCGGCGTCCTGGATGAGGCGCTGATCCCGATCGGCCCGCTGCCGCCCGGGGACGCCCTGGCACTCCTGAAGGACCGTGCGCGGCTCGTGAACGCGCACTTCGCCATCCCCGCCACGGACGAGATCCGGTTCGACCGGCTGTGCGACCTGGTGGATCGCCTGCCACTCGCACTCGAGTTGGTTGCGCGCCACTTCAACCTCCTCAGCGTTCGCGAGCTCACGAGCCTCGTTGAGGCCGACCTCGGGAGATGGGCGGGGCGATCGGCCGGAGGACGCGACGGCCTCTGGCTCGCACTCGACACGAGCGTGGCGACCCTCACGGACGACGAGCGCAGGGTGATGCTCGCGTTTGCGGTGATGGTGTCGGACGCGGACACCGACCTCCTGTCCGCGGTTGTCGACCCAGCCTTCGCCGGTGACATCCACGAGGTCGTCGGCCGTCTGGTCGACGCCAGCCTCCTCCAGGTGCGGAGTGCCGTGAGCGCGACCCGCTGCCAGTTGCTCCGCACCGTTGCGGTGCACACGTTGGAGTCGGCCCCTCCCGGAGCTGCGACGCAGACGCGGGAGCGCTACCGCCGAGCCGTGCTCGACCGGGTGGATCAGATCGTGCCCCGGCTCGCCTCCCCGCAGCGGACCGAAGCGCTCCAGGAACTCGATCGTGAGATGCCGCACGTTCGCGCGGTGTTCGGTGAGCTGTGCACCACCGGCGGTGACCCCGGAGTGGTGCAGCGCGGCTTGGACGTCGCCACCCGGCTGACCGACTACTGGCTCGGGCGCCGCCCCGCGGAGGGTCTCGAGTGGCTGAGCCGGCTGGTCGCCGCGGTGGATCCGCCTCCCCGGCTGCGCGCCGAGGCGATGCTCCGGAGCGGCCATCTCGCCTACTGGCTCACCGAGTTCGACCGCGGCTCGGCCGTGGCGACCACGGCACGTGGCATCTTCCACGACCTCGATGACCCGCTCGGCGAGGGGCGCGCACTGCGCCGTCTCGGCGCCATCGCGGCCGCGACTGACGATCTGACTGCCGCGCGGCGGTTTCTCGAGGAGTCGCTGGTCCGCCTCGACCAGGCGGGGATCGAGGCCGAAACCGGGATCACCCTCCTCCACCTCGGTTCGCTGCTCGCCGATGAGGGAGACGTGGCTGCCGCGCTTCCCGCGCTCCACAGGGCGCTGCGTATCGCGTCGCAGGGCGGTGACCCGCTCGCACGCGGGCAGGCGCTGACCGCAATTCTGCTCGCGGAGTGGAAGGGCGGTGACCTGCACGCGGCACGGCAATCCGGAGAGGCTGCCCTGGAGCTGTTCGAAGAGCTCGGCCACCGGACCATGGAAGGAACGGTCGCGTACCGGCTCGCCGCCGTCAACCGCGGGCTCCGCCGTCCGGATGCCTCGCGTGAGAACGCGCAGCGGGCCATTGACGCGGGCTCGGCGGCAAGCACGCGCACCACGGTCGCCCTCGGCCACCTGGGCCTGGCGCGTCTCGACTTGGACCAAGGCGATCTCGCGGCGGCGGCGCGGCATCTTGATTCCGCGCTCGGAGGAATCGATCCTGCGGCCGATCGCTGGGTGCTCGTCGACGCACTGGAAGGTGTCGCCCGGCTGCTGCTGCTGGTCGAACGCCCGGGCGGCATCCGGCTGCTCGACACCGCGAGCGCGTTGCGCGCCGAGATCGGCCAGCCGGTACCCCAGACGGACGTGGCAGACCTGGCGGCAACGCGAGCAGGAATCGCGGACGCGGAGACGCATGCGGACGCCGTGACGGCGATCGTCTCCGCGGTCGACGCCCACCGTGTGGCCGTCGAGGCGCTGCGCTCAACGATCGGTGCGCTGACGACCTGACCTGCGATCGCGCTGCGATCGGCACTCCTCACGGTGGGCGCACACCAAGTCGCTCGCCAGACAAAGGAGTGTTCCGTGACGTCAGGATCTCGTCAATTCAACCGGTCCCGCAACGTGCTCACCGCCCTGGGCATCGGCGCCGCGGGCGTGGTGCTAGCAGCGTGCGGCGCAACCGCACCGAATGGATCCGGGTCCATCCCGAGTCTCCCCGGCGGCTCACTGTCCACGCCGAGCGGAGCCGTGGGTCCCACGCCCGGCAACCTCGGTGACACGCTCTCGATGGTCGATAGCGGCGCCGACACCGCCCATGTCACGCTGATCCAGGTCTTCGACCCGGCCACCGGATACGATCCGAACAACACGCCGCCCGACGGCACGCGCTGGGTCGGTTTCGAAGGGACCATCGTGGTCGACGGATCGCGCGCGGGTGAGGACGCAACGGAGTTTGACATCATCGGGTCCGACGGTCAGACGTATGGCGCAAACACCGCATACGCGCTCTCCCATTTCGACGGATGCACCGCGTCCACGGGCACGATCAAGTCGGGACAGACGGAGACGTTCTGCAGCGCGGTCGGCTTGCCTCCCGGCGTGACAGTCGCCAAGGTCGGGTACAGCACCGAAGGGGCCAAGGGGACCGCGCCGGCAAAGCTGTTCTGGACGGTGTCGAGCTCCGGACAGGCGGCAGCACCGACTGCGACGCCGACTCCCGACGACACTGCGACACCAACTCCCGACGGCAGTGCGACGCCATCTCCGTCACCGACGCCGACGGTTACCTCATGACCGCGCTCGTCGAGCGCTGGACCGCACGCATCGAGGCGGCGGTCCGACGCATCTCCCGGCGCGCCAGGGATACATCAACTCCGCGTACCAATCCCCGCGCACCTGCGGCGTCAGATCCAGGAGATTCCCGACCAGGCTGAGCACATCGAGCCCCCGTTCATGGATGTCATCGCCGTTCCTGATACCAAGTGCTCTCGTCTGTCAGCGTCTTGGACTGCATGAGATCTCCTTGCCAGGAACCCAGGCCCCAGCCAAAGCACCTGACGACCAATACAGAAGGACCGCGAGTCACACCTCGCGGTCCTCTGATCAGCAGTTGCGCCGAGACTCAGTCGCTCGGTATGCCGTTCGCCGGCGGTGTCGACGCCGCGCCTGAGTAGGTATTGATGGCACCGGATGCCGTGTCATCGGTGGTCTCGATCGGTCCGAGCGTGGTGAGGTCGCCGGTCGCGTTGACCGTCACCATCTGCACACCCGTGTAGCCGTTGTGATCGCTCGAGGAATACGCATACGGCGTGAGTCCGGGCCCATCGGTCCAGTGACTGTTCTGGATGGCGGCGATGATGCTCGCTCTCGTCGGGTTCTGGCCGGCGGCCTTCAGCGCCTGCACGAACGTGTACGCCTCCGACATGCCGTACTCCACGTTGCCGTCCCACGGCAGCGATGATGCGTAGGTTTGCTCGATGCTCTTGAACATCGTCACCCAGGGATTGGACGCGTCGGTCAGCAGCGGCAGGTACGTGTCGCTGATCGTTCCGGCGATCAGACCCGCCGGCAGCCTCTTGCCGAGCGACCCTCCGGTGAGGATCCCGGCAAGGGTCGGCGGGTCGGCTCCGACGTTGCTCACCACGAACTGCGCGCTGTATTTGAGCCCGGCTGCACTCGCCTCGGCGACCGCGGTGAAGAGAGGCACTGAGAAGCTCACGATCACCTGGACTCCCTGCGCCTGCAGTCCCGCGATGGCTGCTGGGACGGCCATTGCGCCGGCGGCCGTCGGCGTGTAGTACGCGGGCGTCGAGTCAACGTTGAGGCCCTTGCCCTGCAGCGAATCCATGACTCCCGCAAAACCGTCGGCGCCGAACTCGTCGTTCGGTCCCTGCAGGAAGAAGCCGACCTTCTTGCTGCCGAAGTTCTGCGCGATGTACTGCCCGAGGATCTTGCCCTCGATGGTGTAGTTCGGCTGCCAGCCGAACGTGTCCGGGTATTGCGACGTGTTGTTCCAGCAGTTACACCCCGAGGCGACGAAAAGATCGGGCACCTTGCTGCTGTTCAGGTAGCTCACCACGGACAGGTGCGTTGGCGTGCCAAGCGCCTGGAAGATCGCGAACACGTTGTCCTGCAGGACCAGCTTGCGGGTCTGTGTTGCGGTGCTCGTGGGGTTGTACTGGTCGTCGAGGTAGATGTAGTTGATCTTCCGACCGTTGACCCCGCCATGGGCGTTGACGTACTTGAAATACGCGTTGGCGGCGGGCGCGATCTCCGAGTAGCCGGGGGCGGCTGGCCCGGTCAGCGGCTGCGTGCTCCCAATGGTCACCTGCGACGCGGTGATCCCGGGGGCCGACGCGGTGTTGGACGTGGAAGTGGGACTGGAGCTGCCGCACGCGGCGGTCAGCAGCGCTGCCACCCCGCCGACGGCAGCCACCGCCCAGGTCCTCGATCTACTGATCTCTGGTCGCATGCGAGTGCTCCTTCTGTTGATGGATGCCGGTTGCTGATGTCATTGAGACGACTCGGGCGCGGCGGGCAGCGCGGTGGGACCGCGGCTCGAGGGAATGACTCGTGCAGCGCCCCGCGCGATGGATGCAATCCCTCCAGCGATCCCGCGCGGGAACACGAGGATCGCGACGATGAGCACGATGCCGTAGATCGCGAGTGGCACGTTGTTTGCCACGTTGCTCGAGAGGTTGAGGCTGCTCGCGAATCCTCCGGTCCACACCGGCAGATACACGAGGATGAACGACCCGATCACTGCACCGGAGAGGCTCCCGAGGCCTCCGATGACGATGGCGGTGAGCAGTGACAGGGACAGGTTGAGGCTGAAGCCGCTCGGGGAGGTGACGGTCACCCAGTACGCGAACAGCGATCCGGCAAGGCCGGCGCACGCCGCGCTGATGATGTACGCGAGCACCTGTGTGCGCGCGACATCGATGCCCGAAAGGCGGGCGGCCACCTCGTTGTCGCGCACCATCCGAAACCGCCTTCCGGTCGCGCCGCGCACCAGGTTGGCCAGCACGAAGAACGTGATCACGGCGGCAGCAAGCGTAATCCACGCGAGCCATTGTTCCGGTGAGAAATCCCCGCCCAGAAAGGCCGGCGGGGACGGCGTCGGAACGTTGAGCCCCTGGTTGCCGCCGAACACACTCGCGAAGTGTGATGGCACCTGCGGTAGGGCGACCGCGAGCGCCAGGGTCGCGCCCGCGAGATACGGACCCCTGAGGCGTGCCCCGGCCAACCCGACGATCGCGCCGGCGACCCCGGTGGTCGCTATCGACGCGAGCAACATCAGGATGAGCGGCAGATCGGGGTGCCATGTGAGCAGCACTGACGTCGTGTACGCGCCGATCATCATCAACGCGCCGTGTCCAAGCGAGACCTGACCGTTGATGCCCGTCAGCACGGTCAATCCAGCTGTGCAAATCGCGTAGATCGCCACTTCGGTGACGTTGTAATTGGTATACGGATCGAAGACGAACGAGGTCAGCACCAGCAGGACCACGGCGAGCGCCAGGAAGAAGAGTCCGTGTCGCACCAGCGTCGAGTTGCGCAGCGTCGCCCTCATACCTGGCGCTGCCTCCCAAAGCTGAAGAGGCCTTGAGGACGGAGCATGAGCACCACGATGAGGATGACGAATCCGCCGAGCGGAGCGAGATCCGAGCCGATGTACCCGCTGACGTAGCTGAGCGCAAGACCGACGCCGACCGCGCCGGCCACTGCACCGACCGGGCTCTCGAGACCACCGATCACGGCGGCAGTGAAGGCATAGACCAGGATGAGGTCCATGAAGTACGGGCTGAAGGAACTGGTGGGTGCGACGAGAAAGCCGGCCAGTGCTCCGGCGACACCGGCCAGGGCCCAGCCGAGAGTGAGGAGCCGGCCGACCCGAACCCCGAGCAGCCTCGAGATCTCCCCGGAAAAGGCCGACGCGCGCATACGGAGCCCGAGTGTCGTGGCCCGGAAGAGCGCAAGGGTGCCCACCATGAGGACCAGGACGGCCACCAGAATGAAGATGTCAAAATGCGAGAAAGCAATCTTGGTATGGCCGATCGTGAGCCCACTCTGCGAGTACGCCGGCGGAAACCCCCGGCTCGAGTTGCCGTAGATCGCACCGGCCAGCCCCTCCAGCACGACCAGCAGGCCGATGGTGACGATGACGGGATTGAGCTCTGACTTGCCCTGGAGCGGTCGGATCAGGACGCGCTCGACAAGGGCGCCGAGCACGAAAGCGATAGCGAGTACGGCAACGAGGGCCCACCAATAGCCGAGACCCCGGTTGAGCAATGTGAAGCCGATGAAGGTCGTCATCATGGCCATTGCCCCCTGGGCGAAATTGAGGATCTTGGTGGCGCGGAAGATGAGGACCAGGGCCAGGGCCAGGGCGGCGAAGACCATTCCATTCGTGATGCCATCGAGCGTGATGTTGACGAAGAGGCCCATTGAAAGTCCCTAGAAGCCCAGGTAGTGGTGGCGCAGGTTGCTGTCGGCGGCCACCACGTCCGCCGCGTCGTTCACCACCACCTCTCCCAGATTGAGCACCACCGCCCTTTGCGAGACCGACAGGGCACTGCGCGCGTTCTGTTCCACCAGCACCACGGTCATATCCGTTCCGACGGTGTGGTCCCGCAGCAACGCCATGAGGCCTGCCGTCACCAGTGGAGCCAAGCCCAGCGACGGCTCGTCCAGAAGGAGCAGCTGCGGACGAGAGATGAGGGCCCGACCGATGACCAGCATCTGGCGCTCCCCCCCCGAGAGGATGGAGGCGTGGCGCCGGCGGAATCCGGTGAGGCGCGGGAAGAGGGCAAACGTCTCCTCTATCGCTCTCTCGCGCTCCCGGCGCCCCAAGCACCAGAGCGTGGCCAGCCGGAGGTTCTCCTCCACCGTCAGTTCCTCGATGATGCCTCGACCCTCGGGGACGTGGGCCACCCCACACCGTGCGATTCCTTCCACGGTCTTTCCGACCAATTCCTGGCCGTTGAATCGAATCGATCCCGACTGGGTCTTGACCAGACCCGAGATTGAGCGCAACAAGGTCGTCTTCCCCGCGCCGTTGGCACCGAGTACCGCAGTGATGGCCCCGGGCGTCGCCGCAAACGTCACCGCCGTGAGGGCATGCACGGCCCCGTAGGAGACGCTGAGCTCCTGCACCTCAAGCATGGGTCGATCCACCATATTGGGCCGACGACTGGAGCACCTCGTCCCCCAAGTAGGCCGTCGCGACCGCCGCGTTGGCGCGCACCGCTTCCGGCGTCCCATCCGCGATCACCTGTCCGAAGTTCAACACGACCAACCGATCGCACACCGACATCACCAGATCCATGTGGTGTTCGACCAGGAGCACACTCATCCGACCTCGGAGACCGCGGATCAGCACCGCCAGGTCATTCATTTCCTCACTGGAAAGACCACTGGCCGGCTCGTCCAGTAAGAGAAGGTTGGGTTCGGCGATGAGCGCCCGGGCCATGGCCAGCATCTGGCGTTCGCCCCCGGAGAGCTTCGCGGCGTGCTGCTTGCGTCGCTCTCCCAAGACCGGGAACTGCACGTACTGCTCTTCCAGGCCCTTTTGCAGATTGACCTTGGCCATCATGGCCCCGAGGCGGAGATTCTCCTCGACGGTGAATTCGCCGATGACGCCCCGACCTTCGGGGACGTGGCCGACGCCGAGTCGGGCGATGTCCTCGGTCCGCTTGCCAACCAGTGACCGATCGCCCATTCGGATGGTCCCGGTTTTNNCCGGGCTCTCGAGACCACCGATGATTGCGCCGGTGAACCCGAAGACGAGAACCTCATCCATGTTGCTCGGATAGAGATAGACGGACGGAGCGGCCAGCATGCCGGCGAGCGCGCCGAGCAGTGCCGCAAGTCCCCACCCGAGCGTCAGCATCCGTCCGACGCGAATGCCGAGGATGCGCGCGATCTCAGGATTGAATGCGGCGGCACGCATCCGCAGCCCCAACGTGGTGCGCTGAAACACGAGAAAGAGCAGCAGCATCGCGACCAGGACGGCGCCGACCGTGAAGAGGTCGAACGGCGAGAAGTCGAGCGTGGTCCCTCCGGCCACCAGATCGATATTCGAGACCGGTGTAGGGAAGGACTGCGTCTGGCCGCCGAAGAGCATCGGCGCGATCGCCTCGAGAAGGATGAGGACGCCCAGGCTCAGGATCACGGCGTTGAGCGGCGGTCGCGACTCGACCGGCCGCACCAGGATGCGCTCAGTGACCGCGCCGATCACGAGCCCGGCCGCGAGTGCGACCACGAACCCGAGCCAGTACGGGGCGCCATGCCGGATCACGATCAGCGCGATATAGGTCGTGAACATCGCCATCGCGCCCTGCGCGTAATTGATGATCCGGGTCGCGCGCCAGATCATGACCAGCGCCAGCGCCACGGCGGCGTAGACCGCCCCATTGGTGACGCCGTCGACGGTGTAGATCACGAACAGTCGCACGGTCAGAATCCCAAATACGCGTGACGCAACGCGTCATCGCCGGCGAGCCGTTCGGCGCTGTCCCGCAGCTCGACCTTGCCGAGGGACAGCACGACCGCCTGGTCCGCCACCGAGAGTGCAGAGCGCGCGTTCTGCTCGATGAGCAGCACGCTCAATTTTCGCTCGGTCACGAGCGTGGAAAGCCGCTGCATGATCTGCGCGAGCAAACCGCCCGCGAGTCCGAGCGACGGCTCGTCGAGGAGGAGCGCCGTGGGACGGGCGACCATCGCCCTGCCGATGGAGAGCATCTGACGCTCTCCCCCGCTGAGGTTCGATGCATGCACGCTGCGGCGCACGCGCAGCGGTGGAAAGAGCTCATACGCCTCCTCGATCGCGACGCGTTGATCCGCGCGGTCGCGACGCCACAAACCACCGAGACGGAGATTCTCGTCCACCGTCAACTCGCTTACGATGCCGTGCCCTTCGGGGACATGGCCCACCCCGAGGCGAGCGATCGCCTCAGGCGAGCGGCCGACCAGCTGCTGCGTGCCGAGCATCACCGAACCGTGGCGTGGTTTCACGAGCCCGGAGATGGTGCGTACCAGCGTGGTCTTGCCGGCGCCGTTGGCTCCCAGCACCGCTGTGATGCTGCCCTCGGGCACCGAGAGCGAGACGTTCTCGAGCGCGATCACGCCTCCGTACGCGACGGTGAGGTCGCTGATCTCAAGCATGCGCGACCTTCTGTCCGAGGTACGCGTTGGCCACATCGCTGTTGGCGCGAATCTCGGCCGGTGAGCCGGATGCGATCACCTGTCCGAGGTTGAGCACGGTGATGCTGTCGCTGGCCGCCATCACCATGTCGACGTGGTGCTCGACCAAGGCGATCGCCATGCGGGTGCGCAGGGAGCGCAGCAGGTCGATGAGGTCGTTGACGTCGGTGGCCGACAGGCCGCTCGCGGGTTCGTCGAGCAGCAGCAACGACGGATGGCTCATCAGCGCTCGGGCGATGATCACCCGCTTCTGGATCCCGTGTGGGAGGGCACGTGGATAGGCGCCGGCGCGATCGGCGACACCAAGCTCGCCGAGGTTGGCGAGCGCCTCGTCGCGAAGCGCGCCCGTGCGCCGGTCGGCACCGGGAAACGCGAGCAGGTCGGGGGCCAGCCGGGTCCGCGACGGCGACCCTGCGATCACGTTCTCGAGCACCGTGAGCGTCGGCCAGAGCCCGAGTCCCTGAAGTGTTCGGGCGATCCCCATATGCGCCAGGCGCCATGCCGGGAGACCGAGAAGCGACTGTCCCTTGTAGGTGATCGTCCCTGCGACCGGCGAGACGAAACGCGACACCGCGTTGAAGAGCGTCGTCTTGCCCGCGCCGTTCGGCCCGATGACACCGACGATCTGGTTGGCGCGGACCGTCAGCGAGACGCCGTCGAGAGCGACCACGCCTTCGAAGCGCACGTCGACCCCGGCAACCTCGAGCACAGCAGGCGCCGCTTCGGGTATCTCCGCGGACACGCTACAGCGACCCGTTCAACCCCATAAGTGCCCGCAGGGTACAGCGATCACCTCGCCTCTGCCACGTTCATCGCCGGGGATATTTAGCGAACCGAACTCACCCACTGGCCCCGAGGAACTGGGCTATCGCCGCGGCCGCGGTGTCGTCGGTGGCAATCGTGTAGTGGTTCGCATCCACATCGACCGCCGTGGCAGTTGGCACCACCTTGGTAAATCGGTCGCGGTCTCGCTGACTCATGATGAAGCCGGTGCCCGGGAACATCTCGCGGGTTGCCCGGAGCAGCAGCACCGGCATCGTCAACGCATGCCAGAGGCCGTACACGCCGGCGTGGTCGCCGAACGCGAACGCCCCGGCGCCGAAGATGCTGTCCTCCATCACGGCCGCACGGCTGGTGCGTGCCGAGTAACCACCACCCTCGACGGGTTGCAGCTCGTAGCGGAAGTAGCGATCCCAGAACTCGTTCCACGGGCGGATGAGGCCGATGCTCTTCACCTGCTCGATGTACGCCTCAGCCGATGGGTAGAGCGCGCCGAGCCGAGCCACCGACGCCCCGATCGCAGTTGATCGGCCACCTCGAAGACATCGGCTGCGTGTTTCACCCATGCGAGGTGCCGGGCCCGGTGACATCGCTCAGGCCGCGACCGCGCAGGTCGATGCTCACCAATTGCACTGTCGCCGGGTCAAGCCGCTCGCCAAGGAACTCGAAGCTGATCAGATTCGCCGAGAGCCCGGGGACCGCCAGCACCAGCGGCGCGTCCGTCGAACCGTAGCGCTTGGCGTGGATCCGACTCGAGGTCAGCTCGAGATCGAAGCTCCGATGCCACAGCGCCGAAATGGTGCCACAGCGTAGGTCGCAGAGCCCGATGTCTACGCGATGAGCGCGGGGCGCACCTGCTCGAAGACCTTGACGACGGTCGATCCGCCGCCACGGTGCTTCGCCTCGTAGAGGGCGGCGTCCGCAGTTCCCTGAACAAGCCCCGTGTCTGACCCCGGAGCCGCGACACAGGCCCCGATGCTCAGTCGCGGAGTTCCGCTCGGCATCCGAATGTGGCTCAGCGCATTGTGGATGCTGCCCGCAAGTCGCTCGACGCCATCGCTGGTCGCATCGAGCATCAGCACGGAGAACTCGTCGCCGCCCACTCGCGCAACCGTATCCCCCTTGCGCGCCAGCGACGCGATCGCGGATGCCACGGCTACGATGACCGCGTCGCCTGCGGGGTGGCCGAACCGGTCGTTGACGCCTTTGAGGTCATCGAGATCGGCGGCAAGGAAGGCGAACGGCAGCCGATCAGGCAGTCGCGCAAACGCACGCTCCAATTCGCGCCGGTTGGCCAGCTTGGTCAAGGGGTCGGTCAGCGCCTGCTCCTCGACGACCTGATGCGCCGCTGCATTCGTGAGCGCCAACTCGGTGAGACTTCCGATCAGGCGAACACGCTCGAAGACTCCGGGTTGGATCGGCTCGCCGCGCCCCGAAACACTGAGGATTCCGGTGAGCTTGCCGTGGAGGGTGATTGGGACGTAGGCGCCATGAGTGACGCCAAACCGTTCGAGGACCGCGCGCACCGCCGGTCCGCACTCGTCGGGTTCCAGGGGGCCGTTGACAGCGCGGCCGGTCGCGATCACCACACGGGCCATTGGGTGCTCGGCAAGGGGCAGGCGCACCTCGACGGCAGTCATGCCCGTCGGGTCACTGTCCGCCACGATCGTCAGCGTCTCGCCGTCCACCGCGAAGTACTGGCCCCGACGCGGCAAGATCCGGAACGACGAAGTCAGGTCTGTCGCCAGGCGGGTCGCGTTCTGAATGACCTCAAGGGGGTCGAGTGACGCGGTCAGCGACCTCGTCGCTTCGGCGACGATGGCGCTCTGCCGTGCTTCCTCTCTCGCGTCGTCGACCGTCGACTGCAGCCGCCCCCGGAGCGCATGCGCTGCGAGGCTGATCAAGCAGAGGAGGGCAACCCAGAAGACCAGAAGCCGGCCGAGAACGAGCGCGTCGTCGTTGTTAAACAGCCCGATCAGCGCCATGACCAGCCCGCTCGCGGGGATCAGAACATACGACTCCCAGCGGGCGCCGTAAAAGGCAGAGAAGAGCACCGGCAGAAGCAGCAGTGAACCGAGCCCGGTCGATGTCGCCGCAGAGTGGATCAGGCAGCCGATCCCCAATGTGGCGACAAGGAGCGGGACAACCCGGAACCACGCAGGCACGCGCGCCCAGGGCGTGGCAAGACGAAGCACCGCCACAAGTCCTGCAAAGCCCAGGGCCGCGAGATACCACCCGGGCCGCTGCGGGCCCGAAGGGATGAGCACACTCGCGAAAGCGAGACCCTGGATGCCCCAGAAGAGCAGCAGGCTCTCGTGGGGACTGCGGAGCTCGCCCGGCCCCGAAGCGACGGTCTGGTCGGCCACCAGTGGATGGTAGAAAGGTGTAGGCGGCCGCTAAAGCGGGCCAGCACGGTTGTTACCGGCCCGCATCACGCCGCGACAGGCGGCGCTGTCGAGTCGTCGACTTCGGGGCCGAGCGTCTCGTTCCGGACCAGCTCAGATCAGCGGATCGCCACCAGGACCCGATTGGCGAGATGCTGCCAGAGGGTGCCGACTTCGACGAAGCCGGCCGAGAAGAGGGCCGAGCTGTGGAACTCATAGCTATGGGCCTCGTCCTCGTGGGGATGGGCGTGCCAGCGTTGCTCACGCTCGGCCACCTCGGTTGCCAGTGCCGGCTCGGCCACCGCGGCGGCCCACCACGCGTCGTAATCCTCGGCGCCTTCGGGCGCATCGGGCCACTCGGGCCGAACCTGCCGGGCTCCCGCCGCGATCGTCCGTTGATCGTGGTCGAAGTCGAGCCGGTCGCCGTCCAGGAATACCGCCCCAGGGCGGAGGACGGTCGCGAGCGCGTGGTAGAGGCGGACCAGCTGCTCGAGGCCGAGCCAGTGCAAGGCGGTGGTTGAGACCGCCGCGTCGTACGGACCCGGCGACGGCAGGGCACCGACCCAGTCGGCGCGGAGGTCGGCGTCGACGAATTGCAGTTGCGACCTGCCGCCGAGGGCGCTCCGACCGATGGCCAGGAGCACCGGGTCGGCATCGATCGCCACGACGCTCGCGCCAGGAACCCGGTCCAGGACCCGGGCGCTCAGCGACCCTGGACCGCACCCCAGGTCGAGCACCCGCGGTTCGGGTCCGGCGAACGCGGCCACCGCGTCGACCATGGCGGTGAACCGTTCCTCGCGATCGGGGATGTGGCGTTGCTGCTGTGCGTCCCATCGCGCCAGCCAGCTCGTGAAGTCAGTGGTGACGTGCTGCATGCTCATTTCGGCGGTACCTGTACCACATCACCCGGCGGCTACCGCCGGGAGCCGAAGCGTGATCGCCGTGCCCTCCGCCGCAGTGCTGGTGGCACTCACGGAGCCGCCGTGCGCCTCGACCACGTCGCGAGCGATCGCAAGTCCAAATCCCGAACCGGACGACGCCGGATCCTTGACGAAACGATCGAACACGCGCGGGAGCAGATCCGCCGGAATGCCCGTTCCATTGTCGCGGACGGTGAGCAGGATCCATCCGCCCGAGGCCACTCCCTCCACGCGAATGGTGCCGCCCGACCGCGAGTGCGCCAGTGCGTTGGTGACGAGGTTGCCCAGAACTCCGCGCAGCCTCCCCGGGTCGGCATCGAGCGCTGGTATGTCCGCGTCGACGTGTTCCGTCAACTGAACGACGGCAGCTCTCGCCTCGGCAGCGAATGCGTTCAGCGTCTCGTTCACGAAGACGGCGACGTCCACCGGCTCGCGATGGAGACGGAGCGTGCCACTCTCCGCCAGGGTCAGCGTGGCGAGGTCGTTGACGAGCATCTCCAGCGACTCAGTCGCGCTCACGATCGGGGCCATGTGCTCGGCGTCTGCCGGGTAGACGCCGTCGGTGATCGCCTCCGCCTGGCCGCGAATGATCGAGAGCGGTGTGCGGAACTCGTGCGCGATATCCGCGAGCACCGAGCGGCGACGTGTCTCCTCAGCCTCGAGCTGACCGCTCATCGCATTCATCGCGCGAGCCAGGGAGCGAAGACCGGAGGGTCCGCGTACGGGGACGCGCGCGGAGAGGTCGCCCGCCTCGATGCGACGGGCGCCTTCGATGAGCGCCTCCACGGGTGGTGCGAGACGGCGGAGAACGAGGATCGCGACCACCACCGCGATGCCACCGAGCACGAGCGCTGTGACCGCCACCGCCGTGTCGAACGGCGCCGAGTTGACGGCGCCAAAGGCGCTGAGAAGCAACCAGACCACGCCGAAGATGGCGGTGACCAACACCAGCAGCACGGCGCCGATGAAGCACCCGATGCGTCGCGCGATCCGTCGCCCCTGACGCCGCCAGTTGGGTCCCGCTGTCCACGGTCCGGCCTCGCCCTCGGGCCACCACGGCGGCCGGCGGCCTTCACCTCTCCTCCACGGCGGTCCGCTGTTCACGCCTCGCCGTCCACCAGGCGATAGCCCACCCCGAAGACCGTCTGCAGGTGGTGGGGTGAGCGCGGATCCTTCTCGATCTTGCGGCGAATGTTCTTCACGTGCGCGTCAATCGCGCGCTCGTACGACTCGACGGCGACGCCGTGCACCGAGTCCAGCAGCTGCGCGCGGGTGAAGACACGACCTGGCTGCCTGGCCATGTGGAGCAGCAGCTGAAACTCCGTGGCGGTCAGGACCGCGTCGCGCCCGTCCACCTGAACCTCCATGCGAGGCACGTCGAGAACGATCGAGCCTCCGACACGGACGATGTCGTCGCGCATGGCGGCGGTCTGCGCACGGCGCAGCACCGCCCGGACTCGCGCCACGATCTCACGTGCGCTGAATGGCTTGGTGACATAGNNTGAGCATGATGATCGGGACGTCGCCTGCGCGGCGAATTGCTCGCGCAACATCGAGGCCGTCGATGACCGGCAACGAGAGATCGAGGATGACCAGGTCTGGGTGCTCCCGCGCGAACAGGTGCAGCGCGTCCTCGCCGTTGGCCGCCGTCGAGACTTCGAATCCGGCGCGCTCGNNGGCCGGCGTGGGGCGGCGAGCGGCCGCCTCACGCCGATCATCAGACCGATTGCGTCGCCGGTGTGGACGCCTCGGACTCCGAACTCTTCTGGCCGGCGCCTGCGCACCCGCCACCCCAGCCCCGGCCGTGTGCGCCAAAGGCGTTCGGACCGAAACCCGGCCGGTTCCAACGCCGTGGCGTCAGTCCGAGCACCCGCGGCAATGCCAGGGCGCCGATGAACGTGATGGCGACGAAGCCTGGATTGCGAGTGGTGATGCCCACCGCCGTCGCAGCCCCGATTGCGACCAGTCCCCAGGCGGTGCGTCCTGCACGATACATGTCGATTCTCCTTGTGGAGGGTGAACGGTATGTGCATCACTCTCGTCAGGAGGTGTGAACCAGGTGTGAAGACGCGACGGAGATCTCGCGCCCCACACCACCGCGGGGTTAGAGGGTTTGCGTCGCACCCCGCACCGCTACGGGCTTAAGGGGGATGCGTCGCCCCACCGCCGCAGGGGTAGACGCTTTGCGTCAGCTGCTCAGCCCGTTGCTGATGTTCGAGAAGACGTTGTTGATCCGCTTGCCCACGGTGGACAGGATGACGATGACGACGACTGCGATGAGCACAAGGATCAGCGCGTACTCAACCATTCCCTGGCCACTCTCGGGGCGCTTCCGGAGCCGCATGAGTTCGTCACGCGCGAACTCCCGGCAACGAATGAAAAGGTAGTCCATCTTTCTCTCCTGTCTGAATTTTTGGCACTTCGGCGTTGGATTCCACGATGACCGGCGAGCCTGAATGCCACCCGAACGGAACGTCACATGCCCCTGGTTGAAAGTTCGCGATCCGGTAACGACGCTGAAGCCATCACCCATCGCCAGGCCCGACCATCTCCCGGCTCGCGGGAGACCAACGCCCCCGCCGCCAATGCCCAACGCTCTAACCGGTTCCGACGCCGTACGCTGTCCGGCGACGTGCCGAGTGCCCTTGCGGAGACGCTGGCGGTTCTGCTGCTGGTCGCGACGCTGGGCTGCGCCATCGTCCGCCCCCGAGGCCTGCCCGAAGCCGTCGTCGCCGTTCCCGCCGCCGGATTGCTCCTGCTCCTCGGCGTGCTTCCGCTGGGTCAGGCAGGAAGCGAGGCACGAAGCCTCGCGCCGACGGTGGGGTTTCTCGCAGCAGTGCTCGCGCTCGCCAACCTCTGCGATCGATATGGGCTCTTCGCAGCAGCCGGTTCGCGGATGGCGTCTGGTTCACGCGGCCGCCCGGTAACGCTCCTGGCCCTCGTGTTCGCGGTCGCGAGCCTGGTCACCGCCGTCCTCAGCCTCGATGCCACCGTCGTGCTGCTCACACCGGTCGTGTTCGCGACCGTGGCCCGCCTGCGCCTGCGCGCCAAGCCGCACGTCTATGCGTGTACGCACCTGGCCAACTCCGCGTCGCTGCTGCTCCCCGTGTCCAACCTCACCAACCTGCTCGCGTTCAGTGCAAGTGGCCTGTCATTTGCGCGATTCGGCGCAACCATGGCACTGCCCTGGATCGTTGCGATCGGGGTCGAATGGCTGGTGCTGCGACGATTCTTCGCGAGCGATCTCGTCGGCCGCGGTGAAACCACGGACGACAAACCGCTGCCGGTCCCGGTCTTTGCGACGGCAGTGCTCGCAATCACTCTGGTTGGGTTCTTCGTCACGTCCGCATTCGATGTCAGCCCAGCGTTTGCGGCTCTCGCCGGCGCCCTGGTCCTCGCCGTGCCGGCCGTCATCCAGAAGCGGACCACCATCCAGGACGTCGCCTTGTCGATCGATATTCCATTTCTTGCCTTCGTGCTGGCACTCGGTCTCGTGGTCAAAGCGATCTCGCTCCACGGGCTCGGAACGGTCGTGACCCACCTGGTGCCGACCGGCTCCGGGCTCGGGTCCCTGCTGGTCATCGCAGTAGTCGCCGCGGTGCTCGCCAATGTCATCAACAACCTGCCGGCTGCGCTCCTGCTGCTTCCGGCGGTATCCGGCGCCGGCGCGGGCCCCGTGCTCGCGGTGCTCATCGGGGTCAACACCGGGCCGAATCTCACGTACGTCGGATCGCTCGCGACGCTGCTCTGGCGCCGGGTATTGATCCGCCGCGGCGAGGAGCTTCCGATCGGCGAGTTCCTGCGGCTCGGGGCACTCACCGTGCCACCTGTGCTGATCTCCACCACCGTCGCGCTGTGGATCTCCCTGCGAGTGGTGGGTTAATGGCGCCCATGCGCATTGTCATCTGGGTCGTCGAGGGGACCTGGCAGGGCTGCGTCGATGCGGCCCTGCAGAACTTTCCCGGCGCCTCGGACTTCACGTTGCTGCACGTCACCGACTCCGAGGTGACCGAGGCAGCGGATGCAGCCGCGATCGGCCTCCTCGGTCGCGGCTTTCCAGGCCGAAAGCCCAACCGCCGCTATGAGGATGTCGCCGACGACGAGGCGGGGCAATTGCTCGCTGCGGCAGCGGAGCGACTCGGCCACCCCGACGCCACGCAACTCAGGCTGCGTGGCCGCACCGAACGTGAAGTTGTGCGCGCAGTCGCCGAAGGTGTCGATGTCCTCGTCGTGGCCCGCGATGGTGATCGCTCCCGGCTGGGCCCCAGGAGCCTCGGCCACGCCACTCGGTTCATCGTCGACCATGCGCCCTGCGCGGTCATGCTCGTGTGGCCCGACGAGACCCCTGGAATCGAGTCCATACCGGCGCCGAAACACGGGCCGCCTCCCCCGAAGCACGGGCCGCATCATCCGCCTCACCACCATCACGACGAGGACTGACCACATGCCCCGAGCCAAGTTGCCAAACGGGCTGGAGCTCGAGTACGAGAGCTTCGGTGATCCGGAGCGACCGCCGCTCCTGCTGGTCATGGGCCTCTCGTACCAGATGATCGAGTGGGACGACGCGCTTTGCACGCTGATCGCCGACCGAGGTTTCTGGGCGACGCGGTTTGACAACCGCGATGTCGGCCTCTCCACCAAGCTCGATCAGCTCGGGCAGCCCAACCTGCTCGCCGTGATGAGCGGCACCGCGCCTCCGCCGTACACGCTCGAGGATATGGCTGACGACTCGGCCGCGCTGCTCGACGTCCTCGGGATCCGAGCAGCCCACATCGTCGGCGTTTCGATGGGAGGGATGATCGCCCAGCTGATCGCGATCACTCATCCCGAGCGGGTGCTGAGTCTCACGTCGATCATGTCGAATGTTGGGGGGCCGAACGTGGTGCAGCCTGAACCTGCCATGTCGGCCGCGCTCGTGGCGCCGCCGGGGCGGACGCGCGAGGAACGAGTCGAGCACTCGCTGGACAACCGCCGTCTGATCTTTGGAACCGTGATGCCGTTCGATGAGGGACGCGCCCGCGCCAAGGCTGAGCGTGCGGTGGATCGGTGCTTCTCGCCCGACGGCGGCTTCCGCCAGCTGGCCGCGACCATCGCCGCCCCCGACCGGACCGCCGCCCTCGGGCGGCTCGCCATTCCGACGTTGGTCATCCACGGCGACAACGACCCTCTGGTGCCGCCCGACAATGGCCGTCAGACGGCAGCCGCCATCCCAGGTGCTCGGCTGATCATGATCCCGGGAATGGGCCATGCACTCCCGGACCAGGTCTGGCCGCAGGTGGTTGACGCGATCGTCGACGTGACCTCGAGATCAGCTCCTGTGTGAACGCGTCGATGCGATCGTCGACGACACGTTGAGATCTGCTCCTGGCTGAACGCGTCGCGGCCATCGTCGACGTGACCTCGAGATCACCGTCGGGCTGCACGCTCGATCAGCCACGTCGTCCGGAACGGGCGAAATCCGAAGCGCTCGTAGAGGTTCCTCGCCGGATTGCCCTCACTCACCGTCAGTCCAAGGCGTCGGTGGCCACCTTGAGAGCAGCTTCGCATCGCGTGCCCCAGGAGGAGGCTGCCGAGTCCTCGTCGATGGAAGTCGGCGACGACGAAGATCTCCGGAATCCACGGATCTCCGGACCACCACTCCGAAGCCGCCATGTGGGTGACGACCACCGCGCCCACCACTCCGCCTGCCCGATCACGAGCCAGGCGCGACGGCGCGTGGAGGACCGAACCGCACGGGCCCTGCCCCGCCAGTAGCTGACGCCAGTAGCGGAACCTGTCGACGCCCGACCAGATCCCGAAATCGACATGCTCTGGGAGCAGGGCCGCCGCCGCGGCAGCCGCGATGCCGTCTGAATCGGAGCCCAACACCTCGACGCGCAAACCTTCCGGCGTCGACCCGGGCTCTGGGATCCGTGCCGTCGACAGATCGACCGCCATGTCGCGCGCAACCCGGCGCAACTGGCCTCCGGTTGCGACAAGGTGGGCCGCCTCATCGCTGTCGTGCGTACGAATCAGAGCCACGGGTCGACGGTATCGCGGTCCGCCGCCCAGGTCGCGTCCTGGACCCGAGCCGGCCGGTTCCTACGTCAAGCAGTCACAGTCGCGGTCGCACCGGCCATCGAGGTCCCGTCCTCGGCAGTCGCGGTCACAACTCACGGTCGCACCTACCGTCGTGGTCCCACCTCAGCAGTCGCAGTCACAGTCGCACGTGCCGTCGCAGTCGCAGCCGCAATCACAGGCCATGGTGACAAGCCTCCTATCGATGACCGTCGATGAATGGCCTGATGCTAGTCCGTTCCATCGACGACTGTCAATGGGTAGAATGTCACCCATGCAGACTGGCTTCCATGCTTCCACGACCGACCTCGACGCCCCGCCGTCCCCTCCGGCCTCGACCGGTGTCGATGCGGAGCCCTCGCCAGCAGCCCCGACTGATGTCGATGCCCCACTCACGCCCTCCACCACCACCGATCTCGAGATCCGGCCGTTTCGCGATGAGGATTGGCCGGCGGTCCACGCCATCTACGCGCAGGGCATCGCCACCGGAGACGCGACCTTCGAGACCGAGGTGCCGGCGTTCGAACGCTGGAGCGCTACACATCCGCCCGCATACCGTTTCGTCGCAGGGCGCGCCGGGGAAGTGACCGGCTGGGTGGCTGCCTCCCCCGTCTCCGACCGGTGCGCCTACGCCGGCGTCCTGGAGCACAGCGTCTACGTGGCCGCCGGCATGCATGGCCAGGGAATCGGCCGCCGTCTGCTCGAGACCCTCATCGCACACGCGGACGCGACCGGTATCTGGACCATCCAGTCCGGCGTCTTTCCCGAAAACGTCGCGAGCCTCGAGTTGCATCGGCGCTGCGGATTTCGTGTGGTGGGGACTCGCGAACGACTGGGCCAACTCAAGGGGACATGGCGCGACGTCATTCTCATCGAGCGGCGCAAGCCATGACCGCGACTGCCGCGAAACGCAAGCCATGACCGCGGCTGCCGCGAAGAGCAAGCCCAGCCTCGCTCCGCCGCGTGTCAAGGGATGCTGCAACCCCGTCGCTCCCCCGCTGCCGGACGCGTATGCCGATGAGCTCGCTGCGACGTACAAGGCCCTCGGGGACGCGACGCGCATCCAGATACTGCACATCCTCGCGACAGCGAGCGACCCCGTCTGCGTGTGCGACTTCACCGCCGCGTTCGATCTCGGCCAGCCCACTATCAGCCACCATCTGGCCACGCTGCGCGACGCTGGAATCGTCACCAGCTTCAAGCGCGGGATCTGGGCCTTCTACCAGCTCAATCCGTCGTTGCCGGACGCCGCCCGCGCGATAGTGGCGGAGATCGGCTAACTCCCGGGTCGGCGCCAATGCTGGACTCACTCCGCGCGATAGTGGCGCAGGTGCTGAATCCCGGCACCGCCGCAGCTCGCGCGATAGTGGCGCGAGGCGCCTAAATCCCCGCCGGCTGCCAACCCCTCGTGCCGGCTACTCCCGCAGTACCGCGCCGCAGTACCGCGCCCTTTAACCCGCGCGCTGGTAGGGTGAGCAGATGCTCTCCCAGCAGTCCGACGCGCTCGCAATCGATGGACTGATCAATCTTCGCGATCTCGGCGGCCTGCCGGCTGCATCGGGAGCAACGACGCTCCCTGGCAGGCTTTTGCGCAGCGAGTCGCCACACACGCTGAGTGCCGGCGGCCTGCAAGAGTTGCTCGATCTCGGCATCGGAGCGGTCATCGACCTGCGCACCGTGTCAGAGCGTGAGCACCGTCCGAGCCCACTCGCCGAGGCGGGTGTCCACGTCGCACACGCGCCGATCTTCAGCGACGATGACGATTACCCCGACCACCTCGCGACCGCTGCGGAGATGTATTGCTGGTGGCTGCGCGAGCGCCGCACCGGCGTCGCAGCGGCGATGACCTCGATCGCCGATGCGAAATGTGCTCCGGTCCTCGTCCACTGTCATGCGGGCAAGGATCGCACCGGTGTCATCATCGCCCTGATCTTGCGTCTCGCCGGGGTCAGTGTTGATGCCATTGCTGACGATTACGCGATCAGCGGCGTCCAGCTTGCCGAGATGCTCGCTCGGGACCGGGTCACGGCACTCGAGCGGGGTATGGACAAGGTGCGCGTCGAGCGAATCTTCACCGTGCGCCGCGAGGCGATGGTTGAGACGATGCAATGCGTCGACACGGAGCATGGCGGGATCGTGTCACTGCTCCATGGCCTGGGACTGGACGACGCGCGCATCGAGCGCCTTAGGGGTCTGCTCCTCAGCCCTACCTGGCCGTAAAGCTCAGCTCTTCATCAGTCCAGTGGTGATCGGCCGCGTCCATTTCATGGTGGACAACGGCCCCACCGAGGTTGGCTCCTCGCTGACGCGTCGCATGCCCACCTTTTCGAGGACGCGCAACGATGCAACGTTCTTCGCAAGCGCACAGCCCACGATCCGACCCAGACCCGCCGCAAAGCCGTTGCGGACCACTGCAATCGATGCCTCCGTTGCGATGCGACGCCACCAGGCATGCTGCGCGAAGGCATACGCCAATTCTGTCTTCTCGCTGCCCGCTTCCGGCCGGAGCCCGCACCGTCCGAAGAATGCGCCCGTGGCGCGATCCTCAACGCGGTATGTCATCCAGCCGCCAATCGTCGGAATCGCCAAGGCCTGCCTCAGCCACTCCTCGCTTGCCGCTCGATCACGAGCGACAGCGACACCAGAGCTGCCACGCATCACTTCGGGGTCTGCGTAGAGCTCGACGAGATCACTGAGGTCATCCGCGCATAGCGGGCGCAGGCGAAGGCGTGCGGTGCATATCCACGTTTGTCTCGCAACGCCGGGATTAGGACTGACCACGGTCCCCGTCACGAACCGGGGATTGAGGCACCGATCTTGACGCACGCGCTCCGCGGAGGTGAACAAACAGCCTGAAACGATGAGGACGACGAACCATTGAGCGAAACGATGACCTCCGAAGAGCCGTAGATCGAGACTCCGGACGTGACATTGGACGACAGCGCGTGTCTCGGTGACGGCGATGGTGACGGCCTGGTGAGAGCGATTGCTCCGGTTGCAACGAGACTCGCACCGATGGCCGCGAACAGGAGCCGCAGAGCCACCTTGGGACCGATGCCCCCAGCCTCGGTGCTCTGGTCGTCGAACTCCGGCCCCGCATCATCGACACCGGATATATCGCTCATGGGGACGATTCTAGGCTCGTCGCGGGCTGGCATTATCGTGGGCTGGCATCATGGAGGGCGATCGTTGATCATCTGCAGTGAGCAACTGTCAGCGATTTGAACGGAAGGCACGCATGACTCCCAATCCCGCACTTGCCGACGTCGCACCTCTCGTTGGACGGTGGAGGATGGAGCTGCACAACGCCGCCTTCCTCACCGACCCGGACTCGCGGATGATTGGATCCGCCGACTTCGATTGGATCGAAGATGGGGCTGCGTTGGTGATGCGGCAGGCCGCCAGCGCCGGTCCGCCCGCGGCCGTGTGGATGATCGGCCGCGACGAAAGCGACGTCAACTACCAGGTCCACTACGCGGATAGTCGCGGTGTGTCGCGCGTCTACCAGATGAGTTTCGACGCGACGCACTGGCAGATGTGGCGCACCACACCGGAGTTCTCTCAAAGATTCGAAGCGGAGATCGCAGCCGACGCCCAGACGATCAAGGGTGAATGGTCGAAATCGATCGACGGCGGCGCATGGGAACACGATTTCGACGTCGACTACATCCGCGAGTGACCTACATCCGCGAGTGGCTACATCCGCGAGTGGCTACATCCGCGAGTGGCTACATCCGCGCGTAACCATGTCCGCGAGTAATCGGCCAGGATCTAGG
>PKXZ01000036.1 GCA_003132525.1 Candidatus Dormiibacterota bacterium | reverse complement strand
CCCCGCTCGATCTGGCTCAGATACGGATTCGAGATCTCGGTCATCGCCGAGAGCTGGCGCAGCGACAGGTTTGCTACCTGTCGCTGCGCCCTGATGAATCCTCCCAGCATGCGCCGGCGGTCATCCTCGAGTGTGTTCATTGGCTCGTCCGTGCTCTCAGCGTAATTCATTGCTGAAACGGGTTACGCCGTCTTCTCCGTGGCGAGAGCGTTCGTCAGTTGCAGTGCGAACTCGCGCTGCGCCTTCAAAAGCTCGGTCGTGAAGTCAAACGCGTAGGTCGTGAGGGCCTTGGCGTTCGGAGCGGCGGGGAGGCCGGGAACGGTGGGCAGATCGACGGCCGGGAACACCGACAGTGCCTTGGCCAACGTCGTGGTCGCGTCGACGGCCGCTTCCTGGTACTGCTTGAGGGCGGAAAGGAACTGCTCGCCTGACTTGGTGACAATCTCCGGTATATCCGTCGTTGGGGTCTTGGTGGTTACCATTTTGTACTCCTGTGGTATCTCATAGTGGAGGGGGGATCCGCCACAAGCACAGTATATACCCCAAGTGCTGTGTATGTCAAGCACCCCAGGAATTGTGTGTTTTCAGGTGTTTCGGCAAGTCCTCCGTTGGAAGGGACTATTCGCTCGGTTCGTCGTGACCGGGAAGGGCGTCGAGCAGTCGCTTGACGAACTCGTGCTCGGTGGCGAGGAGTTCTTGGGCGAATTTGAAGAACTTGTCCGAGATCTCCCCCGGCTTCGGCAGCGAGTCGATCATCGGCAACTTGGGCATCTCGGGCAGCTTGGGGGCGTGCTTGGCGACGCTTTCGGACCAGGCACTGACGACCTTCAAGGTCGCTTCCTGGGACTTCTTGATGGCGTCCAGGACCTGGTCTTGAATGCGTGATTCGTCCGCAGCGGCGTTTGCTTCGTCGGGTTTCTTGGCTTTGTCAGCGACCATGGTGAACTCCTCGGGTCACAACTCGTGGCGGAATCTCACGCCCTTCCGTACCCTATCGAGCGAGTGCTTGGCATGTCAAGCAGAATCTGGGTGACCGAGCGTCCTCACCGATCGGCACTGTTTCGAAGGGTTGACCAGCTACTCGAAGACGCAGGTGCGCGACCCGAACACGATGACGCGATGCTCGAGGTGGAGTCGTATCGCCGAGGCGAGTACTGCGCGCTCGATATCGGCGCCGCGTCGGGTCATGTCGGCGACGTCGTCGCGGTGCGCGGCAAGCGCACCGGCACCTCGCCCACCGCGACCTCGCCCATCGCCGCCACTGCGATCACCATCGAGGTGCCGAGCACTTCCGGGCGTGTGCAGTCGGTGAGTGGCAACACCGTCACCCTGGTCACCGCTGACGGGCAGCTCGAGACCGTGAACGTGTCGAGTTCCACCGCGTACCACGGCCTCCGCGGCGCCTCGGCCTCATTGAGCTCGGTCAAGGCCGGTGTCTACATCACCGCCCAGGGCACGCAGACCGGCCTCACGACATTCAGCGCGGATGACGTCCAGGTCCTCGGGACCCCGAGCTCCGCGCCGCCCAGCTTCCCGGGCCACTCCACGACCACGCCGAAGCAGCCTGCCGGCGGCGCCAAGTCCTCCGTTTAGGCGCGTTCACCGCTCCTTTGCGCTAGCGGCTGGCCCCGCCGATCACCTTCCGCTCACGGTGACTGCTGGCGCATCGCTCGCGTGCGCCGGCGCAGCTCGCGACGTCGTTCCGCCTGAGCACGCATGTCCTTTGCAGCATCGAGCCGCTCCTGCTCGCGCTCGAGCTTGCGCTTCGACTCCAGTCGCGCCAGCACGGTGGGATCGTCCGCAGCCGCGGCGCGCACCGCGCATCCCGGTTCCCGCTCGTGCTTGCAGTTTCGGAAGCGACACTGCGCCGCGACCTCGGTGAGGTCGCCAAACACTTCGTCGATACCAGCGCCCGCATCCCAGAGCCCCAGCTCGCGGGTGCCTGGCGTGTCGATGATCAGCCCGCCTCCCGGGAGCTCGATGAGCTCACGGTGGGTGGTGGTGTGGCGGCCCTTGCCGTCGGCGCGTACCTCGGCGGTGGCGAGTGCCTCGTTACCGGACAGCCGGTTCACCAGCGTCGACTTGCCGGTGCCGCTGGGTCCGATCAGCACGGCGACCAGCCCCTCGAGGAGGATCTCGCGCAATCGGGCGAGTCCAGCCCCAGACGCGTTGACCGCGATGACCTCGGTTCCTCCGGAGACCGAACGCGCAGCCCGGAGGTCTGCCTCGATGTCTGCGCTGAGGTCGGACTTCGTGAGCAGAACGACTGGCGCCGCTCCGCTCGACCATGCCATCGCGAGGGCGCGCTCGATGCGACGGAGTCGCGGCGGGACGCCGAGCGCGACCGTCACGAAGACGAGGTCGATGTTCGCGGCCACGACCTGACCCGACGTCGCCACGCCGGCCGCGCGACGCATCAACTGACTACGTCGCGGCAGCACGCGCACAGCGATGCCGTCCTCGATGACAAGCCAGTCGCCGGTGGCGATGGTCCCATCGTCAGGGATGCCCGACACCGTTGCAGACAGCGGGACACGCTCCTGTCCGGCATCGGTCAGGACGTTGACCACGCGCCCGTCGACGCGCACGACGAGACCGCGGCGGCCGTCAGAGGCGGTGTCGGTGCACGCCGATTCGAAAGAGCCGTTCCACCCTAGCGCGGTGAGACGGTGAGGATCGTGAGACAAGTGCGAACTCCATGCTGCAGTGAGAGCCCGGAGCTCCGATTGCGGTCCCGCGCCAGCATGTGGCGCGAGGTCAGCAGACGATCAGGCGGCGGAGCCGCCGGGCACGACGTCAGTGGTGGGCGCTGCAGGCGCAATCACAAGTGCCATGGCTGGTGCCCTCCATTGGACGTGCTGATTGATCGACTGCATCGTACCCCAGCCGCGGATCGAACGCATCACCTGGCCCGCGTGACGCGCATCACGACTGCCGAGATCACCCCGGCGAGCACGAGCCCACCCGCCACATCGGCGAGGTAGTGCTGCTTCACGAGGACGGTCGACGCCACGATGAGCGCCGTCCAGATCGTGGCCGGGATACCGATCCGGCGGTCGAAACGCCACCAGTGGATGGCGATGATCGTCGACAGGGACGTGTGCAGGCTCGGGAAGTCGTTGTACGGCTGATCGGACGCGTAGATGCTTCGGACCATGGCGGAGAACGGATCCGTGCCCGTGATCACCGGACGGGCGATGTAGGACTGGAGGAAGAAGTAGAAGGCGTAGCTGATGAACCAGACGATGATCATCGTGAGCGCCGCAGACCGGTAGACACGCACCCGAAAGAAGAGGAAGACGACAAGGCTCACACCGATGTAGGGAATGAGCGACACGTATGGAATCGCGAAGATCGGTACGACCGGAAGGGCTCGGTCCAGCGGCGTCTCCAGGAAGATGCGGTTGGGGCCGTGGTTGAGCGAGTCGTAGATGAGGTTGGTGCCGAGGATGGCCGGGATGAGCAGCAGGCTGACGAGGAGGCCCCAGCGACGCTCCGCGAGGATCCCGCGACGGAGTTGAGTACTCAGCCCCGAGGACGACGATGCCGCTGTCCCGGCTGCCTGGCTCACCCTGCCACCTCCCGATAACGCGATTGCCGCGCCAGCCTACAGCCGCGGTGTCCCCTATGCGGAGGGCAGGTACCATGGACGGAACGCGGGAGTAGCTCAGTTGGTAGAGCGCTAGCCTTCCAAGCTGGATGTCGCGAGTTCGAGTCTCGTCTCCCGCTCCCTACGCCTGATTTCGAAGAACCCGATAGTCGACGAGCAGATAGCCAGTCGGTGAGATCAGGCCTCGGATCGATTCGAGCTGAATCGATGGCAAGCCGTCGAGGAGTCGTCGTCCGCGGCCGGCGATCCTCGGCGCTATCACCATCCTGAGTTCGTCGACAACGTCGGCGGCGAGCAGGGCCTGCGCCACCGAGATACTTGCGTGGACGCCGACATCGCCTCCGCGCTGCTCCTTGAGATCCCGAACAAATTCGACCAGGCCGCCTTCGACCGCCGTCGCATTGGCCCAATCTCGGTCAAGGGGCGTCGATGTCGCGACATACTTCGTGACCCCGTTGATAAATGTCGCGAATGGCTGGATCTGGCTGCTCGGCCAGAACTGCGCCCACTCGGTGTAGCTACGGCGCCCGAGAATGACCGCGTCCTGTGTCGCGAGCACAGCGGCAAGGTTGGCATCCATCGCGTCGTCCCAGTCGACGATGAAACCATCCGGGTCCTCGGCAACCCCGTCGAGGGACAGCAACTCGTACACGACGATCTTTCGCACGCCCGACACCTCCGACTGTCTCGATGCTACTCGTTGACGCTCATTCCCCGGATGTGCGCTGAAGCAGCCACGCTGCCTCGACTGCATCCTCGACAGCGTCAGCGTCGCCTCTCGCGACATCCGCGACGACCATCATGTGCTTGATGTAGCGGGACGGGACGCTGAAGGTCTCGGGATACTGTCGCAGCAACGAGTCGCGGTAGTCGAAATCGGCGCGGATCACGACATGCGCGTTGTCGAGTTGCCGCACTACGAGTCTGCCGTGGTACCGCCACTCGGCCAGCCCCTTTGGCGCCGTGAGGCGGACACCGGCCAGGGCCGCCACCACGCGTGCTACATCACTCATCTCCACGAAGGCGGCCCTCCTGCGGTTGTCCCAAGGATGCTATGACAGACTCGGAGCAATGCTGATCGTCCTGGCCGGTCTGCCGTGCTCCGGCAAGAGCACCCTGGCTCTCGATCTCGGCCGAGCTCTGAAGTGCGCCGTGCTGGGAGTGGACCACGCAGAGGCGGCCATGTGGCGCGCAGGCGTGAGCCAGTCGGCACCCACACACCACGCTGCCTATCTCGTCGTGGGGGCTCTGGCCGCGGAGCAGCTCGCCATGGGACACGATGTCATCGTCGAGGCTGTGAACGGACCAGAGCAGGCTCGTGCGCAGTGGCGGGATCTTGCCGCACAGATGAACGCCGACCTCAGGTTCATCGTTGTGGAGTGCAGCGACGACGACATGTACCGGGATCGTGTTGAGCACAGATCCAGGATCGAGGGCTTCCCCGAGCCCACTTGGGACGGCATCCTGATGCGCCGAGCTGCGTTCCCTCCGTGGATTGACGAGCGGCTGACCATTGACTCGGTGAACTCGCGCCCAGCGAACGTGAAAGCCGCGCTCGAGCACCTGAAGGAGGAACGGCCGGAGCCCTACTGATGGACGGAGGGGTCGATCCGATTGGCGAGTCGCGCCCTCGACGCCGGCGCCTCGAACGGGTCCGCGAAGTACTGGGTCGTGCGCGACGAGTCCGCCGGATCGGTGGTCATGCCGGCTCATTGCTGCGGTAAACCTATGGCGTCGTCACGCCGGTCCGAACCAGGTGGTCAGTGCGTCGCGCAGCCCGGTGTCGGTGCCGTCTCCAACCCAGGCAACGTATCCATCAGGCCGGATCACCACGGCAGCGGGAGCGGTGACCGCGCCGAGGACTGGCAGCTCCCAGGTACCGACGTAGTTGGCATCGATCAACTGCACGCGCTTCGCCCACGAAGTGATGTCAAAGGCACCGGGCTTACCGAGGTTGAGCAGCACCGGCTTGGCGCCGTGCAAGAGCTCGAAGACTCGAAGCGCGCCGTCCGCAGTGACAACGTCCAGATCGGGCATGCGACGTCCGAGCAGCGGATGTCCCTCGCCGAGCTCGTAATGAATGTCGAGCCCGTGGATCATCCCGGCAAGCCACTTACGCGGCTCGTCCATGCTCGCCAGCTCCGACACCATATCGACGACCGCCTTCATGCGCGCGTCCTGTCGCTGGAGCGCGGTCTGCGCCATGGTGTGCTGCAGCAGGCGGGCAGCGATTGGGTGACGCTCATCCTGATACGTTTCCAGCAGACTTTCCGGCGATGTCCCGTTGACCACCTGAGCCATCTTCCATCCTAGATTCACGGCATCCTGCACTCCGAGGCCGAGGCCCTGTCCACCCGCCGGGTAATGCACGTGCGNNCGTGCGCCGAGTCGCCGGCGAGGAGGACTCGCCCCGCGCGGTAGTTCGCCGCCTGACGTGTCATGTCGGTGAACCTCGAGATCCAGACGGGACTGTGGATCCCGAAGTCGGTGCCGTAGACGGCGATGAGCGCCGCACTCAGATCGCGCAAGGTGGGTTCGCTGCTCGTCGCGAGCTGCTGCTCGGTCGTGACGATGCCCACCGTCTTCCCATCCTCCGATCTGCTGAGCGCATGAACACCAGTCGCGTCGCTGCGAATACCTCGCGGCGGCTCCTCGGTTATCTCGACCTCGGCGATCAGATTGCTTCTCGTCGCATCCCACCCGGGGAAGTCGATACCGGCTGCCTTCCGGATGACGCTGCGTCCTCCGTCGCACCCGACGAGATACTGCGCGCGTATCGACCGGCCGTCGGACAGCTCGACGTCGACGCCGGTTTCCTCGTGCGCGAACCCGGTCACCTCGCATCCGTAATGGATCCGCACCGGTAACTCGGCGATCCAGCCGGCCATGATCAGCTCGATCTGTCGCTGCGAGATCCCGAGCCCATACGGATGACGCGTCGGGAAGTCGCTGATGTCCAACACGGTTGTGCCGATCCGCGCGGTCTGCGCAACCTTGCCCTCCGCGAGGAACCGATCAGCAACCCCACGCTGATCGAGCTCCTCGATCGTGCGTGAGTGAAACCCGCGAGCTCGTGAGCCAACGAGCACCTGATCGGGACGCTGCTCGACGATCGCGACATCGACGTGCGCCAGCGCCAACTCGGCAGCGAGCATCATCCCCGTCGGACCGCCTCCGGCGATCACCACCGCGTGTTCGGACATACGCAATCACTCCTTGGCCGTGCGTTCTGGTCTCGCATTCGAAACTCTGCACTACACCCCAGGGCTTGCCGCAAGCCCCCGGTCGGGTAATATATTGAAGTGGAGGGAGTGAGTACTCTTTAGGTACCTACCGCGTCCGGGGGCTTGGCGTTGGCTCCGACCGCCTCATCACAACTGCACCGGCAGGAACTCGATGATGGTACGAGCACGGGCGGAGGTGACCGTGCCCAGTGCGAGCCCAGCGTCGTCGGCAAGTTCGCTGAGCCTGTCGAGGCTTCGTTCCCGGCCGAGGACGTAGGCGAGCATGCGCAGGTCCATCTCGGTGCTGACAGATGCGCCTTGCTCTCTGTCTTCGATGACGAAAACCTTGCCGTTGGGCCGTGCGGCTTGTGCACAGTTCCGGAGAATGTGCCGCACCTCGTCATCATCCCAGTCGTGAACGACACGCGAGAGGATGTATCCTCCTGCGCCGGATGGGAGTGGCTCGAAGAAGCTCTGGACCTGAACACGGCCGCGATCGGCGAGACCGGCCGCCGCGAGGGCTCGGGCTGCGGTAGCGGTGGGCGTTGCGAGGTCGAGCACGGTTCCCCGCAGGGTGGGATGAGCGCGCAGCAAAGCGATCAGCAACGAGCCGTCGCCGCCGCCCACATCGATGACGTCGCCGAGAGCGGACCAGTCGTACGCGGTTGCGACCGATGCCGCCTCGTCATTCAGCTGACGGCCCATCAAAGAATCGAAGGACGCGGCCCTGTCGGGATGCTCGTCGAGGTCTTCCCAGAATCCCTGACCAAAACGCCGCGGGAATGCCGCCTCTCCAGTGCGAACGGTGTGCAGCAACTCCACCATCGATGTATCGGCACGCCCGATAGCGCCCTCCAGATCGATCCACGCACGAATGCTCTGCGGGTGATCGTCGCGCAACCACTCCCCCGCGTCTGTCAACGCGTACGAGCCGTCCTCGTCGCGTTGCAGGAATCCGACGGTGACGAGGTGGTCCAGCACTCGGGCAAGCGGGTCGGCTGCGACACCCAGCCGAGCAGCGAGTTCCGGCCCCGTGGTGACTCCCGCTGTGATCGCGTCTGCGACGCGCAGCGTAGCGGCCACCCGCAACGCCATCGGCGTGATCAGATCGGCAGCCCGCCAGAGCGGCCCGCCCCACGCCTCTTGCTCTTCCGTCATCGCAGTCTCCTACGGGCTCCGGTGTCCGGGCGTCATCGTCTCGCAGTGCGACATCGCCTCCACGAGTCACCAACGCTCGCTGAGTTGTAGCGCCATGCGGACTGCCCTTTCATTATTGCGACCGCGCCCGAGGTCGCCGGTGAACCGACGAACAACGGGTGACAATCGCGCTGACCGCACAGCGATGAACGTGGGTCCTCCAGGCGGATCTCGTGCGGCACGTGGCGGCGGCGCTCTGGAGGGGATGGGTCATCGGTCCGCCACTGGGGCGTGCGACCGACGAAGGACGCGGAGGCGGGCGAACGAGATGGCGAGCGAGCCAACGCCCATGACGATGAACGTCGCCTGCCCGATCGCCACGCCGATGACGATGGAGATCAGGGCGGCGATGAGGCCGAGCACAAAGCCGAATGCTGGGTAGCGGCGGTTGATGAGCAGCAGCATCGGACCTTTCCCTTTTGCGATTGTGGTTGTGACCTAGTCGGTTGAATCGTTGTTGACCGTGACTCGCACTGCCATGGAAACGGCTTGACGGACGGCGTCGACCAGCGGCACGCGCGGACGCTTCTGGCGAGCCCAGTACAGGACGGCCGCCCGCTCGGCTCCGGCGACCATGGCAGCCACCACCTGCGACTCGAGCTCACCCACCGGGGCGCCGGTGCGGGCGGCAATTGCCCCGGCGAGAGCGATTTCGCCCGCCGCGGCAACCTTGAGGTATTCGCCCTGCAACGCGGGCTCGCGGGTGACAAGCGCCCGGAACCGGCGCAGCCACCCATTTGGGAGTCCGTCCATATCGGCCTCGCCGTAGAGCCCCACGACTGCAGCCACCAAGGCATCGGCAAGCGGTTCAGCCTGACGCCGGCTCGTCAGGTTGGTCACCAGACGCGCTCCTCGCAGGCTGGATGGCCAGACGATCGCCGCTTCCTTGCTCCCGAAGTAGTTGTTGAAGGTCCGGGGCGAGACGCCAACCGCCTCCGCAATCTGGGGGACCCGTACTGCAGTAAGGCCGTGAGCGTCCGCCAGTTCCAGGGCGGCCAGGGCGAGATCGAGGCGGGTCTGATCCTTCTGGAGATCACGCCGGCGTATGCGGGGTGCGTCGAGGGTGGTTGTCGATGGCATGTGCGTACCGTAGCAGAAAATTGCGTACTACGCAAGTTCTGCGTGATACGCACATTCGACGGAGCTTCGGCGGAGCAGCGCTCCATACTGGGCGGATGCGGCGGCGCCTGCTGGCACTACTCGCGTTGCTGATGTCAGCGCTGAGCGCCTGCGGCACGCCGACCCTTCCGAGCCCCAAAGAGTCGATTCCCACGTTGGTGTGCTCTTCGTCGCGAGCGGCGGTGGGACACTTGGCACAACCGGAAGCGGTTGTCGCCACAGGCGGTAGTCCATTCTCCGTTCTCGCCATCCCAGGAATTGACTTCGCCGTGGCGTCGATCACGACGGGAAGCAGTTCGACCCATGGAGCACTTGACGTTCTTCGAGTTGGTGCGGGAACGACGAGCCTGATGCGGACCGTCGTTCTGCCCACAACGTCAGACGCGGACGGCATGGCGCTCAGCCACAACGGTCGCTGGCTTGCCATCACAACCTTCAACAACGGAACGTTGCTGATCAGCGTCGCGGAGCTTCTCGCGGGAGCTGCCGACCCGATCCTTGGCCGGCTCGAGGATGGAACGTCGGGGCAGATCGAGGCAGCGTTCTCCAGCGATGACAACTCCCTCTTCGTGACCGATGAAAACAGCGCCAGGCTGAGCGTCTTCAACGTGGCTCACGCGCTCGCCAGCGGATTCGATTCGGCGCATGTGGCGGTTGGCCAGGCGCTCCTCAGTCCTGGGCCTGTGGGCGTTGCCCTGTCGCCGGACGGCCGCTCGATCTACGTGACGACCGAGGGTCCGAGCAGTGGGCCCGGGTACCTGTGGGTGCTCAACGAACAGACTGCCTCGCAAGATCCCGCCATCGCCATCACAAGCCACGTCGGCGCGGGGTGCAACCCGGTTCGCGTTGCCATCTCGTCCGATGGCAACGTCGCCTGGGTCACTGCACGAGCCTCGGATGTGCTCATCGGCTTCGACACGGCGGCATTGGTCACGCACCCACAGGACTCCGTCAAGGCTGTCGTGCGCGTCGGCTTCGAACCCGTTGGTCTAGCGCTGTACGACGAAGGGCGGTACGCCGTCGTCGCCAACTCAGCGCGCTTTGCGACGTCAAATGCGCCGCAAAATCTCACTGTGGTGGATCTCGAGGCGGCCCTCGCGGGACGGGCCGCGGTCGTTGCCTGGATCGCTGCTGGAGCGTTCCCGCGCGAGGTCGCCATCGACGGCGCTTTGGGGTTGGTCACGAACTACGACTCGAACACCGTCGAAGCGTTTCAGCTTCCAGGCTGAGGCGGCCAGCCAAGGGCTTCCTTCCTGGCTTGCAGAACCGGCCCGCGTTAGCATCGTGCCATGGGACTCTGGCCGCGATTGAACTCGAGATCTCGGGCCGTCGCGTTGCTGGCCACCGGCGTATCAGCCATCGTCGTCATCGGCCTGATCCTTGCGATCGCTCGCCCGAAGGCGCCCACCGCTCCGGTCGCGTCGCCGACCCCGGTCAACGAGGTTCCGACACCGCCCCCGCTGAGCACCGTGCCGCTCGACGTGACCGCGCACCTTGATTTAGGGCCGCGTGAAGCCACTGCCATGTCGGTGAGTCCAGGTTTCGTATGGCTCGCGACGCAAGGAGCCACATCGGGCGCCGCAGGAACGCTCATTCGCGTCGATGCCACGACCGCACGCGATACCGCGAGCTGGGCTGTTGGCGGAGATCCGCTGGCCGTTGCGGCGGCCGGCAACTTCGTGTGGGTTGCCAACGCGCCCGCAGAAGGCGCCTCGGACACTCCTCGGCAGAACACCGTCGAGCAGTTCAGCCAGACCACGGGTGCGCTTGTTGATGTGTATCAAGTGGGCGACCCGCGCGGTCTCGTCGCCAATCCGACGTCGGCGCTGGTCATCTCGTCAAACGCAGGACAGCACACAGCGATCAGCCTGCTTGCATCCGGTCACGTGAAGTTGGTGACGACCCTTCCTGGAACATTGAACGTGCCTCTCTCCTCGCTGTCGCCCGAGGTCGCTGTTGCCATGTGCTCAGGCCAGGCGTACCTGGCACTGACCAACGTGCTGACAGCAAGTTCCAACGTCACGATTTACGCGCTGCAGCCGAGCGATGGTTCGGTCCGAGAGGTCGTGACGATTCTCAATGACTATGAGGCGTCCATGGCGTGCAATACCACTTCGCTGTTTCTCATCGGCGCGGCCGGGGACGGCGACGTCTCAGTTGCGCGCGTGACCATCGCCGACGGCGGCGTCACCAATCTCTGGGAGGGACCGTATCCCGTGTCGGTCGCATCGCTGACCGGCCGTGTCTGGATCGCTTATTCCGATGAGCTCTTGAATCAGACATTCCTGACCTCACTCGATCCGGTGACCGGACTTGCCGCGGCCGCTCGCTCGGTGCTCCCCGCACCTCCGAGCAACGGCGACCCGAACATTCTCGTCCCGGGTGACACGGGGTTGTGGCTGGTTGCCAGCCTCGGGAATCAGCTCCTGCACATCGCGACGAGCTGACTCAAGCTCGCCCTCGAGCTGCCACCGGCGCTCAGGCAGAGATGGTGTTGGCGCGCGCGATTTCCAAGTCACGCGTCAACGCATCGGTGCGCTCCAGCCACGGCAGCGCACGGAGCTCCGCAAACGTCGTGCGGGCTTGCGCGAGGAGGCTCACGGCTTCCGGCTCGCGATCCTGTGTCACCAGCGCAGCGGCATGCTCATACCGCGTCACGGCGACCCAGAATGGCCGGCTCAGCGCGAGGAAGCGTGCGGTGGCTGCGTCGAATTTCGTTTCAGCATCCCCCTCGTCGCCACGACCTGCCGCAACCCGAGCTTCCCAGCGAAGGATGTGCGCCTCGAGCGACGGGTTGCGCGAGACGTAGACGCGTTCGCGAACGAGCGCGATCAACTCCGACACCCTGCCGTCCATATGCAGCGCAAATGCCGCGTCCACAGCCTCGATCAGCGCCGTGCGCAGATCGACGAGCAGTTCTTCAAAGCTCACCCGAAACGCGCCTTCGGCGACGCGCAGCGCCTCGACGTGATTGCCCTCACCATTCATGATCGCCGCACGCGCACTCGCCACCAGCGCCCGGAGATCCTCCCGCGATTCCTCCGGGATCACAAGGTAGTCACTGACAATCCGATGGGCCGTCGGCAGGTCGCCCCGTCGCACATACAACCAGACCGCGCTCGCCACCATGAACCCGAGTTCCCAGCCCACGCCGAGCTCTGGGGCCTCCACATCGAAGTAGTCGGTCGTGATCGCGGCGACCTCATCCCACCGTCCAAGTTCAAGCAGCATGCCGATGCGATTCAAGCGCGCTCCCACCATCTGACGCCGGTCACCACGACGCCGGCACAGGTCCTCCGATTGCTCGTACGCCTCGATCGACGCCTGCGCCTCATCGCTTTCTTCGAGCAGTGTCCCCAAGGTGGTGGCGATGCTCGAGGCGGCAGGAAGCCGCTGATCAAGCGCAACTCGCAACGCGGCACGAAGGAGGACCTCCGACTCGAATCGCTGTCCACGGCGGGTCAGGATCATTCCCTTGGTATCGAGTCCGAGCGCGAGTACTGGCCACATACCGCGAGGATCCGCAGTCCGAACCGCGCGATCGGCATACTCGAAGGCCTCTTCGGTCCTCTGCAGAAAGAAGAGGTTGCGGCCGAGCCGCGCTTCGAGCATCGCTTTGGTAGCGATACTCGCCTCGTCGGCGGGGCGAGCGTCCAGCAGCGCAAGCGCCTGCTCGCAGTGCTCGCGTGCCGCGTCGCGTTTTCCCTGGATGGAGTCGATGACGGACAGGTCGTGCAGAGCGTCAGCCTGCTCCACGATCTGCCCAGCCTCGGCGTACAGCTCGATTGCTCGATCGAAGTGCGCTTCCGCGCGCGTTCTCTCGCTGAGCAACGAGGCCTCCCGACCGGCACGGTGATGAAGTGCTGCGCGACCCTCGGCGCCCGGAAGCTCGAGGGCGCGCTCGTAGTACCGGCATGCGGACTCCGGGCCGCCGAGCCCGCTGGCATGTTCAGCCGCCCGAACCAGGGCGGTCCGCGCGCGTTCGCCGATCGCAACAGCGTCCGGTGCCGCCGGATCGGCCTCGTACGCCTCGACGAGATGGGAGGCGATCACCTCGGCGATCTCGTCCTCGTCGGTCCACGAGCTGCTCAGGTAGTCGGCGACCGCAAGGTGCCGCTGCTTGCGTTCTCGGCGCGCCAGCGTGCCGTAGGCGACGGCACGGACGAGGTCTTGCACGAACAGGTATTGACCCCGCTCCGGGGAGCGCTGGTCGGATTGCACGGCGAGCAGATCCTTGTGGACAAGTTCGCGCAGGCGAGGTTCGACCACCTCCGGGTCGAGCCCCGTGACGGCCGCCAGCGCCGCCGGCGTGAACGACTTGCCGAGCACCGCTCCGTCCTGGACGAGCCGCCGCTCGTCCGGGCTCAGGCTGTCCAACCGCGCGGCGATGAGTGCGTGCAGGCTCTCGGGAACTTCGAGCTTGTCAAGCGAACCCTCGGCCCGATAGAAGCCATCGTGCTCGACGACGAGACCCCGGTCCAGCAGCATCCGGACGGTCTCGACCGCGTACAGCGGGATCCCTGCAGCCTGGTCGCGGATCCGCGTGGACAGCTCGGCCGGCAGGCCGGGCACCAGGCCCTCGAGGAGCAACGCCATCGCATCGGACGACAGAGGCTCGAGGTGCAACGACGTGAAGGCACGCTTGCCGCCGCCCCAGCCCGGCCGGCGCTCCGCGAGCTCGGGGCGGGACAGTGTCAATACCAGGATCGGCGACGTACGGGACCAGTCGAGCAGGTAGTCGATGAAGTCGAGCAGTCCTGGATCCGCCCATTGCAGATCACCGAAGAGGAGAACCGTGAGGCCCTCGGACGCCAGGCGTTCGAAGAAGATTCGCCATGCGGAATACAGGTCCTTGGGATCGCTCGTCGCGAGCTCCTCCAGGCCGAGCAATTGGGCCAGGCGCACTTCGACCCAGCGGCGCTCCTCCGGATCGGGAAGAAAGCTCTCGACGCAGGTCCTGAGCTTCTCGCGAGCGCTTTCGAGCGTCTCGTTCTCCGCGATTCCTGCACGCATCCGGACCATCTCCGCGAGCGCCGAATACGCGACGCCTTCGCCGTAGCTGAGGCAGCGGCCGCGGTGCCACCAGATTCCCTCGCTGAGACCATCGACGTACTTTTCGAACTCCCAGGCAAGGCGCGACTTGCCGACACCCGCGACGCCGATGATCGAGAGCAGGCGCGCCTTACCCTCCTCCGACGTGGCATGGAGCAGTTCCTTGAGCACCCGCAGTTCGCGCTCGCGGCCGACGAATGGCGGCTCAAGCCCGGTGGGGCGCAGCGCTCCGCCGCGCGCCGCGATCACCCCGGCCGCGCGCCAGAGCCTCACCGGCTCAGGCTTGCCCTTGAGCGCGTGCAGGCCGGCGTCCTCGTAGCGAATCGCGGCCTCGGTCGCCTGTCGCGTGGCTTCACCCACAAGGACAGTCCCCGGGGCGGCCGCGGTCTGCACCCGGGATGCGGTATTGACCATGTCCCCCGCCACCATGCCCTCGCCGCTCGTACCGATGCTCACCGCCGCCTCACCGCTCAGCACACCCGCTCGCGCGCGAAGCCCCGTCGCCCCCACCGACTCGCCGAAGGCGCTCACGGCATCAACGAGTTCGAGCGCCGCGCGAACCGCGCGCTCGGCGTCGTCCTCCTGCGCTACGGGCACGCCCCAGACCGCCATCACCGCGTCGCCGATGAACTTCTCGATATTCCCGCCGTAGCGGCCGACCACGGTTCGTGCGGTATCGAAATACCGGCTCAGGAGCTCCCGGACGTCTTCGGCGTCACGCTGCTCCGACAGCGACGTGAAGCCAACCAGGTCCGCGAAGAGGACGCTCACGTGACGGCGTTCGGACGTGGGCCGCGTGGGCTCGATGGACTGGCGAACGCTGCCGCCGGCCGCACTCAGCGTGAGCGGTGCTCCGCAGTCGCCGCAGAACGATTCGTCAACATCATTGGTCGCCCCGCAGGCGGGACAGGCGATGGCGAGTGCGCTCCCGCACCTTCCACAGAATCGCCTCCCCGGCCGGTTCTCCACACCGCACGTTCGGCAGATCACCCGGCTAAGGGTACGGGCCAAGGCCTCGGACTGTCAGCCGCGCATCCTGACAGTCAAAAAAAGCCTCCCCGGACCGCACCACCTGGTGCGATCCGGAAAGGCTTGACCCTCTCTGAAAGCCGGGGTCAGTGACCGCCGGTCTTGATGTGGCCCTCGGTGTCGTCCTCGTCAGACGACGCGTAGATCTGGCGAGAAGGTGCCTGCGATCCGAAATCGGGGTCGCTGCTCTTCTCCGTGAACTTCTCCGTGAACTTGTGTCCCTCGGTGTCGTCCTCTTTGTCCTCTTTGGCGAGATACCGATGTCCCTCGGTGTCCTCGTCGTCGGTCGCTCCTGTCCGAAGCTCTGGGGCTTCCTGTCCGTCTTCCGTGCTCATTGTCTGCTCCTTTTGCGGCTTGACCGCTGCTGTTGTGATGACCGGATCTTGCGCCATTGAGAAGGCCGAGTCAGTCGCCCACCTGACAGGTTGCGTGTCGGCGACCTGACACCGAGCGTCGCCGGCGCCGGATAACTCCAGGCTCTGATCAGTGGCAACGGAAACGTCGTGGCTTGCGGTTTCTTCGCTCTGGGGGTCAGTCGTATTCGCCTGCCCGCTTCTTGAGCAGGTCGGGCTTCTTGATGACGATTCGGCGGCCGTCAAGCTCGACATACCCAAGTCGCTCAAAGGAGTTGAGGACCTGGTTTACGCTCTGCCGCGACCCTCCGACCATGTTCGCGAGGTCTGATTGCGTCAAGTGGAGATCCATCGCCTGCCCATTTGCACCAGGCGTGCCACGCTCCTCCGCCAGACGGAGCAGGAGCTTGGCAACTCGACCGTGCAGGTCCAGGAACACGAGGTCCGCGGCTTGATCGGTCAGCCTTCGCACCATCGAGCCCAACGATCGCAGGAGACCATCGGCGAGCTCCGGTGAGCTGCGAAGAAGGTCCAGCAACGCGGCTCGACTGATCAGCAACACGGTCGCGGCTTCAACGGCGGCGGCGGATGCCGACCGGAGGCCGCCGTCCACCATGGGCAATTCCCCGAACACGGAAGCCGGGCCGAGCGTGACGAGGAGCATCTCGTCTCCGTCGGGAGAGATTCGATAGACCTTCACGAGGCCCGAGACCACAACGCAGAGGGCGTCTCCGGGGTCGTCTTCGCGAAAGATGATCTCTCCGCGTCCATACGACCGTCGGGTCGCCTTCTCGGCGAGCCGCTCCGTGGCATCCTCCGGCAGGGCCCCGAACAGCGAGGTGTTCTGCAGGAGCGCCGCGTCCTCCCGGCCCATCTGACATCCCTCCGGTGCTTCTGAATCCAAGCACACGCTCGCGTGGCACCGCCGAATGTAGAGTGCCAGAAACGATGGACGAACGTGGGTCGACGAAGGATCTGCTGGCAGAAGTGATCCAGCTCGCGTCCGATCTCGGCCCGGTGCTGCGTCCCCGCGGCGACGAGGAGTTCCTCCAGGCCATCGTCGAAACCGCCCGTCTGGTCTTCGATGCGGCCGCGTGCTCGATCGCCCTGTTCGATGAGGGTGACGAGGAGCTCGTGTTCCGTGTTGCGGCGGGCCTCGGTGCAGAAGCCACCGTGGGGATTCGCATCCCCGCTGATCGTGGCATCGCGGGGTGGGCGCTCATGTCGGGACAGTCGATCGCCGTCGACGACGTCCGTCAGGACCCGCGTTTCGCCGCGGACATTGCCGAGAGCACCGGGTATGTGCCCAACGCCATCATGGCCATGCCACTGGAGAGCGAGCGCCAGACGTTCGGAGTCATCGAGGTGCTCGACCGCCGGCGCGGAGGTGGCGAGGGCGTTGATGACATGGAGGTGCTCGCGCTTTTCGCGCGCCAGGCAACCCTCGCAGTCGAGAGCTCGAGAATCTTCTCGAACCTCGGACGGGCACTCCTCGAATCAGCGGCGCTGGCGGCGCAGCGGGACAGCTTGCGAGTCGCGCTGCAGGAGCGGGCCGCTCAAACGCCGCGATCCCAGGTGGAGCTGGCGGAGCTCGCACTGCTCTTTCACGATCTTGGCGTCCTCGGGCCCGATGAGCGCCGCGCCGCCGCCCGCATCGCGGAAGACTTTCTCGCGTACGCACGCAAGCAGCGCCGTTGAAACCGGCCTGGTCGTGGCAGTTCGATCCTGCGACGCTGCAGCGAGTCCCGGCATCGCTGCCCGCGGCGATCACGCGTGACTGGGCGTTCGACGGCACCACGGGAGCAGGCGTGAAAGTGGCGATCATTGACAGTGGCATCGACGCCGCCTACCCGGGAGTCGGACCGCTTGCCGGTGGCGCGGTGGTCGTCGCCGACGAGGACGCACCGCGTGGCGCTCGCGTGATCGAGGGACCGCACGAGGATCTCTTCGGACACGGCACGGCTTGCGCCGCAATCATCCGGCAAGCAGCACCCGATGCCGAGCTGTACAGCATCCGGGTGCTCGGTGAGCGCCTCACCGGCCGAGGCATCGTCTTTGCCGAGGGCATGCGCTGGGCGCTCGAAAAGAAGATGCACGTGCTCAACATGAGCCTGAGCACATCGCGGAACGATTATTTCGGCTTGTTCCACGAGATCGTCGACGACGCGTACTTCAAACGCGCGATGGTCGTGTGCGCTGTCAACAACGTTCGCGCGCCGAGCTATCCCTCGCAGTACGCGTCGGTGTTCTCAGTCGCCGCCCACGAGGGACGCGACCCGTTCCGTCTCGAGTACAACACCTCCCCACCGGTGGAGTTTGGGGCGCCCGGAATCGACCTCGAAGTTGGCTGGCTCGGTGGGCGGAGCATCCGCGCAACCGGCAACAGCTTCGCGGCCCCGCACATCACCGGGCTCATCGCGCGCATTCTCGGTAAGCATCCCGGACTGACGCCGTTTCAGATGAAGACAGTCTTGACAGCGCTGGCGGACAACGCGCAGTAGGCGCGTGCCCTCGCGTGGCTCAGTCCGCCGGCGCCACCGGGTCGGACTGACCGAAGCTCAAGGTCGCAGTCGGGTGCGTGCGCGCGAGCCGCATCCGCACCCCGCCGAGTGCCGTGGGTGACAGAGTCGCCTCGGTCAGGGAGTCGACGAAGTCGTCCCCGTTGATGCGCAGGATCGTGCACGGCGACGCTGTGGTCACGGTCGCCGTCCGAGGGCGGCGCTCCAGCAGGCCGATCTCGCCGAAGTAGTCGGGCGGAACGAGTTCGCCCAGGGCATGCTCGACGCCGCCTTCCCCCACCGCAGAGACGTCCACCTTGCCATCGGTCAGCACGAAGAAGTCGTCGGCCGCGGCGCCCTCCTGGATGAGAACGGTCCCCGCGCCGACTGTCTCCTCCACCGCCGACCGCGCGAGCCGTTCCAGCGCGGCTCGAGTGGCCCCGGCAAAGATATCGAGCGCCTGGAGCGTTGCGATGCGAGGTTCGATCGCCGACAGATCCGCGAGCGCCCGGGCGTCAAGGGCGCGCAGCCACGGGTACGAGGCGGCGCTCAGCGCCGGAATCGCGAAACCCATGATGAGCAGCGTTGTCTTCAGCCCGACGATGCCGAGCAGGATGGGCATGAGCAGCGCACCCAGCGAGACCGCTGCGAGCACAAAGGCGAAGAACACGCCGAACACCCGCGCCACGACCTCCGGCTTGACGACCCGTTGCAGCGCGGTGATCGCAAGTACATCGACCACGATGGTTCCCGCACCGCGAAGCACCTCGATGAGGAACGCGATCCAGGGTGCATGCACGACCGCCAACAGCGCGGTGGGCAGGCAGTACACCGCCATGCCGATGACGATGATGGCGCCAAGACGCCGGACGGCGGCGATCCGATTCATGAACGCTGCCATCACGATGCCGCCCACCCCGAGCGCGGCCAGCAGGTAGCCGTATCCGGCGCTGCCGGTGCCTAGTTGATCCCTGCTGATCACCACGAACAGGACCGTGTCGGTGCCGTAGACGAAACTCGCCAGGATGCTGAATCCCGCCAGCAGCATCACCGTCGGTGACTCGAAAAACGCTGCGAGCCCGCCCGCCATCTGCTTGAGCGGCCCGACCGTTCCTCCCTTGGTGATATCCGCCGGCTGGCTTCTCGCGCGGATCTGTCCAACCAGGACGGCGGACAGCCCGAACGTCGCGGCATTGACACTGAAGACAACCGCGGGCGGAGCAAAGATGAGCAGTGCGCCGGCGATCGCCGGACCGACGATGACCGCCAGGTTCTCGACGGCGGACTGGGCGCTGTTCGCCGCGGCGAGATACTCCTCACCGACGATCGCCGGCGTCGCGGCCCTGGCCGACGGGTCGTAGGAGGAACCCGTCACCGAGGTCAGAGCCGCGAGGGCGATGGCGAGCACAACCGCGCCGTTGAGCGCTGCGAGCACCGCGAGCCCTGCTTGGAGAACGAGCGCGACGGTGTCGAGCGTCACCATCAGGCGCACGCGCTCCACGCGGTCGGCGAGGAGCCCTCCGAAAGGACTCGCGATCAGCGCGCAGAGAAACCGGGTCATCGACGCCGCGGCGACCCAGGCCGGGGAGTGCGTCGCATTGAAGACGAAGACGACCAGCGCGACGTTGTACGCCCAGGATCCGCTCATCGAGATCGCCAGCCCGCTGAACAGCAGCCGGTAGTCTCGGTTCTGAAAGAGCGCGCGGTAGCCGACCTTTGCCTTACCGGCCTCGTCCGGCGCGCTCACGGTCAGGCGGGGAGTGCGTGCTGATCGACGCCGGCCGCGACGGTTTCCTGTGTCACCGCATCGACTCGCTCGATCCATGGGGTTGCGCCGAGCTCGACGAATGCCGTCCGTGCAAGCCCAAGCAAACCGTCCGCTTCCTCCCGGCGGCTGCGCTGGGTCATCCACTCGCCCAACTCCAACCGAGTGACCGCGACCCAGAAGGGCATCTGACGCTGCTCGAACATCGCAATTGCAGCGAGAAACGAGCGCGCAACCTCTGCGTCCCGACCCTCGCGAGCGTCCAGGCGCGCACGGAAGCGCATCGTGTGCGCCTGGACGAGCGGGAACGCCGCTGGAGAGAAACCCTGAGCTGCCGTCGTCAGCTGCTGACGTACCACCTGAAGGTCGCCGACGGCGAACGCGGCCTCCACACCCTCGACGAACGCCCAGCGCGCCACTTCGCTGTATTCCCAGAGGTCCTCAGCTCGTCGTACGCGATCAACAAGGATGTCAAGGGCCTCTCGATCGTGCCCTTCCGCGCGGAGAACAACGCTGCGCGCCGCGTCGTGCATGAGTTGATAGTCAGGCCCGGCTTGAGCGCAGAGATCGGTCAGTCGCTTCACGAGCGGTTGTGCGTCGGTAACCTCCCCTCGCCAGACGTGGACCCAGGCTCCGTAGATGAGCTCCGCACCGAGAAGTGAATCGGTGACCTCCACGTCGGTCGACTCGAGGACATCGGCGATCACGGACATCGCAGCATCCCAATGGCCGAGATCGACCTGCACGGGGAGCTGACCGATCGTGAACATGATCTCCTCGCGTCGTAGCCCCAGCAGCCGCGCAAGGCCGATCCCCTTCTCGGTGTATGAGGCTGCCTGCGCAGGATTCAACGCCTGCAGATCCGCGGCGATGTTGTTGTAAGCGCGCAGCGCAGCGCGGTGGTTGTCTGACGCGAGCGCATTATCGAGGGCACAACCCAGGAGTGCTCGTCCCTCTTCCCTCCGCCCGCGAAGTCCGAGGATGAGGCCCTTGGTGTTGATTGCCTCGCAGAACACCTCGGAGTATCCATGCCGTTCCGCCGTATCCAGCGCAAGCTCGACACGCTCCAGCGCGACATCGAGGTTTCGGCGGGCAAGGACGAGGCGGCGCGCAAGCTCCGCTGCCACCACGGCAATGTCGGCCTCGTGCTCAGGCGCGACGGATTCCACCGCGTTGAGTTCGGCGAATGCCTGCTCCATGCGAACCGCGGCCTGCTCACTCTTGACTTCGTGTGCGTCGATGGCGGCAAGCGTCACCGATGTCCGCGCAGCCGCACCGATCCGCCCCTCCGCGGTGTGCAGCGCGACTGCTTCATCAAGATGCCTGCGCGCAGCTGCGGTGTGCAGCTGTTGCCACGCCATCTGTCCAGCCCGCGTATGCAACGTCGCTCGGTCGGCAGGGTCGGCCAGCTTGAGCGCGCGCTCGTAATAGTGCTCGGCTGAGGATGCGGCCGCGAGCGACGCGGCATGGTCTCCAGCTCGCACGAGCGCGTCGCATGCGCGCTGCCTGAGCCCGGCCGCGTCGGGAGCCTCGGGGTCGGCCTCGAACGCCTCGAGAAGATGCGACGCGATGACCTCGGCAACGCCTTCCTCCTCAGTCCAAGAGCTCTCGAGATACGCCGCGGCACTGAGGTGACGCATCTTGCGGTCGCGCCGCGTCAAGGTGCCGTATGCCACGCTCCGGACGAGGTCCTGGACGAAGACGTACTGACCTCGCTCTGGTGATCTCGGATCCGACTGGATGGCCAGAAGATCCTTGTTGACCAGCGTCGAAAGGCATGGTTCAACGGACTCCGCGGCAAGTTGCGTGATGGCGCGCAGGCCCCCTGCGGTGAAGGACTTCCCAAGCACCGCGGCGTCCTGGAGGAGCTGCCGCTCGGGGCCTCCAATGCTGTCGAGCCGCGCTGCGATCAACGCGTGCAGCGTTTCGGGGACCTCGAGTGCGTCGAGCGAACCCTCGACGTGGAACGCGCCGTCCTGCGCGACGAGCAGGCCGCGGTCGATCAGCATGCGCACGGTCTCGACTGCGTAGAGCGGCACTCCGGCCGCGCGATCCAGGATGCGCGCGCTCAGGTCGTCGGGCAGACCCGGCGCCATGCCTGCGAGCATCTGGGCCATGGCCTCAGGTGGCAGGGGGTCGAGTGACAGTGACGTGAATCCGCGCTTGCCAGTGCCCCACCCCGCGCGACGGTCGGCCATCTCGGGACGCGCGAGCGTGACCACCAGGATCGGCGAGTTGCGCGACCACTCAAGAAGATANNACTGTGAGGTTCTGAGCGGCGAGGCGCTCGAAGAAGAAGCGCCACGCGGCGTACAGATCGCGCGGATCGGTTGCGATGCGCTCCTCGAGACCCACCAGGTGCGCAAGGCGCGGTTCCACCCAGCGCCGCTCCTCGCCGGACTCGACGAATTCCTCGACGGTGCGCCGCAGCTTTTCCCGAGCGGACTCAGGAGGCTCGTTCTCGAGGATGCCGGCGCGCATTCGCACCATCTCGCTGAGCGCCCAATAGGCGACGCCCTCGCCGTAAGCGAGGCACCGGCCGCGATGCCACCAGATGGTCTCGGTGACGCCGTCGACGTACTTGAAGAACTCCCACCCGAGACGCGATTTCCCGACGCCGGCGAGCCCGACGATCGACAGCAGGCGCGCTGTCCGCTCGTCACCCGTTGCATGCAGGAACTCCTTGAGCAATCGGATCTCGCGGTCGCGCCCGACAAACGGCGGTTCCAAACCAGTGGGACGGAGCGCACCACCCGCCGCCGCGACGACGCGCTGGGCGCGCCAGAGTCGCTCCGGGTCGGGCTTGCCCTTGAGCCCATGGACGCCGGTGTCCTCGTACACGATGGCGGCCTCGGTCGCGACCCGGGTTCCGTCGCCCACATACACGGTCCCAGGTTCAGCAGCGGCCTGCACTCGTGATGCGGTGTTGACGAGATCGCCCGCAATCATCCCCTCGCCGCTCACCCCGAGGTTGACGGCGACCTCGCCCGTCATCAATCCGGCACGGGCCTGGAGGCCGGCTGCGCCAACCTCTTCGCCGAAGGCAGCGACCGCATCGACCAGCTCGAGAGCCGCTCGCACTGCGCGTTCGGCGTCGTTCTCCCTGGCGGTCGGCACGCCCCAGACGGCCATGACCGCGTCACCGATGAACTTCTCGACCTCTCCGCCGTAGCGGGCGATGATGGTGCGCGCGGTGTCGAAGTACCGGCTCAGGAGTTCACGGACGTCCTCGGCATCGCGCTGCTGAGACAGCGGGGTGAACCCCACGAGGTCGGCGAACAACACGGTGACGTGGCGGCGTTCCGCGAGCCGTGCCGGCTCGAGTCGTTGCGTCGGAACAGACGGGATCGCTCGGACCGGCTCAGCCGAGAGCGGTGACCCGCACTCGCCGCAGAAGCGCTCACCTTCGTTGTAGGCGGCACCGCATGAGGCGCATGCTCGCGACAGCGTCGCACCGCATTGGACGCAGAAGCGGACCCCCGCGCGGTTGTCGGCACCGCAGGCGCTGCAGATCATCATCGCAAGGTTACTCAACACCCAATGGGGTGAGGGGCGACGGGCTGCCGTTCGGCGAGCGTCGACGACCAGTATCCTGAGGGCCGGGAAGGGGTTATGGCGAGGAATACAATCCCGGCGTGCGTCGGAGGGGACGGCGTCTTCTGTGGAGGGCTCTACCGGCAGTTGCGCTGGCGGTATTCGGATTCGGCCTCGCGGGCGCCGCCAAGGCGGCTTTCACCGTTCCGAGCCCGGATCCGAAATCTGGGGCGGGATCCGTGCGCGCGATCTCGTTGGGACCGACTACGGTGGACACGTCGTGCGTCGCCACCGCTCCCGACGGCACCGTCTGGACCCTCGGCAACGGCTACCCGTCGACACCGGCCATACCGGGATCAAATGGGTCTCGCCTATCGCACCTGCTGCCCGATGGATCCGTCCAGCAGTTCATCGTTCCCGAGGCCGTCATATACGAGGAGCCTCAGTGCCTTGCCGTCGATAGCACCGGCAAGGTCTGGTTCGCGGCGGGCGCCGACATCGTTCAATTCGACCCGACCGACGAAAAGTGGCGAGCGTTCGCCCCGCCACACAACGACGGGTACCTGAGTGCACTCGCAGCCGGCGCCCATGGCTCCATCTGGTTCACCGAGGCTCATGCCGCCGCAGTGGGCATGATCGACTCCGCCGGTCATGTGCACGAGTTCGACCTCCCCGCGGCGTTCGGCGCGCATGGGCCGACCGCCATCGCCGCGATGCCGGACGGCACCGTGTGGGTCAACGCGATGGAGGCCACAGCCACACCGAATGGTCTGATCACGCTCGAGCAGTTCAGCCCTTCGGGCGCGCTGCTGCACATGTATCCGATTCCGCGGGCCGGCGTCACCTCGCTGGCGGCGGGACCGGATGGCCTTCCGTGGTTCGGCTTCGGCCCGGTCCCGTGGGGACTCGGGCGAGTCGATCGCGGCGGCAAAGTTCAGATTCTCAACTGGACGTTCTTTTCGGAGCCGACGGCGATGGTGTTGGGACCGGACGGTCGGATGTGGTTCGCGGCCAACGACTTCGATAACGGCTTCGGCTACTACGACCTCACGAAGAAGGTCGAGATCGTCTTCGAGCAGCCCCACGAGTCCACGTCGCGTGCGCAGGCGATCGCCGTGGGTCCGAATGGCACCCTCGCGCTCGTGTCGCGTGACTCCAACCTCTACCTGCTGAATGCGGGTGTCAGCCCCGTCCAGACCTCGACGATCGCCAACGCGCTGCCCACACCTGGTGAAGTCTTCGCATCGGCAACGACGCTCGCCATTGGCGGAGTCATCTCCATCGGCGCGATCCTCTTCCTCACCTTCCCCTCGCAGCTGTTCAACCTCACCTTTCAGGAGAACTACGCCGAGATACGCGAGTGGTGGCAGCGGGGAACCCGTCGCCTGGTGCCGCGCAAACGCAAGCGTCCCGCGTCAGCGCGACCGGCGCGTGACTGGGCGGCGTTCGGCGGCGTGTTGCTCCTCGGAGCACTCGCGGGATCGCTGCTCGACCCGCACTTCGGATCATCGATCGCCAGCGTGTACACGTACGTCGCCGTCGTCCTGGCGATTTGTACGGGGATCGCCGTCCCGGCACTTGTCACGGCCATCTACCACCGCGCACGCCATGAGGACCGCGCATGGAGGCCGCATGCGCTCGTCGGCGGGCTCGCCATCGCCGCTGCTTGTGTTCTCGTCTCGCGGCTGACCCAGTTCCAGCCCGGATACCTGTATGGAGTGATCTGCGGCGTCACGTTCGCAGCGAAGCTCGGCAAGGTGGAGAAGGGCCACGTCATCGCGTTGTCAACGCTGACCACTGTGGTCGTGGCGATCGTCGCGTGGGTGCTCTGGGTGCCGGTCCAGCGAGTCGCAACGCAGGCCGGCGCGTCATTTGCGCTGGTCATCCTCGACGACTTTCTCGCGTCGGTCTTCGTCGGTGGGCTGGTTGGCACCACAATCGGGCTGCTCCCTCTCCGGTTCCTGCCTGGATGGGACTTGCGGACGTGGCATCAGGGTGCGTGGCTCGCGTGTTTCGCTTTCGCGGTGCTCGCGGTTGTCGAGGTGCTGCTGATCCCGCACAACGACAACCACAGCAATGTCCCGCTGGTCACCACCATCGTGCTGCTCGTCGTGTTTGGCGGTCTTTCCGTCGGCATGCGCGAATGGTTCGCACGGAGGCGGCGCCACAGCAGCGAGGGTCCGCACTCGCTCAGAGAGCGCGTCGAGGAACTCTTGACCCCCGTCGATGCCGCCGCACCGGCCGCCCACGAGGCGCAGGAGACGAGCGCGTCGTAAACGCAGGATCAGGCGACACCGCGCCTACGCCCTTAGTCCGGCGATGAACCATTCATAAGGCGCGACGTGGCTCGGCTGCTCAGGCCAGCCGTTGATGAGCCCGATGAGATGCCAGTAGCGCTCCACCCGCCGATCGCTGAAGGTCGCGAGCCGGTCCGCGAGCTCCGCTCGGTACGCCGGATCGTCCTTGCGACTGTGCGCCGCGCTGTATTGGCCCACCAGCTCGCGGACGATCGCGGCGCCTTCTGGCGACCCTGGTGCGATCCCGCGCGAAATGGCCTCGCCTGCTCGCTCGGGAACCATCCTGCCCGCCTGCTGCGCGGCGTCTTCGGACTCGCCGGCGCGCCGGCGCTGTCCCTCGGTCACCATCGCACGCACCCGCTCCCGGAAGGTCGGGTCGCTCACCAGCCCGGCGAGTTCGATCCAGGCATCGACCTGGGCATCTGACGGGTCGGCTGGCAGCACCGGCAGCGCGGCGCGCATCCGCGTCTCGAACGGATCGTCCTCGCGGCCCTCGAAGACCGCGGCGAGGAACTCCTCCATGATGCGGTTGGCTTCGTCGGCCGATGCGCGTGCAAACGCGGTCATACGTCGTACCTCCTGGGGCCGAGAGTCATTCCGGGCAAGCCCTCGGAGGACTGCTCGACGCAATGTGAGCTGGCGGATATGCAGGTCGATGGCGTCGGCATGAGCTCCGGCCACCGCCTGGAGGTTCACCTGCTCGTCGGCGATGGTGCGAATGCCGGCCAGGTCGATGCCCAGATCTCGGAGCGTCCGGACCAGTTCCAACCGCGCCAAGCCGGCTGCGTCGTACCGGCGATAGCCGGAGCCGGTGCGCCGGGACTCCGGAACGAGGCCGATGTCCGAGTAGTAGCGAATGGTCTTGACCGGCACGCCCGTGAGTCGAGACACCTCGCCGATGGCGAATTCCATGTCCCCCAGCATGAACTCTCCAGTTACTGGAGAGTCAAGTGGGAGCTGGAGCACAGATTCCTCTGAGGCGCCATCTGTGTCCGCTTGCGGACCGACATCGTCGGTTCTCCGCCTTCAAGCTGGGCTTCTCGGAGACGGCGGAGTGCGACCCAACCCCACTTCGTACTGCGTCGACCCTGCCTCCGAGAGCGACGGAGCCACCAACGCGCTCCACGATCTGATGGGTATGGCCGCCGACGGAGCGTCTCCCCCTCCTGCTCCTAGCGGCCATGCCTCGATCGTGGGGCCCAGTCACCGCGACATAATTCGGCGACCGGCCATCGCGATGCCGCCGGCTTCACCCGAGGAGACGCAGATGGCAAGGATCGATGACCTGACCAACGAGAAGGCAGCGGAATTCGGACACGCGTTCATCCGCTGGCTCACGGATGAGGACCCTGCCGCCGTGGCGCATTTCTTCGCGGACCTCGATCCTCATGCGATCAAGGACGACGAGGCAGCCGAGCTCGGCCGCTCCGTCCTGGAAGATCTGCTGGCCGAACGGTACATCCACTAGCCGGGGCGGTCGATCCGCGGCATCGCCGCAGGCGGGACGGGGGCGGTTAGATCGCGCCGGGCGTCGGGGTTGCCGCGGGTGGTGTCTCGCCACCCCCGTAGCCGCCGATCGGCGCGGCCGTTGTCAGGGACGACCAGGCCAGGACCGTCCCGGTCGGCGCGCTCACCGACGGGGCTGTTCCCCAGCTGCTGAACGTGGTGGTGAAGGTCAAGGTCGCGCCGCCCGCCGAGACGGTCGACGAGTAGGTGATGGGCAGGTCGGAGCTCGTACCGATGAGCAGGGACCCTGTTCCAGCGGGGACGTTCTGGGTCGCCGGGACGATCCCGGTGATCTTCGTCGCCGCACTCCCTCCCGGTCCACTGACCTTGGACGCCGACTCTGCGGTGAGGGGCATCTCGCCGGCCTGACTTTGAGAGGTGATACCGGGCTGGAGCACGCTGTAAGGCCCGTCCCCGCTGTGAACGGAGACCCACTTGCCGGCGACACTCGCGGCGGTGGCGGTGGTCACCCCGAGCTGGTCCTCCACCGCGGCCGTGTTGCCCTGGAAGTACACGGTGCTGCCCACGAGGAGCAGCGTGAACTGCTCGGCGCCAAATGCGGAATCGAAGGTGATCGCCTGGCGGCCGTTCGCGTGTCCGGCATCCCCGACGATGGTCTGGGCATCACTCCCCGTCGAGACTGCATCGTAGTGGAACCCGGCCGACGCCCCGGTGGCGGTGACCGCCTGCTGGTACAGGGCTCGCGCCTCGGCGGCTCCGGAAGACGTGCCGGGCGCCGCAGTGGGCGAGTTGGAGGTCGGCTGTCCTTGCACGTGACGCAGCAGGAGCACTCCGCCGACGCCGATGCCCGCGGCCACGACGCCGGTGGCTATGAACAGCGCGATGGCGGCAAGCGTCCGCGAGGTCCGCTTCGGCGGCGTCGCCGACGGGGTAGGAGGCCATGCGGGTGGCTGGGGCGGAAACGCCCAGCGGTCGTCGTTCATCCGGAGACCATCGTGAAGGGTCAGTCCTTTCTGTTCGCTTGCATTGCCATGCCTGGGCTCGATACTAGTCGACGGCCGAGCGCGCGCCGCAATCAAGGAGATCTGTGATGAGTGACGCATCCATGGAGGTCGTCTTCGACCACTTCCACGCCCGGCGCCGCGGCGATCTCGACGCCATCACCGCCGGACTGGACCCCGATGTGGTCCATCAGGGCGTGATGCCCGAGCTCGTCTGCACGGGTCGCGCGGCAGTCGTGGAGCGGATGCGCGCATCGCTCGGCAACGGCGACTCCGGCATCGAGCGGCTCGAGCTGCACGCCGCCGGCGGCAGTGTGGTCGTCGGCATCGCAGGACCTCGCTTTCGGGAGATCCCATTTCTCAACGGCGAGATCTTCATGGTCTTCACGGTGCGCGACGCGCGGATTCTGCGGATCGACGACTACGTCACCCGTGAGGAGGCATTTCGCGCCGTTGAGGTCTCATCGCCCGGGCGCGGATAAGCGACCCCAGGCGGGCAGTGCGACAGTCGCTGCCCGCGCGTCGGTAGCGCCGTCAGTCCGCGCTCGGCCCTGACGTTCCTGGAGCCGGAGTGGGTTCGGGCTCGGCAGCGGGCGCCGCCTGCGCTTGCGGCGCCGGAGTGGCCGGCACATCAGTCGCTGCGGCGCGCATCGCGTCACGGGTTTCGGACGAAGCTTTCCGGAACTCGCGGATGCCTCGGCCCATCGCCGAACCGATGTCGGGAAGTTTGCCCGGCCCCCAGATGATCAGGATCACCACCAGCACGATGATCAGCTCGGGAAGGTGGCCACCAAGGATGTCCATACCAATGTCCAGTTTAGCGCGCCGCGACGACGCGAATGGGACGTCTGGAGCCAGCGACGCACAGTTGGGTCGCGTCCAATCCACAAATGCGTCAAATGGGGTTGACCGTATGGAGGATGCCTGTTACGGTCGGAAACCGTTCTACCCGGTTCGAGTCCATCTCACGGAGGCACCTGTTGCTCGCTCGCCGCGTGTCCCTCGTCGCCTCTGCGGGCGCGATCGCACTGCTGGTGGTCGGCTCCCCGTTCAGTCAGAACAAGGTCCTCGCTGATCAGTTCACGCAGCAGATACAGTCGCTTTCAGCACAGGCAAATGCACTGAGCCATGCCATCGCATCGCTGAATGGCGCGAGTTCGGCCGCATTGGGCAATGCGCTCGCGTCAGCACAGGCCATCGCCAATACACAGGCGCAACTGGCACAGGCACAGACCGAGCTCGACCACGCAAATCAGAACCTGGCCAACACAACCGTGCAAATCCAGACTGTTCAGAGCGAATACACAGCCGATCAGTCAGATCTCGGGCAGATCCTGAAACATGTCTATGAGCTCACGGACGACGGATCCGTGACCGCCATCCTGGTGGACAGCAAAAGCTTCATCGATGCGATGGATGCGCTGACGAGCGCCGACCAGGTGAGCGCGCGCGTCCAGCAGTTGGTGAGCCAGATCCACGACACGCGCGAACGGTTGAGCCAACTCCAGAAGCAGCAGGTCCAGGACCAGCAGCACGCCAACACATTGGTCAATACCCTGCAGTCGCTCACAGGACAGCAGCAGGGCGAGGAGATCGCTTACAAGCAGGAGGCGTCGAGCCTGAAGGGCAAGGCTGCGACGTTGCTGGCGCAACTGCAGAGCGTGCGTTCAAAGATCGTTGCAGTGCGTCAGGAGCAGGAGGCCGCCGCTGCTGCAGCTGCTGCTGCGGCTGGGGAAGGAGCCGCTCGAGTCCTCGACGGCGCGCTGCGCCCGTTCGCATTCGGCCCGATCTTCGACGACTATCCGTGGGGGCAGTGCACGTGGTACGTCGCATCGCTGCGTAACGTGTACTGGAGCGGGAATGCGTGGCAATGGGCGGCCACCGCGCAAGCGGCCGGCCGTCCCGAGGGCAGGACGCCGCGCGTCGGGAGCCTCGTCGTCTTTGGACCCGGTCATGGGTACAGCCAGTTCGGGCACGTCGCGTATGTCGTCGCCGTGCAGGGTTCGAACAGCTTCACCGTTGACGAGGCGAACATGCTCGGTCTCGGCGTCGTCGATCAGCGCCACATCGGATCGCTGTATGACGTCGAGGCGTTCATCTACTAGGACCAACGTCAGAGGCACCTCCTCTACCAAGGGTTGAGCATCGCGGGCAGGACGTCGCTGCTGATTACCATGCGAAGCAGTGCTGCAACAGAAGTCCCTGGGCCGGCCGCGGAACAGTGGCGGCGGCCTGACGTACGGGCTCAGCGCCTACTTGTTGTGGGGTGTCTTCCCGCTGTACTGGCCGCTGCTCGAGCCGGCGAATCCGCTCGAGATTCTGGCCTGCCGGATCGTCTGCTGCTTCGTGGTCATTGCGGTGCTGCTGGCCGTCCGTCATCAGCTCAACGGGATACGGAAGTTGGACCGCGGCACCGTCCTACGCCTGTGCATTGCCGGCATCGCGGTTGCCCTCAACTGGGGCGTATACATCTGGGGGGTCAACAACGGTCACGTCATTGAGACGAGCCTCGGCTACTTCATCAATCCGCTGCTGACAATCGGGCTCGGCGTCGTGATCCTGCACGAGCGGCTTCGCGCTGTGCAGTGGGCCGCCGTGGGGCTCGGAATCGTGGCGGTGACCGTTCTGAGCTTCGACTACGGGCGCCCGCCATGGATCGCGCTCGCGCTGGCGGTCTCCTTCGGCACCTACGGCTTCCTCAAGAAGGGCGTCCGGGCAACGCCGCTCGAGGGCCTGTTCATCGAAGGGGCCGTCACCAGCGGCCCGGCGTTGGTCGTGCTCGCCCTTCTGGCGCTGGCCGGACAGGCCACTTTCGTCGGGCACGCAGCCAACCCCGGACATCTGCTCCTGCTCATCTCGACCGGTCCGGTCACCGCCCTCCCCCTGCTGTTCTTCGCCGGCGCAGCAACCCGCCTTCCCCTGTCGATGATGGGGCTGCTCCAGTACGTCACGCCGGTCATGCAGTTCGCGATCGGCACGTTGATCCTCCACGAGAGCACCTCGTTTGCCCTTTTGTGCGGATTTGCGCTCGTGTGGATCGCCCTGGCGATCCTGGGCCTCGACGGTTTTCGGCATCGGGGCCAGGTCCCGACGGTGGCAGCCGCGTAGCTCCAATAGCCCGGTTTCGGCGCATCGCCAGCCGATTGCTCACGATTCCCTCCGAGAAAGGCCGGAAAGGGGCCCTCCTTGGGCTTACTTACTTGATATTGATGCCCTCACTACAAAGATCGCTAATGCTCAAAACCTGACTAAACCAGAGTAAACTAAGTCAAATCCGTGGATGAGCTCGTCAATCCGTACCGCCCGGGTGCCGGCACGCCGCCGCCGGCGCTGACAGGACGCGACGACCTCATCAATCGATTCGGGGTGGCTTTTCGCCGCGCCGTCGCGGGCAGGCCGGGGAAGAGCCTGCTGATGATCGGGCTGCGAGGCGCGGGCAAGACCGTGCTGCTCAACCGATTCGTCGAGATCGCCGAGCAGGAGGGGTTTCGGGTCGGCCTGATCGAGGCGCCGGAGCATGGTCACTTTCCATCGCTCCTCGCGGCCCGGCTCCGCCGGATCCTGCTCCCGCTCAGCACCAACGTGGTCTCGACGGCGGTCACCCGGGCGCTGCGCGTCCTCAAGACCTTCACGCTGCAGCTCCCCGATGGGACGCGAGTCTCCATCGACGTGGAGGCGCTCCGGGGTGTCGCCGATTCGGGGAACCTCGCCGACGATGTGACCGACCTGCTGGTGGCGTGTGGCGAGGCGGCTCGCGACCGCGGGACCGGCATCGTGCTTGCCGTCGACGAGCTCCAGTACGTCGGCCCGGATGAGCTGTCCGCGCTGATCGTGGCGATCCACCGGACCAATCAGCTGAACCTCCCGGTCATCCTCACCGGCGCGGGACTCCCCCAGCTGCGCGCGCTGGCCGGCGAGGCGAAGTCGTACGCGGAGCGCCTCTTCGACTTTCCGGAGATCGGGTCGCTCGGCCGCGAGGATGCGCGAACCGCCCTCGCCGTTCCCGCCGAGGAGAGTGGCGCATTCATCGACGATGAAGCGCTCGATCTCATGGTCGAGCGATCGCACGGGTACCCGTACTTCCTCCAGGAGTGGGGCTACCACGTCTGGAACGTGGCGCCGCAGAGCCCGATCACCGCCGACGACGTCGCGCGTGCAGCCCCGCTGGTTCGAGACCAGCTTGACCAGAACTTCTTCCTCGTGCGCCTCGACCGCCTCACGCCGCGGGAGCGTGAGTATCTGGTGGCCATGGCGTCGCTCGGGCCGGGACCGCACCGTTCCGGCGACATCGCGACGGCGCTCGGCGTGCGTGTCGAGTCGGTTGCGCCACGCCGGTCGGCGCTCATCGCCAAGGGGATCATCTACAGCCCCGCGCACGGGGATACCGCTTTCACGGTGCCGCTCTTTGACGAGTTCCTCAAACGTGTCGGACCATGGGTCTGAGGTGGCCGGCTCTCGCTCGCCTGGACGGGCGGGCACGGTAGCCTAGCCGCGCCTGTGGACACGGTTCTGCGCATCGGCAACGCCTCCGGTTTTTATGGCGACCGTTTCGCCGCCTTCCGCGAGATGCTCGAGGGCGGACAGCTCGATGTCCTCACCGGCGACTACCTCGCAGAGCTGACCATGCTCATCCTCGGACGGCAGCGGCTCACCCATCCTGATCGCGGCTTCGCGGGAACGTTCCTGCGCCAGATGGAGGACTGTCTCGGCACTGCAATCGAGCGGGGGATCACCATCGTGACCAACGCGGGCGGCCTCAATCCCGCCGGCCTCGCAGCCGCACTGCGTGAGCTCGCGGGTCGCCTCGGCATCACGGCCACCGTGGCTTCGGTGGAAGGGGACGATGTGACCGATCGTGCGGCGGAGCTGGGCCTGGGCAGCCCGCTCGCCGCCAACGCCTACCTCGGCGCATGGGGCATCGCCGAATGCGTCCGCTCCGGCGCCCATGTGATCGTCACCGGGCGGGTCACCGACGCGAGCCTGGTGGTCGGCCCCGCGGCCGCGCACTTCGAGTGGCAGCGCGACAACTGGAACGCGCTTGCCGGAGCGAGCGTCGCGGGACACATCCTCGAATGCGGAACGCAGGCGACGGGGGGCAACTACAGCTTCTTCACCGAGCACGACGTGCGCCACCCCGGCTTTCCCATCGCCGAGATGCACGCAGACGGATCGAGCGTGATCACAAAACACGACGGCACCGGCGGCGCGGTCACCATCGAGACCGTGACCGCGCAGCTGCTCTACGAGATCGACGGTCCACGCTATCTCGGACCTGATGTGGTGACCCGCTTCGATACCATCGAGCTCGCGAACGATGGCGCGGACCGCGTGCGTGTCACGGGCGTTCGCGGCGAGCCCCCACCGCCGACGCTGAAGGTGTGCTGTAACACGTTGAGCGGCTATCGAAACTCGGTCGTCTTCGTCCTGTGCGGCAGTGACATCGAGGCCAAAGCAGCCCTGGTACGCGAGCAGATGGACGAGGCGCTCGCCGCCTCGCAACCGCAGCAGATCCACTGGACCCTCGCTCGAACGGACCACGTCGACTCGGATGACGAGGAAGCGGCGAGCGCGTTGCTGCACTGCATGGTCCGAGACGCCGACCCCGCCGTCGCCGGCAGGCAGTTCAGCGCTCGTGCCGTCGAGATCGGCCTGGGGAGCTACCCGGGCTTCCACCTCACAGCGCCACCGGGTGACGCGTCACCGGTGGGCGTGTATCACCCCGGCTTCGTTCCCGCAGACGCGGTCGATCACACGGCGGTGCTCGACGATGGCACGCGCATCCCCATCGCGCCGGCGCCGGAGACTCGCACGCCCGGCAGCGATGGCGATGACGCCGCGCCCGACCTCCCGCCGCCACTGCTGCCAGGACCGACGCGCCGGGCGGCGCTCGGCGCGATCGCCGGCGCGCGCAGTGGGGACAAAGGTGGGGACGCGAACCTCGGCGTGTGGGCGCGAAGCGACGCATCGTGGCGCTGGCTCGCGCACAAGCTGACCGTCGACGAGCTGCGTCTCCTGCTCCCCGAGACGGCCGGTTTCGTCCTTCGCCGTCACGTCTTTGCCAATCTGCGGGCACTCAATTTCGTCATCGAGGGACTGCTCGGTGAGGGGGTCGCATCATCCACGCGCTTCGACCCGCAAGCCAAAGCGCTCGGTGAGTGGCTTCGCTCGCGGATCATCGACATACCTGAGGAGCTTCTATGACCGACGCCGAGCTCGTCCACCTCACAACGTACGGAGATATCGCAACCGTCACGCTCGACTCCCCGCACAACCGCAATGCGCTGTCGCGGCAGCTCGTCGCCGAGCTGACCGACAGGTTCCGCAGCGCCGCAGATGACGCCGACGTCCGCACCGTCGTCCTGACCCACACCGGGACGACCTTCTGCGCCGGCGCCGATCTCTCCGAAGCGTCGACGTCGTCGATGAACGACACCGCGAGCAGCCTCCTCAGTTTGCTCCGTACCATCGTCGAACTCCGTCTCCCTGTTATTGCCAGGATCGACGGTAACGTGCGAGCCGGCGGCATCGGTCTGCTCGGCGCATGCGACATCGTGATCGCCGGTCCACGAAGCACCTTCGCGATCACCGAGGCACGCCTCGGTCTGGCGGCGGCTGTCATCTCGGTGACCGTGCTCCCGCGCATCGACGAGCGCTCCGCCGCCCGGTACTTCCTCACCGGCGCGAGCTTCGACGCCGCCGAGGCGCAGCGGATCGGTCTGGTCACCCTCGCCAACGACGATCCCGATTCCGCGCTGGCAACCCTGACCGCGGAGCTCGGCACCGTGTCACCCCAGGGGCTCGTCGAGTCCAAGCGCATCGCCAACCGCAGCGTTCGAGAGGCGATCGAGCGCTACGGGGAGGCGATGGTCGAGCTCTCCGCGCGGCTGTTCGCGTCCGAGGAGGCGCATGAGGGCATGACCGCATTTCTGGAGCGACGCCCGCCGCGCTGGACTGCCTGACCCAGACCGGCAGGACCCGAGGACATAATCCGCGCGGTGACCAGCGAAGCCTGGGGATCCCAGCCGTCGTCAAGCTCTCGGGGCGCCACACCCTCGGCCGCGCTCCGTCAGGTCCTGCTCTGGGCCTCGAGGCGGCGTCAGATCAAGCGTGTGATCACCTCGGCACCGGTCACCCGGGATGTCGTCCGCCGCTTTGTCGCCGGCGAGACCATCAACGACGCGCTTCGGGTCACGCGGATCCTGACCGGCGACGGGTTGCAGGTCTCGCTCGACCACCTCGGCGAGGACACTCGTGACACGACCACGGCGCGTGCCGCCGTGAACGCGTACATCTCGCTCGCTCAGCGTCTTGCGGACGAGGGCCTCGCCGCCCGCGCCGAGATGTCGGTCAAGCTCTCGGCCGTCGGCCAGGCACTCGACGAATCCATGGCACTCGACAACGCGAGCGCGATCTGCGACGCCGCTCGGGCGGCCGGCTCCTCGGTGACCATCGACATGGAGGATCACACCACCACCGACTCGACCCTGCGCCTCGTGGGCCTGATCCGTCAGGACTTCCCGAATACGGGGGCGGTGCTGCAGGCGTCGCTCCGGCGGACGGAGGACGACTGCCGGTCGCTCGGCGTGCCGGGTTCACGCGTCCGTCTCTGCAAGGGTGCGTACCAGGAGCCGGCGACCCTCACGTGGCGGCGTCCCGACGACATCCGGGTCTCGTACCTCCGCTGCCTCAGCTCCCTCATCGCCGGCGGCGCGCTCCCGATGGCGGCGACGCACGATCCGAAGCTCGTCGAGGCGACGGGACGGCTCGTCCGCAACATCGGCGGGCCGGGTTTCAAGCACGAGTACCAGATGCTGTACGGGATCCGCCCTGACGAGCAACGCCGCCTGGTCACAGCCGGTGAGACGGTGCGCGTCTACGTGCCGTTCGGCGTGCAGTGGTATGGGTATCTCATGCGTCGCATGGCGGAGCGTCCGGCCAACACAGCGCTCTTCCTGCGTGCGCTCGTGAGCAGGAATTGATGGCGCCGGCGACGCAGCCCGGTCGGGTGGTCGTCACCGGCGGCGCCGGGTTCATCGGCGTCCACAGCGTCGAGGCGCTCCTCGAGGCCGGCGCCGAGGTGCTGGTGGTCGATGATCTGCGTCACGCCTCGTACCGTCCCCTCCCCGCCGCGGCCGAGCTGGCCGTGGCGGACATCGCCGAGGAGCCGGCGCGCACCGCCATCGAGGCGTGGAAACCGGCCACGATCCTGCACCTGGCGGCACAGGGTGGCGTGAACCGGTCGTGGCGCGAGCCGGCCGAGGACGCCCACATCAACGTGCTCGGGACCGTGAGCGTGCTCACCGCAGCGATGGCGGCCGGCTGCCGCCGGGTCGTCGTCGCGTCATCGGGGGGCGCGCTCTACGGCGCCGCCCGCCGGCTGCCGACCCCCGAGGACGAGCCGACCCAGCCGCGATCACCGTACGGCACGGCCAAGCTCTGCATCGAGCACTATCTCGGCCACTTCACGCGTGCTGGTTCCCTCGACGCGCTCGCGCTCCGCTACGGGAACGTGTACGGCCCCGGCCAGGACGGCACAGGTGAGGCTGGCGTGGTGGCGATCTCCAGCCACCGCCTGCTCGCCGGCAAGGCACCGGTGATCCGCGGCGACGGCTCGCAGACGCGCGATTTCACCTTCGTCGGCGACATCGTGGCCGCGAACGTGCTCGGCCTCGCCTCGGCAGTGACCGGCGCGCTCAACATCGGCACCAGCCGGGAGACGGCGATCGGCGACCTGGTCATCCGCCTGTGCGCGATTGCGGGCTTCGGCGGCAAACCGGAACGCGAGCCGCTCCCCACCGGCGAGGTGGCCCGCAGCGCGCTCGACAACGCACTTGCCGGCGAGCGCCTCGGATGGCGCCCGCACGTCAGCCTCGATGACGGGCTCGCCCGCACCCTGGAAAGCTTCCGCGACCAGGTTCGGTAATCACGCCGCCGCGAGGTGGGCGGCGGTGATCAGTCCGGAGGCGTCGAGCAGCAGCGCGACGGCGACCAGCAGGGCAATGCCGGCGCCACGCGCCGGCGAGAGCGGACCACCTCTGCGCCACGCGACCGTCCACGCGATGATCGGCGTAGCCGCGGCCACCGCAACGAGCAGGTAGCGGGCCTGCGGCTGGAGGTCGAACGTCGCGGAGTTCAGCACCGACTGCGCCACGGCCACCAGGATCGTGCCCAGCAGGAGGATCGCGATCCTGCGCCGCGTCGTGTCCCACCGGCGCCACGAGCGCGCGACCGCCGCGCACGCCGCAATGGCGATCACGCCGATGACCGCTCCCGCGATCACGCCCGGCAGCGGGCGCGCCCCGAGGATCGAGATCGCCACGAAGTGCGCGCCGTTGCCATACATCCCGACCAGGCTCAGCGCCGTCGCGGCGAGATAGCCGCGCACCTGCGACAGGGAGTCGAAGACCTGACGCTGGGCGGTGATGGGATGCAACGGCGGCAGCGGACTCCCGAACTCGATGGCGTTGCGCACGAACCACCACCCGGCGAGCACGACCGTCGGGAGCAGCAGCGCGGCGACGTGCACCGCGCGCAACTGGCGCGCGAAGCGCACGGCGATGATCACGAGCAGAAGGAATGCGGGCACCCAAACCGTCTCCTTGGCGAGCACCGCAAGCGCCACCGCGAACCCGGCACCGAGCGCAAGGCGCGGGGTGAGCAGGTCGCTCTGCAGCGCTACGACACCCGCGAGCCCGAGCAAGGCCCCGGCGAGCCACGCCAGGTTGTCGTCGTTGATCGCGCCGGCCAGGTACTGCACCTCGGGAAGGAGCGCGACGAGCGCCGCAGCGCCAACCGCCACGTACGGCCGCAGCGGGAAGAGGCGGCGTGCGACCAGGTAGACGGTGAGAATCGTGAGGATCCCCAGGACGACCGAGAGGAGCCGGATCAGGCGCGCGTCGTCCCCGGTGAGCTTGGCGACGACAGCGCCGAGCAGGTAGTACAGCGGTGGCTGCTGACGTTCGGTCTCCCCTGCCGGTGGCAGCCGGAGGTGGTCGGAAATCCCCGTGATGTAGTTGAGGTGCGAGAGCTCGTCGGGCGACGCGCCAAGCGGGGTGATTCGTGTGTACGCAATGGCGAATCCCGCGAAGACGGCGATGACCGTCCCGAGCATCACCCGGTCGAGGCGCCGGACGGTCCAGCTCACGGCAGGCGCGAGACGCTGTCGGCGCGGACCCAGACGGTGTACGGATAGGTCTGGTATTCCTCGATGTATTCGCCACTGTCCAGCAGCTTGGTGATCTCGGGGAAGAGCACCTGGGATTTCACGTCGACCATGATCAGCACGGGTTGCTTCGCGGCCACGTACGTCTCCACCGGCCCGCCCGAGCCGAGCAGGACCTCGTCGTTGTAGATGGGCGGGGTCGGCATGATGATCTGCAAGTTTGCGAGCGCATAGATCCAGGCGTCATATGACCAGACCACGGCGGTGTCACCGGTGAACCCGTTCCGCGCGACCCAGGCGGCGACCTTCGCATCGCCGGCCACCCGGTAGTCGAAATCGTTCAGCCAGGTTGTCCGCCAGGTGGGGTCGAACGCGGCCCAGGCGGCGCCGCCGTAGTAGCCGCTGAGCGTGTGGGAGTCGGTCGCCGACGGTGGGACCGGCAGCCAGTCGAGACCGGCGACCTTCGCCATCAGGATCGCGACCACGAGCCCGACGGCCTGCACTCCCGGACCGATGACGTCGCGCAAGCGACGAGCACGAAGCCAGGCCGCCGACGGGACCGGCAAACCCGCGGCCAGCAGGGTGAGCGGTGCCACCGCCGGCGTCAGGAAGTGCGGATACTGCTGCCCCGCAACGGCGGTGACCACCAGGGTTGCCCCCGCCCAGAGCATCAGCACCCAATCGACGCGGTCCCGACGGCTGGCGGCGATCGCGCCGGCGGCAATCAGGAGCGTGGCGGCGAGCGCCAGGCCAAAATGCGCGAGGCCGCCGGCGGCGCTCGATGGGAGCGCAGCCTTGGTGTAGTTGATATAGAAGCCCGCGAGTGCAAAGGCAACCTTGCCGGCACCGGCGGTGATGACCGCCGCGCTGAGCCACGCCAGCGTGATCGCCACAACGGCTCCCAGGAAGATGAACGCATCGCGTCGAAGCAGCTTCGGCGTCAGCAGCATCGCGAGAAAGAACGCCGACGTCTCGGCGACGGCCGTCTGCTGATACGCGATCGCAGCGGCCATCAGAATCCCTGCAGCGAGCGGCCACCACGGCCGCCGCGGGTCGGCCGTCCGATCGCCGCGCAGGATGTGCACCAGGATGATCGCGCCCGCCCATGTGAGGGGCGCGATCAGCAGGCTCTCCGGGAGCGCGAGCTCGGCGTCAACGATCGGAAGACCCAGGATCACCGCCGCGATCACTCCTGCGATGAGCGCACGCCGTGGCGTGTAGAGGCGCGAAGCCGCCCACACGATGGCCGCGATCGTGAGCGCGCCGGTGATCAAGGTGAGCACGTGGAGCGCGATCTCGCTCGTACTGAAGAGCTTCACGTCCAGGGCGATCGTCCAGAGCATCAGCGGCGGCTTGTTGTTCCAGGTCTGCAGGTACAGGATCTTGCCCTGGAGCAACTGCCAGGCCACATTCAAGTAGCCCGCTTCGTCCGTGTACCAGTGCGGCTCCATGAGCGATGGCAGACGCAGGACCGCCAGGACGAGCAGCCCTGGGATCGCCGCCCAGCGCACTTAGGCTCGCTCCCGGCGGGCGCCCTCCGGTCGCCAGTTCATTGCCAGTGACACGCGCAGGCGGATGACGTCACGCATGGCTCGAGCCACGGGTATCAACCGCCCGCCGGATCGGACGCCGGCGAGCCGGGGCAGGTGCTGCACACGCACCTGGATCACCCGAAATCCCAGGCGGTGGGCTTTGAAGAACATCTCCGGATTGAACACCGCCGAGCGAGCCCGGATGGGCGTGACGGCATCCCAGAGCTCGCGCGTGAAAACCTTGAGGCCACAATCGAAATCGAGCTCTCGAATGCCGAAGGTGAGGCGCACCACCCGGTTGTACACGCCGCTCACGAACGAGCGGTACCAGGGGTCTGCCCGGCGATTGCGAATCCCGGCGACCATGTCGGCGTGGTCGAGATCGGCGAGCAAGGTGCCGAGGTCGCGAGGGTCGAACTGGCCGTCGCCGTCCATGAAGGCGAGGACCTTGCCCCGCGATGCGCGGAGCCCGTCGCAGACGGTGATCGCATAGCCGCGCTGCTGCTTGTGCGTCACCACCGTGAGGTTCCGGGCCGCCTCCCCCATCGCCGAACGTGCTGCGGCGACCGTGTCATCCGCGCTCGCGTCATCGACGAGGACGATCTCGTAGGTCCGGCCACCCTCGCCCAGGACGGCCATGACGTCGTGGAGGACGCGCCCGATGTTCTCAGCCTCGTTGTGGGCCGGGATCGTGAGGCTGACGTCGACCTCGGGTAGCGCCACGGGCGCTACGCCACCGTCTCCGCTGCTGGAGCCGTGACCTGCGCCTTGCCGGTTGCCGCGCGAGTGCGCCCTCTCGACCACTCCACGTCGGAAACGCCCACCTGCGACAGGTCGACGCGATCGATGTGCTGCTCGACCGTCTCGATGACCGAGTCGATCAACGTGCTGCGCAACTTGTGCGCGTCGAGACCGAGGTCGACGAGCAGCTGGTGCTTGGCGTTGTAGAAGTGGGTGTCCTTCTCGAAGCGGGGATTCGGGGTGTGATCGATGGTGGTCGCGCCGCCGTGCGCTGCGCGCGCGTCGCGCACGAGTTCGGCCAGCTGGAGCACCGAGAACTGCTCGGTGAACTGGTTGAACACGCGGAACTCGCCGGGCTTCGCCGGGTGATCGATGCTCAACTGGACGCACGCCATGGTGTCGCGGATGTCGAGGAAACCGCGTGTCTGGCCGCCACTTCCGTAGACGGTGAGCGGCTTGCCGATGGCCGACTGCACGATGAACCGGTTCAACACCGTGCCCCAGATTCCGTCGTAGTCGAAGCGGGTCGCGAGGTCTGGATGCAGCGCCGTCTCCCGCGTGTTGCAGCCGTAGACCACGCCCTGGTTGAGGTCGGTCGCCGCGATGCCCCAGGCCCGGCACACGAAGTGGATGTTGTGGCTGTCGTGCACCTTGGAGAGGTGGTAGAAGCTGCCCGGCAGCTTCGGGTACGGCAGCGTGTCACTCCTGCCGTTGTGCTCGATGGTGATGAAGCCCTCCTCGATGTCGATGTTCGGGGTGCCGTACTCACCCATCGTCCCGAGCTTGACCAGGTGGCAATCCGGCGCGTGCTCGTGCAACGCGAAGAGCAGGTTGAGCGTGCCGGCGACGTTGTTGAGCTGGGTCATCACCGCGTGCTCGCGGTCGATCATCGAGAAGGGGGCGGAGCGCTGCTCGGCGAAGTGCACGACCGCGTCGGGCTTGGTGGATGCGATCAGCTCGGAGAGCGCATCGGCGTCCGTGAGGTCAAGCAGGCGCCACTCGATGTCGTCACGGCCCAGCGCACGCCAGCGCTCGACACGGCGCTCCATCGTGGAGATCGGGATCAGCGACGACGTGCCGCACTCGAGATCCCAGCGACGCCGGACGAGGTTGTCCACCGCGATCACGCGGTAGCCCTGACTGGACAGGTGCATGGCCTGTGGCCAGCCGAGATAGCCGTCCGCGCCGAGCACGATCACCGTTCTGTTGCGCATGCAAAAGGCTCCTGGGGAGTGATTGAGACCCTGCGACCTTCGCGAAGAAGAGCTTTCGAAGGGGTTATGAACTGGATTATGCCTTCACCATCACTCGATTGGCCATCTGGAGCCTCACGGCGTTCGCAGGACCGCCACCCTGAGCGAGTCGATCCCGATCAGCGTCGTGACGACGATCACGGCGGTTCCGACCACGAATCTGGCCCGGCACGCGAGCCAGCGGGCGATGATCGAACCTGCCCAGACCATGGCAGTTGCCGGCAGTGCCACGGCGACAAACAGATAGCGGGACTGCGGTTGGAGATCGAAGAGCACGCTGTTCAGGATCCATTCGGCGACCAGGAACGCGCATACCGCCGCCGCGATCACGGCAACCAGCCGGCTCGTCCGATTCCAGCCTGACCACCGGCGGCTGGCCTGCCACGCAGCGACCGCGAGGACGAACACCACCATCGCGAAGAGCACCCCAATCAGAACCTGAATGGGAAAGGAGCGGACGAGCGGCCCGCCGTCTGCCCGTTCCGGGCCGAAGAGACTTCGCACCGCCCCGGAAGCGAACACCTTGAGCTCTCCAAAGGAGCGAAGGTATGGGTGCGTCGTCGTCAGCGGCTGCAGCGGCGGGACGACGGCGTGGAACGTGAGGACATTGCGCACGAACCACCAGCCCCCGATGGCGATGGCCGGCAAAGCGGCGACCGCCAGGTCGGCAGGTCGGATCGGGACGGTGAGGCGCATCCCGATGGCGACCGCGAGGGCAAGGACCAGGAGCCAGTCCGTCTCCTTGCTCAGCAATCCGATTCCAGCCGCGATCCCGCAGACCAGCAGCAATTTGCGCGACGGCGACCGTGAGCGGAGCACACGCGCGATGCACCACAGCAGCGCCGCCCCGGCGGCCCACGCAAGCACATCGTCAGAGAACGAGGCGCTCACCGCCACGGTGATCGGGAAGGACGCTGTGACGATGCCCGCACCGACGGCGATTGCGGGTCTCCCGGGAACGAGCTCGCGTGCGACGGCCATGACAAGCGCGACGGTCGTGACCCCGAGCGCCACAGACATCAGACGCAGGGCCGTGAGCGAGCCCCCCGCCTTGATGATCAGCGCGGCGATGAGGTAGTAGAGCGGCGGTTGCTGCTTCTCGGTGAACAGCGCTCCCGGCAATTGCGCATGGTTTGCAATCAGTTGCGCGTAGTGCAGGTGGTACATCTCGTCCGCGTTCTGGAGTGGCGGCACCAGCAACGCATACGTCACCGCGACTGCGGCAAAGACGGTGACCGTGACGACGGCAGCCAGCATCCAGCGACGTTTGTACACGCCGCCATGTGGTCTCATCTCAATCCTTTCGAGATCATGTCGACGTCCGGATATCGATGGAATTGAGCCGGAGTCGGTTCAAAAGGGGGACAATCACTGATCGTGTCGACCTCGGGTTCTGCTCGCCGCGGGCGTCTGCTCCGGGCGGCGATCACCAGTGTCGTCACCGTGCTGGTACTCCTGCTCGTCTGGCACCTGTTCGGGGGCAACCACCTCCGCTGGCAGGGCATCACTCTCTCCGTCGGGTCGATAGCGCTTGCCGCATTCGGCGCCGCCTGCTTCCTGGTGGGCCGGGCGTGGCGGTTCGGGGCACTTCTGCCAAGGCGCGAAGGGAGTTCGCGTGAGTTGCTCGGAGCCACGGCGGCATCATGGGGGGCCGGCCTGCTCCTCCCGGGCCCATCGGCCGATGTCACCTTCGTCGCTCTCGCCCGAACCCGGTTCGGCGTGGGGGTCGCGAGAGGGTCCGGCAGCGCGATCGTCGCGCGCATCCTCGACGTCGTCAGCCTCTCGCTGATCGCCGTTGTCGCAGCGTTCCTCGCCGGGTCCAACGTCCACCCCGCGGTCATTCTCGCCGCAGCGCTCGCCTTCGCCGTCGGAGTCGGGGTGTTGCTCTCCCTGATCATCCCGGGGCCGCGGACGCTCGTGACCAGGCTGGCGGCCCGCATTCCCAGGCTCGCGGGCCTCGCCACCAGAGCGGAGTCCGAGCTCGATGTGCTCAACAGCCGGGCGCGGTGGGCCAACCTGATCGGCAGCACGATCTTCTGCCGGATCGCCACGGTCATTCAGTACGCGGCCCTGATGAGCATGGTCGGACTCCACCTGGGGTTCTGGCAGACCTGGTTCGTCCTTTCGATCCGCACCTTGTTGCTGACCATCCCGATCCAGGGGATCGCGGGAATCGGCACTGGCCAGGCCTGGTGGGCCGGAGCGCTCCTGCTCGAAGGCGTCAACGGCTCCCTGGCCGTCGCGGCCGGCTTGACCCTGCAAGCCATCGACCTCGCGGTGTCGCTGCCGGTTGCGGGCATCGGGAGCACGCTGCTGTTCCGCCGCCATCGGGATCCGTCTGACGCTGAACCGGAGCAGGCCGACGCACCCGCCGCCGATAACCCGGGCGTTGACGTGGTGGGTGCGCCCACGCCGCCGTCGCGCGAGCCCATCCACGCCGCCTGAGACGGCTGCCACAACGCATCACCACCTGAGAGAGGAGGCGCACGCATGCCCTTGATCGATCGCGATGGCGAGTACGACGTGGTCGTCATCGGCGCTGGGTCGACAGGCGAGAACGTCGCCGGGCGCGCTGCCGGGGGTGGTCTCACCTCCGTGGTGGTCGAGAACGAGCTGGTCGGCGGTGACTGCTCGTACTGGGCTTGCATGCCCAGCAAGGCGCTGCTGCGGAGTGGCCAGGCGTTGCGCGCCGCACTTGCGGTCGACGGCGCCCGTCAGGCGGTGACCGGCACCATCGACAGCGCCGCCGTGCTCCGCCGGCGTGACACGTTCACACACCACTGGAAGGACGACGGGCAGGTCAGGTGGCTCGACGGCCAGCGCATCGATCTCGCGCGCGGAACGGGCCGGCTCGCCGGGGAGCGCCGGGTCACCGTCACGCCCCACGAAGGGACCGAATACACCCTCACCGCCCGCCACGCCGTCGCGCTCTGCACAGGCAGCAGGGCGTCCATCCCACCAATCCCCGGTATCGAGTCCGCCGACGTGTGGACGAGCCGCGAGGCCACGAGCGCCCAGGCGGTCCCGCGCAGGCTGGTCATCATCGGCGGCGGCGTGGTCGCGTGCGAGATGGCGGACGCCTGGCGCACCCTCGGCAGCGAGGAGGTCACCCTCGTCGTACGCGAGGACCGGTTGCTCAACAACACCGAGGACTTCGCGGGGGAGGCGGTTCGCGCCTCATTCGACGAACGGGGCATTGAGGTCCTCTTCGAAAAGGCGACCGAGAGGGTGACCAGGGCCGTCAACGGTGAGGTCTCTGTGGAGATCTCCGATCTTGGCGGCGGCAACCCACGGACGCTCGTCGGGGATCAACTCCTGGTGGCCACCGGCCGGTCGCCGCGGACCGATGCGATCGGCCTCGACACGGTCGGTCTTCGCCCCGGGTCGTGGCTCACCGTGGACGACACCTGCCGGGTCGAGGGCGGAGGCGACTGGCTCTACGCGGCCGGCGACCTCAACCATCTGGCCCTGCTCACCCATATGGGCAAGTACCAGGCGCGCGCCTGCGGCGACGCGATCGTGGCCCGCGTCAGGGGCGAACTCCGGGGTGATCCGCCACCGTGGTCGCACTACGCGGCAACCGCCGACCACAGGGCAATCCCCCAGGTTGTGTTCACCGACCCCGAGGTGTCGGCGGTTGGGCTCACCCACGCCGCGGCGGTCGCGGCCGGCCTGAACGTCCGGGCGGTCGACTATGAGATTGGCGACGTCGCCGGGGCAGGGCTCGTCGCCGACGGATACACCGGCCACGCCCGCATGGTCGTCGACGAGGATCGCAAGGTCATCGTCGGCATGACCTTCACCGGTCCGGGCGTCGGCGACCTTATCCATGCCGCGACAGTCGCGGTGGTCGGTGAGGTGCCGATGGACCGGCTCTGGCACGCCGTCCCGTCATATCCGACGGTGAGCGAGATCTGGCTCCGGCTGCTCGAGACGTACGGGCTGTAGGTCCTGCGTCCTGTCGGTCAGTCGCCGATGTGGTTCGCGGGCACCGCACCCATCTTGCCGGCCTGGTAGTCGGCAAGCGCCTGCGCGATCTCGGCGTGCGTGTTCATCACGAACGGGCCGTAGTGGGCCACAGGTTCACGGATTGGCCGGCCACCGAGGATGAGCAGATCGAGGTTGGGATGGCGGCTCTCCTGATGGGTCGACGCGGTCGCGGTGATCACATCCCCGTCACCGAGCGCCGCGAGCTGCCCTGGCTCGATCGGACGCCGCTCCTCGCCGACTGTCCCGCTGCCCGAGAGCACGTAGATCAGCGCGTTGAAGTCACGTGGCCACGGCAGCACGAGGCGTGCGCCAGGGCTGACACTCACGTGGGCGAGCGAGATCGGCGTGTAGGTGATGCCTGGGCCCTTGTGACCTGCGATCTCGCCGGCGATGACGCGGAGGAGCGCGCCGCCGTCATATGAGGTCAGCAGCGCGACGTTGCCGGCGCGGATGTCCTGGTAGCGGGCGGGCACCCACTTCTGGGCTGCGGGAAGGTTGACCCACAGCTGGAAGCCATGGAACAGGCCGCCACTCGCGATCAGCTCCTCAGGTGGACGCTCGATGTGCAGGATGCCGGCACCCGCGGTCATCCACTGGGTATCGCCGTTGGTGATCAGGCCGCCGCCGCCATTGGAATCCTGGTGCTGGAACGTGCCGTCGATCATGTACGTGACCGTCTCGAAGCCCCGATGCGGATGCCATGGCGTCCCCTTCGGCTCTCCGGGGGCGTATTCCACCTCGCCCATCTGGTCCA
>PKXZ01000053.1 GCA_003132525.1 Candidatus Dormiibacterota bacterium | reverse complement strand
TGGCGGGCAGCATCGCCGCCGCGCCGATCGCCAGGAAGGCCCTGGCGGCGATCAGCACCGGCGGGGAGGGGGCGAACGCGGCCAAGAAGGAGGCGGCTGCGAATAGGGCCAGGCCGATAAGGAACATCCGCCTGTGGCCGATCCGGTCTCCAAGCGTGCCCGCGCCGGGCAGCAGCCCAGCCATCACCAGCGGGTATGCGTTGATGATCCACAGTTTCTGCGAGGCGTCCGCCTGCAGGGCACTGGTCAGGGTGGGCAGGGCGGTGTAGAGCACCGTCGTATCCACCGAGACCATCAGCAGTCCCGCCGAGACGGTGGCCAGGACCAGCCAGCGTTGTGTCTTGCTCATGGTGCACCTATGGCTTCCGGGCGGAGATGGGCTGTGCGGGGCCGGGTAGGGGTGCGTCAGGCCGCGGTTCGGTGAGCGCAGCGATCCTGCGGATCAAGGCTTCCTCGACCTCGGGGACCAGGGGGGACGGCCTGGTCGCCTCGAACAGCCACAGGCCGTCGGCGGCCAGCCGCGCGAGGAACAGATCCAGTTGTGCCGGATCGGGCACCGACGGCTGGAGCACCCAGCGCGCCATCAGGTCGTTCCACACCTGCGCCAGCTCGGAGCTCGTTGCCGACTCGACCATGAACGCCAGGTCCGCCTTGCTGGCTGAGCCGTGCGCATTCACCCGCACATAGGCCGCCGCGCGCTCTTGCGCCGTCGACTGCTCCAGCGGCTTGCCCAGTTCTACGAGCAGTTGCTTCTCCCACGTTTCGGTCAGGTGCCGCTGGATCGCGGTCAGGAGGGCGTCGCGGGTGCGGAAGTGGTACATGAGCCCGGGCTTGGTCAGGCCGGCCTCCTCGGCCGCCGCCTCGAGGGTCAGGGCGGTGATGCCATGGCGCTCGGTCACCCGTACCGCGGCCTGCAAGATCTGGATCTTCGAACTTGGTCGCATGTTGTAACTATACCATCCGGAAGGTAAAGTTACCCACTAGGGAACGCTGCCCCGCCCGGCTACCGAAGCTTGTCCGCCCCAGGCGGGCTGTAGAGCGCGTCGGGATCGTGTTCAGGGCGCCGGCAGTCAGCGTAATAGAGTCCCATCCATGACTGTCATCGATGAGCACGGACGCCCGGAACCCCCGGTCGCGGCCGACGAGAGCGAAACCCTGGTGGGCTTCCTGGAGTACCAGCGGGCCACCTTCGAGTGGAAGTGCCGCGGGCTGGACGCCACCGGGCTGAACACCACCGTGGGCGTCTCGACGATGACCCTGGGCGGGATGCTCAAGCATCTGGCGCTGGTCGAGGACTCGAAGTTCTCGCAGTGGCTGCAGGGGCGCGAGCCGGAAGCCCGATGGGCCGACGTGGATTGGGACGCAGACCCCGACTGGGAGTGGCATTCCGCCATCGACGACACGCCCGACGAGCTCCGGGCGATCTGGCAGGAGAGCGTGATCCGGGCGCGGTCGGGGATCGCCGAGGCGCTCGCCGGCGCCGGCCTGGCGGTGCTGGCCAAGCGCCCCTGGAACGACGGCACTGCCCCGAGCCTTCGCTGGATCCTCTGCCATATGATCGAGGAGTACGCGCGCCACAACGGGCACGCCGACCTCATCCGCGAGTCGGTGGACGGCGAGACCGGGGAATAGCGGCGCCGCCGCGCCCTATCGCCGTGAGGGACCGCGCCGTCCTGCGTGCTCACGGCGCGGTGGTCAGGCGCACGAATCTCCTCGGTTCGATCCTGGAAGCTCGCGCTGGACGCTCCGCCGCCGACCATTTCGCTGCGCAGGTCGAACCGGTGCGCGTCGCGCGTGGCCGTTCGCAGCGCGTTGACCGGGGTACTGCTCATGGTGTGCCTCGGGACCGTCAGCGTCCTCCCAATCAACGCCGCAGCGACTGGTCCGAGCGTCTACGAGTGGGGCAGAGCCGTGGCCAGCGGCGGCCCGGGGAACCTGCCAACTGTGACGCAATCATCCAGCACTCTCGCCACTATCGACGCGGGTAACTACGCCGACGTGCTCGTCCTCAGCAATGGCACAGTGTGGGGTTGGGGCGTCACGTCAATGACGCTAACCCAAGTTCCTGGAGTCACTAACGTTGTGCAGCGGCCGGTCGATGGAAACGGGAGCTTTACGGCCATCGAGCAGCCCGGAACGGACCCCAAATGCCCCACCTCGAGCACCGTCGTCCACTGGGGCAAGGACAATGCCCCCAGCGTCGTCACACAACTGAACTGTCTGAACGTCGTCCAACTCGCAGAGGCGGCAACGCACACCTTGGCGCTGACGTCGACGGGCGAGGTGTACGTCTGGGGCGGAGAAGGGGAGGCGCTCGGGCTCAGCCCGGCGGTCAAGACGGAGAAGAATCCCACCTTGAACCTGGCGCTGACGGCGCTCACCAACGGCATGTCATCGGGAGTCATCATCACCACCGGAATGACCTCCGGCGGCATCCTCGTCAACGGGCATGCGTGGTCGTGGGGCGACAACCAGTACGGGCAGTGCGGCTGTGGGAGCACGGCTGCCGTGATCACGTCTCCGACGCCAGTCAGCCAGGGTTCGACGCTGTATACGTCGATTGATCAGGGTGGCAACCTCACCAACGACGGCCATGAGCTGGCCCTGACCGCAGCGGGTGCGGTATCGGCGTGGGGCGACAACGCCCGCGGTCAGTTGGGCATCGGCACTCAGGTCAACAGCAACATTCCGGTCCTGGTCACCGGACTCCCTTCGAACATCGTCGATGTGCGCGCCGGCGGCGAGCACTCGTTGGCGCTCGACGGTGCGGGGAACGTCTGGGCCTGGGGCGACAACCAGTACGGGCAGGTCGGCAACGGGACGACAACGAACGTGCTGCTGCCCATCGAAGTGCTCAGCGGGGTCACCCAGATCTCGGCCGGCTCGTTCCACTCAATCGCAGGGTGAGGAGTCGCTGACCTCACCCTCGCAGAAACCCACGATGCGCCAACCGGTTGACGCGGCTGTGTACTCCGCAGGCGAGCGGCGACGGCGCTGACGCCGCCACTGACTCTAGTGACGTGCCTGCCTCGGGGTCGGTATGGTGGAGGGCAGACGGCAGCTATCGTGCCGAAGACGCCATTTGTCACCACATCGCGGCGCGACCCGTGGAGCTTCGGCCTGCCGGATTTCAGCGTTGGCAGAGCGTCAACCCAGGTACACGCGAGCGGGTGCGTGCCATCCGTCCCGAAATCCTGTCATATGAGTGAGTTCCTGGAAGACGCGTCCCGCGTCGTCACCGGCGACTTGCCTTTCACGCTTGAACCCAATCGGAACCAACGTCCGGCAATACCGTTGGTTCACCTCCGGCAGCGGTAAAAAAAGCAGAAGCTGCGGTGGACGCCCGGCGTCCACCGCGGTGACGCGCCTAGGGGGTTCGACGACAGGTCGACGAACTCCAGTTCGACGGCAGCCCGAGATTAGCGCCGGTCATCGTGACCGCTGTTTTCGCCAACGCACGGCCCACCAAGCTTGAGCCCGTCCCGCTGAACGTGACGGCCGACCCCGCGAGAATATTTCCTTTGAATTTGGAGCTCGTCCCAACGGTCCCGGTAGTGCCGAGCGCCCAGCACACGTTACAGGCCTGTCCGCCGCTGGCCACGACCACCTGGGAGGTGGCGGTGGTGAGAGCGGTCCCGACCTGGATTACCCACACCCCGGAGGACGGCCCTGCCAGCGTCAGGATGCCGTTGGTGAGGCCGACCGTACTATTGAAACAGTACACACTCGAGCGCCTGCCCGGTCAGGTTGTTGGCGGAGGGGCACGTCTCGGCCTTGAGGGCGGTGTACGCGGTGCTGAAGGCTTTGAATGCGGCAACGGCGGTCGCGTCCCCCGCGTGAATGGCTCCCGCGATGGTGCACGTTGTGGTCTTGGTGACCGTGAGCTTGGAACCCACGGCGCCGAGCCCGACGCTGGACTTGGTGCAGGTCCCCCCCGCCCCACCCAGGACCACGAATTTCGCCGCCCCTCCGAGAAAAGGGCGCGGAGCTTGACGCGTACGCCGAGAGGGGCGCTTCAGAGAGGATCGCCACTGTGGCCAGGATTCCTGCGGCGCTTCGAATGATGTGGTTCATCGCGGTCCCCCTTGTTTACCTGTAATTGCCGTTGCATCGGCCATCACAGGATCTCTTTCGAGGTCACCCTCGTCGAGGGAGCTTTTGCCTTGAGACGTAACAAAGGCAGCAACACCGTGCGGCCACGTGGGGATGCCCCAGCCAGGCGGGAACCGAAATGGGCTGAACCGCCACGGCCTCATGGGATATTCGCCACTCTCCGGACGCCCTCGAGCCTGCGTGCGTGCTGCTCGACGTACTAACCGCATCGGGACGGTGCCGGCCGATCGCAGCGCCACGCTGACTGATCCGTGGGTCTCGGCTGTCGGGGGTAGCTCATCCTTAGGAAGTCGTGGATTCTTGGCCGAGGGGGCTTCCTTCGACTCGCTCTCCGGCAACAAAGGTGCACGCTGGGGTGGCCGACAGTGACCTCGCCGGCTACTGCTTCTCAACAGGTTGCGCGTGTGCGGTGTGCCGTCGGCCGGCGCATTTCCCTGAGCTCGAACAGGACGTCGTCGTCGCGGGTTTGCTCCGGCGCCTTTGGCGTGAACCACCACCCGGCCATTCCGTCCGTCCGCTCGAGGCGATGTGCAATCAGTGGGCCGACGAGTTCGCTGGCGAGGAGGCGGCGGGGCGCGTGAGCTCGGACCCTGGACTTGTGCGTGAGGGCATCGGGCTCTTCCGCCACCTCGCTGCGAGCGCGGAACGCGAAGTCCTGCTCTGCACCGACCTCCACGCCGAGAATGTCTTAGCCGCGAAGCGCGAGCCCTGGTTGATCATTGACCCCAAGCCCTACGTCGGCGACCCGACCTACGACGCTCTGCAGCATATGCTCAATTGCGAGGAGCGCCTGAGCAGTGATCCCCGGGGCTTCGCCTCCCGGTTGGCCGAACTTCTTGGGCTGGACTCAGATCGGCTCCTGCTCTGGCTATTTGCCCGTTGCGTTCAGGAGTCACCGGGTTCTGAACTCCTCGCGGATGTGGCGCAACGGATTGCGCCATGAACCAGGAAGGCGGCCGGGGTTGCGCGACACTGCAGGACTGCACGCCGAGCGTTGCGGATCGATCGTCGGTCCGCCGGCTGTCGGCGCACGCCGCCGAGACAGGCGACCGTCGACCACCCCAGCGTGCAATTAACACTGGGATGATCCCGACGTGTGCACAACGGCCAGCACCGTCAGCCGGAATCACGCGAGTGCCGTGATGCCATGTGCCAGGCTGCCATGATCCGCGCCGGAGAGCCTCTCGCCCGGGCCTGACCCGAATTAACACTGGCCGCTGGGTGCCTCCGAACGTGATCTGTCGACCCGCCAGCGGGAGGTTCCCCGGTGTCGTCAGCGAGGCGGAACGTGACTTGATAGAAGCGCGCTTGCGTAGCTCGTCCCAGTGCTGTCCGTCCGCCCCGCTGACTCACCAACCCCAGTCAGACCCTGCACACAACAAGGGGATATGAGGACATGAGGATGGCTTCCCGGAGCATGGCACAGCCGGAGTGCGGCGTCATCGTGGGCGTTGACACGCATGGTGATGCGCACGTCGCGGCCGCCTTCACGAGCGACCTCGGCCGGCCACTCGGACACCTGACCATCGCGACCACGCCGGCGGGGTATCGCAGGTTGCTCGAGTGGGCCCGCGGTCTCGGCAGCGACCCGCGCTTCGGCATCGAAGGTACGGGCTCGTACGGCGCTGGCCTGGCTCGCTTCTTGCTGCGGCCGGCTGCAC
>PKXZ01000092.1 GCA_003132525.1 Candidatus Dormiibacterota bacterium | reverse complement strand
CAGGACCCGGACGGGACCGTCCACTGCCGGGTGTTCGGTGACGCCGATCCCGACGCGGTGGCCTCCCAGGTGCGCCGCGTGCTCTCGCTCGACCATTCGGGAACCGCTTGGGCCGAGGTCGGTGCCCGCGATCCGGTGATCGGCAGGCTCCAATCCGAGTTTCCGGGGCTCCGCCCCGTGCTCTTTCACTCGCCGTACGAGGCAGCTGCGTGGTCGGTCCTGAGCCAGCGAAGGCACCGAACCCAGGCGACGGCCGTGCGCAGGCGCCTGTCTGCAGCGCATGGCCATGTCTTCGAGCNNGTGTCGACTCCTTTCCGAGCCTTGAGGCGCAACGCATCGACCGCCTCCACGCCGTGGCCCGTGCCGCACTCGACGGGCAGCTCGATCCCGCCCAGCTCCTCGCCATGCCCTCGGAGGAAGCGATGGTGGCGCTGCAACAGCTCCCGGGCATCGGCCCGATGTATGCCGGGCTGATCCTGCTCCGCTCCACCGGCGCGACCGACATCCTGACTCTCGCCGAGCCGCGCCTCGCCTCCTACGTCGGCCATTTCTACGGCCTGAAACGCTCTGCGACGCCTGCGGAGATCGCGAAGCTCGGCGACCCCTGGCGTCCCTTCCGGACCTGGACCTGCGTCCTCATCCGGGTCGCCGGGGACCGCGACGGTCTGCCTTGGGAACCTCAGGCCGGCGGCAGGTAGCGACCCCCGGTGATCCGTCCGCCGGAGACGGTGAACGCCCAGGTGCCGCCCTTGGCCCACTGCATACCCCCGTTCAACGGGATGTGGGCGTCGGCGAGGGCCGTCACGATCGACGCCATGACGTCGCCGTGCGTGCAGAGCACCGAGCCGGGAGCGGAGCAGAGCTGACCCAAAGCCCAGTCAGGATCGGCACCCTCGGCCAGGCGATCCTCCTCCTCGACACGGAGGCCGTTTGCCTCCGCGAGGGGTTCCACGGTTTGCACGCAGCGGACGTATGGGCTCGACATGACCCTTCGCGCATCGGGGGCAAGCAGGCGAGCGAGACCGGCCGCCTGGACTCGCCCCGCCTCGGTGAGCGGCCGATCCCGATCCGGCTGCGCCCAGCGTTCGCGTGACCCCGCCTTGGCATGTCGGACGAGGTAGCTGACCGGCTCATCTCCAGGCACGGGACCAGCCCTCATCGACGCGCTTCCAGACGGCCGGCCACCCGGCGCGAGCCCGTGCCGCGGCATCGCGCTGCTGCGCGACCAGCTCACCGGCAGCAAAGAGGGCGGTCTCGTGGACTCGAGGCGCCGAGGATCGATCCCGAAGCCAGGCTTCGGCGACGACGGCGTCATGCAATTCCCCGAGCACCTCCTGGAGCGCCGCCACCTCTCGGGCGAATTTCGCGGCGTTCTTGCCCGTCGCGGCAGCAGCCGCCTCGGCCGCATAGCGGCAACGCTTGGCGCGGATCCGGAGATCGTGGAGCTGCTCATCGGGCACGACGCCACGTGCGCCCAGGGCACCTGACCTGAGCGATCGCCAGGGTTTGCGGACGAGACCCGGGAGTACCTCACGAGCCGGCGATGCGGCCATCTCGGTCAGGACCGGCGCTCGAGCCGCGGTCACCAGGTGGTCGATCGTCTCGATGTACTGATCGGTGTCCATCGCGCTGAGAAGGTGGCGGCGCGCGGCACCGACCTGCGCTCCGAGCGGCGCCACCACCGCGAGGGCCGGACGACGGTCGTCCGGCGGCAGCGTGCCTGCAGCAGATCGGAGACGGTCGCGCAGCACCTCCGCGTCCCGCACCCTCCCGAGCTCGCCGCCGAGCCAGCGAAGATCGTCGCGGAGCGCTTCAGCCCAGGCCTCGTCGAGCAGGGGCCGGAAGGTGCGCAAATCGCTGCGGAGCCGACGCGTTGCGACCCGAGCCTGGTGCACGTCCTCCGCGTCGATGCCAAGCCGGACGCCGGGGTCGTGGCGGAGCAATCGGATCACCGACATGCTCAGCGACCGGCGGACGACGTCGCCGGCGGTTGCGGCGCCCCCGAGGGTGACCGAGCCGATCTCCGGCGGCGGGGTACCCACCAAACCAAGCGCCCGTGCGACGAGGGCTCGCTGACGCGCGGGCTGGGCGCCTGCGGCCTGATAGCGGGTCGCAATCAGGTCGAGGAGCTGGCCGTTCTCGCTGATCAGATCAATCTCGCGGAAGCGCTGCGTGATCCGCGGGCCGGAATACACGGACACCGTGTCATCGATGAGGCGAACCAGCGCCGTCCCTTGGTCGTCGATCAGCACGGTTTCGACGGTCTGGGTGACCAGGCGTGCGACCAGTTCGATCGCCGCGTGGCGTGAGTAGACGCGCACCAGGTGCATCGCCTGTTCTGGGGGACGTTCCGGGGCGCCGTCGAAGTGCAGCTCGGCCCCGTCCGGTGCGGCCATCCCCTCGCCTGTCGCGGGCAGGCGGAGCACCCAGCCCGGGTCCGTCGAATACTCGAGAGCGACCCCCCACCGCGCGAGGCGGAGATCGGCGGTGTCCCAGTGCGTGGTCCGGAGCCTGCGTGCCGGCTCGGTGATCACCGCCGCGGCGGCGTCGAGGTCTTCCAGCGGTTCGGGCGAGAAGGTCGTCGGGACCTCGAGTCGGAGTCCGCGTCCGAGCTCAGCCCCCTCCGGGGCAGTCACCGCGCGGTGCGCTCGACCGCGAGCCTGTGCAGCTCTTCCTGTGCGTCGAGACCGCGAACCGTCGGCACCTTGTGCCAGCTGCCGTCGGCGTGCAGTTCAGAGGCGAGCACGTCGTCGGCGAGGAGCACGTCCATCACCTCGGCGAGCCGTGCTTGCAGGCGAGCATCGATGACCGGCACCACGGTCTCGATTCGCCCGTCGAGGTTGCGTCCCATCAGGTCCGCGGATCCGATGAACCAGCTGTCGTCGCCGAAGTGATAGATGCGCGAATGCTCGAGATACCGGCCCACCAGTGAGCGCACCCAGATGTTCTCGGACATCCCCGCGATCCCGGGACGCACTCCGCAGGAGCTGCGCACGATCAGGTCGATCCGTGCCCCGGCGCACGACGCCGCATAGAGCGCCTCGATGACCTCCGGATCGATCAGGTGGTTGCACTTGATGATGATCCGGCCGTTGTTGTGCGTCTGGGTCCGGATGAGCTCGACGATGCCGCTGCGCAGCGTGACCGGGGCGACGAGAAGGCGGCGGTACTGCCGCTGGCGGCTGTAGCCGGTGAGGTAGTTGAACAGGTCGGTGAGGTCCTCGCCGAGGTCGGGGTCCGACGAGAACAGGCCGATATCCTCATAGAGGCGGGCCGTCTGGGAGTTGTAGTTCCCGGTGCCCATGTGGCAGTAGCGGCGGATCCCCGTACCGGTTCGCCGGACGACCAGCGTCGCCTTGGCGTGGGTCTTGAGGCCGACGACGCCGTACACGACGTGGACGCCCGCCTTCTCGAGCTCGGCTGCCCACGTGATGTTCGCCTCCTCGTCGAATCGGGCGGTCAGCTCGACGAGCGCGACGACCTGCTTGCCCGACTCGGCGGCGCGGATGAGCGAGCGAACGATCGGGCTGTCCGGGCCTGAGGTCCTGTAGAGCGTCTGCTTGATGGCGAGCACGTCGGGATCGTTCACCGCCTGGTCGACGAAGGCCTCGACGCTGCTCGCGAACGATTCGTAGGGGTGGTGTACGAGGACGTCACCCTCGTCGATCACGCGGAAGAGGTCGACCTCGCCCTCGTCGTTCGGGGACTTCGCGAAGGCGGGCGGGATCACGGGCGCGGGAAGCCGCTCCTTGAGGTCAGGACGATTCAGCTCGTAGAGGCCCCAGAGGCCGCTCAGGTCGAGGGGGCCGGCGACGGTGTAGACGTCCTCCTTGGAGAGCTCGAGCTCGCGCATGAGCAACTGCGTCACCTCCTCGGTCATGGTGTCGTCGATCTCGAGGCGAACCACCTGCGGCGAGCGGCGGCGGCGGCGTAGATACTCCTGGACGGCGGTGCGCAGGTCCTCGGCCTCCTCCTCTTCGAGCGCCGGGTCGGCATTGCGCGTCACCCGGAACGGATACTGACCGACGACCCGCATGCCGGGGAAGAGACGGTCGAGGTGCGCGGCGATCACCTGCTCCACCGGGACGAATCGCTCGCCGTCGGGCATGACGACGAAGCGAGGCAGGAGCGGAGGGACCTTGACGCGAGCGATTCGCTGCTCGCTTCCTCGAGGTGCGCCGACCACCACCGCAAGGTTGAGTGAGAGGTCGCTGATGTACGGGAAGGGATGCGCCGGGTCGACCGCGAGTGGCGTCAGCACCGGGAAGATGCGTTCCTCGAAGACCGTGTCCACGTGGTCCCGGTCGCCATGGTCGAGCGACCGGTAGTTGGAGAAGCGCAGCCCGACCTCACCAAGGCGTTCGACGATGGCCCTGAATGCCCTCATCTGCCAGGCGGTGAGATCGACGGCGCGGCGCTGGATCTCGGAGAGCTGTTCGTCCACGGTCATGCCGTCGGGGCTGAGCGCCGACACACCCGCGCGTCGTTGCTCGATCAGGCCGCCGACACGTACCTGGAAGAACTCGTCGAGGTTGCTGCTGGAGATCGCCAGGAACTTCGCGCGCTCGAGGAGGGCGCGGGACGTGTCCTCGGCGAGCTCGAGCACACGGGTGTCGAAATCGAGCCAGCTCAGGTGGCGGTTGATGTATCGATGCCGATCCCCGAGCTCGACGGCATGATCGCGTGTTTCGCCAGCGACGGTGGGCGCCGCGTCGCCGGGAGCTTCAGCGGGCTCGGACAGCGCCATCAGCCTAGCTCCTCGATGGTGCCGGAGTCGAGGAAGACCAGATCCTCGGCGATGTTGGTCACGCGGTCGGCGATGCGCTCGAGGTGATGTGCGATGAACACGAGGTTGGTCGCCCGGAACACGGTGGTGTTGTCCTCGGTCATCAGCTGGATCAGGTCGTCGAACAGGCGGTGGTAGATGCGGTCGACCCGGTCATCCCCCGCAGCGATGCGGCGGGCCTGGAGAACGTCGCGCGATACGACGGCGGCGAGGATGCCACGCACCTGGTCGCTGCAGTAGGCCGCCATCTTGGGGACGTCGACGTACGTCTCCAGCGGTGGCAGGTCCGCGAGGTTGCGGGCGAGCTTGGCGATGCTCACGCAATGGTCGCCCATGCGCTCCAGCTCCGACGACATGTTGAGCAGTCCGATGATCTCGCGAAGCTCGCGGGCTTCCGGGTTCCGGTTCGCGATGAGCGAGAACGACAGCTCGCGGAGCTCGCGCTGGCGGTCGTTGACCAGCGCATCGTCCGCGATCACGCGCGCGCAGAGGCTCACATCGCGCTCGGCGAGGCCGCTTGTCGCCTGGGTGATCGCGGTGTCGACCAGCTCGCCCATATCGGCGACGATGCGTCGCAAGTGGGGCAGCTCGTCCGACAGCAGGAGTTGGTTGGGGTGCAGGAGTGGTTCGCTCATCTTCAAAGGACTCTAGTGTCCTCGACGAACACCATCACATCACCCCCGCACCATAGCCATTTCACAATCGCTTTGCGCCGCGGGCTCACCGCATACTCGAAGTCGTGCAGCCCGTCGTTTCGCCGCTCTGGGACCGCATCGACACCGTCGATAGCCTTCGACGCCAGGTCGCGACCATCGAGGCGCTCATGTTCGCCTGCGATGCTCCGCCCATCCTGATCACGCTCGTCGAGGACCTCTACCAGTCGATCGACCATTTGGAGAGTCCGGCCCCCGAGTACGGTCACCCGCCGTCTCTGCTGGACGCAGGCTGAGGGTTCGGCCGAGCCGGGTCCGGAACCGGCGGGCCAGGTCCTCGGGCTCCCAGGTATNNTCGTACCGGAAGGTCGGCGGTCCACCGCCATTGACGCGGCGATCCAGTTCGTCGGCGAGCTCGAGGATCACCGCGAGCTTGTCGATGCGCTTGATGTCGACGGGCGTGCAGAGCCGCGCGTAGCGGGGCAGGTTGCTCCGCGCCTTGCCGAGCCGGGCGAGAGTGGTCGCGATCAGGGCCACCTCGCGATGGGTGAAGCCCTGCAGATCGGCAGACGCGGTCACCCCGGCGGCGTGGGTCCAGCGGTCGTAGTAGTTGATGCTCGGGCCGACGTCGAGCAGGGTGGTCGCGTGGTCGAGCACCTCGCGCATCTCCGCGGTCATGGTCGGGTCGGCGACGCCGAGGATGGCCCGGCTCATCTCGACCCGGCGTGCCGCCCTGCGTGCGTCCCAGGTGGAGAACCGCGAGGCGAGCGCGGCGACCGATCCACGCCGGACCTGGTGCACCTCGGGAAGTGGCAGGTTCAGCTCGGCGAGCGCGATCCCCTCGCGCAACCCGTGGCCGGAGACCATCAGGGTCCGAGCGCCGAGGGCCTCCATGGCGGCGATGACCACCAGCGCGCCGCCGGCGATGGAATCGGCCCGGTCGGTGGAGAGCCCCGGCACCGTCCGAAGGGACGATCGATTCCGGGTGGTGAGCCGCGAGGTGAGCTCGCGGACCTCGCGGCGCTGGAGGACGTACCCGTCGACCCGAGCGATCGGGTGAGCAACCGATCGCATGTGGATCTTCGCGAGGTTCCGCACCGTGCCCCCGGTCCCTACCATGCCGCCGTCCTCGGGGAGGACCGGCACGCCCGCGTCACTGAGCGTCTGGGTCACGTGCTCTCGCAGTGCGGCGATCTCGGACGCCCGCGGAGGGTCGCTGCCCAGGAACTGGTCCGTCACCACCAGCGCGCCCAGTTCGAACGTCCACCAGCGGAGCGCGCGCCGGCGCTCGAAGTAGGCGAGCTCGAAACTTCCACCGCCGACGTCGATCAGGTAGCCGTTGTCGATCGGCAGACCGTGGACCGCGCCGAGGAACGCGTACCGCGCCTCCTCCTCACCGTCGATGACCTTGATGGTCAGCCCGGTGTCAGCCTCGAGCTTGGCGAGCACACTGTCGCGGTTGGTCGCGGTGCGGATCGCCGCTGTGGCGACGGCGACGGTCCTCTGTGCGCCTGCGGCGGCTGCGACTGCCCTGAAGTCGCGTACCGCGGCAATCGCCTCAGTCACCGCGCTCGCCTCGAGGCGCCCGCGAGCGTCGATGTGACGCGCAAGCTGGAGCGAGGTTCGCGCGTCGGCGATGATGTCGAGCTGACCGGAATCGTCAAGCCGCAGCACTGCGATTCGAGCCGAGTTCGACCCGATATCGATGACGGCGAGCGGCGATTCCAAGGCGACCCTCTCCCTGGTCCGAACTCGGTTGGGAGCGGCAAGTATAGGCAGGGCTGAATCCCGGGCCGTCAGCGCCGTCCCGTCACCGCTGCGTCTGACGCAGTGGGTTCGCGTTGCTCGTGGACGCGGTCGAGACGGTAGCCGACTCCGTAGACGGTGGTGATCCTGAAAGGCAGCGCCTCGAAGGGCTCGAACTTCTCTCGAAGCCACCGGACGTGGACGTCGACGGTCTTGCGTTCGCCAAAGAACTTCGGTCCCCAAACGCGCCTGATGAGTTGCTCGCGCGAGTGCACCCTGCCCGGGTTGGCAAGCAGGAAGGACAGCAGATCGAACTCTTTCGGCGACAGGCGCAGCGTCTCCTCGCCCACGTGCACCGACCGCGCGCCGCGGTCGAATCGGAATTCGCCAAACTCCTCGACCTCGACGACGCCACGATCCTCGACGGCGGGCTGCGCGCGGCGCAGCAACGCCATCACACGCGCGGTGAGCTCCGCAAGCGAGAAAGGCTTGGTCATGTAGTCGTCGGCCCCGACGCGAAGTCCGACGATCTTGTCGAGCTCACTGTCGCGTGCGCTCAGCACCAGTACCGGCGTGGTGGTTTCCTGGCGGAGGATGCGGCAGACCTCGAGGCCGCCGAGCTCGGGGAGCATGAGATCGAGCACGATCAGATCGGGCCGCAGCGCGCGGGCCTTCTCGAGCGCCTCGATGCCGTCGCACGCCTGGCTCACCTGGTATCCCTCACGCACGAGGTTGAACCGGAGGGTCTCACGGATCACCTCTTCGTCCTCGACAACCAGGATGTGCTTGGCTCCCACGATACCGGCTGAGCCTAGCCACCTCCCCTTTATGGAGGGGTTAAGGAAAGGTCAAAAAACGGGCGTCTCGCGGTACGTGCCGAAGACCGTGCGGAGCGCCTCGACGATCTCGCCCTCGGTGGCGCGAGCGCGCACGCAGTCGATGATCGCGGGCATCATGTTGTCGCTGCCCCGTGCGACCTCCTGCAACGCATCGAGACGCGTCGCCACACTGATGTTGTCGCGGCGCTCGCGCAGTTCCTTGAGACGCGCCGCCTGCTCGACCTCCACGTTGGGGTCGATCACCAGCGTCGGCGGCTGCACCATGTCGACGCTGTGCTCGAACACGTTGACGCCAACAATGACTCTTTCTCCGGTCTCGAGCTGACTCTGGTAGCGGAACGACGCGTCGGCGATCTCGCGCTGTGGAAACCCTTCGGCGACGGCGTCGAGCATGCCACCGCGTTCGGCGATGGCCGCGAAGTAGTTCTCCGCTGCTCGCTCCATCCGGTTGGTGAGATCCTCGACGAACCACGAACCGGCGAGCGGATCCACAACCGATGGGATGCCAGTCTCGTACGCGAGGATCTGCTGGGTGCGAAGCGCGATCTGCGCCGCCTTCTCGGTGGGCAGGGCGAGCACCTCGTCCATCGAATTGGTGTGCAGCGAGTTGGTACCGCCAAGCACGGCGGCGAGCGCCTCGAACGCCGTCCTCGCGACGTTGTTCTCGATCTGCTGCGCGGTGAGTGAGCACCCAGCCGTCTGGGTGTGGAAGCGGAGCTTGAGCGAACGTTCGTCCTTGGCGCCGTACTGATCGCGCATGTGCCGCGCCCAGATGCGCCGCGCGGCGCGGTATTTGGCGATCTCCTCGAAGAAGTCGATGTGCGCGTTGAAGAAGAAGGACAGACGCGGCGCGAACTCGTCCACGTCGAGGCCGCGTTCGATACCCGCCTCGACATAGGCGAAGCCGTCGGCAAGCGTGAATGCGAGCTCCTGCGCTGCAGTGCTGCCGGCTTCGCGGATGTGATACCCGCTGATCGAGATCGGATTCCAGCTCGGCACGCTGCGCGTGCAGAACTCGACGACGTCGGTGACCAGTCGCATGGACGGCCGGATCGGAAAGATGAACTCCTTCTGGGCGATGTATTCCTTGAGGATGTCGTTCTGGAGCGTGCCTCCGAGCTTCGTGTAGGGAATTCCCTGCTCGTCCGCCGCCGCGAGATACATCGCGAAGAGAATCGGCGCCGGCGAGTTGATGGTCATCGACGTGGTGACCGCTCCAACGTCGATCCCCTTGAAGAGCGTGAGCATGTCCTCGACGGAATCGACCGCCACGCCGCAGCGTCCGACCTCCCCGAGCGCGTGGGGCGAGTCCGAGTCGTGGCCCATGAGCGTCGGCATGTCGAATGCCACGGAAAGACCCGTCTGGCCCTGGTCGAGCAGGAACCGGTAGCGCTCGTTGGTGTCTCGCGCGCTCCCGAAGCCGGCGAACTGGCGCATCGTCCAGACCTTGTCGCGGTACATGGTCCGGTGGATCCCGCGGGTGTACGGATACGCGCCCGGCTCGCCGAGTTCCCGTTCCACATCGATCGGCGAGTCCTCCGGGCCGTACCAGGTCTCCAGCGGCAGGCCACCGAGCGTGTCCGGGGGGATGGGCGGCGCCTCACGCGGCTCCGGCGTATCCGGCTGACCTGGCGGCACTCCGGCCCGGTCGATCGTCTGGGTCATTGCTTGCTTGGTTCCTTGCTGTGCCCGTTGAGGATGCGTTCGGCCAGGGCGTACGGGTCCACCCGGCTCAGATCGCCTTCGAGCTCTCGACTCATTGTCCCCTCATGCAACGCACTTCGGGCACGATCGGCAGCTCGCTCGACGACGATGGCCTCGACCTCGGCCCGCAGCCGGGCGATCCGGCGACGCTCGAGCTCCCCGGAGGCGGCGATGGCATCTCCGTGGCGATCGATGGCCGCGACGAGGTCGTCGACACCCTCGCCGCTCTCCGCGATGGTGGTCAGTACGGGCGGTGTCCAGTCGGTGCGCTTGGCGCCATGCCGGACCAGCTCCTTGAGGTCGCGGACGACCTTGGGCGCTCCCGGCAGGTCGGCCTTGTTCACCACGAAGATGTCGGCGATCTC
>PKXZ01000080.1 GCA_003132525.1 Candidatus Dormiibacterota bacterium | reverse complement strand
GCTGGCGCATGCCGCCGGAGAGCTGATGCGGACGGTGCCGGCCGAACTTCTCGAGACGGACGAGCTCGAGCAGGCGCTGCACCTCGGCGTCGCGATCGCCCCGGCGTTTTCGCTGCAGGCGCAGTGGCATCGCCACGTTGCCGTTGACGGTGAGCCAGGGAAAGAGCGCCGACTCCTGGAACATGAGACATGTGCTCGCAGCGGGCACAACGACCTGCCCGCGGGTGGCGTGCTCGAGGCCGGCGATGAGGTTGAGCACCGTCGATTTGCCGCATCCCGAGGCACCGAGCAAGCAGACGAGCTCGCCGCGGTAGATCTCGAGGTTGAGGCCCTCAACAGCGAGCACGGCCTGCGCACCGCTGCCGAACACCTTGGTGACGTCCGCAAGCTGGACCGCGACGTCTCTGCTCGACACCGCAGCCTCCGGGGCAATGGCCACGGCCACCTACGCAATCCTGGATATGACGTCGTCCGACCCGGATGACGTCATATCTGAGCTCGGAGGCTCGGCGACGGCGGGCGAGAGTTGCCGTGCCGCGACCCCGCTCAGGTAGTCCCAGAACGCCTGCTGTGCGGGCGTCGGCGTACCGCACCGGCGAGCAGCGCTGAAGACCTGGACGACACGGCGTCCTGGTCGCGGCAGCGCGACCAGCCGCCCCGACTCGATGTCATCGAGCACGACTGAGCGGGGCATCATCGCGAAGCCGAGCCCGGCAAGGAGCGCGGCGTGCAGCGCTCCCTCCTCGAGCTCGACGGTCATCGATGCGTCTGCTGCGCCGGCGAGCGCTTCGGTGGCCCGCGGCTCCGTCGCGGTACCGGTCTCGTGCGCGAGGTAGCGATACGTGGCCAGGACGCTGAGCGGATCTGGTGTCGTCGCGAGTGGATGCTCGCCGGAAACGAGCAGCACCATGTCGGTGCGCTCGAGGATGAGACTCTCGATCTCCGGCGACTTGACGAGCGATCCGAGCATGACCACGTCCGCGGTGCCGCCGAGAAGCATCTCGACCAGCGTGTGCATCGGGGCAAGGCTGATCTTGACCGTAAGGTGCGGGTGAGCGATCGCGAACGGTGCGACCCAGCGCGCAAGACGATGCGCGCCCATCACGCGACCGGCGGCAACCGTGATCTCACCGCGCTCCACGGCGTGATATCCGGCGCTCATGTCCTCGATCTCGGAGACCTCTTCGAGCACGCGTCCGGCGAGACGGCGCAACGACTCGCCGACGTCGGTGAGTCGCACGTTGCGTCCGACGCGCTGAAAGAGCGGCAGGCCGAGGGTCGCTTCAAGCCGGTGCACGAGGCCACTCACGGAGCCCTGCGACATGCGCAGCGCCTTTGCCGCACCGGTGATGTGTTCGCGGTCTGCGACGGCGACGAACACGCGAAGTTGATCCAGCGTGATCCGTGACGGGTCGAGCCCGGCCGAGGTGAGGCGTGATCGCGCCGGCTGTCCGGCAGGATCGTTGAACAGATGCACGCCGGCGTTTCGCTTCGGCATGACTAGTAGCTCCCTGCCGGGATGCGCCGGCCGATGAGGTCGATCGACGCCGTCGTGGCAGATGTCAGAAGCGGCGCATGAGCAGCCCTCGCTGCCACCGTTCCTTTCGTCTTCTTCAGCACCTTCTGCGCCAGTTGCGCGGACGTGCTCCCGGTGTGGGCGCCGCTACCCGCGTAGACCGCAGTGATCGCATGGGTTCCAACCGCCAGCGTTGATGTGCTGAAGGTCGCGACGCCTCTCTTGAGCGTGGCCGTGCCGAGGGTCTTGGTCCCATCCTTGAAGGTCACCTTGCCGGTAGCCGACGACGGCGTGACCTTTGCGGTGAACGTGACCTTCTGGCCGGACTTCGACGGATTCACCGACGACGAGAGTGTCGTTGTGGTCGTCGAGCTGCTGCCGACCACCTGCGTCATCGCCGGCGAGGTGCCGCCCAGGTCATTGCCATCACCGCTGTAGACGGCGGTGATGCCGTGGCTGCCGGCGGCCAGTGTCGTGGTGGCGAAACTGCCCACTCCAGCGGTGACCCGCTCCGTCGCAAGGCTCGTGGTGCCGTCCATGAATGTCACCGTTCCCGTCGCCGTCGCCGGCGTCACGGTTGCGGTGAAGGTCACCGACTGAGCCGTCTTCGACGGGTTCGGCGAGGAAGTGACCACGGTGCCGGTCGAATCCTGGTTGACCACCTGGTTCAGCGTTGTCGAGGTGCTGCTCGCATCGCCTGCGTCGCCGCCGTACGCCGCAGTGAGGTCATCCGTGCCGACTGCGAGCGCTGTCGTGACCAGAGTCGCCGTTCCGGCGCTGACCCCGTCCGAACCAATGACGGTGGTGCCGTCGTAGAACGTCACCGTCCCCGTCGCCGTGGACGGCGCGACCGTCGCCGTGAGTGTCATCGACTGCGCGAATTGGGAAGGGTTCAGGGACGACCCCAGACCGGTCGTTGTCATCGCCTGAACGGCCTGGGTGAGCGGATCCGACGTGCTCACAGCGTCGTTCGCGTTGCCACCGTAGGCGGCGGTGATGCTGTGGCTACCAACGGTCAACGTGCTGGTCGCGAGTGTGGCCGTGCCCGAGCTCAGCGACCCGGTGCCGAGGCTGGTGGCACCGTCATAGAAGGTCACCGTGCCGGTTGCCGTTGAGGGCGAGATCGTCGCGGTGAGGGTAACCTGCTGATCGCTCAGCGAGGGGTTGAGGCTCGAGGCCACGCTGGTGGTCGTCGTCAGGGCGTTGACGTGCTGAACGAGCTCGGACGAGGTGCTCGTGGCATCGTTGGTGTCACCGCCGAAGACGGCGGTGATGTCGTGATCGCCGCCGCTGAGTGTTGCGGTGGAGAGCGAAGCAGTACCGTCACTGAGCGTGCCGGAGCCGAGGCTGGTCGGCCCGTCATAGAAGGTGACGGAGCCGGTCGCGGTCGACGGCGACACGGTGGCGGTGAAGGTCACCGAATCGCCGAACGTCGAGGGGTTCTCGCCCGAACCCACACCGGTCGTCGTCGTCAGCGGGTTGACCACCTGCGTCAGGACGCTCGAGGTGCTGCCATCGTCACTCGTGTCGCCGCCGTAGACGGCCGTGATGTTGTGCGAACCACCGCTGAGCGTCGACGTCGACAGTGTTGCCGTCCCCGAGGCCAACGTTCCGGCCCCGAGGCTGGTGGGCCCGTCATAGAACGTGACCGTGCCGGTTGCGGCTGATGGGGTGACGGTCGCTGTGAACTCGACCGTGTCACCGAAGGTCGACGGGTTCTTGCCAGAGCCCACGCTTGTCGTGGTGTTTCCCGGGTCGACGGTCTGGCTCAGGTCGCCTGACGTGCTCCCGGCATCGTCGGTATCGCCGGCATAGACCGCCGTGATGTCGTGTAGCCCGACGGCCAGTGACGACGTGGTGAATGTGGCTGTGCCTGAGCTCAGCGGGCCGGCGCCCAGGCTGGTCGTGCCGTCGTACAAGGTGACGCTACCAGTCGCCGTGGACGGTGTGACCGTCACGGTGAACTGGACCGCTTGTCCGTTCTGGGACGGATTGTTGTTGGAGGCGACGCCGGTGGTGGAGGTGAGCTGACTCACCTCCTGTGAAACCGGCGAGGACGTGCTCCCGGCGTCGTCGGTGTCGCCGGCGTAGACCGCCTTGATGGAGTGTGTCCCAGGCGCCAGCGCTGACGTCTCCAGGGTTGCAACGCCGCCGCTCAGCGGCCCGCTGCCAATGCTCGTCGTACCGTCATCGAAGGTCACCGTCCCGGTNNACAACCTGGACAAGCGCGGTCGAGGTGCTGGTCGTGTTGAAGTTATCGCCGCCGTAGACCGCCGTTAGGCTGTGACTGCCGACCGCGAGCGATGACGTCGCCAGAGTGGCGGTGCCCGAGGTCACCGTCCCCGACCCAAGCTTTGTCGTGGTGCCGTCGTAGAAGGAGACGGTACCGGTCGCCGAGGCGGGCGAGACCGTCGCGGTCAGCGTGACCGAGTTTCCGGACTGGGACGGGTTGCTCGACGAACCGACCGTCGTCGTCGTCGGCAGAACCACGGCGAGCTGACCGATCTTGTCAGCGCCGTTCTCCGCGAACCAGATGTTGTGATCCGGACCCGTGATGATACCCACGGGTGCGCTGTTGGCAGTCGGAATCGAGTACTCGGTGACTGTCCCCGTGCTCGGATTGATCGAGCCGATCTGGCTTGCGCCGTTCTCGGTGAACCACATGTTCCCGTCCGGGCCTTCGGTCATCCGCGCCGGAATGCTTCCGGTCGTCGGTGTCGGGTACTCGGTGAGCGTGTTCGGTGACGCGGCCAGGATCTTGCCGACCTTGGCGGCGTTGTTCTCGGTGAACCAGAGGTACCCGTTGGGCCCGACGTCGATGCTCCGTGGCCCGCTACTGGAGGTCGGCACCGAGAAAAGGACTGGCGCCGTGGTCGGCGACGCCGGGTTGATGTACCCGACGTAGTTCGCGGTGTACTCGGTGAACCAGATGTTGCCGTCCGGTCCCGCGATGATCCCCCGCGGGTTGCTCTTCGCCGCGAGCGGGTACTCGGTGATGCCATCTGTCGTGGGGTTGATCCGGCCGATGTTGTTCGCGTTGTATTCGGTGAACCACATGTTCCCGTCCGGCCCGAGCGCGATGTTGCGCGGTCCGCTGGCTGCCCCTGCGGGCACCGAGTACTCGCTGATGGCTCCGCTCGGGGTGATCTCGCCGATCTTGCCCGCGTTGTACTCGGTGAACCAGATGTTGCCGTCCGGCCCCAGAGCGATGCCGTTCGGCTGGCTCGCGGAGGTGGGGACGGGGTAGATCGTGACCGTGTTCGGCGCCCCGGGCGTGATCCGTCCGATCTGGTTGGAGTTCTGGATCGTGAACCAGATGTTCCCGTCGGCTCCCACCGCAATGTTCTGCGGTCCGCTTGTGGCGGGTGTCGCCGGCAGGGGGAACTCGGTGACGGACCCGGTCGCCGCGTCGACAGGACGCGCGAGAGCGCCGGTGACGAACCACGATCCGATGACCAGCACCGCCGCGCTGGCCGCGCCCATGCGTCGCCGAGACCGCGAAGTTACCTTCGCGAAAGCCATGTCGCCCCCCCGATGGACCCGCAACGTGGGTCCCAAAACCCCTCTTCTGGCGCCAACGCACCGGACCCGTCAAAGTATGCAGACGGCCGATTGCTCCGTCTACCGCGATGGAAGCGATGGATTCAATCGAACAAAACGATTGATAGGGCTCACCGATCTTGCGGGGAGCGCCGGTCGCGAGTGAGACGTTAGCTTCGGTCCGGCCCGGCGCGGCTTGAGGCGCAACCGGTCTCAGCCGCGCCCTGGGCCGCGTCGCAGCCGGTCATCGGCACATCGAGACCCGGGGAGTGAGCCATATCCCAGAACGCGATCATTCAGCCAATACGTTCATATGTGTTGATGAGTCAGGACGAAGTTGGTACTGTGCGCTTCGAGGGGTCCGAGCGGTGCGTGCGTAGCGTGGCCGAACGGGTGGCCGTGCCCTTTTCGAGAAGATCCTCGAGGTGCCGGATCACCGTGGCCCGACGACAGGCACATCAGAAGAAACGGGAGGCAGGGGGAATTGGTCATGGATGACATGTACTTTCGGTCGCGGGCGCTCGCTCGGAAGATCGCTGTTCGTGGGACATGGACGAGGCGAGTCATCGGGCTCTCCGCGGTGGTTGTGGTGATGGGACCGATGCTCGCCGCATGCGGATCGACGACCACCGCGACGGCGACTCCGGCGCTGGCGAGTGCCGGCCACGCAGGCACTTTCGACGTCATGGTGAACTTCACGGGCGCAACGAACGTTCAGGGATCGTTCACGACTCCAACAGTGGGCGCGACGTGCGCGCAGTACGCGACCAGCTCTCTGGCATGGACCATCGGTCTCGGACCCGAGGTCGGGAATCCCGTCCTCGTCGATGGGGTGGACATCAACTTCCTGATCAGCCTGCCGCAGAGCACGTTCCACGGCGCGGGCGCATACACGGGCAATGTCGTGTCAGGTCTCACTGTCGGCCTCGACTCCTTTGCCGGCACCGTCTCGACGTTGACGATCAAGAGCGACGGGTCCGGAAACGCATCGTTCACCGAATACATCGGCACGACCTCGTCCGCCGACGAATCCGGGACCATGACCTGGACATGCTCGGGCTGAATCCCGACCGGCGACGGAGTCGCCAACCTGAGCGGACGGATCCTAGCCGGACGAGGAAGACACCGCCGATGCGAGCGGCTGCCCGCTGAGTGACACCGCTCGGGCCGGACGCAGGTCGCGCAATCGGGCGCGGACGCGCTGGAAACCCTGGAAGCTGTCCACTTCGAGGCCGAAACAGGCGTCCACGATCCGCCCTCGGGGCAGGTGATCAGCGAGATTGGGCTTGTTGAAGGCGATGGCCTCGACAATCCCGGATCCGGTCGCGAGCGTCACGCGGATGTGCTGGCCCTCCGCTCCAAAGGTCGAGGTGCCGAGCACCCTCGCGCCAGAGACGGCCAGCAGGGGCGCGGGGTTGCCCTGGCCGCTCGGCTCGAGCTGATCCAGGGCCTCGCAGAGGTCGGGCGTGACGTCGATGCCCGAGATCTCACAGTCGACGGTGAAGTCGCGCATGCGCTCGAGCCCGCCGTTCTGCTCGCCGACCGACGCCGTGATCAACTCTCGGAATGCATCGAATCGCCCGGCCTCGAGGCTGAACCCCGCCGCGGCGGCGTGCCCGCCGTAGCGGAGCAACGAGCCGGCGGCGCCGTCGAGGGCTTTGACGATGTGCACACCGCCCGCCGACCGCGCCGAGCCCTTGGCCTCTACCGGATCCAGGCAGGCGATGAACGCCGGCCGGGCGTATCGCTCGGCGAGGCGTCCCGCAACGAGACCGACGATGCCCATCGGCCACCCGGGGTCACCGAGCACGATCGCCGCGGCGTCCTCATCGATGTCCGCGACCTGCTCCTCCGCCTGGGCAAGGGCGATGGTGACGGCCTGCTGCCGCAGTCGGTTCTGGGTGTCAAGGTCGATCGCCATGCGCATCGCCTCGTCGGCGTCATCGCAGAGGCAGAGTTCCAGGGCGAGGCGCGCATCCTCCATCCGCCCCGCGGCGTTGATCCGGGGTCCGACGGCGAAGGCGATGTCGGTGCCCCGCGGTGGCGCGGAGATGCCCGCGACCTCGCAGAGCGCACGCAGTCCGGGCAGCTCGGTGAGCCGCGGCAGGCCGTCGCGGACGATCACCCGGTTCTCGCCACGCAGCGGCATCATGTCGGCGATTGTTCCGAGCGCCGCCAGGCCGAGTGACGCCGTGGCACTGCCGGCGGGCACGACGCCGCGAGATTGGAGCGCCTCGATGAGCTTGAATGCGACCCCTGCGCCCGCAAGCCCGTCGAATGCGTATGTCGAACCCGGAAGCTTGGGGTTCACAAGCGCATCGGCGGGGGCGAGTTGGGGCGGCGAGCCACCAGGCGCCAACGCCAGGTGATGGTCGGTGACCACCAGCCGCATCCCAGCCGGGCGGCCGAGCGCGACATCGACGCTGCTCGTGCCGCAGTCCACGGTGATGACGCAGCGCGCACCGCGTGCGGCCAGGTCGACCAGCGCAGCCGCATGCAGCCCGTACCCCTCGCTCATGCGGTTGGGGATGTAGGGGATCACCGTCGCGCCCGCCGCTCGGAGGCTGCGGGTGAGCATCGCGCAGGCGGTGACGCCGTCGGCGTCGTAGTCGCCGTAGATCGCGATCGCCCCACCTTCGGCAACGGTCGCCTGGATCGCGGCCACGGCGGCCGCCATCGCCGGCAGGCCGAACGGATCGTGGTAGCCGCCACTCACATCGAGGAACGCTGCCGCAGTGGCCTGGTCAAACCCTCGCGCGGCAAGGACCTGGCCGACGACCGGATGGAGCCCGGGCAGCGGTTCGGCGTCGCTCAAGCGCCAGCGGCGCGGCGCCGGCTGCACCGGCGGGCCTCAGGCGCCTGAGACGGGGGGCGCCGGCGGCGTCCCGGGCGCGGACGAAGGCGCCGGAGCGGCTCCGGGTGCCTGGCCGTACGTCGCGTTGGTGATCGCGCTGAAATCGACCTTCGGCGCTTCGGCGACCACGGCGCGCTGCGCCGCGTCGATCTGGAAGAACTCGGCCTTCTGGAAATGGAACATGTTGGCGATGATGTTCGAGGGGAACGCCTGCACCCGCGTGTTGAACTGCTGCACGTTGGAGTTGTAGATCTGCCGCGCGGCCTGGATGCGATTCTCGGTGTCGGAGAGGGTTGCCTGGAGTTGGAGGAAATTCTGGTTGGCCTTCAGGTCGGGATAGTTCTCAGCAACCGCGAAGAGGTGACCGAGGGCCATCTGGAACGGACCTTCCGCAGCGGACGCGGCCGCGGGGCCCTGCGCCTGCAGACCGACCGAACGGGCCTGGGCGACCTCCTCGAAAACGCCCCGCTCATGGGCGGCATATCCCTGCACTGTCGAGACGAGGTTGGGGATGAGGTCGTACCGGCGCTTCAGCTCGGTGTCGATGTCGCTCCAGGCGTTCTGCACCGCATTGCGCTGAGAGACGAACCGGTTGTACGAGGCCACCAGCGCCAGCGCGATGACCACGATGATGACCAGGATCACGATGAGGGCAATCACGGATGTCTCCTTGGGAGCGGGGAATCGAGAGCGGGTCCTAGAGTACCGCGCCGCAAGTGGCGATCAAACGCCCGTCCGGGGTCAGCCGGCCGGCCGGGGGCGCACCAGGGCGGGGATCCGCTGCGCGACCAGGGCCGCTGCGTCGAAAAGCGCGGCGATCTCGGCGACCGGCANNGTCGAGGCCGAGCAGGGTCTCGATCATCTGCGCGTCGATCAACTCGACGGCAAACGCAGCGTCGCCACATTGCACGTCGAACCGGTCGTTGAAATCGATCGACTCGAATCGGATGCCGGGCGCGCCGACCGATCGCTCGGCCAGAGCGCCGATCGCACCGCGAGGCGCGCAGATGACCTGAGGTGACTGCATGCCGAGCGCAACGATCACGATGGAAAACGACACCGTGTTCTGACTCTTTCCATCCGAGACGACGTACGAATAGTCGCAGTACGTGACCGGGAGACCGTTCCACTGACCGCGGAGCACGTTGCGCCAGTAGCGGCGATTGCCAGCTCGGAAGAGCGCGAAGCCGCGGTCATCGAGATCCCAGTCGCTGCCGAGCACGGCCAGGCCGTGCGCGCCGGCAAACGTGGCGAGGTCGCGGATCCGCTGCTGGCCGACGAAGTACGACACGCATCCGACGACCGCGACCACGATGAAGAAGAGGACGAAGAGCACCATCAGGGATGGGTGCGCTCAGCCGGCCATGAGCTGGCGGAGCACGAGCGGAAGGATCCCGCCGTTGCGCAGATACTCGACATCGGTCTCGCTGTCGAGCCGGCAGACGGTGTCGAACTCGATGTCCGCCTGTCCCGCACGGCGCGCGCTCACATGCACAGTGGAGCCCGGCGATGCGTCCGCAACGCCGCGAATCGTGTACAGCTCCGTGCCATCGAGGTGCAGCGACTCCGCTTTCTCACCGTTGCGGAACTGGAGCGGCAGGATGCCCATGCCCACCAGGTTGCTGCGGTGAATGCGCTCGTAGGACTCGGCGATCACGGCCCGAACACCCTGGAGCAGCGGGCCTTTCGCCGCCCAGTCGCGTGACGACCCTGACCCGTACTCGCGCCCGGCGATGATGATCAGCGGGATGCCCTCCTCCTGATACAGCGCCGACGCTTCGAAGATGGTCATCGTGGCGCCGTCCGGGAGGTGCGCGGTCCAGCCGCCTTCCTTGCCGTCGGCGAGCATGTTGTGCAAGCGGATGTTGGCGAAGGTGCCACGGACCATCACATCGTGGTTGCCGCGCCGCGCGCCGTAGGTGTTGAAGTCGCGTGGTTCGACACCATGCTCGCGCAGGTACGCCGCCGCGGGGCTGGTGCCCGAGATGCTTCCCGCCGGCGAGATGTGGTCGGTGGTGATGGAGTCGCCGAGCAGTGCAAGCACGCGGGCATCGATCACGTCCAGGGGACGCTCGGGCTCTGGTGGCATGCCGACGAAGTACGGTGGTTCGCGGACGTACGTCGAGTCCGCGTCCCAGTCGAAGAGCGCGCCCTCTGGCGATGGCAGCTGCTGCCAGTGCTCGTCACCGTCGAAGATGCGCGCGTACTCGCGCGTGTACAGATCGCTGCCGATCGCTGCGCGCACGGTTTCGGTCACCTCATCGGGAGATGGCCAGATGTCCTTGAGGAACACCGGATTCCCGTCGTGACCGGTCCCGAGCGAGTCGGTTGTGAGGTCGATGTCGAGTCGTCCGGCGAGCGCGTACGCAACCACGAGCGGCGGCGACGCGAGATACGCGGCACGAACCTGCGGATGGATCCTGCCTTCGAAGTTTCGGTTGCCACTGAGCACGGCGGCAACCGTGAGATCCTCGGCGTCGATGCGCTCCGCGACCACTTCGGGAAGTGGCCCGCTGTTGCCGATGCACGTCGTGCATCCGTAGCCCACGAGGTTGAAGCGCAGCTGCTCGAGCGACCCCAGCAATCCCGCGCGCTCGAGGTAGTCGGTGACCACGCGTGATCCCGGGGCGAGTGACGTCTTGACGTAGTCGGGAGGCATCAGCCCGCGCGCGACAGCGTTGCGTGCCAGCAGACCCGCGGCCATCATCACCGCCGGGTTCGACGTGTTCGTGCACGACGTGATGGCCGCGATCACGACCGATCCGTCGCGGACGAGGTCGGCATCGGGAGGCCCGTTCGGTACGGGGTCCTCGACGATGCCCTCGGGATCGATGCCGCCCTCCTCCTCGAGGCGGGTCACCTCGTCTTGCTCGCTCCCATCGCCCGTGCCCGGATCGGGAGGCTGCTCCCAGACGTTGGTGAAAGACCTCCACACGTCAGGCAGCGCAACCCGGTCCTGGGGCCGCTTCGGCCCCGCGACGCTCGGCACGACGCTCGCAAGATCGAGCTCGACCATCTCGCTGAAGGTCGGGATCTCCGACAGGTCGGTGCGGAACATGTCCTGTTCCTTTGAATAGCGCTCGATCAGGTCGATGTGCTCGGCGTCGCGTCCCGAGGCACGCAGGTATTCGAGCGTGCGGGCGTCAACCGGGAACAGCGATGCCGTGGCGCCGAACTCCGGCGACATATTGGAAAGCGTCGCCCGGTCCGGCACGGACATCGAGCTCAGCCCGGTGCCGCAGAACTCCACGAACTTGTTGACGACGCCGTGCTTGCGGAGCAGCTCGGTCAGGGTGAGCACCAGGTCGGTCGCGGTCGTGCCGGCCGGCAGCGAGTTCTGGAAGCGCACCCCGACGACCACCGGCGCGAGCAGGAACAGCGGCTGGCCGAGCATGCACGCCTCAGCCTCGATGCCGCCGACGCCCCAGCCGAGGACGCCGATGCCGTTGACCATGGGGGTGTGCGAGTCGGTGCCGACGAGCGTGTCGGGCAGGGCCGTTCGCACCCCGTCGATCTCGCGGATCTGCACCACCTGGGCGAGGTACTCGAGATTGATCTGGTGAACGATTCCCATGCCCGGGGGCACCACCCGGAAACCCTGGAACGCCTGCTGTGCCCAGCGGAGCAGCGAGTAGCGCTCGCGGTTGCGTTCGTACTCGCGGGCGATGTTGCGTTCGTATGCCTCGCGGTTGCCGAACGCATCGACCTGGACCGAGTGATCGACCACCAGGTCGACCGGGACGAGTGGATCGATGCGCATGGGGTCGCCGCCCGCCCGTGCCACCGCGGAGCGCATGGCGGCGAGGTCGACGACCGCGGGGACGCCGGTGAAGTCCTGCAGCAGGACCCGGGCGGGCATGAAGGCGCGCTCGCGATCGATCGCAGCGCCGGTCCCATCCCAGCTCGCGATCGCCTCGACGTCACCGTCCCGGACCGAGGGTGCGTCCGCGTTGCGCACGCTGTTCTCGAGCAGGACCTTGAGGGTGACCGGGAGCCGCGAGACGTCGCCGACTCCTCGCTCGGTGAGCGCGCCGAGACGGTGGTAGGAAACCCCCGGGACCAGTTCCGCCCTGGTGCCGTAGGCATCAGTGCCAGCCATGACGAATCCATCTTCGCACCCGGCGACGGCGGCAGGCCGAAGTTACCGACTGCTTCACGGGCATCGCGGGCGAAACAGTCGGATTGACCGCAACACCTCGTACGGCGGGCTATTCTTCTCAACCTGACGAGACAAATGCAGGGGAGTTAGTGGTGGCAAGCAGCCAGAGAACTGACGTACGCCCGGAGCACCAGCTCTACCACGAGTACACGACCGACGTCGACCAGGCTAGGACCAATGTCCACTACGAGCAGCCGCCGGAGTTCTTCCTGCTCATCACCGGCGGTGACTGGAACGTCTACTCGGCCAACCTCTGGGACCCCGGCACCGAGGACGACACCGCGTCGCAGCAGGCCAAGCTCGACCTCATCGCCCGGCTCGCGGGTCTGAAGAAGGGCATGCGCCTCATCGACGTCGGAGCCGGCTGGGCCGGCCCGCTCACGTACCTGACCGACACCTACGGGCTCACCGGTACCGGGCTGACCCTGTCGCCGACTCAGAAGGCGTACGCCGAGCAGCGCATCGCCAAGCGCGGTACCGACGCAAAGATGGTGCTCAGCCACTGGGAGGACTACACCCCCCCGGAGCAGGTCGACGCGATCTACACCGACGAGGTGATCGTCCACTTCTTCAACCTCGGCGGCTTCTTCACCAAGTGCCACGACTGGCTCAAGCCCGGCGGCGTGATGATCAACAAGGAGCTGCACCTCAAGCACCCCCGCCACGCCAAGCTCGACCGCGGCGGCGAGTTCGTCAGCCAGATCTACGGGGACACCGGCAACTACCGGACGCTGTCCGAGGAGCTCGGCCTCGCCAACGATGCCGGCTTCGACATCGAGCGGGTGCATCACATCGAGCGACGTCACTACGAGGTGACCATCGATCACTGGCTCGCGAACATGCACAAGCACGCCGATCAGCTCAAGGAGATGGTCGGCGACCAGCACTACCGCGACTTCCGGGTGTACCTGAGGCTCGCCCGGCATATCCAGCGCAACGTGACGCTCGACGTTGTGGTCTGCCGGCGCTTCGACTGAGCGGACGCTCTGTGTGGGGGTGGGAAGGAGATGGGCACGGGGGCACGGGGTCGGAACGCCTTTGGCGTCCCGCCCCTCGCTCTCGCCGAGGGGGGTAGCCTCGGCTGCGAGACGGCCCCCTCCGCCCATCTCCTTCCCACCCTTTCAACGCTGAGAGTCCTTCGAACGCAGCGCTTTGCGCAGGATCAGGTTGGGGTCGAGAGCTGCGCTAGGTAGGACGTGAGGTGCGTGTACGCACCTGTCGCGAGTAGGACGCCCAGCCCAACGGTGACTACGCCGCCGATCAGCGTCAGTGGACCGACGAATCGGTTGAGGCGGCGGGGGAGTTCCGGGAGTGACGCCCAGAGCAGTGCGACCGCGATGAAGGGGACCCCGAGGCCGATCGAGTAGACGATCAGCAGAAGGGCGCCGGTCAGCGCGTGGGAGCTGAGTGCGGCCAGGGTGAGCGCGGCGGCGAGGTACGGCCCGACGCACGGCGTCCAGCCGATGCCGAAGACGACGCCCACGAGAAAGGCCCCGAACACGCCGCGCCGGCGCAGGCGTTCGGGGAGCTGGAATCCACGGGTTCGCTCGAGCATCCCGATCCTGACCACGCCGATGATGGCGAGACCGAAGAGGATCACCGCAACGCCGCCGACGATCTCGACGATCCGCCCGCTGACCGCGCCATTGGCAACGCGGGCGATCCCGCCGGCGGTGAGCCCCAGCAGGACGAAGACCACCGTGAACCCCGCGACGTAGAGCAGCGACCCTGCGAGAAGGCGGAGGCGGAAGCTGTGCCGGTCGGGATTGGTCAGCTCCGCCGCGCTCACCCCGGAAACGCACGCGAGGTACGCCGGGAGCAGCGGAACCGTGCACGGTGCGAGAAAGGATCCGAGCCCTGCGACAAAGGTCGCGAGCAGCGTCGCAATCGAGAGCATCAGCCGAACGTGAAGGTGTAGATGCGGAAGCCCGCCGGCACGGTCAGATCGATTAGATGGTATCCGGATGACACGCCGGAGAGCAGTTGGAACAGATCCTGGCGGGTCACCATGAACGCGGAATTGGTGAGAGCGGAGCCGCTGTTGCCGGTGGGCACTGACTTTCCGTCAAGCTTGACGGAAACAGGCAGCGTGGCTCCCGGCGTGCCTGCAACGATGTAGACCGTGTCGGCTGTGAAGTTGAGCCGGACGTGGCCGGTCGAATCGGCCTGGAGGTACTGGCCCTCGTCGGTCCAGGTTCCGGTGACCTGGATCGCGTTCTGATCCGGTGGCGGGCCGGGGTCCAGGTACTTCTGGGGCACGCCCATGGTCCCGTACGCCTCGTTGTCGGCAAGCTGCCCGCGCTCGCTGCCCGCATAGAGCTCGGGGGTGGTGTTGTCGGGCACGGGCGTGGACGCGGGAAGGGGCGCCTCGTGGACGTTGAGCAACTGCGCCACCGCGGCATCAGTTTGGGTGTAGTCACCTTCACCGAAGCTCGTGTATGCGATCCGGCCCTGCTGGTCCAGGAGATACTCCGCCGGCCAGTACTCGTTCTGATACGCGTTCCAGGTGTCCATCTGGCTGTCGATGGCGACCGGCCATGTGACCCCGAGGCGCGTGACCGCAGCCGCCACATTGGCCGGCACCTTCTCGAAGTCGAACTCCGGCGAGTGGACACCCACGATCACGAAGCCGCGGCTCTTGTAGTCGTTGTAGAGGATCTTCAGGTGGGGGATGGTCCGCACGCAGTTCACGCAGGAGAAGGTCCAGAAATCGATGAGCACGACCTTGCCACGGAGGTCCGCCAGGGTCAGCGGGGTGCTGTTGAGCCACCCGTCGATCCCCGTGAAGTCCGGCGCCTCAGTGCGCTGGCTCACCGGCAGCACCACGCCACCGGTGGTCGAGGCGGTGGCCGGCGGGGTCGGGTCGCGCACCACGGTGAAGAGCACCGCGCCCACGATGAGCACGGCGATGATTGCGAGCGCCACGCGGTATCGGTTCAATTCGGTCCCACTGGACTGTACGACCTCTACGTTGACGAACCATTACGACTTCGGTCCCCGTCTGCTAGCTTGTGACCGACCTCGCGTCGCAGATGAATTCGATGAGCAACCCCGTCTCTGACCGGCTGCTCGGCGATCGGAGGCGAGTGGTTGTCGAGCACGTCAGGCCGAGTGTCGACGGCGGTGCGTTCCCCGCAAAAGCCACTCGCGGATTGCCGTTGCGGGTCTCTGCGCGCGCCTTCGCGGACGGGCATGATCCCCTGCTCGCCTGGGTCTGGCACTGGCCCGGAGCCAGGCCGCTCGCGCCGGATGCGCCACCGCCCTCCATGGTCGAGGTGCCCATGGAGGCCGAACCCCAGGACGGCTTCGGGGCCTGGATCAAGACCAGGCGCCTCGGCGCCTGGAGCTTCGCGGTGGTGGGCATCCTCGACGTCTGGGGCGGTTTCGCTCGCGACCTGACGATCCGCTTCGAGGCAGGCGTCGATGTGGAGCTCGATCTCGCAGATGGCGCGGCCCTCGCTGCCGCCCGAGCCGAGCTGCCGGCCATCTCCAAGTCCGACCGCCGCGCCCTGACCGCGCTCGCAACGAAGCTCAATGCGACCACGCCACCCGAGACGCGGGTCCAGCTGGCGACCCGTGAGGCAACGATGGGGCTGATGCGACGAACGGCCGATCTCAGTCACGCCACGATCGCCGGCCCGTATCAGCTCTGGGTCGAACGCGAGATCGCCGGCTTCTCGGCGTGGTACGAGATGTTCCCGAGATCTGAGGGGGCGGTGCCGCCCCGAAGCGGCACCTTCAAGCTCGCGCAGCGGCGGCTCCCGGCCATCGCCGCAATGGGGTTCTCGGTCCTCTATCTCCCCCCGATCCACCCAATTGGCGTGACCCACCGCAAGGGACCGAACAACGTGACCGAGTGCTCACGGGATGACCCGGGGAGCCCGTGGGCGATCGGCTCGCCGGCGGGCGGACATACGGCGCTCGACCCCCACGTCGGCACCATCGACGATTTCGATGAGTTCGTCGCGGCCGCCCAGGCGGCGGGCATGGAGGTCGCGCTCGACTACGCGCTCCAGGCGAGCCCCGACCATCCGTGGGTTACCGAGCATCCCGAATGGTTCCGGCACCGTTCGGACGGGTCGATCCGCTACGCGGAGAATCCACCCAAGCAGTACCAGGACATCTACCCGCTCGACTTCGACAGCGACGACGCTGCGGGGCTCTGGCTCGCGCTTCGCGACGTGATGCGCTTCTGGATCGGGCATGGTGTGCGCATCTTCCGGGTCGACAATCCTCATACCAAAGCGTTTCCCTTCTGGGAGTGGCTGATCGCGGAGATCCGTCGCGAGCACCCGGACGTGGTGTTGCTCGCCGAGGCGTTCGTCCGCCCCGCGGTGATGCAGCGGCTTGCGAAGATCGGGTTCTCGCAGTCGTACACCTACTTCACCTGGCGCAACACCGCCTGGGAGCTTGGCCAGTATCTGACAGAACTGTCACAGACTGAGCTGGTCGACTGGTTCCGGCCGAACTTCTGGGTGAACACCCCGGACATCCTGCACGCCACCCTGCAGAACGGCGGTCCTCCCGCGTTCAAGCTGCGCGCGGCGCTGGCGGCGATCACCTGCCCATCGTGGGGGATGTACAGCGGCTATGAGCTGTGCGAGGGCACGGCGGTCCGCGAGGGGAGCGAGGAATACCTCGATTCGGAGAAGTACCAGCTTCGGCCCCGGGACTGGGTCAACGCTCGGTCGATCGCACCGTTCATCACGCGGCTCAACGAGATCCGTCTCAACCACCGCGAGGCGATCGCGCAATTGAGCACACTGCGGCTGCACCACATGACCGACGAGTGGATGCTGTGCGTCTCGCGTTCCACTCCCGACAAGGATGATGTGATCATCCTGGTCGTCAACCTGGATCCTCATCGTCCACGCGAGGCAAGCACCTGGCTCGACCTCGGCGCGCTCGGCGTGACCGCGGATCAGCCATTCGAAGTACACGATGAGCTCGGAGGTGAAACCTACACGTGGCACGGCGCGGTGAACTACGTTCGGCTCGACCCAGCATGGCAACCGGCGCACGTCCTGCGCGTGCGTCAGCAGTGACGGTCGCCCGGCCGCCCCTCCTCGAGGATCCCTTCTGGTTTCAGAAGGCGGTGTTCTACGAGCTGTCGGTACGCGCATTCCATGACGACAACAACGACGGCATCGGCGACTTCGCCGGTCTGATCGGCAAGCTCGAGTATCTTGAGTGGCTGGGCGTTGACTGCATCTGGCTCTTGCCCTTTCAGCAAAGCCCGTTGCGTGACGGTGGCTACGACATCTCCGAGTACCGCACCGTGCTCCCCGACTACGGCAATGTCGAGGATGTCGCGCTGCTCGTCAAGGAAGCACACCGGCGTGGCATCAAAGTGATCATGGACCTGGTCGTCAACCACACCAGCGACCAGCATCCGTGGTTCCAGGATGCCCGCACCGGCCCGGACAGCGAGTACCGCGACTGGTACATCTGGTCCAGCACCAAGAACAAGTACACCGAAGCGCGGATCATCTTCCTCGACACCGAAACGTCGAACTGGACGTGGGACGACGAAGCCGGCGCGTATTACTTTCACCGCTTCTTCAGCCACCAGCCGGATCTGAACTACGACAACCCGGCAGTGCGCGCGGAGATCATCGACGTCTGCAGGTTCTGGCTCGATGTCGGCATGGACGGCTTCCGGCTCGACGCCGTGCCCTATCTCTTCAAGCGTGAGGGCACCAACTGCGAGAACCTCCCCGAGACCCACGCGTTTCTGGCCGACCTGCGCGCCACCATCGACGCGGAATACTCGGGCAAGGTGCTCCTTGCGGAGGCGAACCAGTGGCCCGAGGACGTCGTGGACTACTTCGGCTCGCCGGACCGCCCGGAGTGCCACATGTGCTTCAACTTTCCATTGATGCCTCGCATGTTCATGGGACTGCGCCGCGAGCAGCGCTATCCGATCACCGAGATCCTCGATCGAACCCCCGTGCTCCCACCCAACAGCCAGTGGGGCATCTTCCTCCGCAACCACGACGAGCTCACCCTCGAGATGGTGACCGACGAGGAGCGCGACTACATGTGGGGCGAGTACGCCAAGGATCCACGCGCCAAGCTCAACCTCGGCATCCGGCGCAGGCTCGCCCCGCTCCTCAACAACGGGCGCCGCCAGATGGAGTTGTTCCACGGGCTCATCCTGTCGCTGCCGGGCAGTCCCATCCTTTACTACGGCGACGAGATCGGCATGGGCGACAACGTGTATCTCGGTGATCGCGACGGAGTGCGCACCCCGATGCAGTGGACCGCAGACAGCAACGGCGGTTTCAGCCAGGCCGACTTCGCGCAGCTCTACCTGCCGCCGCTCATGGATCCTGTCTATGGATACCAGGCATGCAATGTCAGCGCACAGCGACGCAACGAGTCGTCGATGCTGCACTGGCTGCGCAGGTTCATCGCGGTGCGCAAACGCTTTCCGGTGTTCGGCGAAGGCACATTCGAGGCGCTCGATGCCGCCAATCCGTCGGTGTTCGCATTCCTGCGCAGCATGGACGGACAGACCGTGCTCTGCGTCAACAACCTCTCACGCTTCGCGCAGCCCGTCGAGCTGGACTTGCGCCGGTTCGCGGGCATGGCCCCGGTGGAGATGCTCGGGCGTGTGCATTTTCCGAGCATTGGCGAACTGCCCTACCTGCTGACGATGGGTCCGCACGGTTTCTACTGGTTCACCCTCGACGTGCCGGCGTGATGAGCGCGCACGACGCCGCGATCACCGGCATCCTTCTCGAGCACCGCATCGAGGGCTGCGAGGAGGCGCTTGGGGCATACGTCTCGCGGCAGCGTTGGGGTGGCGCGCAGGGTCGCACCATCAGCATGGTCGCGGTCGTCGATGCGGCCGTGATCAGCGCAAGCGAGCCGGTTCTGATCCACACCCTGACCGCCGTGACGTTCACCGACGGACACACCACGCGATACGCGCTGCCACTCGGCATCCGCCCGATGGGCGACGAGATCACCACGCGTATGCCGGACTTCATCATCCCGTGGCCGGAGGCGCCCGATCCCATCGTGCTCTACGACGCGGTCGGTGATTCGACGTACATCGAGTGGCTGCTCGACGCCGTCCGCGAACAGCGTGTGTTGCCGACGACGAGCGGAACGCTGCGCTGTTCGTCCAAGGATCCCGACGCGCTCCACACCGGCACGCTCTCGTCGGTGCGCCACCTCAGGGTCGAGCAGAGCAACACGTCAGTTGAGGTGGGCGATGCCATCTTTCTCAAGCACATGCGGCGTGTCGAGACGGGAGCATCGCAGGAGCTCGAGATGGCCGACGCGCTCGAGGCCTCGGGCTTCACGCACCTGGCACCGATGCTTGGACGCGCGGTATGGGAAACCAGCGGCGAGGAGCCGTCGCCCCTGGTGCTCGTCCAGCGCTTCCTGCACAACAGCACCGAGGGTTGGGCGCTCGCGCTCACCTCACTGCGCGACCTTTACGCCAATGCCGAGTCGGTCGGCCACGCCGATCCCGCCGAGCGGCGCGCCATGGTTGACGACCAGGACGCCGCCTTCCTCGCCGAGTCGATGCGGCTTGGCAAGGTGATTGCGGAGATGCATCTCGCCCTTGCGGGGGGGCGGCCCGGCACGGACATGGCGCCGGCACCGCTCACCGAGCGGTCGCTCAACACCTGGGCGAACACCATGACCAGCGAGCTCGATCGGCTGCTCGCCCGGGACGAGCCGGCGCTCGATCCGCTTCGCGACGTGCGGGAGGCTGTGGTCGCCCGCTTCGATCAGATCCGCGGGCTATCACCGGGCGGCCTGCTCACCAGGATCCACGGCGACCTGCATCTGGGCCAGCTCCTGCGCAACGACACCGGCTGGGTGATCCTCGACTTCGAGGGCGAGCCCGACCGTACCCCCGAGGAGCGCCGTCAGCTCAGCTCGCCCCTGCGCGACGTGGCCGCGATGCTTCGGTCATTCGACTACGCGGCTGCAGCGGCGATCATCGAGCGAACGGCGCCTGACAGCGCCGAGGCTGAGATCCTTCGCGGCTACGGCGAAGCGTGGGCCGACGCCAATCGCGACGCCTTCTGGAGCGCGTATCTCGAGACGATTGGCTCGCAGCCGATCCTGCCCGCGCCGGGACCGTCGCTGGTGCTCCGGCGCGCGTTCGAGGTGCAGAAAGCCATCTACGAGATCGGGTACGAGCTCGGGCACCGGCCGAGCTGGGTGCCGATCCCGCTTCGCTTCCTGCTCAGGGGTGCGAACTCGTGACCGTGCAGGACCCATCCCCGACCGAGCTTGAATCGGGGGTCGAGGCGATGCTCGCCGGCCGGCTGCGCGATCCCCATTCGCTGCTGGGACCCAGGACCATCGGTGACGTCATGCGCATCCGGGCGTTTCACCCGGAGGCGACCAGCGCAAGCGTGGCCCGCCCGGAAGGCGTCACGCCGATGCGCCGTCTCAACGCCGCAGGGCTCTTCGAGGCGACCGTCCCCGCCGGTGATCCCGGCTACCGGATCCGCTTCCGCAACGACGAGCGCGAGTGGGAGCAGGAGGATCCGTACCGGTTCTGGCCGACACTCGGCGATCTCGACCTCCACCTGATTGGCGAGGGGACCCATACCCAGCTCTGGCGCGTCCTCGGCGCCCGAGTCCTCGAGCACCAGGGGGTGTCGGGTACTGCCTTCAGCGTGTGGGCTCCCAATGCGCTCGGCGTGAGCGTGGTGAGCGACGCCAACTTCTGGGACGCGCGCACCTGGCCGATGCGCGCCCTCGGCGGGTCGGGGGTCTGGGAGCTCTTCGCGCCCGGGGTGGGTCCGGGCGTGCGCTACAAGTTCCTGGTCACGCGCGGCGATGGGATGCGCATCTTCAAGGCCGATCCGCTGGCACGGGCATCGGACCATCCGCCCGGAACGGCGAGCATCGTCGAGCAGACCGAGCATCGCTGGCGGGACGGAGCGTGGATGCGCCAGCGCGCACGGGCAGCCGTGTTCAACGCGCCCTTTGCCGTGTACGAAGCCCATCTCGGCTCCTGGCGGCGCGGACCCGACGGCCGGGGGCTCAGCTATCGCGAGATCGCCGAGCCCATGGCCGACCACTGCCTGGCGATGGGGTTCACCCACGTCGAACTGCTCCCGATCATGGAGCATCCCTTCGGCGGCTCCTGGGGCTACCAGGTCACCGGCTACTACGCGCCGACGGCCCGCTTCGGCTCGCCAGACGGGTTCCGGTACTTCGTCGACCTCCTCCATCGCAAGGGCATCGGCGTGATCCTCGACTGGGTGCCCGCGCATTTTCCTCGCGACGGCTGGGCGCTGGCGAGGTTCGACGGCACACCGCTGTACGAACACGGCGACCCACGCCGCGGTGAACAGCCGGACTGGGGCACCTACGTCTTCAATTACGGGCGCAACGAGGTGCGCAACTTCCTGGTGGCCAACGCCCACTACTGGGCCGAGGAGTTTCACATCGACGGGCTGCGCGTCGACGCGGTCGCGTCAATGCTCTACCTCGACTACTCGAGGCAGCCGGGCGCCTGGGTGCCGAACATCTATGGCGGCAAGGAGAATCTCGAGGCGATCGCGCTGCTGCGGGAGGTGAACGACTCGCTCCACGCGCGCAAAACGGGTGTGCTGACGATCGCCGAGGAGTCGACCACCTGGCCCGGGGTGACCCGTTCGACGGCGAGCGGCGGGCTCGGCTTCGACTTCAAATGGAACATGGGGTGGATGCACGACACCCTCGACTACCTGCACAAGGATCCCGTCTACCGCAGATACGCGCATCACCAGATGACCTTCGGACTCATGTACGCGTGGTCCGAGCGCTTCATCCTCCCGCTCTCGCACGATGAGGTTGTGCACCTCAAAGGGTCCCTGCTCGGCAAGATGTCCGGTGATCCCTGGAGGCGCTTTGCGAACCTGCGCGCCCTCTATGGCTGGATGTGGGCGCACCCCGGCAAGAAGCTTCTCTTCATGGGCGGCGAACTCGCCGACGAGCGCGAGTGGGCGCACGATGCCGAGCTCGACTGGAGGCTGCTCGAGGACCCGGCGCACGCAGGCGTCCAGCGTTTGATGGTCGACCTCGGCGCGCTGTATGGATCCTCGCCGGCGCTCTGGGAGCTCGACGAGACCCCCAGCGGGTTCGAGTGGATCGATGCCGGCAACGCCGACCAGAACGTCCTGAGCTTCGTGCGGCGCGATGCCAACGGCAACCCGGGAATCGCATGCATCGCGAACTTCGCCCCCGTGGTTCGCTACGACTTCAGGGTGGGACTTCCGCTCGCTGGGCACTGGACCGAGGTGCTCAATACGGATTCGGACCACTACGGGGGGAGCGGGATCGGCAACCTCGGGGTGGTGGAAGCCATCGCCGAGCCCATGCACGCCTTCTCGTATTCGGCAGCGATCACGCTTCCGCCACTTGCCGTGCTCTGGCTCGCGCCTCCTCCCGCCGGCGCACCCATTGCTTAAGCACGGCCCAATCGTGAGAATGGGTGGAGACCTGCGGGCCGAGAGTGGACGAGGCGCGATTGATCGGATGTGATCGGATCGTGGGCGCGTCGCCCGGGCGAGACCGCTCTGAGCAGACACAGGGGTTTTTGCACGAATCATGGACACCGAAGAGGCCCGCACCCGGCTGTTGACCGAGCGGGCCAGGATCGAGGAGCTGCGCCACGCGGCCAACCGGCTGACGGCTGACCACCAGGAGGCTGCCGAGCGTGAGCTCTCCTCGGCGGAGCAGCATCCGGCCGAACTCGCGAGCGAGACCATCGGGCTGGAGATCGACCACAGCGTCCTGCAGCACGCCGAACTCGAGCTCGCCGAGCTCGAGGCTGCCGTCAAACGCGTCGACGGCGGGGTGTACGGCAGGTGCGAGGCCTGCGGCGAGCCGATCAGCGAGGCTCGGCTCGAAGCGATTCCGACAGCGCGGTTCTGCATCGTCGATCAGGCAAAGCAGGACAAGAACGGGCACCGGAACGGGCGCTGACAGCCGATCAGTGGCGGAAGTGGCGCTCCCCGGTGAGCACGACCGTCATGCCGAGAGCATCGGCCGCCTCGGTGACCTTCGAGTCGTTCTTGCTCCCGCCCGGGTGGATGACCGAGCGCACTCCGGCGTTGCCGAGGGTTTCGAGGCCGTCAGGCATGGGGAAGAACGCATCCGAGGCTGACACAGCCCCGCGGGCACGATCGCCAGCCCGGGCCACCGCGAGCTCCGCCGACTCGACGCGAGACATCTGGCCGGCGCCCACGCCGACCGCCATGCCGTCGCGAACGACAACCACCGCGTTGGATTTCACGTGCCTGCAGACCCGCCAGGCGATCAGCAGCTCGCTCAACTCGGCCTCGTCTGGCTGACGAACGCTCGCCACCGTCATCGTCGTGCGATCGGTGATCACCCGGTCGCGCGTCTGGACGAGCAGTCCGCCATCGATGCTGCGCACGTCGAACGGCTCCGCGCCCGACGGACCCTCGACCACGAGCACGCGGATTCGCGTTTTCGTTGCGAGCTGCGCCACCGCCTCCTCATCCAGACCGGGGCAGACAACGGCTTCGAGAAAGGTCTCGGTGAGCGCTGTTGCCGCAGCGAGGTCGAGCGGCCGGTTGACACCGACGATCCCGCCGTACGCAGAACGCGGGTCGCACTCGTAGGCGCGCCGGTACGCGTCGACCGGTGACTCGCCGACGGCGAAACCGCAGGGGTTGGTGTGCTTGATGACGCACGAGGCGGGTTCGTCGAACTCCGCCACCAGCGCCCGAGCCGCGTCGACATCGAGCCAGTTGGTGAACGAGAGCGCTGCTCCCTGCAGCTGGCGCGCGTGAGCCATGCCGCCGGGTGGTCCGGGGATCGCGTAGAGCGCCCCGCGCTGATGCGGGTTCTCGCCGTAGCGGAGCTCGTGCAACCGTGGCCCGCCGACGGTGAGCTCGCGCGGTAACGCCTCATCGCCCGCGCCGGCGCGCATCCAGGCGGCGACCTGCGTGTCGTATGCGGCCACGTGCGTGAAGGCCTCGGCGGCGAGCCGGTGGCGCGTCGCCATCGACAGCGATCGATGCTCGCGCAACTCGCCGAGAATCGGCTCGTACTGTGAGGGCGAGACGACAACCGCAACCGAGTCGCGGTTCTTGGCCGCGGCACGGATGAGGGTGGGACCTCCGATGTCGATGTTCTCGACAATCGTGTCCGCATCCGCCCCGCTCGCCAGCGTGTCCGCGAACGGATACAGCGACGAGACCACCATGTCGATCGGCTCGAACTTGCTCTCGGCGAGCTGGCGCATGTGCTCGGGGTCGTCGCGACGGGCGAGGATGCCCGCGTGAATCGCCGGGTGCAGAGTCCGCACGCGCCCGTCGAGCATCTCGGGGAAACCCGTGACGTCGGCGACCGACTGCACCTCGATGCCGGCATCGGCGAGCGCCCGGCTGGTGCTGCTGGTGGCAACCAGGTCGTAGCCATGCTCGATCAGGCCGCGCGCGAACTCGACGAGGCCGGTCTTGTCGCTCACGGACAGCAGCGCTCGCATGCTCAGACCGATGCGGGCGCGGGCGCCGGAAGCACCCGAATGCGATTGCCGTCGCGCTGCAGACGATCGGTGCACCAGAGCGCCACCGCGCGCGGGAGCAGCTCCCATTCGCTCTCATGGATCCGCCTGCGCAGGCGCTCCACGTCGTCGTCCATCTCCACCGGGACCGCCGCCTGGAGGACGATCGGTCCGCCGTCGGCCTCACCGCGTTCGAGCAGCTGCACAGTGCACCCGGTCACGCGCACACCGCGCGCCAGTGCGCGCTCGACCGCGTCCATGCCCCCGGCGAAAGCCGGCAGCAATGACGGGTGCACGTTGAGGATCGCGTCCGGGTAGGCATCGATGAACTCGTCGCTGAGGATCCGGTCGTATCCCGCACAGACCACCAGGCGCACCCCAGCGTCCTGAAAGCGAGCGAGGATCTCCCGATCACGCGCGACGGCGTCGCCGCCGAAGTCCGCCTGCGGCAGCGCCACGGCGGGCACGCCCCAGCCAAGGGCGACGTCGAGCGCATGCGCGCTGCGCCGGTTGGCGACCACGAGCGCGACTCGCGCCGGAAAGTCCGGATCCCTCGCCGCCTGAAGGAGGGCGTCGAGGTTGGTCCCGGCTCCGGACACCAGCACCCCGATGGGGGTACGTTCGCTCACCGGAGGATGACCCGCCGTGTGCCGGACTGGGGAACCACCTCGCCGATGCGCCACACCGGGATACCCGCGACGGCGGCGATCTCCGGGACGTCGGGAGGCACGATCACCACCATCCCGACACCCATGTTGAAGGTGCGCCACATCTCCTCGAGGTGGACGCCGCCTGCCTTCTGGATGGCGGTGAAGATCGGCGGGATGTTCCACGTGGAACGCTCGATGGTCGCGGCGAGCCCCTCAGGGAGCACGCGCGGCACGTTGTCGATCACACCACCGCCAGTGATGTGCGCCATGGCGCGAATCTCCGTGAGTGCGCGCAACTCGCGGATCGCGCGAAGGTAGCAGCGGTGCGGCTCGAGCAGGAGGTCGACGAGCGGCTTGTCCGTGCCGGGAAGGACGTCCGACCACTGGAGTTCGTGCTCGGCCACGATGTGGCGCACCAAGGAGTAGCCGTTGGTGTGCAGCCCGCTGCTGGGGAGGGCCAGGAGCACGTCGCCGGCTGCGACGCGGCTGCCGTCGATGATCGCCGAGGCCTCGACCGACCCGACGATGAAGCCTGCGATGTCGTAATCGGCGAGCGCGTACACCCCCGGCATCTCCGCCGTCTCGCCACCGATCAGCGCGCAGCCCGCATCCCGGCAGGCCTCGGCGATCCCCTCGATGAGCTCCGCCAGGTGCTCGGGGACGAGCTTGCCGGTGGCGTAGTAGTCGAGAAAGAAGAGGGGCTCCGCGCCGCAGCAGAGGATGTCGTTGACGCAGTGGTTGACGAGGTCCATACCGATGCCGCGATGCCGCCCGGTGGCGATCGCGACCTTGACCTTGGTGCCGACCGAATCGGTGCTCGAGGCGAGGACGCGGCCGTTGGGTGACCCCGGCTCGAGGGCGAACAGCCCGCTGAACGCCCCGATCCCGCCAAGGACCTGCGCGTTGTGGGTGGATGCGATGGTGCGCCGGATCAGGCTGACGGCGCGGTTGCCCTCATCAATGTCGACGCCGGCGTCCGCGTAGCGAAGATCACCCATCTGAGGAGAGTGTATCGGCGGTCTCACAGGGGACGCGGAATGGCGACGAGCGTCGCGCGCCGCCACCGCGGTGTCACCATGTAGAAAACCACGGTCAAAGCCCAGGAATCCATACCCAACTCGTGAACCCAACTGACACGTCGGACCCGAATTATTTCCACCGGGTCGTTGACTGCCAGTGGGCCTGCCCGGCCCACACCAACGTCCCCGAGTACATCCGTCTGATCGCTCAGGGTCGCTACACGGACGCGTACATGTCGAACCGTGAGTCCAACGTGTTTCCGGGCATCCTCGGACGCACGTGCGACCGCCCCTGCGAGCCGGCCTGCCGGCGCGTGCGGATCGACGGCTCACCGGTGGCCATCTGCCGCCTCAAGCGCGTGGCGTCAGACCTCCGGGGCGACATCGCGGACCGCCTGCCCGCGATCCCGGCCACCAAGACCGGCCGCCGCGTCGTCTGCGTCGGCGCCGGGCCCGCGTCACTCACCGTCGCCAACGACCTGCTGCCGCTCGGGTATGACGTGGTCATCCTCGAGCAGCACGACCAGGCGGGCGGGCTGATGCGCACCAACATCCCCGCGTTCCGGCTCCCGGCTGAGGTCCTCGACGAGGAGATCGCCACCATCGTCGACATGGGCGTCGACCTGGGCCTCGACACGCCGGTCTCGAGCCTGCGTTCACTGCTCGCGCAGGACTTCGATGCGGTGTTCATCGGGACCGGCGCGCCACGCGGCAAGGACCTCGACGTCCCCGGACGCCACGACAGCGACCGGATCCACATCGGGATCGACTGGCTGGAGTCGGTCGCGTTCGGCCACACCGACACGATCGGCGAGCGCGTGCTGATCATCGGCGTCGGCAACACCGCCATGGACTGCTGCCGCTCGTCGCTCCGCCTCGGCGGCACCGACATCAAGGTGATGGCGCGCCGTCCCCGCTCGTTCTTCAAAGCGTCATCGTGGGAGCTCGAGGATGCCGAGGAGGAGGGCGTCGAGATCATCGTCAACCACGCCCCGACCCGCTTCGTTATCGAGGACGGCCGGCTTGTCGGCATGGAGTTCCAGCGCCTCGAATGGGATGAGCAGGCGCGCCACTCGACCGTCGTCGACACCGTGGTGATCCCGTGCGACGACGTCATCCTCGCGATCGGCCAGGAGAACGCNNCCGAAGAACATCATCTGGGCGGTCGAGCACGGTCATCAGGCGGCCATCTCGATCCACAACCACTGCGAGGGCATCCCGGTCACCACGCGGCCGCCCCAGGGAATCAACCTGGTCAGCCAGAAGATGGGGATCACCGAGTGGAGCTACCACAACGACTACAACCCTTCGACACGCCAGCGGATGCAGCACGTCGAGCTGACCCGTCGGTTCCAGAGCATCGGAACCGAGGTCGAGGTTGGGTTCTCCGCGGAGCAGACGGCGCGCGAGGTGCAGCGCTGCCTCAACTGCGACATCCAGACGGTCTTCCAGGCACCGCTCTGCATCGAATGCGACGCGTGCATCGACATCTGCCCGGTGCAGTGCTTGACCATCACCGAGAACGGTGATGAGGACGACCTCCGGAAACGGCTGTCAGCACCGGCGAAGAATCTCGACCAGGCGTTGTACGTCTCCGCCGCGCTGCCCCAGACCGGGCGCGTGATGGTCAAGGACGAGGATCTCTGCGTCCATTGCGGGCTCTGCGCCGAGCGGTGCCCGACCGCAGCGTGGGACATGCAGAAGTTCGAGCTCCTGATCCCGCTTGCGGTATCGACCCCGGTCCCGGTACCGAGCTGATGGCAGAACAACGTTTCCAGGTGACCCGCTCGAAGGTGAACGATTTCGCCCTCAAGCTCGCCAACGTCAACGGCACNNTCGAACATCCAGGGCCTGCCCACGTGGTACGAGATCCGCGTCAACAAGGACGGTCACGTGTCACGAGCGCGCGAGTACGACCTCATGGTGGCCATGAACGGCCAGACCTACGCGCGCGACATCGCCGAGGTCACGAGTGGCGGCTTCACGATGTACGACTCCTCCTGGCCGCTGGATCGCGACCTCATCCGCGAGGACGTGACCTACCTCGGAGTCCCGCTCGCCGAGATGTGCAACGACGAGTTCCGCGGGCCACGCGAGCGCATCCTCATGAAGAACATCGCCTGCGCGGGCGCGCTCGTGGCCATGCTCGGGATCGACATGGAGGTGATCGCGCAGCTGCTCACCGAGCAGTTCGCGGGCAAGGAGAGGCTGCGCGAGTCGAACCAGCGCGCGCTCCGGCTCGGCCACGATTTCGCCACTTCGCACTTCGACCACCCGCTGCCCTGCAGGATCGAGCGCATGGATGCCACACGAGGGTCGATGCTCATCGACGGCAACACCGCCGCGGCACTCGGGTGCGTGTACGCGGGCGCGACGGTGGCGGCCTGGTACCCGATCACCCCGTCCACGTCGCTCATGGACGCGTTTGCCAAGTACTGCGCCAAGTTCCGGCGCGATCCCGAGACCGGGCGCAACAACTACCTCGTGTTGCAAGCCGAGGACGAACTGGCCGCGATTGGGATGGTGCTTGGCGCCTCGTGGGCTGGCGCTCGCGCCTTCACGTCGACGTCGGGACCGGGCATCTCGCTGATGCAGGAGCTGCTCGGCATGGGGTACTACGCCGAGATTCCGGCGGTGATCTTCGACGTGCAACGGGTTGGACCGTCGACCGGGATGCCCACTCGCGTCCAGCAGGCGGACATCCTCGCCTGCGCGTATGCATCGCACGGTGATACCAAGCACGTCCTCCTGTTCCCTGCGCATCCCGCGGAGTGCTTCGAGATGGCGCCGCAGGCCTTCGACCTTGCGGAGCGATTCCAGACCCCGGTGTTCGTGCTCTCCGACCTCGATATCGGTATGAACGACTGGGTGAGCCCGGCCCTGGAGTGGGACGACTCCTACGTGCCCGATCGGGGTCGCGTGCTCGACGCCGGCGAGCTGCGCGAGCTCGAGGTGTTTCATCGCTACGAGCCGGCCGATGCCGAGTCGGTTGCGGCACGCACGCTGCCCGGAGTGAGCGAGCTCGGCGCGTATTTCACGCGCGGCTCGGGACACACCATCGAGGGCGCATACACCGAGTATCCCGAGGAATACCAGGCGGTTCTCGACCGGCTCACCCGCAAGCACACCGCTGTCGCCGAGCACATCCCCGCGCCCATGGTGGACGATCGCGCCCATGCACCGCTCGGCATCGTGACCCTCGGAAGTTGCGAGCTCGCTGTGCTGGAGGCAATCGAGCTGCTCGGCAAACGCGAGGTCACCGCCGATTACATGCGCGTCCGGGGCTTCCCGTTCGGCGCCGCTGTTCGCGCATTCCTCGACGCGCACGACACCATCGTCGTCGTCGAGCAGAACCGTGACGGCCAGCTGCGCACGCTGCTCACCCTCGAGACGCCGGTCTCAAAGGAGAGGCTGCGATCGGTGCTCGCCTATGGCGGATACCCGTTGAGCGCCGAGGACGTCGTCGAGGGCGTGATGAAGATCGTGGAGGCCTGAGCGGTGCCATCCATCGTCAAGCCGATCGTCACCCACCCCGGCCTCGACCGCAACGCGCTCGGCCTCACCATCCGCGACTATGAAGGTGGCATGTCGACACTGTGCGCGGGCTGCGGGCACGACTCGGTGACCGCCGCAATTACTCACGCGTTGTGGGAGAGCGACACTCCGCCGCACATGATCGCCAAGTTGAGCGGCATCGGCTGTTCGGCAAAGACCGCCGCGTACTTCGCGCGCGGCGCGCACGGGTTCAACGGCTGTCACGGCCGCATGCCACCCATCGCCACCGGGGCCAGCGCGGCGAACCGCGACCTGCTCTGCATCGGCATCTCCGGTGATGGCGACTCGCTGTCGATCGGACTCGGCCACCTCGCCCACCTGGTCCGACGCAACGTGCGCATGGTCTACGTCATCGAGAACAACGGCGTCTACGGGCTCACCAAGGGCCAGTTCTCGGCGTCCGCGGATGTTGGATCGACGACCAAACGCGGCGAGGCCAATCATCTGCAGCCGATCGATCCCATCTTCCTCGGCTTGTCCGTGGGCGCAACGTTTCTCGCCCGCGGATTCTCCGGCGACAAACGCCAGTTGGTGCCGATCTTCCGCGCCGCGATGGCGCATCGTGGGCTTGCGGTCATCGACGTGATCTCGCCCTGTGTCACCTTCAACGACCATGAAGGATCGACCAAGAGCTATCTGTTCACTCGCCAGCACGATGTGCAGATGACCGTCGCTGACTTTGTGCCGCCGGCAGAGGAGATCTCAGCGACGATCCCAAGCGAGGGTCTGGTGAGCATCCCGATGCACGACGGCGCGACGCTACGCTTCCGAAGCGTCCCCGATGGTTACGACCCGACGGATCGGATCGCGGTCATGGAACATCTGATGTCGGCGCGCAGCCGCGGCGAGATTGTGACCGGCATCCTCTACATCGACGAGCAGTCGTCGGATCTCCACGAGCTCGGCAACACCACTGACGCGCCGCTGACCCAGGTGCCGTACCAGAAGCTCTGCCCGGGGTCGGCTGCATTGACAGGGGTCGGCTTCCGGTAGACCCGGAGGTTACGGGCGGCTCGCCTCGGGCTGATTACCGGCGGTGGTTGCCCGCGCTGCGCCGGCTGCTCGTCCTTCGAGCACTGCGTCTTCTTCAGCGGCGGGCACCTCCGACGCCACGCTCTTCGGCCGGTACGTGGCCGCAGCGATTGCCGCGACAACCACGCAGATCACGGCCGCACCGGCGAAGATGCTTGCCGCTGCCACGTCGGCGCGCGCCGCACCAGCAGCGGTGTAGATCGCTCCCGTGATTCCGAGACCGATGATCACGCCGGCGTTGCGACCGGAGGAGAGCACGGCTGCCGCACCGCCGAGGGCATCGCGAGGCGCCAGTCGCATCGCTGCAGAAGTGTTCGGGGATGAGAACAACCCGTTGCCGGATCCAACCATGAAGAGTCCGATCAACAGCAACGGCCAGTCGACGCCGTGGGTCGCGAAGGCTGCGAGAACGAAGCCAAGTGCAGCCAGGCACATCCCGGCGATGGTCACGATCTGAGTCCGCTTGGCGTCGCCCATCCTGCCGCCGAAGCGCGATGTGGCGCCGACGCCGACCCCAATCGGCAGGAATGCCAGCCCTGCGACGACGGGGGTCACTCCGTGTGCCTGCTCGAGCCAGAACGGGAGGATCGCGAAGCACGACATCAGCGTGCCGGTGCTCAGCAGCGTGGCGCCGGTTGCGGCCATGAATCTCGGTTGCCGGAACAGCCGGCCGTCCACCAGTGGCTTGCGGGCGATCATCTCAGCAGGCAGCAGGAGGAGCAACGCGATCCAGGCGACCGAGAACCATGCGATCGCCGGGATGTCGCCGAACGCCGGGGCTGCGAGCGACGAGATGCCTGCGCCGACTCCAAGAAAGATCGCCGAGATGAGCACCGCCCCTGGAACGTCGATGGCTGCGCCGCGATGCGGGACGCTGGACGGCACGGCGGCAAGGGTCAGGACGATGCCGATCGCAGCCAGCGGGACGCCAACCCAGAAGACCGCCTGCCAGCCACCGAGCACCACGAGCAGGCCTCCCAGCGGCGGACCGATCAGGCCCGCCACCGCCTGAGTGGTCACCATTACCGCCACTGATCTGCCGGTGCGCTTGCGAGGTGCGTGCTCAGCGATGAGCGCGAGGCTTCCGGCCATGAGCACGCCGCCGCCGACGGCCTGCACCATCCGTCCGAGCAGCAGGATCCCAAACGACGGAGCGACTGCCGCGACGAGTGACCCGACACCGAACATGGCGAACCCGCCGAGGTACGCCCTCCGGCGTCCAAACCGGTCAGCGAGGCGACCGATGGTGGGCAGCGTGGCCATGACCACCACCAGATAGATCGCGATCACCTCCTGGCCCGACGCCAGGGGGAGCGCGAAACGCTTGGTGATCGGATCCAGCGCCACCGCCACGATGGTTGCGTCGAGCATGCCCACGAATGCGCCGAGGGCTATCGCCCCCACCAACCAGGACCGCCGCGACGGATTCATCCCGCGGTCAAAGGTACAGGGTTTCGCGGCGCGGCCATCGCGGCTCCGGGCCGGCTGAGCCGGGACCGTGGCGGTGAGGATCCGGTGGCGCTTTTCGGCGTAACGATGGCCGGTCGGGACGAGTAGGGTGAATCGGCGTGAGTGCACCTCGAAGCGTGGATGAGTACATCGCCGGCGAGCCCGAGTCGCTGCGTCCGATGCTGACTGAGCTCCGCGACACCATCAGGGCCGCGGCGCCGGAGGCCGACGAACGGATCAGCTACGGCATGCCGTACTACCACCTCAACGGCCGTCTCGCGTACTTCCAGGCACACACGAAACACATCGGCCTGTACCCGTTTTCGTTGGAGGAGTCGCGCGCCGCCGGCCTCGAGCATCTTGTCGCCGCCAGGGCAACACTGCAGTTCCCCCTGGATCAGCCGCTGCCGCTTGCGGCCATCCGGCGGCTGATCGAGCAGCGGGTGAAAACGCGGCAGGCGAAGGCGGGCACGACCAGAACGCCGAAGCGCTGATGGCGCCTCAGCCTGCGATCAGTCGACCCCGGCCCGGGAGTCACCCCAGTTAGCCCCGAGGCAGATGCTCGAGCGCGTACTCCAGGCGGGCAAGACTTTCTGCCCGTCTCCCCGCTTCGTCGACTGCGCGCAGCAGCTCCAGTCGGGTTGGATAGCGGATCAGATCGAGGTCCTCGTTGACATCGGCAAGCCACTGCCAGGCTCGCTTTTGTTCTGCCGGCGACAGCAGTGTCTTCATTCCCCATTCCCCCTAAATGGCCCCTGCTCAATAGAGTAGCGTTTGCGGCGATCGGTGTCTATGAGGAGTTTTGGCGGCCACCGCGAGGCGTCTCGACGCGGCTGCCGGCCTCGCACCCTGGATGGGCTCGCGTCACGCTGCGGGGTGTAGCCGAGCCTTCGCCTGGACCCTTCCCAGTATCGTGGTCCGCGGCTTGTCACTGAGGAGAGAAAGCATGCAGATCACAAAAAATGGGAAGGCGACCGGGACGGGACCGAGCGAGTGGTTCACGGGCGCGGTCTACGTCGATCAGGTCGCGGTGGCCGGCCAAGGTTCGCGCATCAACGCGACCAGCGTGCACTTCACGCCCGGAGCGCGCACGGCCTGGCACAAACATCCGAATGGGCAGACCATCTACGTCACCGAGGGTGTCGGCCGCGTCGGGCATCGCGGCGGTGAGGTCCAGGTGATCCGCCCCGGTGATCGCGTGTTCTTCGAGCCGGCAGAAGACCACTGGCACGGTGCATCACCCACGCGTTTCATGACCCATCTCTCGCTGGTGGAAGTTGACGACCAGGGCAACAACGCGACCTGGGCGTCGCATGTTTCCGACCAGGAATACCGCGCGTCCGCGTCCCTCGAGGGCGAGGACGCGTAGACGTGTGTGCGATGCGAACGACAACGTTGGGCAGCAACGGCCCCGAGGTCGGTGTGATCGGTCTGGGCTGCATGGGTATGACCGCCTCCTACGACATGGCAGCTCCGCGCGACGATGCAACGTCGATCGCGGTGATCCTCCAGGCGCTCGACCTCGGTATGACGCTGATCGACACCGCCGACGCGTACGGTCCCCATACCAACGAGGAGTTGGTGGCGAAGGCGTTGTCGGGGAGCCGGCGTGAGCGCGCGGTGCTGGCTACCAAGGTCGGGCTCGTCATGGATGTGGCGGGCCCGCCGCTGGGTCCGGGCACGGGATCGCCAGGCGCCGGACGCAATGGTCGTCCTGAACATGTTCGGGCATCCATCGACGGCAGCCTCAAACGACTCGGCACCGATCATGTCGATCTCTACCAGTTGCACCGAGTCGACCCGCAAGTTCCCATCGAGGAGACGTGGGGCGCGATGGCGGAGACGGTGTCCGCCGGCAAGTCGCGGTACATCGGACTGTCCGAGGTATCCGTGGACGAGATCAAGCGCGCGCAGACGGTGCATCCGGTCACGTCGGTACAGTCCGAGCTCTCCCTCTGGACTCGCGACGTCCTGCCCGCGGTGCTGCCGTACTGCACGGCACAGGGCATTGCCCTGCTGCCGTTTTCGCCCTTGGGACGCGGTTTCCTTGCCGGACGATTCTCGTCATTCGACGACCTCCCGCAGGATGACTTCCGGCGCGATCTGCCCCGCTTTCAACAGGACGCGTTGCGCGTCAACCTCGCGATCGTCAGCCAGGTGCGTGCGGTAGCCGATCGTGCCGGCGCCACGCCGGCGCAGGTGGCCCTGGCCTGGGTGCTCGCCCAGGGTGAGTTTGTGGTGCCGATCCCCGGCACCAAGACCCCGAAGTATCTGATCGACAACGCCGGCGCCGCCGACGTGGAGCTGAGTGACGCGGACCTGGCGGAGCTCGACACCCTGCCCCAGCCGGAAGGCACTCGCTACTGATGGCCACCGAGCCGGTGATCAGTGTCGGCGGCGACGCTCAGCGATCGCTTGAGGATGCGAGCGGCCGAATTTTCGCGATCCGGGAGTGGTCGGGAAGTGGCCCGGAGGAGCTGCACGTGCATCACGAGGACGACGAGGCGTGGCATGTCCTCTCGGGAGCCATGCGGTTCCGCTTTGCCGACCGCGAGGTCGAAGCACCAGAAGGCTCAACGGTATTCGTCCCTGCGGGCGTCGCGCACACGTTTGTCGCGCTCACCCTGGACACGCGCTACCTGATCATCCTCACCGAGCGTCTGCTCTCGCTCATCGGGAGTCTGAGCAGCGACCAGGATCGCGATCGCAAGGGCGAGATCTATCGCGCGCACGCGTCCGAAATCGTGGACTGAACGTCGGGGGCGGCACTGACGTCATGGAACCTCGCATCTCGATCACCGGCATCACGCTTGCGCACAACGTTCGTGAACCCCACGAGGTGGATGCGCTGCTCGCGCTCGCTGCGGCTGCCGGCGCGACCGTGGTCAAGCCGGCGAGTGCGTCTTCGTGGGGTGGGTACCAGGGCTGCTTCGCGGATACGGATGGCTACGTCTGGGAAGTCGTCTGGGCCGCCTTCGACTTCAACGAGGACGGCTCGCTCCGCGTGACCTGATCCCGCGACGTCGGTACACCGTTGTACCCGACGACATACGAAGTGCACGCGCGCACACGATGCTGACCCAGCTGAATCCGGAGACGATGCTGATGCGCTGGAACAACCCCGCAACGTCGACAGCTCGTGGAGACTGACCGAAGCCGGCACCGGCAATCAAGGTGGTTCCCAGCATGGTCGCGCCGCTTGCGACCGAGTACGCGGCCCATCCGTGTTCACCACGTCGAATCGCCTTGACCGCACTGAGTGCGGCTGAAGCCGACACACCGAGGAACACTGGCACGGATGACAGGTTGTGCAACATGCCGGTCGTCGTCTGGTGTGGTGGTACTGCGTCGGTTTCCGGCGGGTAGCCACTGACGGGATCCGTCGGGAACACCGCGGCCGTCAGGAGACCGGCCCCGGCTGCACCGATCAGGACAGTGACGAGACCACCGTTCCCCGAGCCCGCACGCGACAGCCCTCGCGCTCCGGCGACGAACAGCGTGCCGGCGACAACGAAGTTCGCCGTCTGTACGAAGCGGCGGGGACCAAGGGCCAGGGCGCTCACCGGTTGTCGCAGTGGACGGTAGTCACTCCTTTGCGCACCCTCCACGACGAAGACGCCCACGAAGAGCGGGCCGGCGACGACTCCGCATCGGAGTAGGGCGCGCGTCAGCGGCGAGGAGGCAGCAGTTCGGCCCGAGCTCGATTGCATGCTCACCATTGTGGGTGCATGCCCGCTGGGAAACTAGCGGTGCAGCCGCGCGCTTTCAGCGCTTTGTCCACCGCGCTCCTGGCTCCATAGACCCCGATGCCAACGAGGTTGAGTTGATCGCGCGGCACCGCTTTGACGGCAGCTCTGTTGTCGTCATCGTTTCCGGTGCTGAACATCTCCTCGGTGTAGACGGCGACGCGGAGCTCGCGATCGAGCGCCCGTCGCAGTGAGGATACGAGCACCNNCAGCATCGCCCTCGAGGATGGTGATCGGTTGCCGGCACATCGCGAGGTAGGCGGTGCCATCCGCGTCCTCGTAGCGCCCACCGATGATGCCGTCGACAGCACCGACGAGACCGCTCACCAGGAAGGCCGCGACGTTCAGCTGCTGCCAGACGGCAAGGTTGTCACGGAGAAGGATGGCCACCTTGGTGTCGAAGCGAACGGTCGTGCCCGATGTGGCTGGATCCGGCACCGGCGCTGTCGTGTCGATGGAGGTGCTCACTTGCAATGAGACACTAGCCAACGGTGCGCCGGTGTGCAAATGGTCCCCCGAATATACTTGGCGTAGCCGCGCTATCGGGGAAGGAGCGAGCGCGGCCTCCGGCGTCCGATGCAACGAGGCGCACCAGAGGGAGCACGCACCATGCCACGACAGGTTATCGCCACCACGTACATCACGCTCGACGGCTACATCGACGAGCCGGGATTGTGGNNCATTCGACTTCTGGTCGGAAGAGGCCGCGCAATACAAGGCACGCGAACTATTCGCGAGTGACGCCCAACTGCTCGGTCGAATCACCTACGAGGGCTTCGCCTCTGCCTGGCCGACCATGCAGGGCACCGGCGAGTTCGGCGAGAAGATGAACAGCATGCCCAAGTACGTCGCGTCGCGCACGCTCGAGTCCGCCTCATGGAACGCGACCGTCATCACGGGCGATGTCGCCGAGGCGGTTCGCGAGCTCAAGCAGGAAGGCGGCGGTGATCTGCTGATCGGCGGCAGTGGCACGCTGATCGACTACCTCACCGTGCACGACCTCATCGATGAGTACCGGATGATGATCTGCCCAGTTGTCCTCGGTGAGGGCACCAGGCGGCTCTTCACCGGTGTCCCGCGGCGCACGTTCACGCTGGCTGAGTCGAAGGCACTGCCCCACGGCGTGCTGATCAACACGTACCACCCGGCAGCGCCAACCGCGGCATAGCCAAGCCTGTCGGGAGAGGCGCAGCTACGAGGAAAGCAGCGCTGCCACGGTTGCCGGGTCGAAGTTGCCGCCGCTGAGGATGAGCACTGTCGGGTGCTCCTCGCTGCCGGATGGCACTCTGCCGTTGAGATAGGCGGCAAGTGCCAGCGCGGCCGTCGGCTCAATCGCGAGCTTGAGCCGTGTCCACGCAACGCGCACCGCATCTTCGAGCTCGTCCTCGGACACCGTCACGATGTCTCGGACGAGCCCATCGCCGACGATCACCTCGAAGTTCCGCAGCCCGACGGACTTCGACTTCACGCCTTCTGCGAGGGTTTTCGGGTCCGATGGCAGCGTCTGCAGGATCCCTGTCCGGAGGCTCCGTGCGGCGTCATCGGCAGCGGCGGGCTCAACGCCGATCAGGCTGGTCTCGGGCGACAGCACCGCGAGTGCAAGGGCGATCCCGGAGATCTGACCGCCGCCACCGATGGGGACCACCACCGCGCCGGGTCGTGAGTCCTCGCTGATCTCGAGCCCGCTTGTGCCCGCGCCGTGGATCACATCCCAGTCGTCGTACGGGTGGATCAGACGAAGCCCCTCACTGATCGCGATCGCTTCGGCGATCTCTTCGCGGTTGTCGTACGTGACGCCGTCAGTCACGACTTTGCCTCCGAAGGATCGGATACCCGCGATCTTCGCGGGCGTGACGCCTTCCGGCACCACGATGGTGGCGGGCAGTCCGGCGGCTCGGGCCGCATAGGCGAGGGCCTGCCCGTGGTTTCCGGAGCTGTGGGTGACCACACCGGCAATCCCTGGCTCGCGTTCGACGAGGCTCAGCACAGCGTTGAACGCGCCTCTGGCCTTGAAGGAGCCCGTGACCTGCAGCGACTCGGGTTTGACCATCAGGCCGGCCGCGATGTCGCTGCGCAGCAGCGGCGTCCTGCGTACGTGGCCATGGATGCGCGTGGCGGCTCGCTGAATCTCCGCGAGATGCTCATCCACCCGCGCGACCTGTGCCATGCGTGCTCAGGAAGAAACGGCTACGGGAATCTCCAGCGCCAGCTTGTCCATCTCGAGCTGCGCGGGAACGTCAACGGGGTACGACCCGGTGAAGCAGGCAAAGCAGAAGCCGTTGCCGTCGGGCTGGCCCATGGCGCGGCGCAGGCCCGCGAGGCTGAGGTAGCGGAGCGAATCTGCTCCGAGCATCGCACCGATCTCGCGCTCGGTATGACCCGCTGCGATGAGCTCTCGCCGCGATGCGATGTCAATGCCCATGAAGCACGGCCAGGCGATCGGCGGCGACGCGATGCGCATGTGCACCTCGCTCGCGCCGGCGCGGCGCAGCTCGTCGATGATGCGCCGCGACGTCGTGCCACGCACGATCGAGTCGTCGACGAGCACCACCCGGCGGCCCTCGAGGACATGGCGCATGGGGTTGAACTTCAGGCGAATACCGGCTTCACGCAGGCGCTGCGTGGGCTGGATGAAGGTCCTCGTGATATAGCGCGATTTGATCATCCCTTCCGCAAATGGCAGGCCCGACTGCTCGGCGTAACCGATCGCCGCCGGTGTGCCGCTGTCGGGCAGGGTGATCACGATGTCGGCATCCACGGGCGCTTCGCGCGCGAGCTCGCGGCCCATGTGGCGCCGCGATTCGTAGAGCGACTTGCCCATCATCACGCTGTCCGGTCTCGCGAAGTAGATGAACTCGAACGAGCACATCGCACGATGGGCGACGGTCCGCTGGATCTTCGTGCTGCGCATCCCTGACGCGTCGACGGTGACGATCTCACCAGGCTCGATCTCGCAGATGAAAGCTGCCCCGACCACGTCGAGGGCGCAGGTCTCGCTCGCCATCACGTAGCCGGTGCCACCAGGTGCGTCGACGTCGCCGAAGCGGCCGAGACACAGCGGGCGGATACCGAGCGGATCGCGGGCTGCGACCAGTGAGTCCTTGGTGAGGAACACGAGGCAGTACGCACCTTCGACGCGGGGCAGTGCCTCGGCGAGCGCCTGCTCGAGCGTGTCGGCTTTCGTCTGCGCGATCAAGGCACCGAGCACTTCGGTGTCGCTCGTGGTCTCGAAATGGAATCCCTCGGCGATGAGCTCGTCGCGCAGCTTGGATGCGTTGACGAGGTTGCCGTTGTGCGCGATTACCACCGGACCGATCGTGGGATGGTCGACAGATATTGGCTGCGCGTTGAGCAGGCGAGCGCTGCCGGTGGTGCTGTACCGCGTGTGCCCGATTGCGATGTTGCCCTTGAGACCGTCGATGATCTCCTGGTCGAACACCTGCGACACGAGACCCATCTCCTTGCGGATGCGAATCTCGCGACCGTCACTGACCGCGATACCGGCGGACTCCTGTCCGCGATGCTGCAACGAGTAGAGGCCGAAATACGTCAGGTTTGCGACGTCCTCGCCCGGGTGGAACACCCCGAAAACGCCACATTCCTCATGGAGGTGGTCGTCGTCGATGGCGTCCATTCCGGCCTGATCACTCACGCTCGATCAACGCTCCTTCGTGCGCACATCGCACGTCGGCGAGTGACACGTCAATGCACTGGGTCACGCAGACCCTCTCGCCTCCGACGGAGCCGAGACCACGAAGGGGGACCGAGTGCCGCCCTGCCAGCTCGTGCAATCGCACAAGTGCCTCCCTGGCGAAGCTGATGACGAATCGAGATTGACTCTCACCGAAGAGTATACCGGCCGCCCCATTAATCAACCCTTTGGCATCTCCGAGCTCGTCGATCTCAACCGAGGCGCCTATGTCGCCTAGCAGACACGACTCCGCGATGGCGATCGCGAGCCCGCCCTCAGCGCAGTCGTGCGCGGAGTGGAGGAGATCCGCCTCGATGGCCTCGATCACGAATGCGTGCACCCGGCGCTCGAGGTCGATGTCCAGATGGGGAGGGGAGCCCGCATTGACCCCGACGGCAATGCGCTGATATTCGCTGCCGTCGAGTTCGGCGGCGACCGGGCCGACCAGCCCGACGACGTCGCCCTCGTCGCGAAATCCGGCCGTGCAGCGGCCCGCGACGTCATTGATGACACCCACCATGCCGATCACGACTGTGGGATCGATGCCCGTCCCCCCGGTGTCGTTGTAGAGGCTGACGTTGCCGCTCACCACTGGGATATCGAGTGCGGTGCATGCGGCGCTGATGCCGTCGATGGCGTCGTACAGGTTCCACCAGACGTCGGCGTGCTCAGGATTGGCGAAATTGAGGCAGTTGGTCACCGCGGCCGGTTTGGCACCCGTGGCGACGACATTGCGGGCCGCCTCGCACACGGCGATCATCGCTCCATGACGCGCATCCAGGGCCGTATAACGCGAGTTGCCGTCGGTGGCGAGCGCCAGACCCAGCGTGGTGCCGTCGACGCGGACCATGGCGGCGTCACCGCCCGGAAGGATCACGGTCGCGTCGCCGACCTGGTGGTCGTAGCGCCGGTATACCCCCTTGCGGCTCCCGAGATTGGGGCTGCCCAGCAGCGCGAGGAGTGCCTCGTCCGGGGTCCACGACGGCGCCGCCGCGGCGTCGGCGACTGCGGGTTTCGGGCGGTCCGGGGGCGGTCCGGGCGCTCCGCGCAGCGGTGCACCGTCGACGAGCAGGTCCAGCGGCAGATCACAGACCTGGTCGGTCCCATCGCGAACCACGAAGCGCTGCTCAGGCAGGATCACCGCGACCACGTCCGAATGCAGGTCCCAGCGCTCGAACACCGCCTGCAGGGAACGCACGTCCTCGGGTTTGGCGACGATGAGCATCCGCTCCTGCGACTCGCTGAGCATCACCTCGTACGGCGTCATGCCCGTCTCGCGGCGCGAGGCGCGCGCGACATCCACCTCGATGCCGCATCCACCTCGATGAGCGAGCTCGGCGGTGCTGCCGCACAGTCCGGCCGCGCCGAGATCCTGCATGGCGACCACACGCGGATCGCCGGCCAGCTCCAGGCAGGCCTCCATGAGGCACTTCTCGAGAAATGGATTGCCAACCTGCACGGCGGGCCGGCGCGCCGCACTCCCGGCATCGAGAACTACCGACGCGAAACTCGCGCCGTGGATTCCATCTCGCCCGGTGTCGGCACCGACAAGCAGCACGAGGTTGCCGGGCCCACTCGCGGTCGCGCGAGTCAGCTTGCCCTGCTCGACGATGCCGACGCACATCGCGTTGACGAGACAGTTGGTGCGGTACGACTCGTCGAAATACAGCTCGCCACCAACGGTGGGGACGCCGATGCAGTTGCCGTAGCCGCCGATCCCCGCCACCACTCCGTCGAAGAGATGGCGCTGATGTGGCTCATCAAGCGGGCCGAACCGGAGCGAATCGAGCAGCGCAATCGGTCGCGCTCCCATCGTGAAGATGTCGCGCAGGATGCCGCCGACCCCGGTCGCCGCGCCCTGGTACGGCTCGATCGCGCTCGGATGGTTGTGCGACTCGATCTTGAACACGCACGCAAGACCATGGCCGATGTCGATGGCCCCCGCATTCTCACCAGGTCCCTGGAGCACACGCGGTCCCTTCGTCGGTAGCGTGCCGAGCAATGGCTTGCTGGTCTTGTAACTGCAGTGCTCGCTCCAGAGTGCCCCGACGATGCCGAGCTCGAGGCGATTCGGCTCACGCCCGAGCGAGTCGACCAGGTGCACGTATTCGGCGCGCGTGAGCGCGACTTCCGCCAGGTCCGCGTCGCTCGCTACCACGATTTCGACGCTGGTCACGACACCGCCGCAACCGGCATTGCACCAGTGCAACTGACAGAGTTCGCCACGTTGCTGAACAGCCGCATGCCGTCCGAGGATCCCAGCATCGGCTCGCACGCACGCTCCGGATGCGGCATCATCCCGAGCACATTGCGACGTTCGTTGACGATCCCCGCGATGTCGCGCATCGAACCGTTCGGTGTCTCGCCTTCCGCGGCGGATCCATCGCGTCGCACATACCGAAACGCCACGCGATCTTCTCGCTCGAGCATGTCGAGCGTCTCCTCATCGGCAACGTAACGCCCTTCGCCATGCGACACGGGAACCTGCAGCACGTCCCCGCGCGCACACCCACCGGTAAACGCGGTATCGACCGTCTCAACGCGCAACCACGTCGGTGCGCACCGGAACTCCAGCGAACTATTGCGTGTCAGGGCGCCGGGCAGAAGATGCGCTTCGCAGAGAATCTGGAACCCATTGCAGACGCCCCATACGAGTCCATCGGCGTCGGCAAACTCGATGACCGACTCCATCAGCGGAGCAAACCGAGCGACGGCTCCGGCGCGCAGATAGTCGCCATACGAGAACCCACCGGGCAGGATGACGCAGTCAGAACCCTGCAGATCCCGGTCCTTGTGCCAGAGCATCACGGCCTCATGCCCGGCCAGCTCAACGGCATGTTTGCAGTCGCGATCCGACCACGTCCCCGGAAACACCGCGATACCGAAGCGCATCAGGACCCCCCGCGCCGCAAGGTGGGGAGGGCATGAGCTGCGGCGGGCACGCGGGGGTAGCCCGGACTCCGAGACGGCCCGTCTCCGCTCATGCCCTCCCCACCACTCACATCGCGCTACCCGACAGCACGCTGATGGATCCGATGCGAGAGTCCTCGATCACGGTGTTGCGCAGCAGCCGCTCGCACATGGCCTCGACCTGCGCGCGAACGCTCGCTTCGTCGTCGCCTTCGATCTCGAGTTCAAGGTGTTTCCCTACGCGGACGGCGCGCACTTCCGGAAACCCGAGCCTGTGCAGTCCGTCGCGTACCACGAGGCCCTGCGGGTCATTGACGACGGGCTTCAGCACGACGACGACTTCGACCGCAAAGGTCATTCGGCGGTGACCCCTTCGATCTCGATGCCGCAAATGCGCTTCGCTGCCTCGATGTAGCGCTTGGTGGTTCCGCGGACGACTTCGTCGGGGAGCGCTGGGCCGGGATCGGTCTTGTCCCATCCCAGGGTTTCGACGTAGTCGCGCACGAACTGCTTGTCGAATGAGACGGCGGGTTCGCCTTCACGCCATTGCGACATCTCCCAGAAGCGGGAGGAATCAGGCGTGAAGATCTCGTCGATCAGGGTGAGGTTGCCGTTGATGAAACCAAACTCGAATTTGGTGTCGGCGAGGTAGATGCCCACGTTCTGGCAGCGCGCGGTGGCGAAGTCGAAGAGACGCAGCGACGCCGACTCGAGCTGCTCCGCGAGGGACTGACCCAGGAGGCCGCGCAGCTCCTGACGCGAGATGTTGACGTCGTGGCCGTCGTCCTTCTTGATCGCGGGCGTGAAGCGCGGCGCCGGCAGCCGCGAGGAGTCGAGCAGCCCCGCCTGCAGTGGCTCACCGGCGAGCGTTCCCTTGTCGCGATATTCCTTCCAGCCGGACCCGCTGATGAATCCGCGCACGACGCACTCGACGTCGATACGCTGCGCGCGCGCGACGTGCATCGAACGGGGCAGCCAGTCGTCGCGAACCGCCTCCGGAATTGCCTCCTCCAGGTCTGGGAGCAGGTGATTCGGCATGATCCTGGCGGTCTGCGCGAACCACCAGCGCGACATCTGCGTGAGCACGGTGCCCTTGCCTGGGATCGGAGTGGGCAGGACGACGTCGAAGACGCTCAACCGATCGGTCGCGATCATCAGCAGGGTTCCGTCCGCGAGCTGAAAGGTGTCGCGAACCTTGCCGCGCCGGAAGAGGTTCAGGTCACCGACATCTGCTGCGCTCATCACTTGCATCAGCTCATCCTCCCGCCGGCAAGGCCGGCCTCAATAGCCAGTACGGGCGTTGAAGAGTCCGCCGTGGCTGGTTGCGATGTTGTGGTCGACAGACCGAGGCGACGGTACGTCTCGTCAATGTGTGCGAGGTAGGGCTCGACGTCGAAACAGCGAGCGATGGCCTGCTCGGAAAGCGCTGTGGAGATGTCTTCGTCGACGGCGACGAGGTCGCGGAACGACGCCTCGTCGTCACGCGCACGGCCGGCAAGCGCCTGCACGGCACGATATGCACGCTCGCGCGGCCACTCGGCTTCCACGATGAGCGCGGTGAGCACCTGTTGGGAGAAGGCCACGCCGCCGTGCAGCTCGATGTTGGCCGCCATGTGCTCGGACTTGACACGAAGGCCCTCGACGATGCGAGTCGAGAGGCGCACGATGTAGTCGCTGAGCGCGCACGCATCGGGAATGATCACTCGTTCGGCGGACGAATGAGAGATGTCGCGTTCGTGCCAGAGGGCAACATCCTCCATCGCCGTCATCGCATAACCGCGGAGCACGCGCGCAAGTCCGCAGATGCGTTCGCACAGGATCGGATTGCGCTTGTGGGGCATGGAGGATGAGCCCTTCTGGCGCTGACCGAACGGTTCCTCAGCCTCATCGACCTCGGTGATCTGGAGGAGCCGGATTGTGGTCGCCAGCCGCTCCAGCACGGCTCCGAGCAGCGCAAGCGCGGTGATGAACGACGCATGACGGTCGCGCGCGAGCACCTGTGTCGCCACCGGTGCAGTTGCGAGCTGCAGGCCCTGGCACACGTGCTCCTCCACCTCGGGAGGAACGCTCGCATGCGTCCCGACCGCGCCGGTGATCTGTCCGACCGCGATCTCTGCCGTCGCTGCAGTCAGCCGCTCCCGGGATCGACGGACCTCGTCGACGAAGTTGGCGAGCTTGATGCCGAAGGTCAGCGGCTCTGCGTGGACGCCGTGGGTGCGCCCCATCATCACGGTGAGACGGTGGCGCTCCGCCTGCTCGATGAGTGCCCCGATCAGCGACTCCAGGTCGGCGTCGATCACGCCGGCGGCATCGCGCAACTGGGTCGCCAGGGCCGTGTCGACCACGTCGGACGATGTCAGCCCGAGGTGAAAGTACCGGCCGGCGTCGCCGACGGTCTCCTGCACGGCAGCGACGAACGCGGCGATGTCGTGTCCCTGCTCGGCCTCGAGCTCGGCGATCCGATCGGCATCGATCGTGGCCCCTTGCAGCGTGGACAGCGCTTCCACGGGAATCCGGCCGATCTCGGCCCACCCTTCGCATGCGAGCAACTCGACATCCAGCCAGCGTTGCAATCGCGATGCGTCACTGAAGATCTTCGCGATCTGCTGCGGGGCGTACCGGGGGATCACGTACGTTCATTCTATCGGGGTGAACGTTGGGACCTCCCTCCCCCTCGTGATCGCGCACCGCGGCGCCTCACGTGAGGCGCCCGAAAACACCCCTGCCGCCTTCGAAGCGGCGATCGCGCTCGGTGCGGACGCGGTTGAGATGGACGTGCGCCGGACATCCGACGGGGTCCTCGTCGTGCATCACAACGCCTCGCGCCGGGGGGTTCCCCTGACGATGCTCACCTACTCCGGGCTGGTGCGTCTGAGCGGCCACGAGCCGCCGAGGTTCGAGGAGATCCTCGATCTCTGCGCCGGCAGGATCGCCGTCGACATCGAGATCAAGGAGACCGGCTACGAGGCGGAGGTCATCGAGGAGGCATCGAGACGCTTTCCGCGCGACCTGCTTCTGTACACGTCCTTCGAGGAGTCGGTCATCAGCACGATGAAGCGCCTGGACGCCGATGCACGGTGCGGCCTGCTGCTCGGGCCCGGCCGGCTGAGAAGCCGCGCCCAGCGCTACGAAGGACTGCCATTCGATCTCGCTGAACGCTGTGGCGCCGACCTGCTAGCGGTTCACCAGTGGCTGGCACCCATCCGGCGACGCAACCGGCGGGTCGCCGGAACCGGGCTGCTCGCCGAGGCGCAGGCTCGGGGCTTCCCGATCTTGGTCTGGACGGTCGACGGACCCCAGCGGCTGCGCTCATACCTTGCGGATGGGCGAGTGGCGGGCATAATCACTGACCTGCCCGGCCTCGCGGTCGAGACTCGCCGCGAACTGCTGTCCGGGGCCAGTTGGGAAGGGACAAAGGTCCGCCGGGGTCCGGCAAGCGGAGGGGCTGACGACTTTATGCCAGCGCACGTAACCGGACCAACTCGGCCCCCGTTGGATGATCGAGTGCGCCCGGTGATCCCGAGATGACGCTACCTCGGGCGTATGAGGACCAGCTTGTCGAGCGTGCCAAACAGGACGCCGACGCCTTTGGGGAACTGTACGACCACTACTTCGGGCAGATCTACCGGTTCATCTTCAGCCGCCTCCGAGACCAAGAGGCAGCCGAGGACGTTACATCGGAGGTCTTCTTCAAGGCACTCCGCGCAATCGGCCGATACAAACCCTCGGGCCACCCGTTCAGCGCGTGGCTCTACCAGATCAGCGTCAACGCCATAAATGATCACTACCGCAGCCGTAAACCGACCTCGAGCCTCGACAGCGCGATCGCTGTCGCCGATCCTGCACGCCCTGTCGACGACCGGGTCGTTGACAGCGCCGAGGCGGCCCGGGTCTGGGCGGCAATCGATGACCTCCCCCCGCAGCAGAGGGCAGCGATGACCTTGAAGCTCGGCGAGGACATGAAGCTCGCCCAGATCGGCGAGATCCTGGGAAAGAGCGAGGGAGCCGTGAAGCTGCTCATCCATCGCGGGATGATCGGCGTCCGTCTGCGCCTGGGCGTTGTGGTCGCGGTCGAGGAACAGAGCTGATGTCCTGGATGGGAGGTTGGTTCGACCCTGAGCTCGAGGACCTGTTCCAGGACGAGCCCGAACTCATCGAGACGGCCAAGCAGGTGCGGGCATCGCGTCCCCGTGTCGAAGCGGATCCGCGCTTCCAGAACCGGCTCCGCGCCCAGCTCGTCGCCGAGGCATCGCGCGGCAGGGGTGCACGGGGTGTGCGCCGCTGGTGGCGTCTCGGCCCCGCCGGGTTCGCCTGGGGTGGAGGGTTGTTGGGCGCGGCGCTGATCACAGCGACGGTCCTCACCTTTGTCTCCAACAGCCCGAAGGATCAGACGGTGACCGCGTTCTCCCAGCTCACCGCCCAGCACTCGGTCAGCCCGAACCAGGTGATCACCGTCTCGTTCAACCAGCCCATGAAAAAGACGGTCGTCGAGAACGGCGTCCACATCCAGCCGGCGGTCAAGGTCGCGTTCTCCTGGAAGAACAACGACCTCGTGATCTCGCCGGTGTATCACCTCTCCGCGAATACCCCGTACACCGTGACCATCGCCAAGACCTATCTCGTCGCCGCATCGGGTGCGTCCGCCGCGGCGCCAATCAACATCACCTTCGCGACTGAGCCCACAGCGACTCCACAGCCCGTGTCGCCACCCTCGCTCACGCCGGTCGTCCTGGGCTCCAACGGGACCGGCGGGTCGCTGCTCTACACCCCGGATGGTGGTTCTGTGGTCAGCACTGTCGGGGTGATCCCCGAATCAGCGACCACGCCCCCGTCGCCCACTGCCACTCCAACGCCGCCCGCCAGCGCGACGGCGACACCCGAAGGGTCGTTCTCGGGCGCTCCTTCGGTTCCCGGAGCGTTGGTGGAGTTCTCCACGTCCGGCCCCGCGGCCCAGATCGGACCGTTGCCGAGCGCGGTCGCGTTCTCGCCCAACGGCAGGTACCTGGCGATGGCGGTCGATGACGGCAACGGCGGCTCGCAAATCATCACAAGCCAGAGCGACGGATCGGCGCCTGACAAGCTCATCGACTCGCCGACTCCGGTGACGGCGCTGACCTGGGCGTCGAACGATCGAATCATCTACACGGACGGGACCAACATCGACTCCGTCGACCTCTCCCACACGACCAGCACGCTGTACACGCTTGCCTCCGGGTCGGGAGTGATCACGTCCCTCGCCACCGGTGGCGCGTACGCATATATCTCCCCGGCGACCGGTACCGGCGGCTCACTGCTCAACATCAGCAGTGGTGCCGAGCAGGTGCTCCACGGCGCGACGACCGACGTCGCGTTCAGCGGCAACGGCGCGACCGTGGCGTGGGTCGACAATTCGGCACAGCCTGGGCGCCTCTTCACCGAGCCCGTCACGGAGAACACGCCGGATGCGCTGTCGATGCCGGATTCCAACGCCAGTCCGAGTGACGTCGCGCTCGACATGCGAGGCGATGAGATCACGTATCTCAGCACCGATTCGACGTCGGGCCTCACTCAGCTCGTGGTGGCGCAGCTGCCGAGCGGGACGCCGCTGGCTGTGACATCGATCTCGAACGCGTCCGAGCTCACGCTGTCTCCGGGCGGCGATCATGTCGCCTTCGTCTCGAACTCATCGGCCGGCGCCAGCGTTGAGCAGGCCCCCGTGCCCGGCGCACCCAAGCACCAGGTCGGTCCGAGAATTCCTGACGCGGCCAATGCCACCCTCCAGGGCTTCGTCCAGGCTCAAGTCGGACAGAGCGGCCAGCCCGATCTCGATACCCTGGCCGCACTCAGCGCTCCTGGGGTCAACGCCGCATCCAACACGCCACCGGACCTCAGCAGGGCGTACGTCATCAGCACATCCCTCGAGCCTGCAGGTGTCGTCGAAGCGAGCATCGAGCTGATCGTCGATCCGGACGCGGGCCACACCGCAACGAGGGTCGCGAGCGAGCAAGTGCTCATCGCGGAGTCCTCGGGGAGCTACCTGGTCACCTCAGCGACGATCTTCCCGCTGCGTAACGAATCCGCGGGGCCGCACGTCGTGCAGGTGACGCCGATCACCGCTGATGGAGTCACCACGCTGCTGGTGACCTTCGACAGCGATCTCAATCAGAAGACCGTCGCCGGCGCCATCACGGTGGAGAACCAGGCCGGGGTGATCCTCAATTCGACTGCCGTGTACGACCCCGACACCCGCACCGCCACTGTGACGCTAGCCAACGCCCCCAGTGGCACGCTGACCCTCGAGATCGCGACATCGCTTGCCGACGTCGAGGGCCAGTCGCTCGAAAACGGCTTCCAGACGACGTTCCAGGCCGGCTCCTAGCCGCGCCCTCCCGGCGGGGAGCACCACAACGTCGCGCGCACAGGAATCCGCATCGTGCCGTCGGGCGCCGTCCACGGCTGCAGTGCACGCACACACGCGGCACGCATCGCCTGCGCTGAGTCGCCGGGTTGGTGATCGAGCTCATGAGCGACCGGCCGTTCAAGGACCATCGCAGCCCAGTACACATTGATTCCGTCGAAGCGCACCACGTCGTGGAGCGTCACCGGCTCCCATCCCAGGGCCTCGGCCGCGTCGGGACCGGCAAGACAGCGCGTCAGGAATGACGACTCGAGTCCGGCGACGTCGCGCAGCGCAACGTCGAGGGCGACCTCGTGTGCCGGAGGATTCGCGGAGTCCCAGGTGAGCACGGCGGCGCGTCCGCCCCGATGGGTCATGCGCTTCGCGACATCGAGCAGCGATACGCCATCCCAGAAGCCGAAGGTGCACAGCGATGCCACACGGTCACACCGATGGTCATCCGGTGCCGTCTCGGCTTCCGCAACCTGCGCCGAGACCGCGCATCCGGCAGATGACACCTCATGCGATGCGGCCGGCAGCAACGCCGCGTCACTGTCAATGAGCACGACGTGACCCTCGTGTCCCACTGCGGCGCCGAGCGCCAAGCCCAAGGTTCCACTGTCGCAAATCAGATCGCACGCTGTCTGCCCCTGCCGGACGTCCAACGCGTCGGTGACCTGCTCGGCCAGCGGCCGGAGGACCGCGTTCGCATACAGCCGCCCGTATCTCGGGCCCACGCCGCTACCCGGAGACGGCGATTGCGGCGGCGATCGCGGCAACGCGCGCCGGGTCGCGCACCACTCGGCGCAACGGTTCCTGACGCCTCGCCCATTCGTCAGCCGCCGCGACCAGTTCCGGGTGCTCCTCGATGAACGCGGTGCTGTAGTCGCCGGCGCGAAAGTCGGGGTCGGCGATCACCGCGAGGTGATACGGAATGTTCGTGTGGATGCCGGTGATGACGTACTCGAGCAGCGCGCGGCGCATACGATCGAGCGCCATATCGCGGGTCGGCGCGTACGTGATCAGCTTGGCGATCATCGGGTCGTAGTTGGGGGAGACCAGGCCTGGGCTCACCAGCGAACTGTCGACACGCACGCCAGGCCCTGACGGCTCGTGGTAGCCGGTGACCTGCCCCGGCGACGGAAGAAAGCCGCGCGCGTAGTTCTCCGCGTTGATCCGGCACTCCACCGCGTGCCCGAGCGGAATGACCTGCTCCTGGGTCAGCGTCAGGCGCTCGCCGGCGGCGATGCGCAACTGCTCGCCGACCAAGTCGATGCCGTAGACGAGCTCGGTCACGGGATGCTCGACCTGCAGTCGAGTGTTCATCTCCAGGAAGAAGAACTCGCCGTTGCGATAGATGAACTCGACGGTGCCGGCATTGACATACCCGACTGCTCGGGCGGCAGTCACCGCTGCCTCACCCATGCGCGCGCGGGTCGCCGCGTCGATTACCGGTGACGGCGCTTCCTCGACGATCTTCTGATGTCTACGCTGGATTGAGCACTCACGTTCGCCAAGGTGGATGACATTCCCGTGCGTATCCGCGAGCACCTGGATCTCGATGTGGCGCGGCTGCTCGAGATAGCGCTCGAGAAAGATCGTGTCGTTGCCGAACGCGCGCTGCGCGGTGCTCTTGGCAGTGTCGAACGAGCCGCGCAGCTCCTCCTCATCGCGAGCGACGCGCATCCCGATGCCGCCTCCGCCTGCGCTCGCCTTGAGGAGCACCGGATAGCCGATCTTCGCTGCGGCAGCAACGGTTTCCTCGATGTCGCCGAGCGCATCCGTCCCAGGAACCACCGGTACGCCGGAGTTGCGCATGCGCTCTCGCGCGGGCACCTTCTCGCCCATCGCCGCCATCGCGTCGGGGGGCGGCCCGACGAACACGATGCCGTTCTCCTCGCACGCGCGCGCGAGTTGCTGGTTCTCGCTGAGGAATCCGTAGCCTGGGTGAATCGCCTGCGCACCGGTCGTCCGCGCTGCGTCGATGATGCGATCGATCACGAGGTATGACTGCGCCGCCGGCGCGGGACCGATCTCCACCGCTTCATCTGCGAGCAGCACGAAGGCTGCGGTGCGGTCGACGTCGCTGTGCACGGCGACAGTGCTGACGCCCAGGTCGCGGCACCCGCGGATGATGCGGAGCGCGATCTCGCCACGGTTGGCGATGAGCACCTTGTCGAACATGACTCGACTCAGTCCGTGCTCACGCGCCGATCTGGATCAACGGGGCACGCGGGCTCACCACGGCGCCCTCGGCGATGTACACCTCGGTGACTGTGCCCGCACGCGTCGCGGTGATGTCGTTCTGCATCTTCATCGCCTCGAGCACGCACACGACGTCGCCGAGCGCGACCTGGTCGCCGACCTTCACGTTGACCTTGAGCAGCAGGCCCTGCATCGGTGAGACGACAGTCCCCTCGCGGACCGTCGGTGCCAACGGCTTGTCCGGCGCCGCGGATGCGGCGACGCCCGTATCCGTGCCACCGATGATGCGCACCGCGTAGCTCTGACCGTCCACCTCGACGGTGAGCTCGCGCACCGGGAGCGGCTGCGCTTCCTCGCCCTGTGGCTCGCTCGCCGCGGTGTCGCTGTCCGGCACCGGCTCGGACGCCGTCGCCGGAGCAGGAAGGTCGGGCTCGTCCCCGAGTCGCTCAGCCACCGCGTCGCCCCTCACCAGGTTGAGATACGCGTTCGGGAAAAGGGCGTACGTGACCATCGCGGCGGTGTCCGGTTTGGGATAGCCCTCGCGAATCAGCTCGCGTCGGGTCGCATCCATCACGGGCTCGAGCAGGTCGGCCGGCCGGCAGGTGATGGGCTCCTCGCGCCCATTGACCAAGCGCCGGACCTCGCGATCGATCGGTTCGGGCGGCTCACCGTAGAGGCCGAGGCAGTAGTCCTTGATCTCCTGGCTGATGGTCGCGTAGCGGTCGCCTTCGACCACGTTGTACACGGCTTGGGTCGCCATGATCTCCGTGAGCGGCGTGATCAGCGGCGGGTATCCGAGCTCACTTCGAACCTGGACGACATCCGCCTCCACCTCCGCGAGCTGGCCGAGCGCGTTGCGCTCGCGCAGCTCGGCCATCGCGTGCCCCATCGCTGACGGCGGGAGCAGTCCTCGTAGCGCCGAGGTATCGAGCCGGGCCGCGAGTGGATCGATGACCTCCGTGTAGTGGAGGAGCTCCTGTTCGAGGACCAGAGCGGCGGCGGCTACGCGCTCGAGATCGAGGCCGCAGTCGACCTCCGTGCCCGCGAACCCCGCAATGAGCGCCTCAGCTCCCGGCATCGATGCTCCGCCTGCCAGCGGCGACAGTGCGCAGTCCGCTCGGTATGCCCCGACTCCCGCGGCTGCGTAGCAGGCCAGTGCGGACATCCCCGTCTGCGCCGAGATCGATACCGCGACCGGGACACCCGCCGCTTCGCGGATCACCTTGACCGCATTGGCGGCTGCGGATGCACCGAGGACGCCGAGCGGATCGTGCAGGCAGATGGTGGGATACCCGGCGTCGACGAGCCGGCGAGCCACGTCTCCCAGCCCGTCGAGGCCCCGGCCGGGCACCTCGTTGTAGACGATGACCCCTTCCGCCTGCTTCCCGGTTGCGGCGATCGCGATCGCGCAGCGCTCGAGATTGCGGACATCGTTCAGGGGGTCGTAGCAGCGAAAGATATCGACGCCGGCGACCGCCGCTGTCTCGATGAAGGCGTCAACGAGATCGTCCGGCACCTGACGGTGTCCGACCAGGGACTGACCACCGATAACCGCGAGGAACGGCGTGATCGGCGCCGCGGCCCTGATCGCGCGGATCCGCTCGAATGGATCCTCCGCGAGGAAGCGCAGGGACGCCTCGAAGATCGATCCTCCGAAGACGTCGAGAGCGGCAAAACCGCAGTGGTCGAGGGTCTCGGCGACCGGCAGAGCGTGGCGGAGGCGCAGCCTGCTGACCATGAGCGACTGCTGCCCATGGCGGAGCGACGTCTCCACCAATTCCAGTCGGGGCACAGCGGGCCATTCTAGTCAGCATGGAACTGGCGCGGGATCACGTCGGCGCGCTTCGACAAGAATTCCCGATGGCGAGCCTTGAACGGCTCCTGGGCATTGGTCAGACACTCGAGTTGAGGAGGTCATATGCGCAGCGACATTTGTGAAGGCGGAACGTTTCCCGACTATGAACTCGCCGACCAGGCCGGCCAACGTCGTTCTCTATCGGAACTCCAAGGGGGAAACGCGATGGTGCTACCTGTCGCGTGGCGGGTACGACCCCAAAGAGCACCAATTTCTTGGCCAACTCGTCGATGCCTATCCCCAGTTTCGAAACGCCTACACGCGGTTGGTTGTCATCTCGACAGACAACCAGCTGAACACCAATGAGTTCCGCGATGCCGTCGGTGCCCCGTGGCCCTTCCTGTCGGACCCAGATCGGACGATTCAGCAGGGTCGACATCAAGGAGTTCACGGACGAGCCGCACGATCCGATGATCCCCNNAACGGCTACTGGTTCTGGGGTCGCCCAACCATGGCCGAGCTGCATGTGGACCTGCGCGCGGTCTTTCGCAAGGTTCGACCAGACTTCGACCTGGCAGCTCCGGGCTTGCGGGAGGCCTGGGATCGAGGAGATCGAGATCAATTCCTCGTGGATACGCTGGAGGCGCCCATCCGATACACCGAAGGCAAGAGCATCGGCGTCAAGCGCTGACTACTCGAAGGTGAATCCCTCGGGCAGCTGGACCTTGGAGCGCATTCGCGCGCGCTCTTCCTTGATACGAGCGGCAACGTCGGAATCGAAGAGGCCGATGATCTCGGCGGCGAGGTGACCCGCGTTGCGCGCGCCCATCGGCCCAACGGCGACCGTCGCCACGGGAATCCCGGGTGGCATCTGCACGATCGAGAGCAGCGAGTCAAAGCCTGCCAGTGGCGTCGCGGCGAGCGGAACGCCGATCACCGGCAGGGTGGTCAGCGAGGCAAGCACACCAGGGAGATGCGCCGCCGCACCCGCACCGGCGATGAGCACCCGCAAACCGCGTTCGGGCGCGGCCAGTGCGTACGCGCGCACGACGTCGCCCGCGCGGTGCGCCGACATGACGCCGATCTCCCACCCGATCCCATAGCCGTCGAGCACCTCGCCGCAGGTGTTCATCACCGGCAGGTCGGACTCGCTGCCCACCACGATGCCGACGCGCACGGGTGCGGTCACGAACGCGCCCCGGCTGTGACGGGGAGCCCGATGTCGGTGCGCGCCTGCATGCCGTCGAAGTGCACGCGCGCAAGATTGCCATATGCACGTGCCCGGGCGGCGTCGACGTCCGCACCGGTCGCCGTGACGCACAGCACGCGGCCGCCCGCGGTCCGCAGCGTTCCGTCGGTGTCTCGCGCCGTCCCCGCATGGAAACAGTGGACGTCGTCGTCGAGCGCTTCGATACCGGTGATCACATCGCCGCGGCGCACGTCTCCGGGGTAGCCGGCAGCCGCGGCAACAACCCCCACCGCAGCACCGGGTTTCGCGGACGCGACGCCCGCGGGCACCTCGCCTCGGGCGCAGGCGGTGAACATCTCGAGCAGCGACTCATCGAGCAGCGGCAGCACCACCTGAGTTTCGGGGTCGCCAAAACGCGCGTTGAATTCGAGCACGCGAATGCCGTCGGGGGTGAGCATCAGACCCGCGTACAGGCATCCGACAAAGGAGGTTTCCCGTACATGGAGCGCATCGATGCACGGGGCGAGCACGCTGCGCGTCACCTCGTCAATGAATGCGTCCGAGGAGGCGTCTGCCGGTGGAGCGATCGAGCCCATACCCCCGGTGTTGGGGCCGCGATCGCCGTCGAAGATGCGCTTGTTGTCGCGGGCCGGGACCAGGGTCCGGACGTTGCGCCCGTCGCTGAGTCCGAACACGCTCACCTCGGTGCCACTGAGCAATTCCTCCACGACCACGTGGCGCCCGGCATCGCCGAAGCGAAGCTCGCCCAGGCATTCGTCGAGTGCACGCTCCGCCTCGTCGAGGTTGCCGCACACCATCACTCCCTTGCCGAGCGCGAGCCCGTCGGCCTTGACGACGCACCGTCCCGCGAGCTCTGCGACAAACGCACTGAGCCGTTTGCGGTCCGCGGCATCACCGGCAATCCACCGCGCGGTCGGGATGCCCGCCGCTTCCATCACGTGCTTCGCGAATGTCTTGGACGACTCGATGCGCGCCGCGGCGGCGGTCGGTCCGAAGACGAGGATGCCGCGCGCGGTGCACGCATCGGCGACACCCGCCGCAGCCGCGGCGTCGGGCCCGATGACCACGAGGTCCACGTCGCGCTCGGCAGCGAGCCGCGCCACAGCCGCCGCGTCGGTGACGTCCAATGGGACGTTCTCAGCCATCGTCGCGGTGCCACCGTTGCCAGGCGCGACGATCACCGCCAGGTCAGGCACGTCGCGCAAACACGCCCACGCCAGCGCGTGCTCGCGTCCCCCGGATCCGACGATGAGGACTCGCCCTATTCCCATTCGATGGTCGACGGCGGTTTGCTCGAGATGTCATAGACGACGCGGTTGATGCCCGGCACCTCGTTGACGATGCGCCGGCTGATCACCGCCAGGACGTCATAGGGGACTCGCGCCCAGTCCGCGGTCATGCCGTCCTCACTCTCGACGATGCGGACCGCGACGACATTGCCGTAGGTGCGGTAGTCGCCCATGACACCGACTGACGAGATCGGGGTGAGGATCGCGAACGACTGCCAGACCTTCCGATACAGGCCACTGCGCTTGATCTCGTCGATCACCACCCAGTCCGCGGCGCGAAGTGTCTCGAGGCCCTCACGGGTCACGGCGCCGATGATCCGGATGGCGAGGCCTGGGCCTGGGAACGGTTGACGGAACACCATGTCCTCGGGGAGCCCGAGCGCGAGCCCGACATGGCGAACCTCGTCCTTGAAGAGGTAGCGCAGCGGCTCGACGAGCTCGAAGCGAAGGTTCTCCGGGAGGCCACCAACGTTGTGGTGGGTCTTGATCTTGGTGGCGTTGTGGGTGTCGTGCGAGGTCGACTCGATGACATCCGGGTACAGCGTGCCCTGGGCCAGGAAGTCGATGCTTCCCAGGCGGGTCGCCTGCTCCTCGAACACCCTGATGAACGTCGCGCCGATGCGCCGCCGCTTCTCCTCGGGATCGACGACGCCGGCGAGTGCGTCGAGGAACTGGTCGGTGGCGTCGACGTGCACGAGGTGAATGTGCCGCTGGGTGCGCATCACGTCGACAACGCGGTCGCCCTCACCGCGACGGAGCAGGCCGTTGTCGACGAACACGCAGGTGAGCTGATCACCGACCGCGCGATGCACGAGGGTGGCGGCGACGGCGGAATCGACGCCGCCGCTCAGCGCGCAGATGACCTTGCCGTCACCGATCTGATGACGCAGTGCGTTGATGGTCATGTCGATGAACGAGGCGGCCTGCCACGTCCCCGCGCACCCGCAGACGTCGAAGAGGAAGTTGCGCAGGATGTCGCGTCCCCGCGGCGTGTGCGCCACCTCCGGATGGAACTGGATCCCGTAGCGGCGGTGCGGCCCGACGAATGCGGCGCAGGACGAGTTGAGTGAATGCGCGATCGGCCGGAAACCGGCGGGAAGCTCGGTGACGACATCACCGTGTGACATCCACGCCGCCAGCTCGGACGGAAGCCTGGCGAAGAGTCCGGCTTCCTCGTCGATGGTCACGGACGCATGCCCGTACTCGCGGCGCTCGGCGGGCGCAACCGCGCCGCCAAGGTTCTCCGCGAGCAACTGCATGCCGTAGCAGATGCCGAGAATGGGAACGTCGAGGTCGTACAGCGCCGGATCCGGGTGCGGCGCGCCGGGCTCGAACACCGATGCCGGACCGCCACTGAAGATGATGCCGCGCGGGTCTCTGCGGCGAATCTCCTCGGCGCTGATGGTGCCGGGAACCAGCTCGCAGTACACCTTGGCCTCGCGCACACGACGCGCGATCAGCTGGCTGTACTGGCTCCCGAAGTCGAGGACGAGGATCGTGTCCTGGGCGACCTGCGCAGGCAACCGCGCGACGGCGCCTGCGTCAGTCGCGACAGTCATCACCGTCCTCCCACCGCTCCTCAGGCCCCCATGCCGACGTGCTGCTCACGCTGTTGCACCTTGCCCTCGGTCTTGATCGAGGGGGCGATGACCATCTCGGTTTCCTGGAACTCGGCGATCGTCCGCGCGCCGCAAACACCCATGGCGGTCTTCAGCGCTCCCACCAGGTTCATGCTGCCGTCATCGACGTGTGCCGGGCCGAACAGGATCTCGCGGAGCGTGCCCTTGATGCCGGTGCGGATGCGCGTACCGCGGGGCAGGTTGGGATCCGGCGTCGCCATTCCCCAATGATTGCCATGTCCTGCGGCCTCGGCCGCGGACGCGAAGATGGACCCGATCATCACCGCGTCGGCGCCGCTGGCGAAGGCCTTGGCGACATCGCCACCGAGGCGCATCCCGCCGTCGGTGATGATCGCCACCCGCTCGCCACTGCGGCGGAAGTGATCGTCACGGGCGGCCGCGCAGTCGCTCGTGGCGGTGACCTGAGGAACGCCGACGCCGAGCACCGCGCGAGTCGTGCATGCAGCTCCCGGGCCGACGCCGACGAGCAGTCCCTTGATGCCCGTGTCCATCAATTCGAGGGCGGTGGCGTAGTCGACACAGTTGCCGGCAACCACCGGGATGTCCACGGAGTGCGTCAATTCGGCGAAGGAGAGGTGTTTGTACGACTTGCTCACGTGTCGGGCGGTGAGGACCGTGCCCTGCACCACGAGCATGTGCGCCCCAGCCTCCTGAACGATTGGGGCGCGGCGCTCGGCGTGCGCGGGAACGGTGGAGACCGCGCAGGCGACGCCCGCACTGGTGATCTCCTCGATGCGCAGGCCGATCAGCCCGTCCTGTACGGGGGCGGTGTAGATCTTCTGCAGCAGCGTGTTGATCTGGTCGACCGGGGTCTCAGCGATTGCCGCCAGCACCTCGGCCGGGTCCTCGTAGCGGGTTTGCACGCCGTCGAGGTTCAGAACCGCCAGACCGCCGAGGTGGCCCATCTCCGCCGCAAAGCGAGTGTCCACGACCCCGTCCATGGCGGCGGCGAGAAAGGGGATCTCCAGAGTGGTCCCGTTGACAGCAAATGAGACGTCGATTTCCGCGGGATTGACTGTGACCCGTCCGGGGACAAGGGCGACCTCATCGAACCCGTAGGCGCGTCGGGCCCGCTTGCCTCTGCCCAACTCGAACTCCATCTGGAGATTCTACAGGAGGAAGGGGGGAGTCCGGCCTCGGGATCGCACCATCTTGTGGACTCTTTAGAAGGTACCCACCACATCTAGTAGTAGGGCCTGGCAGCCCGGGCAGGGCCCGGCGGTCGCTGCGCTATGGGTAGATGCCGCGAACCTTGGTCGCCTCGGCGACCTTGGTCACGGCGATGCGGAATGCGGCACTGCGCAGCGTGACATCGTGGGACTGCGCCTCTGCCCGAACCTGCTGGTAGCTCCGCGTCATCACCTCGCGGAGCCGGGAGTTCACCTCGCCGGATCCCCAGAAGTACGCCTGGATGTCCTGCACCCATTCGAAGTACGAGACCACAACGCCGCCGGCGTTGGCGAGGATGTCGGGGAGGATGAGCACTCCGCGTTCGTTGAGCATCGCGTCCGCTTCGGTGGTCAGCGGCGCATTCGCGCCCTCGGCAATGACCTTGGCCCGGACACGATCAGCGTTGCGCTCGGTGATCTGCGCCTCCAGCGCCGCGGGGACGAGCACGTCGACATCGAGCGTCAGCAGTTGCTCGCGATCGATCTGCTCAGCACCTCCGTAATCCGTGAAATGCCCACCCTCCTCCTTGAGGTGGCGAAGCGCCGTCAAATCGAGTCCTTCCGGGCGATACAGACCACACGTGCTGTCCGACACGGCGACGACGTTCATCCCTTCACCCGCCATCAGCTCAGCGCAGACGCCACCGACCTTGCCGAATCCCTGGATGGCGACGCGCGCACCTGACGGGTCCATTGCCGCGTCGCGCATGGCGAGCACGGCGACCATGGTCAGACCACGACCAGGTCCGGTGAAGCGACCTTCGGAACCACCGATCGACTGCGGCTTCCCGGTGACCGATGCCGGAACCGAGAACCCCGCGTGCATCGACAGCGTGTCCATGATCCACGCCATCACCTGCGGTCCCGTGCCGAGGTCGGGCGCGGGGATGTCGCGGTCGGGACCGACGATGAGCGAGATCTCCGTCGTGAAGCGGCGGGTGAGGCGCTCGAGCTCGTTGATGGTGAGCTCACGCGGGTCGCAGACCACACCACCTTTTGCGCCGCCAAACGGGACGTCGGCAACCGCCGTCTTCCAGGTCATGTACATCGCCAGTGCTCGCGCGTCGTCGAGCGTCATTGCCGGGTGGTAGCGCAATCCTCCCTTTGCCGGCCCACGGGCGATGTTGTGCTGTACACGAAACCCCGTGAAGACGCGAAATGAGCCGTCGTCCATCTCCACCGGGAAATGCACCACCAGCTCGCGCTTGACTTCGCGCAGCACGGCTCGAAGGGAGTCGTCAAGCCCGATGGCGTCGGCGGTTGCGTCGAACTGCCGCTGAGCAATGCTCAGGGCGGAGCGCTCATTGGTCCCGGACATGCGCAGGCCGCACTATACGCAACAGGCACCGGTTTAGGTCGGTCTGAAGACCCCGGATTAGGACTCCGACTGGACGTGTAGTTGCCTGCCCTGGCAGCAACGCGATGCACAATCATTGACAATCACGATCCTAACCAGCATGCTATGCGCGAACGATCGGAGGTTTTGGACACCTCCTGTCACAAACAACAAGGAGGCCCATAGGATATGGCCAGGACCAGACGTAGGAGAGGCGGCGTCGAGAAGGCCGTCAAACGCACCGTGAGGCGCGTAGGGACGACTGCTCGCCGTCGCGCACCCGCCGCTGGTGGCGATCTCGTGAAGGCAGTGCAGAACCTCGTGAAGGCATTGCCCGTCGGCGAGCTGGAAAAGCGACTTGCGGGCCTCGAGAAGACTGTCGCGCGGCTCGAAGTGAGCCTCCGCGGTGCAGCCAAGCGCGCGTCGACCGCAGTCCGCGGTAGCAAGCGCACCACCGCAAAACGCGCAACCGCAAAACGCAGCACCGCGAAGCGGGCAACTGCCAAGCGGGCAACCGCCAAGCGGGCAACCGCCAAGCGGGCGACCGCCAAGCGCGCGACCGCAAAGCGCGCCACCGCAAAGCGCGCCACCGCAAAGCGCGCCACCGCAAAGCGCGCCACCGCAAAGCGCGCCGGCGCTCGTAAGACCACGGCGCGCAAGACCACCGCTCGCAAGACCACCGCTCGCAAGACCACGGCTCGTAAGCCGGCGGCTGCTCGCAAGACCACGGCGCGCAAGCCGGTGACCCGGCGCCGCGCCAAGCCCGTCGCCGCTCCGCCCGCTGCGGCACCGGCCACGACGACACCGAGCTGAGCCCACAGACTCAGTTCTCCAACCTTTCGTAGTGAGAAGGCCTCCGGCCGGTGCCGGGGGCCTTCTTTGTGTCAGTCGCTTTCGCCGAGCAGCCCCGTCTTGGCTCAGTGGTCCGAAGAAATAGTCCAGGTCCTGTCGGCGCGGAGACCCCCGCCGCTCAGCTGCCCGGTCTGACTCCATATCGCTCGGCTTTCTGGGAACGTCTGCGCGGCGCCGGTCAGCAGATCGGCGCTTCCCCCCGCGCCGCACCCGGAGTATTTATTCGAGAACGCGTGCCAGCACCGCGGCCGCACGGTGGGCACCTGCCACGTCTACGTTCAAGTGGGTCACGCAGCGGACGGTGTGTGGACCCATGCAGCTCACCAGCACGTTCTCGTCGCGGATGTGGGCCACGAGCTCATCGGCGAGGGCGATGGTGTCGAACATGACGATGTTGGTGGGTACTGCCGGAACGCGCAGCGTCGCGCCGGAGGCCGCCTCGACCGCGTCGGCGATGATCGCGGCGTGAGCGTGGTCGTCGGCGAGCCGATCGACGTTGTGCTCGAGCGCATACAGTCCGGCGGCGGCGATCACCCCGACCTGGCGCATGCCCCCACCGAGACGTTTCCGCCAACGCCGAACCGTCTCGATCGTCGGCGTGTCGCCGGAGACAACCGATCCCACCGGAGCGCCGAGGCCCTTGCTGATGCAGACCGTCACTGTGTCGCACTCGTCGACGAGCTGATCCGGCGACACGCCGAGTGCGACTGCGGCGTTGAACAGCCGTGCTCCGTCGCAGTGCACCCGGAGCCCCAGCCGGTGGGCGGTCCGCGCAGCGGCGCGGACTCGGTCCGGGTCGACAGCTCCGCCGCCTCTGCGGTTGTGCGTGTTCTCGATGCACAGCAGCGTGGAGACTGGCTGATGGATGTCGGCCCCACGCACCGCGGCGGTGACCGCCTCTGGGTCGGGGACCCCGTCGACGCTGTCGAGGACGCGGAGCTGGATGCCCGCCACGATCGCGGTGCCGCCGACCTCGTAGACGACGACATGCGCCTGCGCGTCCGCGAGCACCTCGTCGCCTGGGCGCGTCTGCGCAGCGACGCATGTCAGGTTTCCCATCGTGCCGCTTGGGACGAACACAGCCGTTTCCTTGCCAAGGCGGCGGGCAATCTCTTCCTCGAGCCGGTGGACCGTCGGGTCCTCCCCCCAGACGTCATCGCCGACCTCTGCGCGCGCCATCGCCACGCGCATTCCCTCGTCAGGAACGGTCAGCGTGTCACTCCGGAGATCGACGATGCCCGGGGACGACATTGCTCTCACTGATTGTCATCCGTGCATCGTGGACCATCGACCGCCCGGCTCGCGACGCCAGACGCGTCTGGTCGCGGCCCATGCGCTTCGCCTCATAGAGGGCGTCGTCCGCAAGACCGAACAGGTCATCCGCGCTGTCGGTGTCCTCGGGGTACGCCGCGACACCGACACTCACGGTCAAACGCACACCGACGCGATCGCGAAGCTCGACCTCGGTCGCCGCAACGGCGGCACGGATCTTCTCCGCGACCACGGACGCCTCCTGCGCGGTGGTATTCGGCATGAGCACGACGAACTCTTCACCGCCGTATCGAGCGGCCAGGTCGGCGCGCCGGATGTTGCTGAGCACCGTCTGAGCGAAAGTGATCAGGGCCAGGTCTCCGGCGTGGTGACCGTGGGTGTCGTTCAGCGCCTTGAAGTGGTCGATGTCGAGCATGAGGATGGCCAGCGGCGCACCCAACCGTTCGGCGAGCGCCACCTGCTGACCGAGCGAGTCGATCAGGAAACGATGGTTGTAGAGACCGGTGAGGTCGTCAACGCTCGCCTGGCGCTGCACTACGGCGAGGAATCGGTAGCGCTCGAGCGCGAGCGAGATCTGGTCGGCCGTTGATCCGACGACGTCCGCCTCGCCGGTGGTGAATGCCCTGTCCTGACCGGCAACCGCAAGCACACCGTGGACGTGGGTGCCGAGGCGGAGTGGAGCGACGCAGAACTCGCGCACTCCGAGCCGGGACTCGGGAGCGGCGGCCGTTGCGCCGAGCAGCAATGCCCCGAGACCGGCGTGGCGGTAGCCCTCGCCGAGTGGTCCGCGACCCCCGAGAAAACCGTCGACGGTGATCCCGCGGATGCCGTCGGCGACAGCGAACGAGTCACTCATCTCGGAGCCGCTCACCACGATCATCGAGATCTCCACGCCGATCGCGCGCCGCAATTCAGCGCAGACGTTGGCAAGCGCGCTCTCCAGCGGTTGCGCGAGGCTGAGCTCCATGGCGACCGAGGCGCGAGTCGCGGTCACGCGCATGGTGGAGCGGATCTGCGTGCGCATCGCCTCGAAGCTCGCACCGAGCCTGCCGACCTCGTCCACCGAGTCGACATGAACGGGCTGGTCGAAGTCACCGCGCCCGAGCGCCGCGACTGCGGCATCGAGTCGCTGGAGCGGCCGGCGCAGATCGATCTGCACCACGACCACGATGAAGAGCATCGCGACGAGGATCACCGCGAGCAGGAGCAGGATCGACTGCCATCCGACCGGCGGCCCCATGAACGGCGCCGCCACGACGAGGGTGAGACCCGCGCCCACCGGCGTCGATGCGACGGCCAGTTCGCGGGACTGGAGGGAAACAAGCTGGGGCGCAGACGTCGCAATCGCGCTGCTGAGCGCCGGCGTCAGCGACGTCACGCTGCCGGTCGTCGCGACGGTCCGGTCGCCGTCGATCAGCAGGATGCCGATCGGATCCGCCGGCGTTGCGATGTTGTGCGCGATGGCGTTGATGAGTCCTGCGGTGAGCGGGCGAGCGACGAATGCGGTGGCGTTGGTTCCGGGGATGCTCGACGCCGCTACCAGCCACGCCTGGCCTCCGGACTGCACGGTGGTCGTTCCAGCCGACACCGCAGCGACGATTGGGCTCGTCAGCGTCGCGGGGAGTGGAGTCGATCCCTGCACCGCGACCACGTCACTGTCCGTGTGGGTCACTCCGAGCACGTCGTCGGTTCCGATCACGGAGGTGTCCTCGACGAGCGTGTCGCTGAGATCTTGCGAGTTACCCAGGTCGCGGTCCGTCGACAGCTGCCGCCCAACTCCCGCGATGAAGCTCGCGAGCGACGCACGCTGCCCGTCGATGAGATTCGCCGCGATGGACGCCCGCTGTGCCGCGCTGTTCTCAGCCTGGGTGCGCGCGCTGTTTTCGGCGAGCATCAGCGGTACCACGGCGATGGTCACGCCGGCAACGAGAATCACCGTCGCGAACTTCAACGAGAACGACGCGCCTCGCCAGACGCCGCTCACTCGCCGTACCCCTCGCATCGCTCGCCCTCAGCTGGATCGACGGATCAGCACGAGGGATGCGACTGCGACGGTCGCCGCCACAAGAACCGTGGAGAGCGCGATCACCGACACGACTCCCAGTCCGGGAGCTCGTGCGGTCATAGGGTTGACAGCGGGCATCGTGAGTGCAGGCGGCGCGAGAACGGGCGGCCGCGAACCGTTCTGCGTTTTGGGGCTCCTCGTCGCCGCGGGTGAGGGCTGTGGTGCCGGGGTGCCGGTGGGGTGAGTCGCGATCACCGGAGCCGGCCTCGGATGCGGGCGCGGCGTCGGTGACGGCGTCCTGCCTGGCGTCGGCCTCGGCGCCGGCGTCGGCACCGGCGTCGCGCTGGGCTGGGCAGACGGCGAGGGGCCGCAGCAGTGGCGGTCGCAACACCGGTTGTCACCACCTGGATCGCCGGACCAGCCATGGCAACCGTGATCCGGATCACCCGAGGAGTTCGAGCTCGCGGACGCTGTCGAATCCTCGGCGTGCCCGGCCATACCGGCCGCCGCGGCCGAAACGTCCAATGCTCCGAAGAGGATCCAGAACAGCGACACGCCGGCAAGCAACATCAAGAGCGCGCGTCGATTCAGCAAGTCACCTCCGCGTCGATGCTACGGCCGCTCCTGGTTGGACTTGTGACCGAAATGTGACACTTTGCGGGTGCCGGTCGTCGTCATCAATTTCCTCGACGGTGAGGTCGTTCTCGCCGACGCATCCGAGATCACGTTTGATCTCGCGATCCTTGACGCGGAGTTGCGATCCGTCAATCAGAACGCCGAGCGGGCGATCTTCCCGGTGAGCGCAATCCGCCAGATCCTCGTCGGCGATCCGGAACCGGCGCCTCCTGAGGCTGAGGTGGCGAGCTGGGACCGCGCCGCCTTCCACTTCATCGATGGTCCGGTGCTTCGCGCCTCGATCCGCTCAGACGCGCATCTCGGTCGCTACGGCGGCGTCTGGCGAATCGTCGAGCCGGAGGGCAACGAGCTTCGCACCATCGCGGTTCCCTACTCGGCGCTCAAGGGCGTCTACCAGATCCGCCAGTGGGACAGCCGCCCGGCCAGCGAGCGCGATGAGCACGCCGAGCTCGATCAACTCGCGCGGGTGCTGGCGGAGCGCGAGCGAACCATTGCGGGCGGTGGCACCGTGCCGACCCGACGACCGTTGCTGTCGCGGATGCGCCGCCCCCCGGGTTCAGCCTGATCTCGGACGTGTCGCGCGTCTGTCGATAGCGCAGAACCCGTCCAGACCGCGTGCTACCGTCGCCGCTGTGACCACCACGCTGGTGCGTGGCGAGCCCGAAGTCAGCGAAGCACCCCCCTCGCTGACAAGCCGCCTCCTCACCCCCAGAACGCTCGCGTCCATCGCTGTCGCCGTCGTCATCGTCGGCGTGGCGTTGTGGCGCGCGCCGATCGACTGGGCCGCGGCGTGGGACAACATCCGTCACGCCAACCCAATCCTGTACCTGGCCGCGATGGCCGTCTACTACTCGTCGTTCGTGTTTCGCTCGATCCGCTGGCACGTGCTTCTCAAGAACGCAGGCGAGGACCGGCCCTCAAGATCACTGGTCGGCATCGTGATCACGTCGTTCTTCGTCAACTGTGTGGTGCCGGCGAAGATGGGCGATATCTACCGCGGATACCTCGCCAAGCAGAAGCTGGACATTCCGGTGAGCAAGGCGCTGGGCACGATCATCGCCGAGCGCCTCATCGACCTCATCGTGCTGATGGCGCTCCTGCTCGCGGCCGGTGCGGTGGTCTTCCGCACCAAGGCGCCGGGCATCCTCATTCCATATGTGGTGATCGGCGTGCTCGTCTGCTTCGCCGGTGTGGGTGTGATCCTCGTGATGCGCGCGGGCCGCGGTCAGCGAGTACTCCGCCATCTTCCCGAAGCCGTCTTTCATCGGTACGAGAGCCTCCGGCTCGGCGCCGTCGACTCGTTCGCGCGGCTGCCCACCCTGCTCGGCCTGACCTTGATGGTCTGGGCGGCAGAGGGTGCACGGCTCGGATTGGTCGTCTTCTCGCTGCACCTCGCCGGCGTTCACCTCGGTCCGTCCCAGTTCCTGTTGATCGCGCTGGTCGCGGCGCTGCTCACCACGGTTCCGTTCCTTCCAGGCGGTCTCGGCCTCGTCGAGGCGGGCATGATCGGCGTGCTCATCACCGTCGGCGGTGTGACCAACTCTGCCGCGGTATCGATCACGCTGCTCGATCGGAGCATCAGCTACGGCAGCCTGGTGGTGATTGGCTTCGTCATCTTCGTCGTCACTCACGCGCACGTTCCCAAGGCGCAGCGGGTCGCGACCCAGGGGTGAGAGCGCTCGTCACCGGCGGTGCCGGCTTCATCGGCTCGCACATCGCCGACGCACTCGTCGATGCCGGTCACACCGTGACGGTCATTGACGATCTATCGCGCGGCAGGCGCGAACAGGTCAACGCGGCGGCGACCTTTGTGGAGCTGGACATCACGTCGCCAAGGCTCGGGTCTGCGTTTGCCGACGCGCGTCCAGACATCGTCTTCCACGAGGCAGCGCAGATCGATGTCCGGGAGTCGGTGCGAGACCCATTGCACGATGCCGACGTCAACGTGGTGGGGACCGTGAATGTCCTCCGCGCGGCTGTCGACGCGGGCGCTCGCCGCGTCGTGTTCGCGTCGAGTGGCGGCGCCATCTACGGCGATACCGAGGTCATCCCCACACCCGAGGATCACCCCTGCCGGCCGGAATCGCCGTACGGGACCGCGAAGTTGTGCGCGGAGGCGTACGGGGGAACGTTCAACCGCCAGGCTGGGCTCGAGTTCGTCGCGCTCCGCTACGCCAACGTGTACGGACCCCGCCAGGACCCGCATGGTGAGGCCGGGGTGGTTGCCATCTTCGCGACCCGGCTCGTGCATGGAGCACCGGTGGTCATCAACGGCGATGGCGGCCAGACCCGCGACTACGTCCACGTGCACGACGTGGTCCGCGCCAACCTGGCAGCAGTCGATGGACCAGCCGGCATCTACAACATCGGGACCGGCATCGAGACCGACGTGAACACGCTCTACCGAATGCTCGCCCAGGCGGCCGGGGTCGACGTCGACGCCGAACACGGTCCCGCCAAGCCCGGCGAGCAGCGCCGCTCATGCCTCGATCCCGCCGGGACGCGTGAGCGCCTGGGCTGGAGTGCTGCGATCAGCTTCGAGGACGGCGTTCGCTCGACCGTCGACTTCTTCAGGGTGTCTGGCTAGCCGTCGAGCTGCGACCGCGCGTGTTCGAGGTTCGCCGCCCCGCGACTGCGCAAGCTGATGCCGGCGGTACGCAGCGCCTCGTCCCTGGCGTAGGCGGGTGCTTCCGCGAGTCGCGCTGACCAGGTCAACTCATCGACGGCAAGCTCGAGCATGGTTCGCGCCTCGTCGAGGGTCGGGTTCACCGGGATGCCGGCGACACGCTCGAGCGCCTGCGCGCAGCCGTCGAGGCGTCGCCTGACCGCGTGCGGCGAGCCGGTTTCGTCACCGGAGATCGGCGTCCCGTCAAGGGCCTGCGCAGCCTCGGTGGCGGTGCTCAAGACCGCGACGAGCACAGCGCGGGGGTCTTCTTCGAGGGTCGCGCCGGATCCCATCATCCGGTAGGCGCCGAACAGGAACGCGAGCACCACGAGCGCGGCGATAACGTAGATCGCCACTACCGGTCCTCGCCGGTTACTTGTAGCGGAAGGTGATGCGCCCGCGCGAGAGGTCGTATGGGCTCAGCTCGACGCGCACGCGGTCCCCGATCAGGATGCGGATGTAGAACTTGCGCATCTTTCCGGACGTGTACGCGAGCACGTCCTGACCCGTCTGCAAGCGCACCTTGAACATCGCGTTGGGCAGCGGCTCGACAACCGTCGCGTCCATCTCGATGGTCTCTTCCTTGACCTCGACCTGGGGAGTGCCGTCGGTAACGTCCCGTCGGCGGACGGGGCCGCGCCTGCGGGTACCACCAGGACGGGGTGGGCGTCGTGCCAAACAGGTCTCCTCAAAGCTGATCGAGCGATTGGCGAGCGTATCACGGAGCCGTTCCCTGATAACGTGAACTCGATGGCGGCCCAAATTCGATCTCCGTTCCTCGACGCGCTGCGCGAGCGCGTGCTCGTCTTCGACGGCGCGATGGGCACGAGCCTCCAGACTGCGAACCCCAGCCTCGACGACTTCGGCGGAGCCCGGCTCGAGGGTTGGATGGACGGTCTCGCCATCCACGCGCCACAGATCGTCGAGGGAGTGCATCGCGGATTCCTCGACGCGGGGTGCGATGTCATCGAGACCTGCACGTTCCAGGCGACGCGCCCGCGCCTCGAGGAGTGGGGTCAGGGCGACGTGACGACAGACCTCAACGTCTCCGCCGCGCGCCTCGCACGCAGGGTCGCCGACGAGTACGCCGCCGATGGGCGTCCACGTTTCGTCGCCGGGAGCATGGGTCCGACCGGGTTCCTTCCCGCGTCGAGTGATCCGTCGATGAGCCGTCTCGGCTTCTCTGACCTGGTGCCGGTGTTCCGCGAACAGGCCGCCTCGCTCATCGAGGGCGGCGTCGACGTGCTCATCATCGAGACGCAGCAGGACATTCTCGAGACCAAGGCCGCCGTCTTCGGCGCCCGCGACGCCGCTGCGGCAGCCGGTCGTCCCGTGGCGATCATGACCACCGTCTCGCTCGACGTCACCGGCCGCATGCTGCTTGGCACCGATGCGGCGGCGGTGCTCGCCGTCCTCGAGTCGCTCCATGTCGACGTGATCGGCTTCAACTGCTCGACGGGACCCGAGCACATGCGCGAACCCATCCGCTACATCACCTCGCACACCGCGCTGCCCGTCGCCTGCATCCCCAATGCGGGGCTGCCGATCAACGTCGACGGCGCGGCGTTCTACCCGCTGCAACCGATCCCGATGGCCACCGAGCTGGCGAGCTTTGTCAGCGAGTACGGAGTCAGCGTGGTGGGCGGTTGTTGCGGTTCAACCGCCGAGCACACCCGCGAGCTGGTGTCGCGGGTCCATGCAGTGTCGCGGGCGCACGTGAACCCTGACGTCGAACCGCACCTGGCAAGCAGCATGCATGCCATCGAGCTGCGTCAGCAGCCGGCGCCGCTGCTCATCGGTGAGCGGGTCAACGCCCAGGGATCGCGCGCCGTGAAACGTCTGCTGCTCGCGGACGACTACGACGGCATCCTCGGCGTCGCCAGGACGCAGGTCGAGGGTGGCGCCCATGCGCTCGACCTGTGCGTCGCCGTCACCGAGCGCAGCGACGAGGCGGAGCAGATGCGCACCGTCGTCAAGACGCTGCAGATGAGCATCGACGCACCCCTGGTCATCGACAGCACCGACGCCGATGTCATCAGGGCCGCGCTCGAGGTGTACCCGGGCCGCGGCATCGTCAACAGCGTCAACCTCGAGAACGGGCGCGTCCGGTGCGACGCCGTGCTGCCGTCGGTCCGCGACCACGGCGCGTGCGTGATCGCGTTGACCATCGACGAGCAGGGAATGGCGCGCACGGCGGACCGCAAGGTCGAGATCGCGCGGCGTATCCACGACCTCGCTCGCGACGAGTTCTCGCTGAGCCCCGACCAGCTCATCTTTGATGCGCTGACCTTCACGCTGGCCACCGGCGAGGCGGAATGGATCGACTCGGCTCACGAGACCATCGAAGGCATCCGCGCCATCAAGCGCGAGCTGCCCGGCGTGCTCACCGTGCTCGGTGTGTCCAACGTCTCGTTCGGCCTGGCGCCGCACACCCGGCCGATTCTCAACAGCGTGTTCCTGCACCACTGCGTCGAGGCCGGACTCGATGCCGCGATCATCAATCCGACGCATGTCGTCCCCTACGGAGAGATCGATCCTCAGGCTCGCCGGCTCGCCGAGGAGCTGGTCTTCAACAGCGCTCCCGACGCGCTCACGCGATTCATCGCTCACTTCGACGAAGGAAGCTCGAGTGACGGTGCGGGCCTCCCGGATACGGCGGATCCATACGAGGGAATGTCGACCGTGGAGCGCATCCACGCGCAGATCCTCCACCGGCGCAAGGACGGGATCGAGGAACAGATCGACCTGGCGCTGCGCGACCTCGACGCGGTAACCGTGCTGAACACCGTGCTCCTGCCCGCCATGAAGGATGTCGGTGATCGGTTCGGTTCCGGTGAGCTGATCCTGCCGTTTGTGCTGCAGAGCGCCGAGGTGATGAAGCGGGCGGTCGCGCACCTCGAGCAGTACCTCGAGAAGCGCGAGGGATACACCAAGGGCAAGGTCGTGCTCGCGACGGTGTACGGAGATGTGCACGACATTGGCAAGAATCTGGTCAACACCATCCTGAGCAACAACGGCTACACGGTGTTCGACCTCGGCAAGCAGGTGCCGCTCAACACCATCATCGACAAGGCGCTCGAGGTGGACGCCGATGCGATCGGTCTCTCTGCGTTGCTCGTGAGCACGAGCAAGCAGATGCCCGCTTGCATCAAGGAGCTCGACGAACGCGGATTGAGCTACCCACTGATCATCGGCGGAGCCGCCATCAATCGCGGGTTCGGCAGGAGGATCCTGTACCTGGATCAGGATCGTGCGTACGAACCCGGAGTCTTCTATTGCAAGGACGCCTTCGAAGGCCTGGAAACCGTCGATCAGCTCCTCGATCCAGAGCGGCATGACGCACTGCTGACACGCGTGCTCGAAGAAGCGCGCGTCCACCGCGTGCGCGAGCACGAGAAGCTCGAGCGCCGCAACGCAGCTGCTGCCGGGGCTGCCGCGCCGGCACTGCACAGCACGGTGCGTCGCGACGCACCGATTCCGACGGTGCCGTTCTGGGGAGCCCGCGTGCTGCGCGACATTCCCATCTGGGACGTCTACCCGTTCATCGATCGCAACTCGCTCTACAAGATGAGCTGGCAGTTCCGAGGAGTACGCGATCCCGCAAAGTGGGACGAGCTGCTTCGCAGCGAGCTCGAGCCACGCCTCCAACGCTCGATGGAGGAGGCCGTGCGCGACGGCTGGCTTCAGCTCGAGGCCGTCTACGGCTACTGGCCGGCACTGGCTGACGGCGACACCGTGGTCGTGTACGACCCGGGAGACATCGACGCCGAGCTCGGGCGATTCACGTTCCCGCGCCAATCCGAACAGCACCGGCTCTGCCTCGCCGACTACATCCGTCCAGCCGAGGAAGCAGCCGACGGCGAGCGTGACGTCGTCGCCCTACAGGTCGTGACCACCGGCCCCGGCGCCTCGGAGCTCTCCAACCGCCTCCAGGTCGACGGCTCCTACGACGACATGCTCCGCATCCACGGCTTCGCCACGCAGATGGCCGAAGCCACAGCGGAATACGTCCACCATCGGATCCGGCGCGAGCTGCGCCTCGGCGAGGACCAGGGCCGCCGCTATTCGTGGGGATACCCGTCTTGCCCCGACCTCGCAGACCACGAAATCCTGATGAAGATCGTCCCCGCCTCCGACATCGGCGTGACGCTCACCGAGGGCTACCAGTTCGTCCCAGAGCAGTCGACGGGCGCGATCGTGATGCACCACCCGGAGGCAAGGTACTTCGCCGTCTACGGCGGGACGGCAATCGAGGCCGACGCGCCGGGTGCGCCGGAGCCGGTGCTCGTCGCGCCTGGACGATAGACAAGGTCTAGTCCGGGTCCTACTCCGTGTAGCGGCGGATCCTGTCGTCCTCTTCGCCGTGCTCCGACTGGTAGAGGACGCACGATTCCGGTTCGGAGACGCACGGCGGGACCGGATGCCGGCCGGTGAACTTGTGCGTCCGCCGGTCGACGTGGCAGTCAGCCTTATATCGGGTCAGCAGACCGAACGGGCCCGCGCTTTCCTTGATGATCTGCTCGAGGTACGGGCAACGCCGGCCGCGCGGGCGGGGCGGCGCCGACTGGCGCTGCGGCTCTGGCCGGCCGCGCGGCGGCTGCGGTGGTTCTGCTCGCATCGTCCCCCCGAGTGTAGAACTCCTTACGGGGCAAGCATCGACTGGATGCGCGACGCGAGTTCCTTGATCTTGAACGGCTTCGCGAGCGTCTGGACGTTGCCGTAGGCCTCGAGCTTCGGCGCGGTGGAGGCATTGACCAGGGCGCTAACCACCAGCACCTTGGGATCGCTGCCATGGTCGGAGCGGATCCGCTCGAGCACCTGGGTCCCGGAAAGATCGCCGGGGAGCATGAGGTCGAGGAGCACCAGGTCCGGCTGGAACTCCACGAAGGCCGCAAGGCCTTCGTCACCGCTCTTCGCCACCTTCACCTCGTAGCCCTCCATCGTGCAGAGCAGAGATTCGATGTCGGCGAGCGCGTAATAGTCCTCGATGATCAGGACCTTCTTCATGGCGGTACTCGTCGCTGGGCTCATAAGGGGATGCGGCCGAATATAGCACGGGCATTTCGGCCACTCTCGGGGGGTGTGACCAACCCGTCACCGTGTGGCGCACCGCCCGGCACAGGGGCGCCATCCGGGGCCGTCCAGATCAGATGGAGCGGTCGATCAGGGTCCCAACCCCCAGGCCGCCGCCACAGCACATCGTCTGCAGACCGTAGCGGCCATCGCGCCGCTCGAGCTCGTGCAGCAGGGTGGTCATGAGCCGTGCCCCGCTGGCGCCGAGCGGGTGGCCGAGCGCGATCGCCCCGCCGTTGACGTTCACCCGCTCCATGTCGGGGTGGTGCTCGCGCTCCCACGCCAGGACGACCGGCGCGAAGGCCTCGTTGACCTCGAAGACGTCGATGTCATCGATCTTCAACCCGGATCGCTCGAGGAGCCTGGTTGTGGCTGGGATCGGCCCGGTCAGCATGGTCACCGGGTCAACGCCGACGACGGTCTGTTCGGCGATCCGCGCGCGAGGCGTGAGCCCGAGCGCGATCGCTCGCTCNNGTGGTGTCCGGGCGAATGCCCTGGTCCTGGCTGACCACGCGACCATCGCCGTTGGCACCGACCACCACGGGCGCGATCTCGCGGTCGAACCGGCCGCTCGCCTGCGCTTCGGCGGCACGGCGCTGCGACCGGGCGCCGAACTCGTCCGCCTGCTCGCGGGTGATGTGCCACATCTCCGCGATCATCTCGGCAGACAGCCCCTGGGGCACGAGGTTGTACACCTCGAGGAGCTCGGGTGGAAAGGGCGTCCCCGGGCCCTGAAAGACAGTCGTGCCCATGGGAACGCGGCTCATGCTCTCGACACCGGCGGCGATCGTGATGCCGCACACGCCCGACTGGATGAGGTTGGCGGCAAAGTGGATCGCCTGCTGCGACGAACCGCACTGGCGGTCGACGGTGGTTGCGGGCACCTCGATCGGAAACCCGGCGGCGAGCACGGCCTGACGCGCGATGTTCACCGCCTGCTCACCTGTCTGCATCACGCAGCCGAAGACGACGTCGTCCACCATCGCGGGTTCGATGGCCGCCCGACCGGTCACCTCGCGGAGCACGTGGGCGGCGAGCATGACGGGATGGACGTCGCGAAGGTCACCGGTGCGCTGATTGCCCCGGCCCATCGGGGTTCGCACCGCTTCGACGATCACGACGTCAGTCATGGTTCCACCTTAGTTTGTTCGGGGTGGCCACCTTAGCAGCGGGGGCAGCGTCAGCCGTCGAAGCGATAGACGGTCTCCACCACCTGCCGCGGCGCAGACGGATCGAGCGCATTCGCCGGTCCGCGTTCCTGTGCGACGAGCGCCCATCCACTCGGCGGCGGCGCATCAAAGGCGCTCAGCACCAGCACATCGCCGTCGGCGGGATGACCTTCGGCATACAGGTCATCGACCGAGACCATCTCCATTCCCATCCTCGCGAGGCCGGGAGTCGCATCGTCCGTCTCCTGCTCTCGCGGAGGCGGCGGCAGATACGCGAAGAACGCTTCGATGTACGGCGGATCGAGATTGATCGACAGGTAGATCTGGTGCGTGCCGGCAATATGTCGCGCTGTGGTGAGCGCGGCGATCTCGCCGGTGTCGAAGTAGATGGCCGAGCGATTGGGATACGCCCCATAGAGGTCGACGGTGAAGTAGGTCGCCTGCGCCACCAGCCCGGCCGCGAGGATTCCGGCCACAACTCCAGCGGCGCCGACCCGGCCCGTCAGCGCGACCCGAATGCCGTCAGCCCCGAGCACCGCGAGGATCACGAGAAACGGCAACATCCCCGATGAGCGAAGCGCATGCGGCGTGCCGTTGTTGGTGAGCGCCGCGGCGACAGGCGCGAGCACGATGCCCACCACCAGGAAGCGCACGAACGGTTCCCTGCGCCGCTGCCAGCACACGAGGATCCCGGCGATCAGCAGCGGCGCCATCGCCCACAGCAGCATCCCGCCGATCTCGGTGTTCTGACGGGGATTGCCATCGCCCTGGGTGAAGAGATAGCTCGGGCTGAAGTAGGCCAGGTAGTTGGCGAGGAACCGGTCGACGACCACGCTGAGCGGCGAACCGTCGGCCCAGATGCTGATCGCCGCAAAGCGCCCGGTGAGCGCGCCCGGGTTGAGCAGTCCATAGATGCCGAGCACGACGTATCCGGCGCCCACCGGGACCATCGCGCGCCACCACCCGGGAGTCCGCGCCAGCCACCAGAAGATCGCCAGCGGGATCGCGATCAGCAGCACCTCGAGCCGCGCCGTGGTGTATCCATAGATCGCGAACGCGAGAAAGACGCCGGCGGCCCCGAACTGGCGAGCGGTCGGCTGCCGCCCTGCCAGGCACCACAGCGCCGCCGACAGGAGCGCCACCCACGAGATCGTCTCGAAGCCAACCCTGCTCTCGATGACAAGCCATGGCGTGAACGCGGTGAGCGCGAGTGCGCCCAGCGTGATGACTCGCGAGCCCGTCATCCGCCACGCCGCGGCGGTGAGGAACCCGACCACCGCGAGGCCGAAGAGCGCCGCTGGGAATCGCTCGACAGTGACGGTCAGCGGAAGGAAGCGGACCAGCGCGGCCACCGCATAGACGTAGACCGGGTTCTTGTACTCGCCAAATGCCTCGAAGAAGAGCGGGAAGTGGATCCCGTGCTCATCGACCCCGAAGTGGGCGATCGTCCAGGCGTTGTAGCCAATCGACGCCTCGTCCACGTACAACCCCGGCGGTGAACCGGAGAGATCGACGAGGTTCCGAACGACGACCAGCGCCGCGACCACCACGATCGCGCCGACCCACAGGCGGCACCGCAACCGGTCTGCGCCCGGCTCAGGCCTCACGCACGCGCGGCGGCGATGAAGTCCGCGAAGAGCCGGCGTGCCCAGTCGCGCTCGAGGTACAGCTCCTCCGGGTGACACTGCAGGCCGACCACGAACCTTCGACCTGGATGCTCCACCGCCTCAACGAGACCGTCGTGAGCTCGCGCGGTCACCACCAGGTCCCGGCCCACCTCGCGCAGCGCCTGGTGATGCATGCTGTTGACGTCGACGAGCGTTGCTCCGGCGATCGCATGCAGCCGAGAGTCCGGCGCGACGTCGATGTTGTGGGTCAGCTCCTGACGCGAACCGTCCTGTGAATGGTTGTGCGCAGTCGCGCCCTGCGTGCCGACGTCCTGCCAGAGCGTCCCGCCGAGCGCGACGTTGAGCACCTGCGCTCCGCGGCAGATGGCGAGAACCGGTTTGTCCGCCTCGAGCGCCCACCGGGCAAGGAGCAGCTCGGCATGGTCGAGGTCGTTGTCCACCTCCACCGCGCAGTCGGTGCGCGTCTGCTCGCCGTAGAGCGTGGGCTCGACGTCGGGGCCACCGGCGAGACAGAGGCCGTCACACAGCTCGAAGAGCTCGCGCAGCCGGGGCTCGGAGAGTGATGAGCTGATCCCGATCGGAGTCCCGCCGGCGCTCTCCAGCGCATCGAAGTACGCGCGGTTGCGGGCGAGGTCGGCGGGGAGCCCTTTCTCGTACAGCACCCGCAGGGTGATACCGATCAACGGCGATCGTGGCATGGCGAGGTTTCCCATCCGGTTAGGACGTGAAGCTGAAACGACCGATGTGCAGCCAGGGTGACAGTACCCCGGACTCGCCCTCGCCGAGCTCGAGGCGCCGCTCACGGCTCACCTGCACGACGCTGGCGAGCGCTTCGACGATGCTCTGCGTGAAGCGGAGGTCCTTGACGGGGCGCGTGATGCTGCCGTTCTCGATCAGGAATGTTCCCTCGCGGGTCATCCCTGTGATCACGGTTCGGAGTGGGTGCACGTCGCGCACGTACCAGAACCTGGTGATGTAGAGGCCTCGAGACACCGAGGCCGCCATGTCGCGCCAGGGCGTGTCGCCCGCGTCCATCGCGACGTGGCGCGGAAGCGGTCCCCACGTGTTGGGCTGGGGGAGCGAGTGCCCCGTGGAAGCGATCGCATCATGCAGCGCTGTGGGCATGTCGTACACCACAGCGGAGCACACGCCGCGGTCGATCATTGTCACGGGACGCGTGGAAACGCCTTCATCGTCGAACGGGAAAGGGAAGATCTCGTTCGTCCGCGCGTCGTCACGGATGGTGATCATGTCGCTCATCAGCTTCTCGCCGAAACGCATGAAACTTCTGTGCTCCTGCACGGCGAGCGCGCTGAAGCCACCCCAGGCAAGGTGCTCGAGCAGGTCGGTCACCGCATACGGCGAGAGGATCACCTCGTAGTCCCCTGGTCCGATGGTGGTCGCACCCTGGTTGCGTTCGCAGGTGTCGACCACCTCGGACGCGAGCCCGGGAACGTCAAGCGCGTCGATATCCGCCGAATGGCGCGACGCATAGCCGCCACCATCGTCGCCCCGAGCCACCGCAACCAGGCTCGCCTGCGTGGCCGTGGCCGATCTGCGCAGTCCGGCGCTCGTCACGATGGCCGTCGTTGTCGTGGTGGTGCTCAACGCTCCGTACGCGTTGACCTGGTGCGCAGCCGCTGCGTCGGTGATGATCGAGACGAGCTCGGCGCGACCCAGCGGAGTGGCCTCGGCGGTCGCCTCCGCGAACGCCACCGGCTCGTCGCCGTCGCCGGGTGTGGGCGCCGGGAGTGGCGACACATCGGACTCGGCGGTCACGCGCCTGCTGTCTTCGGCGGCCTCGAACGCGAGGGTGATGGCGCGGTCGTCGTGACCGCGGACCTCCCCGACGCCGGTGCGCCCAGCGTCGATCAAGCGAACCCTGACGTGACGAAATCGCTCGGCGACGCTCTGGTGGATCTCGTTGCCGGCGAACCGGGTCAGCTCGCTCCGCGTTTCGCTGATGATCACCTCGGCCTCGCCGTGCGAGAGGGACGCGACCGCACGGTCGCCCAGATCGAGCAGCGCCTCGCCGCTCATCGCGCCGGCTCCACTCGCACGTTGCGAAATCTGCACGGCGCCGCACCGTGTCCGACGTGCATCAGCTGCGACGGCTGACCCTTGCCACAGTTCACGACGCCGAACATCTGCCACTCAGCCGGACCCGCGACTGCGTCGCACGAACCCCAGAACTCGGGCGTCTGTCCACTGTAGATGGGGTTGCGCACCAGGCGGACGCGCTTGCCGTCGACGATCTCCCAGCCGTTCTGCGTGCCGAACTGGAAGTTCAGCCGGCGATCATCGATGCTCCAGGAGCGGTTGGTCTCGAGATAGACGCCGTGCTCGGTCGTTGCGATCATCTCCTCGAGGCTCGACGTTCCCGGCTCGAGGTTGATGTTGGTCATGCGGATGATCGGCAACCGCCCCCAGCCGTCGGCGCGCATGCAACCGTTGCTCACCTGGCCGATCGCCGCCGCAGTCTCACGCGAGGAGAGGTAGCCGGTGAACAGCCCCCGGTCGACGAGCACCGAGCGTTGCGCCGCCACGCCCTCGTCGTCCCAGCCGAAGGTGCCGAGCCCAGGTGCACGCGTCGAGTCGGCGGTCATGGTCACCTGCTCGCTCCCGTAGCGGAAGGTCCCGAGCAGATCGGGGGTCAGGAAGGACGTCCCGGCGTAGGCGGCCTCGTGTCCGAGGACACGGTCGAGCTCGGTCGGATGACCGCACGACTCGTGGACCTGGAGCGCCGCCTGGGTGGCGTCGAGGATGACCGTCATCGTTCCCGCCGGGCACTCCGCTGCGGTGAGGAGAGCGACCGCCTCCTCGGCGATCCGCCCCGCGTTGCCGGGAAGGTCGAAAGCCTCGATCGCCTCCCACCCGGCGCGGACCTGATGCCGCCCGAAGCTGTTCGGGAAGCTCCGCGTCTGCACCTCGTCGTCGCTGGTGGCGGTGGCGTCCATGCCGCCTCCGGACTCGATGATGGTCTGATCGAGCCGCGCACCGTCGCTGCTCGCGAAGTGCTTGATCTCGCGCCCGAACTCGAGCGAGCACTCCCGGACCCGGATCTGCGCAAGGTGCGACATGGCCTCGTCGGTTCGCATGAGGAGATTCACCTTGTCGTCGAGCGAGACCTCGAAGGGGTCGCGAACCACGGGCGTCCGAAATTCGCCGACCAGCGCCGGAGCCGGAGCCAGCCGCACCGGAGTGCGATTGACGCGCGATGAGGCTTTGGCAATGCTCACGGCATGGCGGGCGGCCTCCTCGATGCTCGCCGGGCTGAGGTCGTCGACACCCGCGAACCCCCAGGCGCCGCCGGCGATCACGCGGATGCCGATGCCCTCGTCCTCGAACACCTCCACGGATGCGACCACACCGTTCTTCACAGTGAGTCGCTGCACCCTGCTGTTGATGATCCGGCAGTCGGCATAGGACGCACCCGCAGCCGACGCTGCATCGAGTGCTCGCTCGCTCAGGTCACGCACGAGGGCCGAGTATACGGGCCACAGTCCTGCTCAACGTTCCGGGGCTAACCGGCGCAGTTGCCCCCGGTACAGGACCACGCGGCGGTGTCGAAATCAGGGACGAGGTCGTTCTGCACGACCCCGTTCAGGCTGGACGAGTACGTGTTGACGATCACCTGCTGATACAGCGGGATTGCCGGCAGCAGGACCGCGAGTCGCTGATCCGCGAGTGCGTAGTCGTGCGCACGCGTGGTCAGATCGGCGGTGTTGCGTGCGAGGTCGAGGTCCGAGTCCAGCTGCGAGTCGCTCAGCCCGCTGTAGTTCATGCCGGCACCGTTGTTCGCCGTGGATGGAATCTCATCCTCGCTGAGACACGACCCGCCGCAATCGCCGTGCCAGGTCGATGAGTAGCTGTCGGGCTCGCCCGGAATGCCCAGGCCCACCGTGAAGAGCGCCACGTCGAACGCGTGCGTCGCCAGCGGACCCCCGTCGGCGAATGAGCCGAAGAAGGTCGTCGCAGGCACGTTCGGCTCGAACGTTGCCGGCACGTTGATGCCGATGTTGGCCAGATCAGTGCGGATCATGGACTCGACGTTGACACGCAGCGGGTCGTCGCTCGTGGTGCCGAGATTGATGACCAGGCACGTACCGTCCTTGACGGCGCGATAGTCCTGCCCGTCCGGGGCGGTGCCGCACTTGCTCGATGGCGTGTCGCCAGCTGCATCGAGCATCGCATTCGCCGACGTCGGGTCGAAGGCGGTCGTCGCGACTCCCGCGCTGTCGAGGTAACTCGCGCCGAGGTTCATCCACGAGTCGGCGGGCACCGTGGTGAGGCCGGGCGCGACCGCCTTGATGATCGCCGTCCTGTCGATGCCGAGCAGGATTGCCTTGCGGACGGTCGCGTTGGCCGTGTCCTCGCTCTCCAACGCCGCGGGGTTGGCACACAACCCGCCATTGGACAGGCAGAGGTTGAACATGAGCACCTCGGCGCCGGAACCCGCCACCGGATCGACGGTGAACGGCGCGGTGTGCGCGTGGACGGCGGCGTCGAGCGATGCCAGTGCCGAGAGGCCGAGGTTGAGCCCCACCTCGATGGCCCCGGACTTCACGTCCTTCTGCTCAGTGGCGAGGTCGGGTTCGATCCGGAAGACGATCTTGTCGAGGTGCGCGAGCCCGGATTGATTCCAGTAGTCGGGATTGCGCACCAGCACGAGTTGTGAGCCCGGGGTGTAGCTCTGCATCACGAACGGCCCGGTGCCGTCGAGTGCGCTGCCGAGCGTCGCCGTGCCCTTGAATGCGGTGGAGTTTCCCGATCCTGAGGTGAGGTCGAGGCTGGTCGTCGTGGATCCGAGGTCGCCGTGAGCGGCAAGGGCGGGGTCGAGCACCGACGCGGGCAGGATCCCGTCAACGCCGCTGCCGAGCGCGAGATACGGCCCGTACTGGGACTTGAAGTCGACCACCGCAGTGTCGGTGTCGAGCGCCGTGCATTTGATGACCTGGTTCCAGCCGGTCGTGGACGCCAGCGGGGTCGGACTCGACTTTCCGAGCGCCCCGTAGTCGAGCCAGTGCAAGTCGAAGGTGTCACAGACATCGTGCGAGGTAAACGCGCTGCCGTCGTCCCAGTGGACGCCCGGACGCAGATGCCAGGTCACGCACATCGCCGCCCCGGTATCGGCGCAGCCACTGGTCTGGACCCCGCCGTTGGCAACCGTCGGTACCGCGGTCGCCAGGTCAGGGCTCCAGTAGTCGGCCTCTGACGAGGTGGTCGCCGTCGAGGCCGTCGAACGATACCAGAGCAGTCCTTCCTCCACGGGAGCCGCCATGACGTTCGCGAACGGAAGCTCGCCGCTGATCCCGTCGTCCAGCAGGGTCGTGGGGGCTTGGTAGACGCCGACGGTCAGGGTGCCTCCTGTGGCGGTGGTGCCGCCCGCGATGACCGTTGACGACTTCGAGGACGGTGATGAGCTACAACCTGCGAGCACAACCGCGAGCAGCGCCAGCAGCGCCGGCGCCAGGCGCCGGCGGCCCAGGGGGGACGGTTCGGTTCGGAAGGGGGTGACACGCACGAGCGTGCATTGTGCCCCGCCCGTATAGTGGAACCGGAGTGGTCGACGGGCTAATGGGGATATACGCGGCAACGGCGGGATCTGGAGACATGCCATGAGGATCGGCCGGGGGAGGCTTCCGCGCAGGCGTGACCCAAGACGGAGATTTCGCAATCGCCTCCTCGTCGGAATGGTCGGAGTGGCATTGCTGCCGCTGGTCGCCTTCGCGGTTCTGGCTGTCTTCGAGCTCGATACAGTCGCCAGGAGCACCGCCAACGCCACCGAGACGGCAATCCTCCAGCACCAGCAGGCGAACACCGACACTGCGCTGGACGGCCGAGCGGCCTTTCTCGACAAGACCATGAGCACCCTCGACAACGTCGTGCAGGAAGCGTGGACGGGGATACTCGTGAAGAGCCTGACGGCGGCGCAACCCTCGGCGCCGGTGAAACCGACGCCTGACAGCACGTATGTCTTCCTACCGGCCAACGCCGGCGCGGACGCCAAGTTCGCCAACGCCAGCGCGTCCCCGGCGGTGGCCGCGTACGCCACGCAGGTGCTGAAGAACAATCCCGAGATCAACTCGATGTGGTTCGAGAACCAGAAGACCGGGGCGCTCCGCATCTACCCGGCGGTGAGCAATCCCAATGTGCTCCAGGAGAACGGCTACTTGCTCTCAGCGCCGGAGGAGCGAAGTGGATTCAGCGTGCTGGCCAACTCCGAGGGCGGCCCCGCCGCGGCCGACCAGCCAAACGAGTGGGTCCAGCCCGGCGTTCCGGGAGTCAGTACCGACGGGCCCTTCTGGACAGACCCATATCCGCTGATCGAGGATGGGATAACCGGTGTGAGCGCGTGGTACCAGGGGCCCTCCGTCCAGATCGGGGTGGACGTCTCGCTGTCCAAGCTCATCACCCCCGCGATCGGTTCAACGTCCAGCAACGTCGACCCGCTCATCATCAGCGCGTCGGGCATCGTGGTCTATGCGTCGCCACAGTCGGCGACGGCCTTTCCAGACATGGCGCCCGGTGATGTTTTCACCGTCCCGCAGACCCGTTTCATGAGCTCGCTGCGCCACATGGAGGGGAGCGGCGCCATCCCGCATACCCCGCTCATCGCAACCCTCGACCGGGCGAATACCGATGTCTTCACGGCGCCCGTCTACAGTGGCCACTGGATCATCGCGAACCCGGTGCCGGTGAGCTCGCTGGAGCCCAACCTGAGCGCGCTCACCCTCGGCGTCAACGACAGCGTCCATCGTCTCTTTCCCGTGATGGTCCTGCCGGTGCTGCTCCTCTTGGTGGGGCTGGCGTTCATCGCCACCACGCTGCTGTCCCGGCGCATGTACCTCCCGGTGCAGGCACTCACCGACCACGCGGTGCTCGAGGAGCGAACCCGGCTCGCGCGCGAGATCCATGACACGCTTGCCCAGCAACTCACAGGCATCGTGCTGGAGCTCGAAGCGGCGGACACGCTGCTCAACCGGGGGTCGGAGCGGCGCGCCAGATCGTCGGTGGAGAAGGCGCGTGAGCTTGCGCGCGGGGCGCTTCAGGAGGCTCGCCGTTCCGTGTGGAATCTCCGTCCATCCCCACTTTCGGCAACCGGGTTGGTTGCCGCGATCGGCCACGAGGTCGAAGCCTGGGAGGAGCGCACCGGCATCCCCGCCCGCTTCAAGGCGCGGGCCGTACCGCTCCATCCACCGCTGTCGCCGACCGCCGAGGTTGCTCTGCTGCGCATCGGTCAAGAAGCGCTCTCCAACGCTGCCCGGCATGGACATCCGGAACACGTCGATGTCGAGCTCCGCGCTCATGCCCAGGAGCTCGTCCTCTCGATCCGTGACGATGGCATCGGCTTCGACCCGTCGGCCGGCACGCCGCGCGAGGACTGTTTCGGCCTCGACGGCATGGCCGAACGCGCTCGCAATGCCGGTGGCACACTCACGGTCGTGAGCACACCTGGTCATGGGACCACGGTGACCACGCGGCTTCCGTTCACCGAGCCGGCGGTCGAGGCGGTCAGCGCGTGATCAGCGTGCTCGTCGCCGACGACCATCCGGTGGTCCGGGACGGCCTCTGCACCATGCTCGAGCTCGAGCCCGATATCAAGGTGGTGGGCAGGGCGTCGGACGGTGCGGAAGCCGTCGAGCAGGCACGCCGAACCCACCCCGACGTGATCCTTCTCGATGTGCAGATGCCCGTCATGGACGGTATCGAGGCCCTTCGCAAGATCAGGGCGCGCGATCCGGAGGCGCGCGTGATCGTGCTCACGACGTACCGCAACGAGGACTACATCTTTCCCTCGCTCAAGGCCGGCGCACTCGGATACCTCCTCAAGGACGCCACTCGCGAGGAGCTCGCCGGCGCCATCCGTGCTGTGGCGGCAGGCGAGTCGCTCCTCGATCCACAACTTGTGAGCGACGCTGCCGAGCACATGCCGTCGATCACGCGGCGCGAGCGCGACGTGTTGCGCCTGATGGCCGACGGCAAGAACAACGCGGAGATCGCCGTGCTGCTTTTCCTCAGCGAGAACACGGTGAAGACGCACGTCAGCAACATCCTCGAGAAGCTCGGGTGCAAGGATCGCGCCGCGGCGGTGCTCCTGGCCTGGAGACGCCACATCATCTAGGCCCCCAGGGGCGTGCCGCGGCAATGGGCCGCTGGCCTTGGGGCGCCACATCACCAAGGCCCCAATAGACTGTGGCAGCAATGGAAACAGTCGGTATTGGCTTGCTCGGGCTCGGCACGGTGGGCACCGCCGTCGCGAGGCGGCTCATCGACGAGTGGGAATTGCTCGGCGAGCGTGCTGGAGCGACTCCGGCCTTGCGCTGCGTCGCGGTCCGCGACATTTCACGGTCGCGCGGCCTCGACCTGAAGAACGTGCGTCTGATCGGAAGCCCGCAGACCGTGGTCACCGACCCCGCAGTGTCGATCGTGGTCGAGGTGATGGGAGGCNNGCTGTGATCGCGGCATCCGGCCCGTGGCTCAGCGCCGTGGGCGCGGAGCACGGTGCCCACCTGTATTTCGAGGCCAGCGTGGGCGCGGGGCTGCCGGTCGTTGCGCTCCTCCAGGGCAGCCTTCTCGGGGATCGCATCATCGCGCTCGACTGCGTGATCAATGGCACGACCAATGTCATCCTCACGCAGATGCGCAGCCCCGGTGTCAGTTATGCGACTGCACTCGCCGATGCGCAGCGCCGGGGATTTGCCGAGGCGGATCCGTCGCTCGATGTCGACGGTTGGGATGCCGTCCACAAGCTGGTGATCCTCACCCGGCTTGCCTTCGGCGTCAATGTCACACCCGACCTGGTGGATCGTCGCAGCATCCGTGACGTTGCCGCAGCCGATGTCGGAGCACTCGCGCAGCTCGGCTACCGTGTGCGCCTGCTCGCACACGCAGAGCGCTCCGCTGACGGCGCCATGCATCTCCGCGTGCGACCGACGGCCGTCGGTCCGGGACACCTCCTCCACGACGTGGATGATGCTGACAATGCTGTCATCATCTCGAGCGACCTCGCGGGGACGGTGATGCTCAGCGGGATCGGCGCCGGAGGAGCCTCCACCGCGAGCGCGGTGGTGAGCGACGTGGTCACCGCGGTGCGCGAACGTGGCGCGCCCGTCGTGCCACCAACGCCCTTGACCACGCCCAACCTGCTCGGTGACGAGGCCGTCGAGGTGGCGGGCTATGTCAGGTTGCGGCTGTCAGCCGACTCCGAGGCGCGCGCCCTCGTGCTCCAGGCGCTCGAGGACCGCGGTGTCGCCGTCGACGCTGCCGTCGACCTGACCGGCTCGGAGCTGGTCGTGTTCACGGGTGTGGCGCCACGCGCCGTCCACGATCGTGCGCTGGAGACACTCGATACGCTGACCTCGGTCGACCAGATTCTCGGCGCCCTCGACCGGGTCGAGGCCTAGGCCGCGCCAGTGGCCATACGCGCCGAGGGCGTCATCGCCCGCTGGTCCGACCGCCTCGCGCTTGAGCCCTCGGCGCCCCATATCACACTCGGCGAAGGCAACACGCCGTGCGTTGAGTCGCTGACGATCGGCCCGTCACTGGGCCTCGCGTCACTGCACTTCAAGCTCGAAGGCCTGAACCCGACCGGGTCGTTCAAGGATCGCGGCATGGTGGTCGCGGTGGCCGCTGCACTGCAGGCCGGAAGCAGCGCGATCATCTGCGCTTCCACTGGGAACACCAGCGCGTCGGCGGCGGCGTACGGCGGACGTTTCGGGTTGCGCACCATCGTCGTGGTACCGCGGGGTCACATCGCGTCGGGCAAGCTGATCCAGGCGCGCGTGCATGGGGCGACAGTCGTGAGCATCGACGGCGCATTCGACCTCGCGCTGCGAGTGGTTCGCGAGCTCTGCGCCCACCATCCGGTCACGCTGGTCAACAGCGTGAACCCGTACCGCATCGAGGGTCAGAAGACGGCGGCATTCGAGATCGTCGACGAGCTCGGCGACGCGCCCGAAGTGCTGGCGCTTCCGGTCGGCAACGCGGGCAACATCACGGCGTACTGGCGCGGCTTCCGCGAAGAGCATCGCGACGGCAGGGCCACCCGGCTGCCGCGGATGCTCGGCGGCCAGGCTTCTGGCGCGGCGCCACTCGTTTTGGGACATCCGGTCGACAACCCGCAGACGGTGGCGACGGCCATTCGCATCGGCAACCCGGCGTCGTGGCAGGGCGCGATCGATGCTCGCGATCAATCGGAGGGACTGATCGAGTCGGTCGACGACGCGGCGATTCTCGACGCGCAGCGCCGGATCGCACGCTTCGAGGGAATCTTCTGCGAGCCGGCATCAGCCGCGTCGCTCGCAGTGCTCGAGCGGGCAGTCGCCGACGGAGCGGTTGCACCGGGAACGCACGCGGTCTGCGTGCTCACGGGCAACGGACTGAAGGACCCGGGCGCGGTCGAGGCGTCGCTCTCTCCCATCCTCGAGATTCCCGCCGATGCCGATGCGCTCGCGCGCGCGATCGAGGCCTGACCTGTGCGTGTCCGCATCGCGGTTCCGGCAAGTGTCGCCAACCTCGGCCCGGGGTTCGACATCCTCGCGCTTGCGCTCCAGTTGCAGAACGACATCCGCGCCGAGCAGCGGCCCGGAGCCCTGAGCATCGACGCCGGGCCGGATGCGCCGATGGGACTCGACGACCCCAAACGCAACCTGGTCACGATTGCCTACGCGAAGTCATGCGCTGAGCTCGAGGTTCCAGCAACCGGCGTGCACTTCGCCTGCGTGAACCGCATCCCGATCGGACGGGGCATGGGATCGAGCGCTGCCGCCGCCCTGGCCGGCGTCCTGGTGGCGACCGCGCTGCACCAGGCGCCGTGGGACGAGGACGCCGTGCTCGATCGTGTCGCCGAGCTCGAGGGCCACCGCGACAACGCTGCTGCGGCATTGCTCGGCGGCCTGGCGATCTGCGCTCCCGATGCGCCGGCGGTGCACATGGCGGTCTCCGACGAGCTCCGTGCGGTGCTCTTCATTCCCGACGTCGCGTTCACGACTCATGAGGCGCGTCAGGTGGTCCCGGCGAGTTTCAGCAGGGCCGATGCGATCTTCAATGCGAGTCGATGCGCCCTCCTGGTCCGAGCGCTGGCGACCGGCGAACACAACGGGCTGCGTATCGCCATGCAGGATCGCTGGCACCAGGAGGCCCGGTTCGCGCTCATGCCCGGGGCCAAGGAGGTCGTCGCCGCGGCCATCGACGCCGGAGCGTCGGGTGCATCGCTCGCGGGCGCTGGACCATCGATCATCGCCCTGACCCCGCTCGCGCCCGAGCCGATCGTGAAGGCGATGGCCGCTGCCGGGGCGCTGGCCGGGGTTGCCGGCCAGACGATGGTGCTGGCGCCTCGCAATTACGGGACCAGGGTGGACGTGTCGCCATGACCCGGGTGGTGCAGAAGTACGGCGGGTCGAGCGTCGCGACGCCAGTGAAGTTGCGCCGGGTCGCTCGCAGGATTCGCGAGTCGCTGCGAGCCGGGAGCGAGGTCGTTGTGGTTGTCAGTGCGATGGGCGACACCACCGATGAGCTGATCGCGCTCGCTCATCGGATCACCGCCGACCCGCCGTCGCGCGAGATGGACATGCTGCTCAGCAGCGGCGAGACGATCACCGCGCCACTGCTGGCGATGGCGCTGCACGCCGCAGGCACGCCTGCCATCTCGCTGACCGGCGCCCAGGCGGGCATCCGGACCAGCAGTGCGCACCGCACCGCGCGTATCGTCGACATCGTCCCGCAGCGAGTGCTCGACGAGCTCGAGCGCGGCAAGGTCGTCGTGGTCGCCGGGTTCCAGGGCGCGACCGAGGACATGGACGTGACCACGCTGGGGCGCGGCGGTTCCGACACGACCGCGGTCGCGCTCGCGGTGGCGATCCGCGCAGATCACTGCGAGATCTACACCGACGTTCCCGGCGTGCACACCGCCGACCCGAGGATCGTTCCCAACGCCCGGGTGATCCCCGCCATCGACTACGACGAGATGCTCGAGCTCGCCTCCGCCGGGGCGCGGGTGATGCATCCACGCGCCGTCGAGATCGGCGAGGCGTACTCGATGGAGATTCGCGTTCGATCCACGTTCGACGACGAACCGGGGACAATCATCGCGAAGCAGAACAAGATGGAGATACGCCAGAAGGTGCGCGCCATCGCGCACGAGACCGACGTCGCCAAGGTGACGATCCTGCGCGTCCCCGATCAACCCGGGGTTGCCGCCTCGGTGTTCGGACCCTTCGGCGACGCCGGGATCGACATCGACATCGTGCTCCAGAACGTGAGTCACGACGGCACCACGGACATGAGCTTCACCATCGCCGAGTCGCACCTGCCCAAGGCACGTCGCATGCTCCCGTCGGTGGCGAAGAGCGTGCAGGCGCAGGGATACACGGCAACGGCCGGGATCGCCAAGGTCACGGTGATCGGGAGCGGACTCCGGGGCACGCCCGGAATCTACGCGAAAATCTTTCGAGCACTCGCCGACGCGGGGATCAACATCCAGATGATCGCCACGAGCGAGATCCACGTCACCTGCATCATCGATCGCCAGCGAGTGCGCGACGCCGTCCGCGCCTTGCATACCGCCTTCGAGCTGGAAAGGATTTGAGTCTCAGTGTCGGCATCGTCGGACTGCCGAATGCCGGAAAGTCCACGCTCTTCAACGCCATGACGCAGGCCGGCGCGACGGTCGGCAACTATCCGTTCACCACCATCGAACCGAACACCGGCGTGGTGCCCGTCCCGGATTCGCGCCTCGACCGGCTGGCCGCGCTCTTCCAGCCCCCCAAGGTGATCCCCGCCACCGTCACTTTCACGGATATCGCCGGGCTCGTGCGCGGCGCGAGTCGTGGCGAGGGGCTCGGCAACCGCTTTCTCGGGAACATCCGCGAGGCAGACGCAACCGCGCTCGTGGTGCGCGCCTTCGAAGATCCCGACGTCACCCACGTGGAAGGCCGCGTCGACCCGATCCGCGACATCGACGTGCTCGAGCTCGAGCTGCAGCTCGCCGACCTCGAGACCGTGACCAAGCGACTCGAGCGCACGGAAAAAAGCGCGCGCCTGCAGAAGGAGAAGGAACCCGAACTGATCGCGCTCCTCCACCGCGTCCAGGAGCACCTCGACCAGGGCAACTCGGTACGCACCATGACGCTGACTCCCGAGGAGCGGTTGATGCTCCGCGAGTTCTGGCTGCTCACCGGCAAACCGCTCATGGTCGTGGTCAACGTCGCGGAGTCCGCGGCCGGCGACCCGGTCCCCGACGACATTGCTCAGCGGGCGCGGCTCGCGGGAGGCGATGCCATCGCGGTTTCGGCGCGCATCGAGAATGACATCGCCGAGCTTGACCCCGCCGACCGCGCGACGTTCCTGCACGATCTCGGCCTCGAGGAGCCCGGCTTGTTCCGGGTGGCCCGCAGCGCATACCGACTGCTCCACCTGATCACGTTCTTCACCGCGGGGGACACAGAGGTGCGCGCGTGGAATCTGCGTGAAGGCGAGACCGCGCTCGACGCGGCAGCAAGCGTGCACACCGACATCGCGCGCGGTTTCGTCCGCGCTCAGGTGGCGAGCGCCGAGGAGTTGCTCGACGCGGGTTCATACGCCGTGCTGCGTGAACGTGGCAAGCAGCGACTCGAGGGGCGCGACTACGTGATGCGCGACGGCGACGTCATCCACGTGCTCTTCAATGTCTGAAGCCGTCGGGACAGCGACCCAAGAGCGGCTCGAGCTGATCATCGACGCTCCGGCTCCGGGTGCGGAGAACATGCGTCGTGATATTGCACTGCTTGACGCCTGCGCTCGACTCGAGATCGCTGGCGCGGTGCGACTCTACGGTTTTCGTCCTGCCTGTCTGAGCCTCGGTCGCATGCAGCCGATGGATGACGTCGATGTCGAGGCCTGCGAGCGCGACGGTGTGGACGTGGTGCGCCGGCCGAGCGGCGGCCGGGCTGTGCTCCACGACCAGGAGGTCACCTACGCGGTGGTGTGCAGGTCGACAGATCCGGTCTTCGGAGGCCGGGTCCTCGAGTCCTGCTCCCGGATCCACGAGGCAGTCGCAGCCGGACTGGGGACGCTTGGCGTTCGGACTACCCCCCGCGCGATGCCTCCCAACCTCAGGCGCGACGCCCGCGAAGGCGCTGCGGTCGCGGATTGTTTTGCTCGCCCCGCCGCCCACGAACTGCTCGACGATCGTGGCCGGAAACTCGTCGGCAGCGCTCAGGCGAGACGCGGCGGGGCGCTCCTGCAGCACGGATCGGTGTTGTTGGAGTCCCCGCGCGCGGCGGGCTACCTTCGTGAAAGCGCGGCGACATCGCTGGGCGGCGTCGGAGTGCGCGAATTGCTGGGACGCCGGGTGAGCCGCGACGAACTTGTCGACGCGCTCGCAGCAGGGTTCAGCCTGGTTCTCGAGGGTGATCGCGAGAGCACCTAGCCGCGGTGCAGACCGTCAGCGGGCTGCGGCCGGTTCCCTCAGCCCTGGGGACGCAACCGCGCCAGCACCAATCGCCCCAGCGCCAAGGACACGACGAGTGCTGCAGCGGCTGCGCTGGCGCCAAATAGGGCGGATTGCCAACCCGTGAATGTCAGTGAATCAGTCCCCACAAACCCAGATGGACACGACTGAAATGGAGGGCACAACGGACTGGACGACCTCATTTGCGCTGCGAAGAAACCAACGACGATCCCTACCATCACCGCAAATACTCCGATCGCGCTGGTCACGGTCAATCTCATTCAGAAGATGCTAGGGCGCCCATGTGAAGGAGATGCGGATTCTTCGCAACCTTCTGAGCCACGAGAGGTGACGGGCGCCGCGTGAGCGGCCCGGAATCGAGGTTGTGACAGGCGGTGATGCCCAAGACCTCAGCGCCTTGCGACGAACACGTACTCGCCGCTGTCGTCGTTCAGCGGCGTCGTGTCGAAGTCGCCATACAGGGCTTCCGCCTCGAGGCCCGCTACCTCGACCAGCCCGAGCCACTCGTTCCTGGTCGCCCACCACAGCGAGGACGTGGCGCCGCTGTCGAGCGTGATGTCGATCCGGTTGTCGCCGGAGGCATAGGTCATCGTGTGCGGCACCGGCGCTTCCTGGCGTTGCCCGTCGAGGCTCGAGGCGATCCGGTGATCGAAGATGAAGGCGTTCCACGCGAACCGGCCACCGGGCTGGAGTGACGCTGCCACGCGCTCGAAGGTGCGGCGCCGATCGGCCCACGTCGGGAGGTGCAGCAGTGCACGAAAGGGGCAGTAGATCAGCGCCGCGGGCTCGTCGAGGGTAAAATCGCGCATATCACAGAGGCGCAGGTCGAGATCCACGCCCGCTGCGGCCGCACGCTCGCGAGCCTGGGCGAGCATCTCCGGCGACGTGTCGATACCGATGACGCTCCGCCCGGTCTCACGCGCCACGGGTATCGCGACGCGCCCGTTCCCGATCCCGAGCTCAACGATCGGTCCGTTGACTCCGCGCGCCAGCGAAACGTAGAACGGCACGTCGGCGGTCATGTGCGCCGACCACTGCTCGTAGACGCCGGCGTATTCCTCGTCCCAGGTCACGTGGCGAATGCTACGGACCGTGGCCCGCGGAGCCTCCGAGCGGTGGAAACCCTTTATTGAATACCCCCGCATGATGTGCTAGCCTTCCGCGCAGGCCACAAGATGTAGGGCTGCACCCCTTACGTTTTCGGCTCGTCGGGCAGCGGGCGCCGGGCTCTCTCACCGCTCTGGCCAAGAGCTCTCAATCCTGGCCCCTCTCATCCGGAGGCCCGCTGCCTGCCCTGTCTCCACACTCAGCGGTCACTCCATTGGAGTTTTCGAGTCCGGGTCGCGCCCGCATCCCCTGATACGCTTCGACGAGTTCATGGCCAAGAAGACCCGTAAGCAGAAGCAGCGCGCAGCGACCCGGCGCCCCGGAGCACCGGCTCCTGCCGCCCCCGGCGGCGTCGCGCGTCAAGCGACGGCTTCCGCGCCCCAACGCCAGGCGGCCCCGACGACGCGGCCGGCGCTGCCTCAGGTGCTCCCGGAAACCGTCCTTCCGCTTGCGGGGACCGAGCTCGAGATCGAATCGGAGCCGGTCGACGCTGAGGAGCTGGAGCCGGAGACCGCGGTGGCGGCCGTGGATACCTCGGCTCGCCGCCGCGTACAGCGCGTCAACCCAGCAGCGCAGCCGCGCGCCCCGAGGGGCCAGGTGAGCGCGGCGGCGCTGTTCATGCCGCTCGAGAGCGATGACGCTGCGATCCCCTTCGACCGCGTTCCCTATGTGCCACGCGACCTTCGTCGCGTCGCGATCATGGCCTCGCTCATGATCGTGCTCATCCTCATTGCGGCGGTCGTGGTCACGCGCATCAATCCGTGAGCACGGAGACACGCGCGTGCGAGTGATCCTCTACACGGGCAAGGGCGGCGTCGGCAAGACGACCGTTGCGGCCGCGACCGCGGTGAAATGCGCCAGCCTCGGATACAAGACGCTGGTCATCAGCACTGACGCCGCACACAGTCTCGGCGACAGCGTCGACCAGGAGATCGGCGACCAACCCACGCTTCTGGCACCGAATCTCTGGGGACAGGAGGTCAACGCGCTCCACGAGCTCGAGGAGCACTGGGACCGTATCCACGTCTACCTGACCTCGCTGTTCGCGTCCCAGGGCGTCGACGACATCGTCGCCGAGGAGATGGCATCGCCTCCGGGGATGGAGGAGGTGGCGAGCCTCATGTGGATCAAGAAGCACAAGCGCGAGGGCAAGTTCGACGTGCTCATCGTGGATTGCGCGCCAACCGGCGAGACGCTGCAGCTGCTCGCGTTTCCGGACGTGGCCAAGTGGTACCTGGCTCGCATCTTCCCGATCCACCGGATGATGAACAAAGTCGCGCGCCCGGTCATGCAGCCGTTCATCAGCATTCCCCTGCCGAGTGACGACATCTTCAGCAACGTCAAGGATCTCCTGATCGACCTCGAAGGGATGAAGAAGATCCTCGGCGATCCCAAGGTATGCACGACGCGCATCGTGCTCAACCTCGAGAAGATGGTGGTCAAGGAGGCGCAGCGCGCGTTCACCTATCTCAGCCTTTACGACTACCTGACCGACCTGGTGGTGGTGAACCGCGTGTTGCCGCCCGAGGTCACCGATACCTATTTCGACTCCTGGCGCGAAGCGCAGCAGCGCTACTCGGTGATGGTGGAGACAGCCTTCTCGCCAATCCCGACGCTGCGCACCAAGCTGTTCGACCACGAGATCGTCGGACTCGAGTCGCTCGCCGAGATGGGCGAGTCCATCTACGGCGACCGTGATCCGTCGCAGATCTTCTATCAGTCCGTGCCGCAGCGCATCCGCAAAGTCGGCGACACGTACGAGCTCCAGCTCCACCTGCCGTTCGTCGGCAAGGAGGACGTGGACATCAAGCATCGCGAAGGCGAGCTGTTCGTCAGCGTCGGGCCATACAAGCGCGAGATCTCACTCCCGCGGGTGCTCAACGGCAAGCGCGTCACGAAGGGACGGCTGGACGAGGGGATGCTGTCGGTGACCTTCTCCGACCGCAAGCCATGAGCGACGCGCTGTGGGCACAGGCCAAGGGTGTCGTCGATGAGGCGACGCGACTACTCGGAACCTCGTTCAGCGACATCGTGCCGCCCGAAGCGCAGCGACATCTCCTGATCGCCCAGCGCGAGCTGTTGCTCGCACTCGCGGCGATGATCGAGCACCACACAGAGCAGCCGGACGAACCCACTGAGTCACCGTCGCGAGGGCGGAGACGCTCACGGAGCGGAACAGAGCGCTCGCGGCGGCCGTCGCGGGTCGAGCTCGAGTAGCCGGCGCCGGGTGACCAGCCCCGGTACCTACCTGGCAATCGTCCTCTACACGCTGCCAGGGTTCGTGCTCGGATCGGTGATCCATGAGCTCAGTCATTCGGCAATCGCGTTGCGCTGCGGCGACCCGACGCCACGTCGCGACGGACGCATGACACTCGACCCGCGTCGCAACCTGGACCCGTTCGGATGCCTCGCGATGCTCGTCGCCGGCGTGGGGTGGGGCCGTACCGTCGCACTCGATCCGCTCTTCTTGCGCACTGGCCGGCAGCGCGCCGCGGTTGCGGCAACAGGGCCGATCGGGCACCTCGTGGTGGCGGCGATCTTTGCCGGAGCGCTGCGCGTCGAGCTACTGGGATCCGGCATCGACGCGTCCAGTTACGACGTGCTCGCGCAGTTCACCCTCGAAGGCGTGATCCTCGGCGTGCTGATGCAGGGGTTCGTCGTGAATCTCGCGCTCTTCGTGTTCAACTCGCTCCCCATTCCCGGACTGGACGGGTACGCCGTGCTCCGTGCACTGCTGTTCGGCCGGATCCCGCGCGTGTTCCTGTACACGGAGCAGTACCGCCACGCGATCTACGTGCTGGCCGCACTCGCGGTGCTGCTGCCTCCACCCCTGACGCACGGTGCCGTCGACATTGCAGCCGCGATGTCGACGGAGACGGCATCGCTTGCCTTCGAGCATTTGATCGAGCCCGGGGTGCATCCCTTCTTCATCGGGCTGCCCAACCTTTTTCACGTCCTGTCATGAGCACGGTCGTCATCAACGGCGTGGAGTGGCGCGTCGAGGGCGCGCAGATCGCGATCGTGGAGCGCGGGCGAGTGCTCCTCCAGTTCCGGCCCTGGCCGCCGGGATGGGAGCTCCCGGGCGGTCACTGCGAGCCGGACGAGGACCCCGCGGTCACCGCGGCACGCGAGACCGCAGAGGAGACCGGCTACGAGGTGCGCATCGCAGGCATCGTCGGCGTGTACTCGTGGCGGGGACTCCGTTCTGCCGGTGACGTGGTCTTCCTCGGCCAGGTCATCGGTGGTGCGCCGCGGCGAAGCATCGAGTCGTGGGCGCTTCGCATGGCGCCACCGGACGCGCTGCCCCGAACCGTATTTCCGTGGATTCGCGAGCGGGTGCGCGACGCGGTGGACGTCGCGGGCGGCGCCGGTCCGGTGCATCGTGTGCAACCCGTGACCATCCGCCATGTGCTTGGATTTGCGACCGCCTGGCTGCACACGCCGTTCGACCGGTTGATGGGACGGCGATGATCACCGCGCTGCTGTTCATCGCCAGCCTGATCCTCGTCGTCGTCGCGTCGGAGCTGTTCACCAACGCGATCGAGTGGGCGGGCTACCTGCTCAACCTCGGCACGGGCGCGACCGGCAGCCTGCTCGCCGCCCTCGGGACATCTCTTCCCGAGACGGTCGTCCCGATCGTCGCTCTCGCAACGCATTCGCCGGGCGCAAACAAGGTGGCGACCGGCGCTGTGCTTGGCTCGCCGTTCCTGCTGCTCACGCTCGGCGCGGGAGCCACCGGCGTCGCGGTGCTGATTCGCGGCGGCGCGCGCCGTCTTGTCATCGACAAGCGGCAGGCGCGCCGCGACCTCGGTGTGTTCATCGCGGCATTCACCGTGGCGGTCATCGCGAGCGTGCTCCCGAGCGGCGCCCGGATCGCGGTGGGTGCGCTGCTCCTCGTCGCCTATGCCCTGTATGTAGTGGCGACGCTCCGCGGCAGCGCTACAGCGGGCGAGAGCCCCGAGCCGCTGCACATCGTGCGCTGGCGGCCCGGGGAGCCGCACCCGGTGCTGGTGACAATGCAACTCCTCATCGCCATCGCGCTCCTCGTGGTCGGCTCGCAACTCTTCGTGAGCGCGCTCGATCGAACCGCGTCAGCGCTGCAGATCCCGCAGCTCTTGCTGGCCCTGATTGTCGTTCCCGTCGCGACCGAACTGCCGGAGACGCTCAACAGCGTGCTCTGGGTGCGCACGAACGACGACATGCTCGCCTTCGGCAACGTCGCCGGCTCGGCCACCTTTCAGTCCTGTGTCCTTGCCGCGATCGGCATCGTCTTCACCACCTGGCAACCGGGGTCAGCCGGGCTCATCAGCGCCACGCTCACGCTGATCACGGCGGTGTATCTCCTGGCGCTGCTCTGGCGCGGGCAGGCACGAGGCGCGCTGCTCATCCTCGCGGGTCTGCCGTGGGTGCTGTACGTGGTGGCGCAGGTTGCCACGGGCGGACGTCTCGCGCTCTGAGAACGGCACAATCGCGCGGTGATCCAGGTCCACGCGACGGGCGACGTCGAGGAGTATGCAGCCGCGGCCGAACCGTTTCTCAGAGCCGACCCCTGCGCTCGTAACGTCCTCCTGACCATCATCCAGAACGTGCGCGCCGCCGCCACCGGCACGTACAGCGGCCCTCCCAGCTTCTGGTGGATCACCGACTCGGACACTGTGGTCGGAGCGGCCAGCTGGACTCCGCCGTACAACCTTCTCGTGTCCTCACTTCCCACGGAAGCCGCACCAGGGCTGGCGCGCGCAGCAGTCAACCGCGCCATTGCGCTGGGACTGCGTCCGCTCGGTGTTGTCGGACCGGCGGAGTCGGCACGCGTGGTTGCCGAGGCGTGGACCGAGATCACCGACGACACCATCGAACGCGACCGGACGATTCTCCTCAACGTGCTCGGCTCGCTCGTCGAAGTTCCCATGCCTCCGGGCGCACGACGTCCCGCGCGTCCCGACGACGTGCCGGTGATCGCCGCGTGGCTCGAGGTCTTCAGCGCGGAGATCGAGCACGCAGCACCGGCCAACGCCCACGCGATGGCCACCCGTATGGTTCACGGCGGGCAGGTGGACGTCTGGATCGATCGCGACATCGTGTGCATGGTTGGATACCGTGATGCATCCGGCGTCCTGCGCGTCGGACCTGTGTACACGCCTCCCGAGCATCGCAACCACGGGTACGCCCGACGCCTCACCTACGAGGTCACCCAGGAAGCGCTCCAGCGACCCGGGATCGACCGCGCCATGCTCTTCACGGATGCAGACAACCCTGTCTCGAACTCGATCTACCGTCAGGCCGGGTACGAGCCCCGCGGCGAGCACGTGGAGATCGACTTCGCCGAGCGTGCCGCGGAGCCACTAGAGTCGGCTCCATGAATCTCGAAGGCAAGGTCGCCGTCGTCACAGGAAGTGGTCGTGGTATCGGCCGCTCGTATGCACTCGCGCTCGCTGATGCCGGATGTGCGGTGGTCGTCAACGACGTCGACGGCGACGTGGCGGAAGCAACCGCGGACGAGATCGCCAAAGCCGGCGGCCGCGTGATCGCCGAGGTGTGCGCGGTCGGTTCGGCGGAAGCCGCGGACCAGCTTGTCTCCGGTGCGGTAAAGGCCTTCGGGCATCTCGATGTCATGTGCACCAACGCGGGCATCCTTCGTGACCGCGTGCTCTGGAACATGACCGATGACGATTTCGACGTCGTGATCGAGACACACCTTCGCGGTACCTTCACCTGCGCTCGTGCGGCGGTGCGCCGCATGCGGGAGCAGGGAACCGGGGGAAGGATCGTGGTGGTCTCGTCGATCGCTGGACAGCGAGGCAACTTCGGGCAGACCAACTACGCGGCGGCCAAGGCAGGTATCGCGGCATACGCTCGCACGTGGGCGATGGAGTGCGCGAAACACAACATCACCGTCAACGCGATCGTTCCCAATGCGATCACCAGGATGATCTCGACGATTCCCGGCCTGGCCCCGCTGGTCGAGGCGGCCGAGAAGGGCGAGCCACTGCCCGCGACGGTGCGCAAGCAGATGGGTATGGGGACGCCGGACGACGTTGCGCCCCTGCTCCTGTTCCTCGCGTCCGACGCTGCGTCGGAGGTGACTGGTCAGTGCATTGGCCTTGGTGGCGACAAGCTCGCGCTGTGGTCGCACCCGAAGGAGATTTCGGTCGCGTATCGCGACGGCGGCTGGACCGCGGACGAGATTGCTGAGGTCTGGTCGACATCGGTCGGTTCCGAGCCCGAGACGTACGGCATCCCGTTTCTCGGCGGCACCAAGTGAGCTGACCGCTAGGGCGGCGGGGTGGCGTCCTGCTCCGGCTCGTCCGGCGGCGAGTTTGCGTCCGGTGCCGGCTCTTCAGGCGTGGGGATCTCTTCGGCCTCCGGCGTCGCGTCAGCAACGGGGATAGGGGTCACGACGAGCGCAGCGACGTTGTAGACGACGGCGACTCCAAGGATCACCAGCGCGGCGATCAGACCGATGCCGGCATTGACTGTGAAGAGCGATGTGGGATCCAGGCCGGGCGTACCCGATCCCTCACTCGATGAGATCTTCGAGAACAGCACGTCGTGGACGTGGAACTGGTCGAGGATGAGCAGAGCTCCCGCACCCGCCGAGAAGATCGCCGTGACGAGCGCCCTGCTCCGTGCCGCCACGAGACCGAGCGCGCCGAGCATCGAGACCACCAGCCCCAGGACGGCGCACGCCAGCGCCAGGAAGGCCAGGATCTGAGGGCCGATATTCGCCGACGAGGTGTCGGTGGCCGCCGCGTTGGCCTGGTTGCAAGGTGCCGGTATCGACCCGACGACCGGGTCCTTCCCGAACACGAGCTGCCAGCCGCTGTACGTGAGGATGTTCACCCCGCCGAGCGAGTTGACGCAGGCGTTCACCTGGGCGGCCTGGGCACCGGTGACTCCCTGGCTGGCGTCGATCGATGAGAGCGCTTTCTTGGTGTTGGCCTGGTTGCATGACACCCCGGTGAACACCAGGAAGAAGGCGAGGATGACGAGGAGCAGCAGCATCGGACTGATCCGGCGCGCCCCAGGCTCGCCGATCAGCGATCGCGGGCTCAAGCCGCCACAGATCTGGTCATCTCAGCCAACCCGATCGCCGGGGCTGCAGCGCTGATCGGGACGGAGCAGCACCACCCGATCGGAGCCCTCCTGGTACACGCCGAGCACGAGCACCTCGCTGCGCACCGGGCCGACCTGCCGGGGCGGCAGGTTGACGACCGCGACCACTGAGCTCCCGGTCAACTGCTCGGGGGTGTAGAGGTCGGTCAGACGCGCCGACGAACGCAGCGTGCCCAGAGGCCCGAAGTCGATGACCAGCCGGTATGCGGGACGCCGCGCCTCCGGGAACGGTTCGCAGCGCAGCACCGTCCCAACGCGGATGTCGATTGCGAAGAACTGCGCCGCATCGATCTCCGCCGACGCGGCACTCACTCCACTCACGCGTCGCAGTGTATCGGCACACCTATACTCGCCCGCGATACCTGACCGGGTTCGGAGGGAACCTCATCGCGGGCTTGCGCCGCCTCGCCGTGGTCTCGACCACAGTGCTGCTGCTCAGCGCGTGCGGGGGTGGGAGCCCGTCGCTCAACGCGACCTCACTGCTGAAGACGACCAAGACCGTCCTTGACGGGACACCGTCGTTCCACTTCGTGCTGACCGGCGCCAACGTGGGCGGCTCAGCCTCCGGTGCGCAGCTCACCGGGGGAAGCGGCGACATGAAGCGTCCGGACAGCATGTCCGGGACGCTGCAAGTGTCGATCTTCGGCCTGGAGGTGAACGTTCCGGTCGTCTCGGTGGGAGGCACGTTCTCGGTCAAGCTCCCCACCAGCTCGGGGTTCACCACCGCGAATCCCTCGGATTACGGTTTTGCCGACCCGGCCCAGCTCATCGATCCGAACAACGGTCTTTCCTCACTGCTGCTCAAATGCCAGTCGCCGCAGGTCGAGAGCGACGATCGCTACAACGGCGAGGCGCTGCATGAGATCGGGTGCTCGCTCCCGGGCAGCGCGGTGGCAGCTCTGCTCACCAGCGCTGACCCGTCGAAGAACGTCGCCGCCGCGTTCGGCATCGATACCAGCACCAACCAGCTCCGGCGCGTGGTGCTCACCGGTCCGTTCATCAGCAAGAGCACCGACACCACCTACACACTCGTTCTCACCAACTATGGCGAGAACGTGTCAGTGACGCCGCCGCCCGCCGACGGGTGAACACGCGCCGGCGCTGGATCCTCGCCATCGCGGCGGCGTCCGTGCTCGTGGCCGCCATGGACACCTACGTGATCGTGCTCGCCCTGCCGGCGATCATGGCCGACGTCGGCATCGGCATCGACCAGCTTCAGGCGGCGACGCCGATCGTCAGTGGATTCCTGCTCGGGTACGTGGTGGTGATGCCGCTCCTGGGACGGCTCTCCGACCTGTACGGACGCCGCCCCCTGCTGATCCTCTGCCTCGCGGTGTTCGCCGCGGGGTCGCTGGTGACCGCCTCGGCGACCGACCTCGGTTCGGTGGTCGCGGGGCGGGCACTCCAGGGCCTCGGGGGCGGTGGACTCGTGCCGGTCACCCTGGCGCTCGTGGCGGATCTGTGGCCGGCGGAACGCCGGAGCGTTCCACTTGGCGTCATCGGCGGCGTCCAGGAGCTGGGCAGCGTCCTCGGTCCGCTGTACGGCGGGCTGATCCTGACGGTGGCCTCCTGGCAGACCATCTTCTGGCTCAACATCCCGATCGCCGCTGCCCTCGCGCTCGGACTGTTCGCAGCCTCTGGACCCGTAGAGGCGTCTGGCCGGCCCGCGCCAATTCCCCGGCCTCGGCTCGACCGCATGGCCGTCCTGCTGGCCGGCATCGCGCTGGTCGCAGGGTGCCTGTCGATCGCCGCGCCGGGACTGCTCCGCGACAACGACACGATCGGCGTCGCTTACACCGCGATCGGTGGCGTGGTGGCCTTCACGCCGATCGCGCTGGTGGCCTTCGCCGCGGCCGTGGCCCTCGTCCTCTGGGAGATGCGCGGCCACCACACAACCCGGGCGCTGCTCGCGGTCGGGCGACTTCCAGCGGTGGCCGCGGCCGTGGACTGGCCCGGCGCAGTCCTCCTCGGGGTGGCACTGTCGACGATCATCGTCAGCTTCTCCGCAGAGGATCCGTCCACCGGGTCGATCTCGCCGGCGGCACTGTGGCTCCTGCCGCTTGGGGCAGTGGCCACCGCCGGCTTCGTGGTCAGGGAGCGCCGGGCGCGCGAGCCGCTTGTGGCTGCGTCCGAGCTTCGGTCGCCTGGCGCATACGGGGCACTGCTGACCAATCTCGCCGTCGGCGCGGCCCTGATGGCGGCGCTGCTCGACATCCCCGTGCTTGCCCGGTCGACGGTGGATCCGAATTCCCAGCTCGGAGCCGCGCTGGTGCTGCTCCGCCTCCTCATCGGCGTGCCCATCGGCGCGATCGCCGGTGGGTGGCTGTCCCAGCGCCTGGGGAACCGGCTGGTCGCCGCTCTGGGAATGGCGATCACCGCGGTTGCGTTCCTGGTCATGACCCGCTGGACGGCAACAACCCTCGGGGATCCGTTCGGGCCGGCGTGGCTGCATCCGAGCGACCCGGTCCTGGTTGCCTGCGGGCTGGGTTTCGGCCTGGCGATCGCCCCGGTGAACGCCTCGATGCTCGCCTCGGTTCGCGAGCAGATGCACGGGCTCGCGTCGGCGCTGGTGGTCGTGGCGCGCATGATCGGGATGCTCGTGGGCATCTCCATCCTCACCGCCGTGAGCCTCCACATCTTCTACACGACAGCGTCATCGTTTCCCTTGCCATCGGTGCTGTGTCCGAAATCACCGTTCAATTGCCCCGCGTATGAGCGCGACGTCACCGCGGCGATCGTGACTGAGCTGCGCACGGTGTTTCTCGGCGCCGGGCTCTGTGCCGCGGTGGCGGCCCTCCTCGCCGCGGTGATGCTTCGCAGCAGGCCCGCGGGCCTGGTGCCCGCAGCCTCGTGACCGCGACCGTCCGGGAGGTGACACCGGAGTCCCCGGAGCTCGAGGACCTCCTCGAGGCGATCGCGACGGCGGCACGCGCCCTCGGGGTGGAGACGTATCTCGTCGGGGGGTTCGTGCGCGACCGCCTGCTCGGTGGAGCGCAGGGCAAGGACATCGACCTGGTCACCGTCGGGGCGGACTCCATGCCCCTGCTCGCGGCGGTCGCCTCGGCGTACGGCTGGCACCCGCCCGAGCGTTTCGAACGATTCGGTACCGCGCAGATCCGCGGCGGCACCTGGATCGTCGAGGGCGTCCGTGCCCGGGCCGAGCGCTACGATCCTGAGTCGCGCAACCCCGATGTCCGCCCGGGCACGCTCGAGGAGGACATCTGGCGGCGCGACTTCACCGTCAACGCACTCTGCCAGAGCCTTGACGGCGAGGTGATCGACATCACCGGCAAGGGTCTCACCGACCTCGTCGATGGCATCCTTCGCACCCCGAGCGGTCCTGCCGAGACCTTCGCCGAGGACCCCCTGCGCATGTTCCGCGCCGCCCGGTTCGTCGCCCGGCTCGGTTTCACCCTCGCCCCCGGGACGATCGAGGCGATGCGCGCCCAGGCGGCGAGAACGTCGATTCTCTCCATCGAGCGCGTCAGCGACGAGATCCGCCGGCTGCTGGTGGCGCCGCACCCGGGCGCCGGCATCGAGGTGCTGCGCGAAGGGGGCTTGCTCGGATTCGTGCTGCCTGAGCTCGTCGCAGCCATCGGGATCGAGCAGGGCGGATACCACACCCATGCCGTCTACGGCCACACCCTGGCGACGGTCGATGCGGCCGCTGCAGACCTCGTGACTCGCACCGCCGCATTGCTGCACGACATCGCCAAACCCCCGACCCACGTGATTGCCCCGGACGGCAAGCACACCTTCTACGACCATCCTCAGATCGGGGCGGAGATGGCTCGGACGATCCTGACCCGCTGGCGCTTCAGCAATGACGAAATCAGCGACGTGAGCCGGCTCGTGCGCGTGCACCTCCGTCCAATCCAGTACGACCGCGAGACGTTCAGCGACGCGGCCGTGCGCAGGCTGATCCGGGACGCCGGGCCGCTGCGCGCGAAGATGCTGGATCTCGCGCGGGCCGACACCACGGCGTCCGCCTACCCGACTCTCGAGGAGCTCGACGAGCTGGGCGAGCGCATGGAACGCCTCGACGCCGGAGGCGCCGTCTCGGCGATGGCCGATCCTTTGAGCGGGGACGAGCTCATGGCAATGGCCGGCCGCGGACCCGGACCCTGGGTGGGTCGAGCCAAGGCGGCCATTCGCGAAGCCGTCATCGAAGGGACGATTCCGCCCGGTGATCGCGCGCTCGCGCGCGCCTGGGTGGCGGCGCACACCGAGGTCCTGCATGACGGCTGAACGTGCGTGCGCATTGTCAGACGCAAACGCTCACCGATCGAGCGCAACGGCAACAAAGTAGAATGCGCGGTTCGAGATGTTGAGCAAGCTCCGCAGCGCCAAACGCCTTTTCGTCGACCTGCCGCGCACGCTGCGGCTCGCATACTGCCTCATGTTCGATCCGCGTGTGCCCGGGTACATGAAGTTCGCGTTCGGTGGTGGCCTGGCGTTGATCGCGCTGCCGGTGGTCGACCTGCCGGAGTCACTCCCGGTGATCGGTGAGCTCGACGTTCTGGCCTTGAGCCTGCTCGCCACCCGCGCCTTCATCGCCGCCTGTCCGCGTCACCTCGTCGCAGAGCAGGAGATGCTGATCACCCAGCGGCGCAGCCGCTTCGACGACGACGTTCGCAACGGAGAGCGGATCGCGCTGATGATCTACCGGCGCCTGCGTCCCGAAGAGCAGGAGGCAGCCATCTCGTGAAGGTCCTGTTTTTGAAAGAAGTGGCGGGAACTGCCAAGCCTGGGGATGTGCGCGAGGTGTCGCCCGGATACGCACGCAACTTCCTGTTCCCCAAGCACCTCGCCGTGATCGCGGACCAGAACACGGTCGACCAGATCCGTCGCCGCGAGGAGGCAACCCGCCGTCGCGTCGAGAAAGCGCTCATCGATGCCAAGGAGACCGCGCAGCGGCTCCGCAAGCTGACGGTCACCGTCTATGCCAAGGCCGGTGAGGCCGGCCGTCTCTTCGGGACCGTCACCACCGCCGACGTCGCGAAGCAACTGAAACGTGAGGCCGGGATCGACATCGACAAGCGAAAGATCGAGATCGATCCACCGATCCGCTCGCTCGGCCCCCACGAGGCCACCATCGAGCTCCATCCAGACGTCACGGAGACACTCAAGGTCGTCGTCGCGGCCCAATGACCTCTCTCCCGCAGGCCGAGTTGGTGGGACGCGTGGGCGCTGCGGGAGCGGCCGCGATGCGGGTCCCACCCCATGACAACGAAGCCGAACAGTCGGTGCTTGGCAGCATCCTCATCGACCGCGAGGCGCTGTCGATCGTGCGCGACGTGCTCGTGCCCGAGGATTTCTACGCGGAGCGGCATGCGGTGCTGTACCGCGCCGCGCTGACGCTCGACGATCGCGGCGAAGCCATCGACACCGTCACGTTGCGCGATCAGCTCGAGCGCGGCCCCGGCATCGGACGCGCCGGCGGGATGGACTACATCGCCGAGCTGACGCTTGTGGTGCCCAGTTCCGCGAGCGTCAAGCACTACGCGGACATCGTCATCGCGCACGCACTCCGGCGCAGGCTCATCGAGGCGGGCGGCAAGGTGAGCCGTCTCGGGTTCGACAACACCACTCCGGTGGCCGAGGCGATCGACCAGGCCGAGCAGGAAGTCTTCAAGATCGGTCAGGAGAGCCGCGGCTCGGAGATGCGCAACATCGCGCCGGTCGTGCGCGAGTGGTGGGACGTCCTCGAGAAGCGCATCGAGCACAAGCAGCTGGTCACCGGCGTGCCAACCAACTTCTCCAAGCTCGACATGCTGACCCAGGGGCTGCAGCCCGGCGAGCTCATCATCCTGGCCGCGCGACCCGCGGTCGGCAAGACGTCGTTTGCGCTCAACATCGCTCGCAACGCCGCGGTGCTCGCGGGCAGACCGGTGGTGGTCTTCTCGCTCGAGATGTCGCGTCAATCGCTGGTGCAGCGGCTCATCTGCAGCGAGGCGCACGTGGACTCGTACATGCTCCGCACCGGTCAGGCGGACTCCATGGCCTTCCAGAAGATCGCCAAGGCGATGGACACGCTCACCCACGCCGACCTGTGGATCGACGACTCGCCGGGGCTCGCGATCAACACGTTGCGGGCCCGGGCCCGGCGGATGAAAGCTCAGCACAAGATCGAGCTGATCGTCATCGACTACCTGCAGCTGATGCAGGGCGGCAGGCGGGATTCCCGAGTGCAGGAGGTCTCGGACATCTCCTCGGGGCTCAAGGCCATCGCTAAAGAGCTCGACGTCCCGGTGCTCGCCCTGTCCCAGCTCTCGCGTGCCGCCGAGCAGCGCGAGAACAAACGTCCGCAGCTGAGCGACCTGCGCGACAGCGGCTCCATCGAGCAGGACGCGGACGTGGTGCTCTTCCTCTACCGCGAGGGGATGCACAACCGCGAGATCGACAAGGGCAAGACCGAGCTGATCGTCGCCAAGAACCGCAACGGCCCCGTGGACGACCTGCCGTTGGTGTTCATCGCCGAGCAGACCGCTTTCCGGGAGCCGTATCTAGCGGCCGAGTGACGCGCCGCCTGCGAAAGGCGTCGCGGGGACCGGTCGACGTGTCACGTTCCGGACATACGGCAAGATATGACCGGTCCCACCCTGTTTCAATGGAGCGGATGAGACCAGCCGTCCGCGTCGCCCGTGCCGTGATGGGGTCCCCCTGGACCCGGGTCAGCGGAACTGTGGTCGGCCTGGTCATCCTCGCTCGAACCATCAACCTGCCCCAGGCGATCGCGAGCCTCGCGCACGCCGATCCGCTCTGGATCGCCGCCGCCCTTGGGCTCACCGTGCTCGCGGTGGCCGCGAGCGTCGTCGAGTGGGGGGTGCTCCTGCGCACCGCCAACGCGCCCGCAGGCGCCGGGCCGGGCTCGGTGTTGAGTTGGCAACGTCTGAGCTCCTCGTATCTCCAGGGGCTTTTCTTCACCCAGATGCTTCCCGCCGGCGTCGGCGGAGACGCGATGCGCACCGTCGAGATGGGCCGCCAGGTCGGCCACGGGAACGTGCTTGCGTCGCTCGCAGGCAGCCGCCTCGCGGGCATGCTCGGCATGACCTGCTGGGGCATCGCCGCCGCGATCCTGCTTCGCGCGCTGCTCGGCACCGGGGTCGTGATCGTGATCGCCGGGCTCGCCGCGACGGTCGTGGTCATCTGGCTGCTGGCGCTCAGCGCCGACCGCCTCGTACCCCATCGCCTGCTCGCCCGCGTCTCGGGAGCGATGAGCCGGGGCGTCCGTTCGTTCAGCGACGCGTTCGCCGGCTACCGCCGGCACCCCCATGCGGTCGCCCAGTCACTGCTGGTCGGCGCCGCGGGATGGGGCTTTAACCTGCTCGCGTTGAGCGTGGCCGCTCGCGCGATCGGCGTGGACCTGAGTTGGACCGTGCTCGCCGTCTGCATCCCGATCACTCTCCTGGTCGCGCTCGCGCCGTTCAGCATCAACGGCCTGGGCCTCCGCGAGGGCGTCCTGATCGCATTGCTTTCCCACAGCGGCGTCTCGGTCGCCCATGCCGGTGCGATCTCGGTGCTCATCGATCTTCAGATGATCCCGTTCGCCGTGCTTGGCGCCGTGCTCTGGTCGCGTCACCGCCGGAGCAGCCGCTCGCCGGCGCAGCTTGCGGTCGAGGTCGCAGCCATCGAGGATGCCGCGCTCGCTGAATTGACGCCTGGTGCGCCTAGACTTCAGCGGCGTGACCCGGCAGTTCAGCGATTTTCTGGCGACCCACGCGGCGCGGATCGCCGATCTGTGGGCAAGGCAGGTCTCACCGGCTAACCCCGGCGAACCTCCGGACCGCGCTCGCGGACCACGCCAGTTCGTCAACGCCGTCCTCGTCGCCCTGACGGCTGACGATTTCCGTCCGCTGATCGCGTATCACCATCTCGACGCGGAGACGGGTATCGAGCGCCGGCTGGAGCAGGCTCTCGCCAATCTCACGGCCCTCCGCCAGGCGACAGCCGAGGCCGTCCGTGAGGAGCGGGTCGACGCCGAGGAGACGCTGGAGCTCGCAACCACCACGGCTGACGACATCGAGGCGGTCGGACAGCGCCTCGCCGCATCTTCGGTTGCGACCCTGGAGCGCCGGCTGACCAGCGCGACGTCGGAATCGTCGGCGCGGGGGACCTCGCTCTCGATCACCATGCACGAGCTGCGGCGCCCGCTCACGATCCTCAACAGCTACGGGCAGCTGCTCAGCGCGGGCATGCTCGGAGCACTCCCCGAGACAGCGATCGTTGCCATCGAGGGGATCACCGCCAGCACCGAGATGATGGTACGGATGGTCAACGCGCTCGCTGAGCTGGCGCGCCTGGAGGATCCTGACGACCACCTCGCCCTCGAGGTCATGGACGCGGAGGACGTGGTGGCCGAGGCGATCGAGCACGTCGCCATGGAGGCAAAGCTTCGTGAGTCGCCGATCAGCAGTGAATGCGAGCACGGCATGACCATCAAGGGCGACCGGCGCCGGCTCATCCTCGCGCTCACCAACCTGCTCGGCAACGCGGTCAAGCACGGCCCGACGGGATCACCAATCGAGGTGATGGCGGCGCGCGAGGGAGGCTCTGTGCGCTTCACCGTGCGCGACCACGGAGCCGGTTTCCCAGTGGCCGACACCGGGCACCTGTTCGACAAGTATTTCCGCTCGGTTGCCGAACGCCAGCGCAAAGTTCCGGGGAGCGGCCTCGGCCTCTACATCGTGCGCACGGTCGCCGAACGGCATGGCGGAACCGTGGCGGCTCGGAGCGTCCCGGGGAGCGGCGCCGAGTTCGACATGACCATTCCGTTGCATCGAGAGGAGCGAGGTGCATGACCACCACCGTGACTCGGAGCGAACGCGACTCCATGGGTGAGTTCGAGGTCCCGGCGGACGCCTACTACGGCGCCAACACCATGCGCGCCAAGGTCAACTTCCCCATCAGCGACCTGCGCCTCCCACGCGGTTTCATCCGTGCCATCGGGCTGATCAAGCAGCAGTCGGCGCTGGTCAACCGCGAGCTCGGGTTGCTCGACGAGAACCTCGCCGGCGCGATCATCCGCGCCGCCCAGGACGTCATCGACGGAGCGCTCGACGGCGAGTTCATCGTCGACGTTTTCCAGACCGGGAGCGGGACCTCGACGAACATGAATGCCAACGAGGTGATCGCGAACCGGGCCATCGAGCTGCTCGGCGGCGTGCGTGGGTCGCGTACCCCGGTGCATCCCAACGACCACGTCAACATCGGGCAGTCGAGCAACGACGTGTTCCCGACCGCGACCCAGGTGGCTGCCGCGGTCGCGTTGCGCGAGGATGTCATCCCCGCGCTGCAGGTCCTCGAGGACTCGCTGCGGCGCAAGTCCGGCGAGTTCTGGGCGGTGATCAAGACCGGCCGCACGCATCTCCAGGACGCGACGCCGATCCGCCTTGGCCAGGAGTTCCTGGGCTACGCGGGACAGATGGAGCGGGCCCGGCTGCGCTGCGAGGAGGCGATCACGACGCTGGCCGAGCTACCCCTCGGGGGGACCGCGGTGGGAACCGGTGTCGGTACCCATCCAGAGTTCCCACCCAAGCTGATCGGGCTGATCGCGGCCGATGTCGGCATCCCCTTCCGGGAGACCGGCAACCACTTCAGCGGGCAGTCGACCCTCGATGCCGTGGTCTCGGCAAGTGGCGCACTCCGTGCCGTTGCCGTCTCGATGTTCAAGATCGCCAACGACCTTCGCCTCCTCGGATGCGGACCGCGCGCCGGCATCGCCGAGATCGCGATCCCGGCGGTGCAGCCCGGCTCGTCGATCATGCCCGGCAAGGTCAACCCGGTCATCTGCGAGTCGGTGACCATGGTGGCCGCGCAGGTGATCGGCAACGATGCGACCGTCGCTTTCTGCGCGGCGGCCGGGTCGTTGCTCGAGCTCAACGTGATGATGCCGGTCGCCGCATACGACCTCCTGCAGTCGGCGTCGCTGCTGGCGGCGTCGGCCGGCAACCTAGCGACCAACTGCATCGACGGCATCACGGCCACCGAGAACGGTCCCGCGATGGTTGAACGCGGCCTCATGCTCTGCACCGCGCTCGCCCCGGTGATTGGCTATGACGCCGCGGCGGCGATCGCAAAGGAGGCGTACAACACGGGGCGGACGGTACGCGAGGTCGCGCGCGAGCGCAGCGGTCTCGACGAGGCCGAGTTGACGCGGCTGCTCGATGCCGAGGCGATGACCCACCCCGGACGCGATGCCGGACCGGCCGGAGGCTGACGTCAGCGCCGCGCCCACGCTCGCTGTGGTGGGTGCGGGCGCGATGGGCGGGCAGATCGCCTATCAGGCAGCGCTGCACGGCCACGCCGTCCGCCTGATCAGCCGTAGCGATGAGCGGCTCCAGAACGCCAGCAGGGCCTGTGCGATCCTGCTTCGCCGCCGTGTCGAGAAGGGAAAGCTCGACGGCGACGCCTGTGAGGCGGCGATCGCGCGCGTGTCGCTCTCCTCGGACTTCGGCGACGTCGGCGGCGCGGAAACCATCATCGAGTCGGTCGCCGAGGATCGCGGCATCAAGCGCGAGGTGTATGCCCGCATCTGCGAGCACGCCGACGATATCGCCATCATCGGCACGAACTCATCAACCCTGGCGTCGTCGCTGCTCGAGGAATCGGTGACCCGCTCCGAACGCTTCCTCAACATCCACTTCTTCAACCCGGCGCTGCTCATGACCCTCGTGGAGGTCGTGCCCGGACCGCACACGTCGGAGGACACGATCCTCCGCGCCATGAACTTCGCGCGCGAGATCGGCAAGACGCCGGTACGCCTGGCTCGTGAGGAATACGGCTTCATCGCCAATCGCATCCTCTTCATCGCCATCCAGGAGGCGATGCGCCTCGTGCAGGGCGGATACATCTCCGTCGAGGAGTGCGATCTCGCGGTGCGCAACGCGCTCGGCTGGCCGATGGGACTGTTCGAGCTCTCCGACCTGGTCGGGCTCGACGTGGTGGAGGCAATCCTCGACGAGGGCTTCCGTCAGACGGGCGACGAGCGCTGGGAGCCCGTCGGGATGCTGCGCGACCTGGTTGCGCGCGGGCGGTTCGGCAACAAGAGTGGTGGAGGGTTCACCAACACCACGACATGAGCACGGCGCAGGTCACGTTGCGTCAGCGCGACGGCGGCCGCCTCCGGCAGCGTTGGCGAGCACAACGACGAGCGAGCTGACCACGACCATCGCGACGAGAATCGCGACGCAGTACACCGCGACGCTGGCGTAACCGCCGTTCGCCGGGTTGAGGAAGGGATACGGATACTGGTTGACGATGGCGCCACGGATGATCGTATAGACGATCCAGACGAGTGGAAAGCTGAGCCACGACAGGCCCTGGCGCAAGCGCAGGCGAGCAGCGGGCGGCGTGGTCAACCAGTCGGCAAGCATCACCAGCGGCATCAGCTCGTGGACCACCGAATTGACCCACGGGATCGCCGTGTCGACGTCGGTGTTCGACAGGAGGAGCGTGAAGACGATGCCGGTGATGCTCATGTACACAACCGCACCGCCTCGAACCACGTCGAGCCGTGGTGTGGACGTACGCTTGCGATTGAGCGCGCCGGCGATGAGCACACCGGTCGCGATGAGATTGCTGTCGATGGTGAAATAGCCGAAATAGTTGACCGGGTTGAGGGTCCCCTTGGCGGCGAGGCTGGCCAGCTGAACCACGATCGCAACCACGGTGAGCCCCGCGAAGAACACACGGCACCCGGCCACGACCGACGCGCGGTTCACTCGCGCAGCGTACTCCTGGTTCGGCCGCGCTCATGGACGATCACAGGAGCGCGAAGGCCTCCAGCACGTCGGCGACGCCGCCCTCCTGAGGCGGCGCGCAGGTGGCGTCCGCCGCCGCGAGCACCTCGGGCCGCGAGGTTGATACGGCCGCCGCATACCCCGCCGCGATCAGCATCTCGACGTCGTTGGGTGCGTCCCCGAGAGCAAGCGCGTCCGCCAGCGTGTATCCGAGGCGCGCGCAGACGATCTCGCACGCCACCGCCTTGCTGACTCCAGGATCGAGTATCTCGACGAACTCCGGGTTGGAGCGGGTGATGCGGGCGTCGCCGGCGAGCTCCCGAGCCATCAAGCCGGTGGCTCGATCCACTTCGGCGGGATCCTCGATGACGCACGCCGCCTTTGTCGTCCCCTCTTCGAGCAGTGGATCGAGGTCGGGGACGACCCGGAACGGCACCCCACTGATGTGCGAGTACAGGCGTGCCTCGGGGCGATCCCGCTCGCAGAGCAGCTCGTCGTGCTGATACGCCTGAAAGTGCCAGTCCTGCTCGCGGGCGATGTGCAGCGCCCGTCGCGCCGGCCCCGCCCGCAGCGGTTGCTCGAAGATCGTGTCCCCGGGAGCGCCGTCTTGTCGCGGCATCTCACGGACCATCGCGCCCTGGTAGCAGACGAGCGGCTCCTTCACCTGGAGCTCGTTCGCCCAGTACAGAGCTGAGCGGTACATGCGGCCGGTGGCGACGATCACCGGCATGTGCGATGCCACCGCGCGCACCGCGTTGCGCACCCGGGGATCAAGGTTTTGCTGGTAGTCGATGCTTGTGCCGTCGAGGTCGAGGACCACCAAGCGCGGGACGAATGCCGTGGCGAGGCGCGCCACACCGATATCGGCAGGCGGACTCATTGACCGGGCCTCTCTGCGATCCCGGGCGCGCTCGCGCGGATGAACTGCATCACCTCGATCTTACGCAGGCGTGAACGCGCCAATCCGGGGTAGACTGACATTGTCTTGCGTTCGTCTTCTCGCGCGCGGTTTGGTAGACCGCTCGCCGCAAGGCCCCGTCCCGTCGCTCCGGCGCCGGTCGATGAGGTCTTGAGCACAATCATCCCCGAACCGGTCAGCTTCAGCGAGCTCGCCTTGAGCGTTGCCATGCAAAACACGGTTGCCGAGCTCGGCTACACGATGGCGACGCCGATCCAGGCCGGATCGCTCCCCTTCGCGATGGCCGGACGAGACGTCATCGGGCAGGCACAGACCGGGAGCGGCAAGACGGCGGCCTTCGGTATCCCCATCATCGAACGCCTCGATCCCCGCGACGGCCCCGTGCAGGCCCTGGTGCTCTGTCCGACGCGAGAGCTGGCCGTCCAGGTCCACGACGAGCTGACGCGGCTCGGCAAGCGGCACGAGCTGCGCAGTGTGGCGATCTACGGCGGCGACTCGATCGGACGTCAGATGGAGGAGCTGCGTCAGGGTGCGCACATCGTCGTGGCCACCCCGGGGCGACTCGGCGATCACATCCAGCGCCGCTCTCTCACCCTCGCGAACGTCCGCGTGTGCGTGCTCGACGAAGCCGACCGGATGCTCGACATGGGGTTCGCGCCGGACGTCGAGCGAATCCTTCGTCAATGTCCGCCGCAACGTCAGACGCTGCTCTTCAGCGCCACCATGCCGGAGTGGGTTCGCCGGCTCGCCCTGCGTCACATGCATGACCCGGAGACCGTGGAGATCAGCACCAGGCCTGAGATTCCCGCCGAGGTGCGCCAGCTCTACGTGCAGACAACGTGGGCGGACAAGACCGATGCGCTCGCACAGATCCTCGACCAGCCCGACGTCGTGATGGCGCTGATCTTCGTGGAGACCAAGCGAACCGCGGACGTGCTCCAGGCGCAGCTCGGGAGTCGCGGGTACCAAGTCGGTCTCCTCCACGGCGACCTCACCCAACGTGAACGCGACCGGGCGATGCAGCAGTTCCGCGCCTCCCACGTCAAGTACCTGATCGCGACCAATGTCGCAGCCCGCGGCCTCGACATCGACGACATCTCGCACGTGATCAACTACGACGTGCCGCTCACCCCTGACGAGTATCTCCATCGTGTCGGCAGAACGGGTCGTGCCGGGCGAGCCGGCGTCGCGGTCACGTTGATCACGCCGAGCGAGATCCTGAAGTTGCGCGACGTCGAGAAGCACGCGCGCACCCACATCGAGCCCGCGACTCTCGATGAGGATTTCCCAGCCCTCGTGGTCGGCGCCGAAGCCTAGAGTCCGCGAGGACATGCTGCCGGCCATCCACGATTCGGGAACTGGCGAAGCGGTGCTGTTCCTCCATGCGTTCACCCTGGACGCCTCGCAGTGGGATCACCAGGTTGCCGCGCTGTCGGACGGCATGCGTTGCGTTCGCGTCGACCTTTGGGGTTGCGGTGGGTCGCCGCCTCCTCCTGACGGAGAGCCAACACTCGACGGATTCGCCGCCGCCGTGATCGCGGCGCTCGACTCGCGAAACATCGACCGCGTCGCCGTGGTCGGCCTCTCCATGGGCGGCTACCTCGCGTTCGCCCTCTGGCGGCTGGCGCCTGAACGGATCCGCGCGCTCGCGCTGTGCAACACACGCGCAACCGCGGATGCCGCCGGACCGCGCGATGACCGACTCGCCATGGCCGAACAGGTTGAGCGTGAACAGTCTGTCGAATCCATCGTCGAGCCGATGGTCACCCGGCTGCTCAGCCCTGGGGCGCAGGTCGAGGCACATATCGTCGACCCGGTGCGCGGACGGATCCGGCGATGCACGCCGGCCGGGATCGCATTCGCACAGCGGGCGATGGCAGCTCGTCCGGACAGCACCGCACTGCTTGCATCCATCACCGTCCCCACCCTGGTCATCGCCGGCACCCAGGATGCGATCATCCCTGCACCCGAAGTTCTTGCCATCGCTGGCAATATTCCGGGCGCCCGCTCCGTCGAGCTTGACTGTGGACACCTCAGCAACCTCGAGCTCCCCCGCGCGGTCAGCGACGAGCTCGCGGCCTTCCTCGTCCCAGCGACAATGTCATCATGAGTCAGCTCCCTAAAGACCTCCTCGACATCCTCGCCTGCCCCCGTTGCCGCGGCTCGCTCGTGGTCGAGCCGGAGTCATTGCGCTGCGACGCCTGCCACCTTCGCTACCGCGTCGACAACGGCATCCCGGTGATGCTCATCAGCGAAGCCGAATACCTCGATGCGGACGGAACAGCGGCGCCCCCGGCGAGCTGATACGTCGGTCCCGCTCCGACAGGCCCCGGATGAGAGTGCGGTGCTGACTAAGCTGGAACGCCGACCGCCTCGGTGGCGAGGTGCGCGGGAGCGGCGCAGAAGCCCTCGTAGTCGATGGGCTCCGTGATGGTGGGATTCTCGCCGCACACTGGGCACTGCGGGTCGCGCGGCACCCGGAACTCACGGAACTTCATGGCGAGCGCGTCGATGTGGAGCAACCGTCCAGTCAGGAGGTCGCCAGCGCCGGTGATCAGCTTGATGACCTCGGTCGCCTGGAGCACGCCCACGATCCCAGGAAGCACACCGAGCACGCCGGCCTCGGCGCACGACGGAGCCTCCTCCGGCGGGGGCGGCGAAGGATACCGGCAGCGGTAGCAGGGCGACTGGAACGGCACGACGGTGGTGACCTGTCCCTCGAAGCGGAAGATGCCGCCGTCGACCATCGGCTTTTTGGCAAAGATGGCCACATCGTTGGCGAGATACCGCGTCGGGAAGTTGTCGCAGCCGTTGACGATGATGTCGTACTGGTCGAAGATCTCGCGCGCGTTGGCGCCGCTGAGCACGACGTTGTGCTCGACCACCCGAACGTCGCTGTTGAGCGCCGTGAGCGCGATCCGAGCCGACGCCGTCTTCAGCATGCCGATGCGGTCCTCGGTATGAAGGATCTGGCGCTGCAGGTTGCTGCGGTCGACGGTGTCGAAGTCGACGAAGCCGATGGTGCCCACGCCGGCGGCCGCGAGATAGAGCGCGGCAGGACTGCCGAGCCCGCCAGCTCCGATGAGCAGCACCCGCGCGTCGAGCAACTTGGCCTGGCCTTCAGCACCGATCTCGGGGATGAGCAGGTGACGGCTGTAGCGCTGCTGCTGCTGCGCGGTCAGGACGCGGGGGACGATGAAGTCGAAACCAGCCTGCTTCCACGCTCCGTATCCACCCGCCATCGACTGGACGTCGGTGTAGCCGAGCTCCTGGAGGGCTCTGGCGGCGAGCAGGGAGCGAACTCCGGCCGCGCAGTAGAGGGTGATCGGGGTATCGCGCTTGGGAACGGAATCCTCGATGCGGGTCTCGATGAACCCCTTGCTCAGATGCACCGCACCCGGGATGTAGCCCTCGTCGTACTCGTTGCGCTCACGAACGTCAATGAGGGTCCGGGACCCACCAGCGGCGCGAACCTGCTGGGGGGAAACCTCCGGGACGGTGCGCCGTGCGTCGTCGAGGAGGTCGCGAGAAGACTTGGCCATGCAGCCAGTCTACCCAAAACCCGTCGAAACCTGACCTAGGGGGTCTGGATTCGCTTCAGGCCCTCGGGGGACGGCCGAGCGGCTTGCGCCCAGTGGTGCTGCGGGTCGCGGTCGTGCCTGCGGCAGCCGCGCGAGTCCTCGGCCGGCCAACCGGCCGCTTGGCGGGCTTGGATGCTGCTGCCTTCGGCGGCCTGCCGACCGGTCGCTTCGCCGGCGTCGTGGTCGCAACGGGCGCCGCGTGGGCAGGTGCCATGGCGGCGAGGATGGTGCGTTCCGTCTCCTCGAGCCGGGCTGCCAGCGCCAGGACCCGCCGTCGCGCCGCGCGCGTAGCGGTGAGTGCGTCGGCGAGCGAGACCGGCGCACTGCCAGCCCGCTTCTGTTTCTTTCCAGGCATGATCGGAGCGACCCTACCATAGACTGCGACGGTGCATCCGACGCGTGCGGCGCGCCCGCTTTCGGCCCTGCTCGATGCGGCCGGCATCGAGGCGGCGCTTCCCATGTCGGCGGCCGGGCTCGAAGTCGCCGGCATCGAATCCGACTCGCGCTCGGTGACCCCGGGCAGTCTCTTTGTGGCCATCACCGGCTTCCGCACCGACGGCCATCGATTCATCGGCGACGCGGTCCGGCACGGGGCAGTTGCGGTGGTGGCCGAGCGTGTGCCGGGCGGCGCCGCCGATGCCGCCATCCCGTTGATCACGGTGGGCAACTCGCGACTGGCCCTCTCAGCATTGGCGTCGGCCTTCAACGACAACCCGAGCCGAACGCTCTGCGTCGCCGGGATCACCGGGACCGACGGGAAGACGACCACCGCGACGCTGCTCTGGCATGCATGGCGGGCCGCCGGGATCAGCGCGGCGTCGATTACCACAGTCGATCGACGGACCGGGGACGAGGTCGCGTCCAACCCGTCCCGGCAGACCACACCTGAGGCACCGGAGTTACAGGCGGAGCTCGCTCGGATCCGCGACGCTGGCTGCACCCACGTCGCCCTCGAAACCTCGTCGCACGCGCTCGAGATGCACCGCGCGGACGGCGTGGAGTTCCGTGCCGCCGTCTTCACCCGGATCACCACGGAGCACCTCGAACTGCACGGCAGTCGCGATCGCTACCTGGCCGCCAAGGCGCGCCTGCTCGAGCGCGTCTCAACGCGGCCCGACGGCATCGCCGTGCTCGATGCCGGGGATCCGTTCGGGTTTCCACATCTCGCCGCCATCCCGGTCGCCACCCGGTTGACGTACACCGACCTTCCCGATCTCGCGGCGGACCTTCGCGCCGAGGACATCGTCGCCGAGTCCCGGTCGGTGCGCTTCAGGGCTCGCACCCCGTGGGGCGACGTGCCGATCCGCCTCGGCCTGGCGGGGAGCTTCAACGTTCGCAACGCCCTGGCCGCGCTGGCCGCCGCGTGCGCAACCGGCGCCGATCTCAGTAGCGCAGTGCGTGGTCTCGAGGCGGCGGGCGCGGTCACCGGTCGGATGGAGCTCGTCGAACTGGGCCAGCCGTTTGCGGCCGTGGTGGATTACGCGCATACCACCGATGCCCTCGAGACGGTGCTCCACGAGTTGCGCCCGACGACATCGGGGCGGCTCTGGGCCGTCTTCGGATCTGCGGGCGAGCGTGACCTGGAGAAGCGCTCGGCGATGGGATCGGTGGCAGCCCGGCTCGCCGACGTCAGCGTGATCACCGACGAGGACCCGCGCGGCGAGGACCGCGGACTTATCCTCGAGCAGATCGCCGCCGGAGCGGTCGCCGCGGGCGGCGAGCGCGGCCGCAACGTGTTCGTCATCCCTGACCGCGCCGAGGCCATCGCCTACGCGATCGAGAACGCGGCCCCCGGCGACACCGTCCTCCTGGCCGGCAAGGGACACGAAAAGACGCTCGAGACCGCGACGGGCGAGATCCCTTGGAACGAGCGGGCAGTGGTTTCGGCCGCGATCCGGCGACGCTTCAGCTGATCGGATGACGGCTCGGAATCCCGGGCCGTCGCGGATAGCGGTCCGGGGTCGGCTCGATCTTGCCAACTCGGAGAACCCCTTTCGTGGGCGCATCCGGAGTGCTCCCACCGCACGCCGACGCTGCCGCGACGCAGCCCGAAAGTGCACCGCGCGCATCGGCGACGAGGGCGTACAGAGCTCCACCGGTGCGGAGCAGCGGCAGCGCCAGCTCGCAGAGCACGGGCGGCGGCGCGGTTGCCCGGGAGGTCGCCAGGTCGAACCCCTCGCGCAGGTCCGGACGGCGCCCTGCGTCCTCGGCACGGATCGCCTCGACGACCACCCCGGAGAGACCGAGCAGGCCGGCCACGTGGATCAGAAAGCCAGCCTTGCGCTGGTCGGAGTCAATGAGCGTCACCGAGACATCCGGTCGCAGGATGGCGAGCACCATTCCCGGCACGCCGCCACCGGATCCGATGTCGATCGCCCTGCTCCCTGGCGCCGGCGCGGCCACGGCGAGCAGCTCCTCCACCTCGACGACATTGCGCGACCACATCCGGTCGCGAGGGATCGACGTCAGATTGCGCCGTGCTGACCAGCGCTCGAGCTCATCGAGGTATGCGTCCAGAGTCGCGTTCATGTCGCCTGACGGAACCGGTCCCATGGCGCCGAGCCTAGCGCCCGCCCCGAACCATGGCGGCTCGGTGACGGAGGCTCCTTTGCCTCCCCGAGTGGGCGTGTCCATGCGATCATGCAGTGGAGCGATGGAGACGAACCCGGAAACCTCCGACCGGTGCCCTTCGTGCAAGGGCGAGATGCTCTCGGTGCTGTACTACGGCGCCGACGGCGAGTCGGTCGGCGGCCACCGCATCTGCCCGGGATGCGGGCCGCGGTCCGCAGTCGAGATCCCGGCGCCCGACGAAGTTCGTCGCCGCCTGCTGGAGCGCAAGGCCTCCTAGCTGCTCCCGTCTTCGGACAGGATGTCACGAGGGCGCGGCTGTCTTCGTTCGGCTCCACTCTGTGGCAAACGGAGAGGAGGTCACCCGGTCCGATGCTCAGCTTGTCCGCTCCCTCGTTCGCGCAAGCAGATTGTCGCGCTCTCTCGGTCGCTTCCAAATTCGCTGCGGCCCGGGTGACCTCCTCTCCGTAGGACGCATGGTGGCGGGGCCTTGACGCTGCGGCCCGGACGATCTCCTGTCTGGAGGACGCGTAGTGGCCTGACGCGGAGGGGCGCCAAGATGACCTCCCGTCCGCCCGCGGCGGCGTAGGGCGCTCGATCAGACGTTCTGTCGGTGGTCGTGTCACGCGGTCGTCACGGGCCGTGACGGCGCGATGACATGGGGAGAAGGCCTGTGTGCCCGATGGGAGACTGGCCGCGATGCGTCTCCCCAGGTTTTCGTTCGCCCATCACCGGCTCGTGGTCGCGGCGGTCTTTGCGCTTGCGCTGACCTTGATCGCGGTACCGGCTGCTGCGGGGCCGACGCCACCGACGCTTACACAGGCGCAGGCCGCGGCTGCTGCGGCCAAGAAGGATGCGCAGAACGCGAAGGATGCGGCCGGCAACGCTGATACGGCGCTGGCGCTGGCGCGGGCTACATTGGCGGCCGCGAACGAGCATCTGGCGCAGATCAACACGGAGATCAGCGCGCTCCAGGTCACCATCACCACGGATACGGCGACCTTGAAGACGGTGAATGCGGAGCTCGATGCTGATCGCGGCCACCTTTCGGCCTACCTTCGCCAGTCTTATGAGAATGGCGGGTCGCAGGCGATGCTCGCGTACATCATCTCGGCGAATACGATCGCCGCGGCGATTCAGCGCGATGTCCAGGTGAACGAGATCTCATCGGCGAGCCAACAGCTGGTGGATCGAATCGGCAACGAGGAGCAGAAGGCGAGCAGCACGCTCGCGCTGCATACCGCGGCTCTCGCGCAGCTCGCCGCCGAGGAAGAGCAGGGGCGGACCGAGCAGGCGATCATCAAGGTGCAGACGCAGACGTTGCTCGAGGCGGACATCACCGCGCACGCCCAGGTCTCGCAGGCGCAGAAGGCGCTTGCAGCCGCTGTCGCCGCGCTCGCCGCGGCGCGCGCGGCGGATGCCGTCTACCAGGCGATCCCAGGTCCGCTGTTCACCATCGACACCAATCTGACGCTGCCGAGCGGCGAGACGGCGGCGACTCTCAATCAATTCCTAGACGGGTCGGCGCTTGCTGGACTTGGTGCCAGCTTCATGCAGGCCGAGTCCACGTACCACGTCAGCGCGCGGTATTTCGTCGCCCATGCGATCCTCGAATCGGCGTGGGGCACGAGCGCGATTGCGCAGAACAAGTTCAACCTCTTCGGCTTCGGCGCTGACGATGCGAATCCCTACGTTGACGCGATGACCTTCACGAGCTTCAACGCCTGCATCCAGTACGTCGCACAGTTCATCGAGGTCAACTACCTCACAGTCGGCGGCCAGTTCTATCACGGGCCGACGCTGCGCGGCATGAACGTCGATTACGCGAGTGACCCCAACTGGGCCGAGAAGATCGCGAGCATCGCCGACACGATTCCGCCCCTCGCCGTTCCCTGACCCGCGGGCTCTATTTCTGAGCGCGACGCCGGGATGCCTTGAGGACTTGTACCTCGTCAGACATCAACTCCCTGTCGACCTCGCGCTGCGAGTCACTGTCAAGTTCGTCACTAACGGCCCACGTGAATTTCACGTGCGAAGGTTGCGAGCGATCGAACCGCGCGTTCCACACCTCGCCCACCCAGAGGGGTAGCTCGGCGNNCGGGGAACGCGCACGCTGACGTCGACCGTCTGCGGCTCCATGCCCGGCGCATGCAGCATCACCTGGGCTCTCACGCGTGGGGAACGATGCCCGTGATCGTTCTCCGTGTAGCTGACCAGCGTCGCGGTTCCGTCGACGGGGTTCTTCATGCGTCCGAACACTTCCTTCACTCCCTGAGGTCCGCTGATCTCGTTAGTGTGAACCCCTCGCCGGCCGCGTAGGTAGGAGGTTCGCATGCAGCATCCGATCGGCGAGCACGCGCTGCTCGCGGATTCGAGGACCGCGGCACTCATCGATCCCGACGGCAACGTGGCATGGCTCTGCTGGCCCTGGATCGATTCCACCCCGCTCTTCTTCTCGATACTCGACGGTCAGCTGGGTGGTGCCTTCTCGCTACGGCCGGCNNACGCACGCTCGCTGGTGCTCGAGACGGTGTGGGATGCGGGCGGCGCGCGGTTGATCGTGGAAGACGCGCTCGCCCTGGGACAGGGGCCGCTGCTGGTTCGCGCCATGCACGCGCAAGGGGGCGCCGTCGACGTGCTCGCAACCGCCAACGTCCCGGCGTGGCCTGGGACTCGGGCATCGCTGCGGACGCACGGCGTGACCGCTGAGATGGACGGCGTCACCCGGGTGGCGGTACACGCACCTTNNTCGCGTCGCCATCTGGTGCGGCGGTGATCGACTCCACGCTGGCCGAGTGGCGGCAGTCGATACCGATGGTCACCACGTCGAGCCAACCGCGCGGCACGGACGATCTGCTTGGCACGACAGCGGCGGTGCTCGTCGGACTCCGCCGGCGCGACGGAGGCATCGTGGCGGCTCCCACCACATCGCTCCCGCAGTGGCCAGGGTCGTCTCGCACCTGGGACTACCGGTACTGCTGGCTTCGCGACTCGTCGCTGGCGGCGCTCGCCATGCTCCGCCTCGGTCTGGTCGATTCGGCGCGGTCGCTCGCAGCCTTCATCGGCAACGTCGTCTGCGAGTCCGGGCCGGTGCCGCTGGTGCGACTCGACGGCACCGCACCACCCGTCGAGACCGAGATCGCGGAACTCGCCGGGTACGGTGGCGCCCGCCCAGTCCGGATCGGCAACGCGGCAGCGACGCAGGCGCAGCTCGATGTGCCCGGCGAGGTGATCGAACTGGCGTCGTCGCTGGCCGGGCTGTCTGCACTGCCGGATGAGCTCGGCGCCGCGGTGCCGATCCTCGCCGGCTGGCTGGTCGAGCACTGGCGCGAGCCCGATCATGGGATCTGGGAGATCCGGGGCGTGCCGCGGCGCTACACCCACTCACTGGTCACCGCTGCGAGCGGCCTTGGGGGAGCCGCCGCGCTCGTGGACCAGCGGGTGGTGTCGGGTGACGCGGTGGCGTGGCGGCGGATCGCCTCCGCGATCGCCGCCGACATCGGATTGGCCGGCGGAGCCCTCGAGATCCACCTCGATGGTGGCGGCGCCGATGCAGCACTTGCACAGGCTGCCGTCCTCGGTGGCCTGAACTTCGTGGCAGCGCGGATCGAGCCCACGCTCGACCTGATCATCGAACGGCTCGATCGCGGCGGTCTCCTTGATCGCCATAAGGCCGAGGCGGACACGCTCGCGGACCCGTGCGCGCCGTTCGTCTTTCCGACCTACTGGCTCGCGGGAGCGCTCACCGCAATCGGGCGAGACGGTTCGCGGTGGCTCAAGGCAGCGCTCGCCACGCGCGGATCACTCGGCCTCTTCGGCGAGGTTGCCGAGCCCTCTGATCGCACGCCCCTGGGCAATTACCCGCAGGTCCAGAGCCATGCTGCCTTCGTGCTTGCGGTGACCGCCTCCTAAGCGGCGCACGACGAGGCGACCGGAGCGGCGCCGGGATCGTGCACCCCGACCGCCACGCCGCCCGGGACCACGGCAACGCACTCGATATCCGAGCGCAGCACGCTCAACCTCGGATCGATCGCAAAGAGACGGTCCAGGGACAGGGCGTCATCGATCTGCGCCGCGAGGTCCGGAGTCGCGAAACCCGGGAGGCCGAGCATGCCGATGTCCACCTCGGGAACCTGAGCGGCGATCACCGGTCCGTTCGGACCAGGCTGGAGCGAGAGGCTGATGTGCGCCACACCGGTGGGTGTGAACGGCCCAGCGGCGACCTGGGCCGACACTACCACCAGGCCGTCGCGGACGCGGACCTGAAGATCGCGGAAGGCGCCGGGGTGCGGGTTGTTGGCGACCGCCAGCACAGTGAGGTCCTCCTCACTGAGCACGACGACGCCATGGGGACTCTGGATGAGCTGCGCGGCCATCTCGGTGCCGAGCGCGAGCGCGATCGCCGTCTCGGTGGACCCATGCGATGGACCGGCCGGCGGCGCGCCCAGCGTCGGTGCAGCCAGGGCTCGATCAGCGAGGTACACGGAGCCACCGAGCACGATGAGCAAGACGAGCAGACCGAGACAGCAGCCGCGAATGATCCCGCGCTGGTCAGAGTGGCTCACGCCACTATGTTCGCCCGCCGGGCTCCGGCGCGCGTGGATTGAGGATGAGTCTGGTCCGGGCGTGGCGGCGGACCTCTTGGGGACTCCAGTACAGGGGGAACTGCCGGTTGGTACGCCAGCGCCGGGACAGGTCGCGGTAGTGACGGGACCCCGGTTGCCCGGACTGTCCCGGAAGGTGGATGCCACCGCTCGCGTCCCATTTGCCCACGTCGATGACCTGGCGCCACGACGGCGCCGCGAGCCGGGTCTCGAACGGCTCACCGGGAACCTGCGACGTCGCCATGACGGTGTCGGTGTTGCCACCGACCCTGATCGATGGAGCGTTGAAGAACCACGCGAGGCCGCGGCGGCGCCCGAAGGCGTGGATGAGCTGGAGCCGGTGGACGCGACCCCACATCAGGCGACGTGAGCCGTGTCCGAAGCGAGCACGCAGATCGGTCATGGCGTCGTCGAGCGATCTGGTCACCACCTCGGCCCAGGTGGTCAGGCCCTCGAAGAGACCATCGTCGCCAAGCTCCCAGCGCTCGATGAGTGACGGTGTGAGCCTGCCGACGAGGTTCCCTGGGTACTGGAAGATCGGATGGGACAGGTCGACACCGGCGAGGATGCGCCACGCGTTCCCGCAGACGGGGCTCAATGAATGCTCGGCGAGGCGGGCCATGAACGCCTCGTAGATCGTCGGTTCGACACGACGCGGGTCCATCACGGCGTCCCACTGCGCCAGGCGGTGGCGCGCCGACTCGGCCAAGGCGGTGTCGCAGTGCATGGCGCCCAGCAGCCGGACCACCTGCCGCGCCGGGGGGCAGACGAGATCCATCTGCGCGCGCGCCATGTAGGGGAGATCGACCACTCGATCGCTGAGCAACTCGCCGATGCGCAGGGCCCTGTAGCCCGACATGTAATCGGTGCCGATATAGAAGGGGAAGTTGTCCCCCGCGATGCGGTTGTTGGCGGTGATGATCTGATGCTCGGGAGGATCGAAGAGCTGGGGAACCTCGTCGATGGTCAGGAACCGCGTCCACACGGCATTGCCGGTCCAGCCCTGGACGGGCAGCCCGCTCGGCTTGGCCCTGCGAACGGGGATGCGACCGGTGAGGAGGTACCCGATGTGACCGTCGACGTCCGCATAGACGACGTTCTGGGACGGTGCATCGAAGGCTGTGAACGCCTCCTTGAAGCTCTTCCAGTCGCCCGCGCGCTGGAGACGGAGCAGACCCTCAGCAGCGCCACCCGGCTGCAGCGCTGTCCACTGCAGGGCAAGCCCTCGCCAGATGGAGCGCTCCGGATCCTCGATCCGCTCGACGACCGGACCGTGGCGGGTGACCACCACCTCTTCGAGCACGTCGGACGAGTTCTTGACATGGATGATCTCGCGAAGCCTGCGGGTGGGCTCGAAGCCGCGCTCGGTGCGGAATCGGTCGGCCGCCGGGGAGTCGAACTCCTCGATGATCAGGTCCTGGCAATCCGCGAAGGAGTTGGTGAAGCCCCAGGCGACGCGCCTGTTGTGCCCGATGATCACGAACGGCATCCCGGGCATGGTCACGCCGGTTGCCTCGAAATCATCCCCGGCCTGGACGTGCGCCGCGTACCAGATCGACGGCATGCCGGGGACCAGGTGAGGATCGTTGCAGAGGATCGGCCGCCCCGTCGTCGTCCGGTCCCCGGAGACCACCCAGGAGTTGCTCATCCCGCCGGCGGTCGGGATCCAGCGCGCCGCTTCGCGGAACATGGTCAGCAGCTGCGATCGGGTGTCGCCTCCCGCGGCGCGCACCGTGCTGGCGAGGATGGTCGGATTCGCGTCCGGGTAGACGATGTCGAGGCGAGCCGCGTGCTCGGGGCCGATAGCCCGGAGCAGCTCGAGACGCTGCAGCTCCGTGTCCCAGTTCATGCTCAGGCCGAGCGCCAGCAGCTTGAATGCGGCAAGGCTGTGCATCGGTTCCCACGGCTCGGGGGTCACGCCCAGGAGGCGGTATTCGAGCGGCAGCGCTCGGCCCGATTGAGCGATGCCGTTCACGCCTGCCGCGTAGGCCTTGAGCATGCGCCGCGCCTCCGGAGCGAGACGGAGCTCCTCCTCCCGCGCGACCCGCTGCAGCCCGACCCGGCGGACGAAGCGATCGATGTTGACGCCGTCGGTGCCGATGAGCTCGCTGATCCGGCCGGTGGCCACGCGCCGGGTCACCTCCATCTGCCAGAGCCGGTCCTGGGCGTGGACCACGCCCATCGCGAACGCGGCGTCCTCCATTGAGGTGGCGTTGACGTGGGGAACGCCCCAGCGATCGCGACCGACAGTGACCTCCGCGAGCAGCCCGTTGAGACCGAGCCTGCCCCTCACCCGGGGCAACGACACGCCGAAGGTGCGGTGGCGCGCGACCAGCAGAGCGGTGATGACGACGACCACCAGGGCCGCCACGACGATGAGGGCAATGATCATTTGAAGCGGTCTGGGAACGTACTACACTCGCGAGCCCATGGCCCTACGAACTCCGCTTCACGACAGGCACATCGCGTCGGGGGCGCGCATGGTCGAGTTCGGCGGCTTCGATATGCCGCTGCAGTACACGACCATACGCGAGGAACACATCGCTGTCCGGACTCGCTGTGGCCTCTTCGACCTCTCACATATGGGGGAGGTGCGTTTCAGCGGCGATCAGGCCCTTGACGTCGTCCAGCGCCTGGTCACCAACGACGTCGCCCGCCTCGAAGTCGGCGGTGCACTCTACGGCGTGATGTGCAACGAGGAGGGAGGGATCGTCGACGACGTCGTCGTCTACCGGGAGGCGGACGGGTACATGGTGGTGATCAACGCCGCCTGCCGCCCCAAGGACGTGGCCTGGATGGGCGAGCACAGCGCTGATTGCGAGTTCAAGGACATCGGTGACAGTGTCGCGCTCCTTGCCGTGCAGGGACCCCGCGCCGTGGGCCTGGTCACGACGCTGTGCCCTGACGATGTCGCCTCGCTCCGGCCATTCCACTGCAGGGACAGCACGGTTGCGGGAGTGCGGGCATCGGTGTCGCGCACCGGTTACACGGGCGAGGACGGTTTCGAGCTCTATGTCGATGCGGCCGATGCCCCGGGCCTCTGGGATTCGCTCCTCGAGGCAGGCCGCCCGGAGGGCCTGATCCCGTGCGGGCTCGGCGCGCGCGACACGCTGCGCCTCGAGGCCGGGCTCCGCCTCTACGGTCAGGACATGGACGACCACACCGACCCGTACAGCTGCGCGCTGGGTTGGACGGTGAAGCTCCAGAAAGGAGAATTCATCGGCAAGCCGGCGCTGCTCGAACTCGACCCTGCGCATCCCCCGCGCCGCTTCATCGGCGTCGAGTTGCAGGGCAGGGCGATTGCCCGCCACGGTCAGCAGGTGGTCACCGTGGGCCAGGAGGCAGGTGTCATCACCAGCGGGACGTACAGTTTCACGCTCGACCACTCGATCGCGACCGCATCATTGGCCGGCGCCGTCGCCGCGGACGCCGAGCTCTCCGTCGACATCAGAGGCACCGCCGCCGCGGCAACGGTTGTGCCGCTGCCCTTCTACCGCCGCCCCAAGGGAGCCTGAACGTGGCCGACCTCTCCAACTACCGGTTCACCGCCAGTCACGAGTGGGTCCGCGTCGAGGGCTCGAACGCAACAGTAGGGATCAGCGATCACGCCCAGGCGCAGCTCGGGGACGTGATCTTTCTCGAACTGCCGGCCGTCGGCACCGAGCTGAAAGCCGGCGCCAAGTTCGGCGCCATCGAGTCGGTCAAGGCAGCTTCTGATCTCTACTCACCGGTGGGTGGGACCGTGGCCGAGGTGAACGCCGCCCTCACCGAGCGCCCGGAGCTGGTGAACTCCGATCCGTACGGCGAGGGCTGGATGCTCCGCCTCGAGAGCGCCGGCGACGATGCTGGCGACCTGCTCGATGAGGCCGGCTACACGAAGCTGGTCGGTGCCTGACCTAGACTTCTGGGCGGGGTCAGCTAGCTCAGCTGGTTAGAGCGCGCGGTTCACATCCGCGAGGTCGAGGGTTCGAGTCCCCCGCTGACCACCATCCCCGCTCGAATCAGGAAAAGGGGACGGCGAAGTCGCAGTCGGGCACGCTCAGTCGCCTGACCGCTCACGGATCAACCGGTATGCCGCCAGGCCGGCGCGCAGCCCGCAGAGCTCCTCGTCAGTGATCAACTGCGCAAGCGCAGCCTCGATCGCATCGATCGCCGCTTGAATCGCGATCGCAGCGGTGCGACCGCGATCGGTCAACCGGACCTCCATGCGCCGGCGGTCGACTGGATCGGTGCGGCGCTCGAGATATTCCCGAAGCACGAGGGTATCGATCAGCTGGCTGGCCGCTTGCTTGCTCAAGCCCAGTGAGCCGACGACATCGGCCTGGGCGCTGAAGACCGGCTCCGGCGCGCCGTGGTCCAGTCCGGCGAGCACGAACGCGCCGTTGCGTGGAATGTCATCGCAGCCGGCGCTGTCCAAGGCCCGTTGTGCTGCCTCGCGATACACGTCGCGTGCCACGCGCATCAGCTGCGGGACCGGGACATCCGTATACCAAGCCCGATCGCTCATCAGGGGTGCCCCCGCTGACGTATCACGGCTGCGGAAGCGACTGCTTGATCTCAGCGAGAGCGAGGAGCCCACGGCGCAGCCCGTCGATATCGTCCGCAGACACCTTGCGCTCCAACTGCTTGTCGACGATTCGCCCGCCCGCGAAAATCGCCTCGGCAGCCGCATAGCCCCGCTCGGTGAGCGCGAAGGATGCCTTCCCGTCGTTCGGATCGATGTCACGAGTGATGAACCCGCGGAGCACGAGGCGGTCCATGAACTCGGCGTACTCGGGCTTCTTGATCCCGAGCCCCTCGATCATCTCGGGGATCGACTCCTCGCCGTTGGCGAGGTAGGCGAGCACATAGCCGCCAGGAGCTGGAACATCGTCGATCCCGCGAACCGCGTACTCGGCATCAATGGCCCGCTTGTAGCTGCCACGGGCGAGACGCATCAGCTCGGCGATTGAGACATATGTGTCGGCGAGCGAACGTGTTGCTGGCATGCCGGCAGCATACGCTACTGTTCGTAGACTGTCAATTCACAGGACAGTCCCTCTAGGGGACCGAGGCGGCATCGGCTTTCACGAAGCGAAGTAGTGCCCCTCATCGAGGTCTTCGATAAGGCCGGGGCGGGTCGGTTCCCACTCCATCAGCTCGCGCGTCAGCGTGCTGGACGCAGGACTGTCCATCCCGACGAACGCGCCCAGTGGCGCGAAGTGTTCGAGTGCCTGATCAGGAGCTATCGAAACGACGGGCAGATCGAGGTGCCTTCCGATGACGTCGGCGATGGCGCGGAACTGCACACCCTCGTCGGCAACCGCGTGGAGCGTGGATCCCGCGGGCGCGCTCTCGACCGCCAGTCGGCAGAGATGCGCGGAGTCCAGCCGGTGCACGGCGGGCCAGCGGTTGGTTCCATCGCCGACGTAGCCGGAGACGCCCTTGTCGCGGGCGACGCGTACGACCGTCGCCATGAAGCCGTTGTCGCCGTCGCCGTGATTCGTCGGAGAAAGCCGGACGACTGATGAGCGGATGCCGCGGGAAGCGAAGGAGAGCACGAGCTCGGCGGTGGCATGACGCGTCCGCGGACCGTCGCTCAGCCACGCCGCCTCGCCAAGGTCATGCCCGTCGCGTTCCGTCGCCACGCGGCCTGGGGCGAGCCCGAGCGTCCCCGAGGCGATCACCAACGGTCGATCGGAGCCTGCAAGCGCTTCGCCGAAGGTTTCGACGGCTCGACGATCGGCGTCGGCGGCAGCCTGGAAGCCACCCGAGAAGGCGATGTCGTGCTTGAAGGCGAGATGGATCACGCCGTCGGACGCCGCTGCTGCTTCAGCCAAGCCGGCGAGGTCGTCAAGGCTGCCGCGGTGTACCTCCGCCCCGGCGGCGGCGAGCGCAGCAGCCGACGCATCCGAGCGAGCCAGCCCAACGACCTGATGACCTGAGTCAAGGAGTTCGGCGACAACGGCGGAGCCGATCCAGCCGGACGCGCCGGTGATGAAGACGCGCATGAGAAAGACCTCCACTTGGCGGACCACTCTCGGAGGAGGGCGGTTGATGTCAGTTGCTGTCATCACTCTATCACTAATGTCAGTCACTGTCATCGGCTACCACTAGAATGGTCCAATGGGACGTTGGGAGCCGGACAGCCGAGGCAGGCTCGAGACGGCGGCGCTCGCGCTCTTTGGCGAGCGCGGTTTCGAGAACACCACCGTGGTCGAGATCGCAGCACGGGCAGGCTTGACCGAGCGAACGTTCTTCCGGTACTTCGCCGACAAGCGAGAGGTCCTGTTCGGGGGTGCCGGTGCGCTGCGGGAACTCCTGGTCGGCACGGTCGACGGCGCGCCTGAGAATGCCGACCCCCTCGACGTTGTCGTCGCCGCTTTCGAGGCGGCCGCCGCCATGCTGCAGGAGCGGCGCGAATTCGCCCTCCGGCGTCAGGCCGTGATCGCGGCGAATACCGAGTTGCGTGAGCGCGAGGTGATCAAGCTCGCACTGCTCGCCGCGGCAGTCGCCGACGCATTGCGCCGGCGCGGCGTGTCAGAAACGGCCGCGTCGCTGATAGCGGATACGGGAATCGCGATCTTCAGCGCCGCGTTTGCGGCGTGGATCAATGAGACGGAGCATCGGGAGTTTCCGCTGCTCATCCGAGAGTCGTTCGACGAGCTGCGGGCGGTAACCGCCGGCGCGACGCGCCCGTAGGCCCAGCTGCGGCCAGTCACCACACGAACGGGATCAGCCGCTTGGTCCGTTTGCTGTAGGCCTCATATCCACGGAGCTCGCGACGCAGCAAAGCTTCTTCAGCGCCGACCCGCCGGTGATACGCGACACTCAGCAGGCCGCCGACAACCTCCACCACCATGAAACTGCGCGACGTTAGTGCAAACCCTGTCCAGATCAGGAGCGATCCCGCGTACCCGGGATGGCGCACGAATCGGTACGGTCCGCGGTCCACGACTTGCTGCGCGCCGCCGACTCGAAGCGTACGCGTGTACGAAACACCAAGTGTGCGCATCGACCACGCACGCAAGCCCAGTCCGGCCACCTCGAGGCCGAGGCCCAACGGAGCCACCGCGCGTGGAAGTTGCGGCGGCCGTATCAGTCGTATCAGCGGCGCCGCCACCGCGGCCGTCGCATATGCGGCGACGATCATTCGCGTGGTGCCGTGATCATCCCGAGACGCGTTCAGGCTCGACGCTGCACCCCGCTGACGGGCCGATGCCTCGAGGACGAGGAATCCCAGAACACCGGCATAACCGGCCACGAACCATCCGATGCCATCAGAACGTCTGCGCGGTTCGGGCACCTCGCTCATGGCGAGAGCGTGACACCTGACTGGTACCCTCCGCTACATGAGTGACGACCGTCCCGTACTGCTCTTCGGTGAGACGTATCACCACCCCAACGTCCTGTATCGCACCGGATTCCTGGTCCCCGACCCGGTCGTCGTCGTTGACCGGGGCGGCAGCAACACCGTGCTCTGGGTGAGCGCACTCGAGGAGGGTCGCGCCCGCAAGGAGGCCTCGGTGGGCGCCGTTCGCAGCACCGTCGAGCTGGACATCGCCCCACCTCGGCCCGGCGGCAATGAGTACGACGGATGGGCGGCACTGGTGGAGGCCGTGTGTCGCGAGCACTCACTCAGCGCGGTCGATGTCGATGCCGACTTCCCCGCAGTTCTGGCCGACCACCTGCGCCAGAGCGATGTCGATGTGCGGCCACGGAACGACATCTATCAGCAGCGGCGCCGGATCAAGACGTCGCAGGAGGTCGAGTGGATCACGGCCACCGAGAATGCCGGCATGGCGGCGCTCCAGAAAGCCATCGACGTGATCGCGGCCGCTGAGTTCCGTGACGGGTTGCTGATGCACGAGGGCCGTGCGATGAGCAGCGCCGACCTCATCTACACGGTCGAAAGCCACCTGCTCGAAAACGGCAACAGCACCTTCGACTCGATCTGCTGCGGCGGTCCCGAGTCGGCCGACCCGCATCGGACGGCCAGCGATGTGATCCGCGCCGGGTTGCCGATCGTGCTGGACATTTACCCGTTCGACAAGACGACGCGCTACTGGGGTGACATGACCCGCACCGTCGTCCGCGGAACGCCTCCTCCCGAGGTGATGCGCATGTGGGACGCGGTGCTCGAGGCGCAGCAAGCAGGCCTGGACACGGTGCGTCCGGGAATGAACGGACGTGACGTCCACTTCGCGTGTTGCGAGGTTTTCAAGCGGCACGGGTACGGCTCGCTCCCCAAGCCGTATCGGGACATCCAGAGTGACGCGCGCTTCATTCATGGGACGGGCCACGGGCTGGGGCTCGAGATCCACGAGTTTCCACGGATCAGCGAGGCCGACGTGGTGCTCGAGGTCGGCGACGTGATCACCGTTGAGCCGGGGCTGTATGACCCACGCTTAGGTGGCATCCGGATCGAGGACCTGGTCGTGGTGACTGAGACGGGCTACCGTAACCTCACCACCCTGCCCAAGACGTTCAAGCTGGACTGAGATCGGCTCCTGCTACACTGCGAACGCTCTCACTTGAGGGCGTTTTCCACATAACGCTTTCCTGCGCCTGGATCGCGACTGCCTGAACACCTCGGCAGCCGCAGCACCCCGGGCGTCGCAAGCCCAGAGGAAAGGAGGTGCCACGCATGGTGCGTGACTACGAGTTGATGTACATCGTCCGGCCGGAGCTGGAGGATGACGCGGTGCGCGTCGCCGTCAAGTCGGTGCGCGCCCTGATCGAGTCCCAGGGCGGCGAGGTCGTCAAGACCACCCTCTGGGGCAAACGCCGCCTGGCCTATGAGGTCCAGCGGCTTCGCGAGGGCCACTACGTCCTGGTGGTGTTCCACCTTGACGGCGCCAAGGTCGCCGAGATCGAGCGCGCGCTCCGGATCCACGACACGGTCTTCCGCCATCTCATCGTTGTCCACGAGGGTCCGATGCCGGAACCCGAGGCCGAGATCGAGGAGGTCCAGGGTCCCATCGAGCCCGAGGCTGAAAACGACGGCGCGGACGCGGATACTGTCGCAGCAGGGTCCGTGGGCGGGGACGACGATCTGGAGACAGACGACGTTCCGTCGGCAATCGATGACGACGAAGGAGATTTGTGATGGCGGGTTCCCTCAATCGCGTGATGCTCATCGGCAGGCTGACCCGCGACCCCGAGCTCCGATACACGCCGAGCGGTACGGCGGTGTGCAACCTCGCGCTCGCGACCAACCGCTACGGCAGCGATCCGGCGACCGGTGAGCGCAAGGAGTTCACGGATTACCACGACGTTGTGGTCTGGAACCAGGGCACCCGCAAGCTCGCTGAAACCACCGCGCAGTACCTGCAGAAGGGCCGGCTCATCTACGTCGAGGGACGCCTGCAGACCCGCTCGTGGGATGACGCGCAGAGCGGCCAGAAGCGCTACAAGACCGAGGTCAACGCCAACGACGTGCAATTCCTGGACAGCGCCGGCCGTCAGGAAGGTGGCGCTCCCTCTGGCGATTCGGGCGGGGCTGTGCCTGTGTCCGTTCCAGCGGGAGGTGACGTGGACCCCGATGACATTCCGTTCTAGCTACTTGCCGTTCTAGGTTGGAGAGCCATGCCTGATTTCGATCGCCGCCGCCGCAAGGTCTGCAGCTTCTGCCTCGAGCACATCGATTTCATCGACTACAAAGAGGTCACGCGTCTGCGCCGATACCTGTCGGAGCGGGGCAAGATCCTGCCGCGCCGTATGACTGGGACATGTGCGCGCCATCAGCGCTCGCTGACGGTTGCGCTCAAGCGGGCCCGGCACATCGCGCTGCTGCCGTTCGCGGAGATCCGCTAGGGGCTTGAGGCGACGCAGGGGGTCGGCTGCAGACCCCCTCCATCGCGCAATGTTGCGCACGAACCAGTGACGGGGCCGTCGCCTTCGAAGACTTCGACCTCCCATCCCACTGCTGAGGGAGCAACGACGGACAGTGAGACCGGTTGGCCTGGCGCCTGGCCGGACGGCGTGAAGATGAACTGGGCGTACCGTGAGCAGGAGATCGTCGCGTCCTGCGACAGGCCGGAAGAGATCGCCAACGATCCGACTCCGGAGCAGTCGATCGCGATGGAGTAGGTCTCGGCGGCGGTGAACACGGGCACACTGCCGGAACCCATGCCATACGCAGTGGGCCGCACTGCCCGGCCGCCGGGAGGCGCCAGGATCGGTGGCGGTCCATCGGTGATCAGGATCTCCCAGCTGACGGCGGGGTCGGCCGTGACATACGTCGTCACTGACCCGCCATTCGGGCCACCTTGGTTCGTCACGAACCACTCGCCGTGTCCGCCCGCCGGCGCGGAGCATCCGGCGACCTCCGAGCCGAAACGTTGGTTTTCCCCTACCTGCACCGTGTCCGCAGCGGTGCCGGACTTGCAGGCGACCTGAACATAAACGCCCTCGCCAGGCCCGAGCGCAAACGCGGGGAGGGTGACTGAGCCTTTGCCGTACGTCGCCGGGACGAACACACGCGAGTCCGCATGGACCGTGAACCTCGGCAACAGGGAGCCGCTTTGGGCCGGTCTCGGTGCTGCGTTGTGGTGACTTCTCAGCTCGATGGCGAACGCGGCGATGCTCGCCGCGACGACGGCTGCAGCAGCCAGGCCGGCGAACACGTTGAAGATCGGCCGCCGCCCGCGATCTCCCCCTGCCACGTCGATGTCGGTCAGCCCCGCTGGCGGGCGCGACGCTTCGATGTGCTCGAAGAAGGCGCGCAGCCTCGTGTCGAGACCGGGATCCATGTCAACCACTCCCGAGCTCCTTTCGCAATGTGGCAAGACCGCGCGCGAGGTGGGCTCGCACGGTTCCGGGCCGGCAGCCCATGAAGACGGCGCATTCCGCGACTGAATAGCCGTGCCGGTAGTTGAGCGTGATCGCCGCGCGCTGTCTGAGCGATAGGCGCCTGTAAGCGCGGTCCATGTCGATGAGGTCACTGGCGGGGTCGCCGTGAGCCGGCGTCGTGTTGTCGATGACAGCGAGTTGCGGCCAGCCGCGAGAGCGCAGCATTCGCCGCCGGCTGATGCAGTGGTTGACGCAGACGCGAGTCAGCCAGGCCGCCGGCCGCTCCATGCCTGCCACCGAACCCCAGGACCGCCAGGCCTTGAGCAGCGTTTCCTGAACCGCATCCTCAGCCTCGCCCTCGTCTCTGAGTATCGACAACGCGAGCGAGTAGAGCCGCCTGGCGTCCACCACCGCGATGGCCTCGAAGGTGCGCTCGGGCGATGCCTCGCCCGCCTGCGCGCTCCCTGCCGATGCAATCACATTCTTCCCAACGCTTCCTGAGGCGGTTTTGCTGACACGCCGCACCTATACTGGGCGGCAGGCGCATGCGCCATCACCGGGCTCGTTTTCTCCACATCCTTGCCATAGCCCCGGTCGCCGCGACTGCCGCGGGTGTCCTCGGCCCAACGCCCCATGCCCTCGCGGCGGCCTCGAAAGCTCCCGCTCCGATCGTGATCACGGTCGATCCGGGCGCCGGCGGGCAGCCCACCAGAGCGCATCCGAACACTCCGTTCGACCCCGGGGCAATCGGGACCAACGGGTTGCTCGAGAAGGACGTCGACCTCGACGTCGGCAAACGCCTCGCCGTGCTGTTGCGCGCGGATCTCGTCGACGTGGTGATGACCCGAAGCACCGACGTGTACGTCTCGGCCGCAGCCCGAGAAAAGATCTCGACGCAACATCGCGCGGCGCTCGTGGTCAGCATCCACGCCGCCAACTCGGCCAACCCGGCGACCGCGGGTTCCCTGGTGCTCTACCCGAGTGCGCGCAGCGCGGGCTTCGCACAAACCCTCAGCGACGCGCTCGCCGCTCAGCTCAGCGATGACGGGCTGGCCGACGGCGGCATCCTGCTCGGCGATGCCGCATGGGCGCGCAACCCGGTGCCGGCAGCGACTGTCGAGATGGGGTATCTCAGCAACAGCACCGACGCCTCACTGATGGCGACGGCTTCGTTCCGTCAGGACGTGGCCGTTGGTGTCCGCAACGGGGTCGAGGCGTACATGCCGTCGATCATCGCGAGGCGTGACGCCATCCGGGCATGGAGGAGCAGCCACACCTCGATGGCCCCTGAATCACTCGCACCCGCGTCCGCAGCCCTGCCCGGGACCAACGGCTTCCAGTTCGGCCCGGTCATCGCATGGTTTGTCGCCATCTGCCTCGTCGGCCTCTTGCTCCTGTTTCGCGACGCCGTCGGCCGATTCCTCGTGGTCCTGATCGCAGTGGTGGTGCGTCTGATCGGCGGGGTGATGTGGTTGCGACGCGCAGCGATCCGTCGGCGTCGCCGGCGCCGGCGGGTGAGAACCGACGTGCGACTGGAGCAGCCCTACCAGCGGAGCGGTTCCGTTTACGACGACATCCCGCTGTGAGTGGTGAGAAAGTGGGTATGTCGAACACCGACACTGTCCGCGCGTCCACTGATGCGTACCGACGTCAGGACCTGAAGGCCGCTTCGGATCTGCTCGCGGACGACTTCAGATTTACGAGCCCGCAGGACGACCACATCGATAAAGCCACCTATCTCGACCGCTGCTTCCCCACTGCGGATCGCTTCGTCAGCTCGGAGATCCTTGCACTTGTTCCAGCCGGCCACGACGGCGTGTTGTTGCTGTACGAATACCAACTGAAGAACTGCGAGCGCTACCGGAACACCGAGTACAGCACGGTCCGCGACGGCCGTCTCGTGGAGACGCAGGTGTTCTTCGGCGGGCGGGTCTAACCCGTCTGAGTGCCCCGGCGGTCCCCAACGCGGCCTTCGCTAGACTGCGGCCCATGGGTGAACCACAACTCCGCGTCCCCGGTCCGACCCCGCTCCCCGCTCGCGTGGTCCGTTCCGCGAGCCGTCCCATGATCAACCACCGCGGCCCGGAGTTCGCCGCGGTGATGGATGACGTCATCGGTGGGCTGCGCTGGGCCCTGCACACCGAAAGCGACATCCTGCTGTACCCGTGCAGCGGCACCGGTGGCCTCGAGGCCGCCGCCGTCAACCTCCTGAGTCCTGGAGAACAGGCGCTGTTCTGCGTGATGGGCTCGTTCGGCGAGCGCTGGGCGAAGATCGGCGAGACCTACGGCGCCGAGGTGGTCCGTCTCACCGTCCCACTCGGCGAGCCGATCGATCCCGAGGACGTCGAGCGCACGCTCGCCGAGCACCCCGAGATCACCACCGTGTTCGTGACACACAACGAAACCTCGACGGGCGTGACCAACGACCTGGCGGCGATCGCCGGGGTGGTCAAGAGCCGCGGCAAGATGCTCGCGGTCGACAGCGTGAGCGGCGCCGGGTGCCTTCCGCTGGAGACCGACGCGCTCGGCATCGACGTCCTGGTGACAGGATCGCAGAAGGGATGGATGGCTCCTCCCGGCGTCGCCATGATCGCGGTCGGCGCGGCTGCGTTCGAGCGCTCGGAATCGGCCAGGTGCCCGCGCTTCTACCTCGATTTCGGACGCGAGAAGAAGTCACAGGACAAGAACCAGACAGCCACGACGCCGGCGATCTCGGTGATGTTCGCGCTCCAGGAAGGCCTGGCCATGCTGCGCGAAGAGGGCATCGACAACGTCTGGGCGCGGCACGCCCGCGTCGGCAGGATGATCCGAGCCGGTGTCGAGGCGATGGGCATGAAGTTGCTCGCCGCCGACGGCCACCGCAGCGACACGGTCACGGCCGTGCACAGTCCCGCCGACTCGCCTGAGGCGTTGAAGAACCTGCTCACCACGCTGCGCACCAAGCACAGCCTGGTGCTGGCAGGCGGCCAGGAATCGTTGCAGGGCAAGATCTTCCGGATCGGCCACCTCGGGTTCATCGACGATGGCGATGCCTACACGATCCTCGCGCTGCTCGAGGCAGGGCTCATCGATACGGGGCTGCGGACGCGTGGTGGACTGGGCATCGCGGCGGCACAATCCGAAGCACGCGGGGCGGTCGCGCCGGCGGAACCCGTCTCAGTCGGGTGAGCGTCACCGCGGCGCCACCAATAGCGACCGGCACCGTGACCCGCATCCTCGTCGCCGATCCGATCGCCGAGGACGGCGTCACCCGGCTGCGCGCCGCGGGCGAGGTTGACGTCATGACCGGGCTCGAGCCAAGCGTGTTCCGCGAGCGCATCGGCGACTACGACGCCCTCGTGGTTCGCAGCGAGACCAAGGTCACCGCCGAGGTGTTCGCGGCCGCACCCAAGCTGCGCGTCGTCGGACGCGCCGGCGTCGGCGTCGACAACATCGATATCGAGGCGGCGACCCGGCACGGCGTCCTCGTCCTCAACGCGCCCACTGGCAACACCATCGCCGCCAGCGAGCACGTCATCGCGATGATGCTCGCGCTGGCGCGCAATCTTCCCGCCGCCGACCGTTCGCTCCACGCCGGCCTCTGGGAGCGCTCGAAGTTCATGGGTATCGAGCTGCGTGAGAAGACACTCGGAGTGCTCGGATTGGGCAAGATCGGGTCCGAAGTGGCCCGCATCGCTCGTGACGGGTTGCGCATGCGCGTGCTGGCACACGATCCGCTGGTCACCGCCGAACGGGCGCTCCAGACCGGGGTAGAGCTCTGTGACTTCGAGACGTTGCTGACAGAAACAGACTTCCTCACCGTCCACGTCCCGCTCACCGATGCGACCCGCGGGGTGATCGGCGCGGCCGAGCTCAAGCGGATGCGCAGGGGCGCACGGCTGATCAACGTCGCGCGGGGTGGCATCATCGATGAGCAGGCGCTCGCCGATGCGATCCGCGACGGCCACATCGCGGGCGCTGCCATCGACGTGTTCACCAAGGAGCCGCCGGACCCGGCAAATCCGCTGCTCCAGCTCGACAAGGTGGTGGTGACCCCGCACCTCGGTGCCAGCACGCGCGAGGCGCAGGTGAACGTCGCGTTCGACGTTGCCGATCAGATCGTGGAATATCTCGCCGGTGGCACGCCTCGCTACGCGGTCAACGCGCCGACGGTGCTGCCCGAGGAGCTGGCCCGGCTGCAGCCATACCTTGTCCTTGCGGAGAAGATCGGCTCGCTTGCAGCGCAGCTTGACGGGCGCAAGCTGCGCCATATCGTCTGCAGCTACTCGGGTGAGCTGGCCGGCATCGATACATCGATCATCACCGCGCACGTGCTGCGCGGGCTCTTCGCGCACTTCACGGAGACGCGGGTCAACCCCGTCAACGCGAAGCTCGTGGCCACATCGATGGGTGTGGATGTTGACGAACGCCACACCACGCGCAGCGCCGATCCCGAAGGGTCGCTCATGGTCGAGGTGGTCGGTGAGCAGACACTGCGCATCGCCGGCACCCAGTTCGATGACGGCCCGAGGATCACGCGCATCAACGACTTTCGCGTCGACATGCAGCCTGCGGGCACGTTTCTCATCGTCACCCACCAGGATCGCCCCGGCGTGATCGCGGCCATCTCGACGCTGCTGGCTCGCAACGACATCAACATCGCGGGCATCGAGCTGGGTCGCGACCGGCCCCGCGGCCACGCGGTGATGCTGATGGAGATCGACGATCCCGTCGGAGGCGCGCTGCTCGAGGAGGTGCGCGAGACCGCCATGCTCGACCAGCTCCGCCAGGTACGGCTCTGAGGTCCTGACGCCGCGTCCCCGGACGCAGCGGACCATGGCCGCCGTTGAGCCCTTCGAGGGCACGCGCTACAACCCCGAGCACGTGAAGCTCGGCGGCGTGCTCGCGCCGCCATACGACGTCATCAGCGACGCGAAGCGCGATGAGCTGTACGGCCGCGACCTGCGCAACATCGTGCGTATCGACTACGGCATCTCGTACCCGCAGGACATCGAGGGTGTCGACGACCGGTACACGCGGGCATCGTCGTTTCTGACGTCCTGGCGTGAGCTCGGAGTCCTGGTGCGAGACCAGCCGGCGAGCTTCTACGTCGTCGACCATCATTTTCAGCACCCTGATGGAACCCAGCGCCGCCGGCGCGGGTTGCTCGCGACGGTGGCTGCGACTCGGTGGGAATCGTCGGATCTGCGTCCGCACGAGCGCACCATGCGGGGTCCCAAGGCCGACCGTCTCGCGCTCATGCGCACCACTCGTGCGCAAACGAGCCCGGTCTTCGCCGTCTGGACGGACGCCCCTGGCATCGCCGCAACACTCGACGATCTCGCGACCGCCGATGCACTGCTCGGTGGGCGCATCGACGGCGAGATCGCATCGGAGAAGTTGTTGCTCTGGCGCGTCGATGACCCTGCACAGGTCGCAGCAATCGCGGGCGCGCTGCGCGACGCAAAGCTCTACATCGCTGACGGTCATCATCGCTACGAAACCGCCATCGCATACGCGGCCGAGCGGCGAGCGGCTGAACCTGACGCACCGCGCGGTGCGCCATTCGAGCGCGCGCTCGTCTACCTCGCGGCGGCGGACGATCCCGGGATCACCATCCTGCCGACCCACCGCCTGGTCCGCCCGGGCCCCGGCATCGCGTTCAGCCTCGATGATCTCTGGGCGCGGCTCGACGATGTCTTCGAGACCCTGCCGGCATCCGATGGCCGGGCAGCGCTCGCCGCCGCAGCGTCGATGCGGGATACGCACCATGCGTTTGCGGTGGTGGCGCACGATGGTGCGGCGGTGCTCCGCCGTCCCCGCCGCGCCGGTGGGTCGCCGCGCGAAAAGCTCGACGTCACTGTCCTCGAAACCGAGGTGCTCGAGCCGGCCGGTGTGTCTCGCGAGATGATCAGTGCCGGAGCGCTGGCCTACACGCGCGACCCGGACGGACTGGACGCCGCGGTGCAAGGCGGCGAAGCGATCCTCGCGTTCGGCGTGGCGCCGGTGATCGCCGATGACGTCATCGCCGTGGCCGGTGCCGGCGAGACAATGCCCCAGAAATCGACGTACTTCTACCCGAAGGTGCCCACCGGGCTGATACTTTTCGAGATCTGACCGTGCGGCTGTGACCTCGGCGTGTTTGAGCCGAGACGATCAGCGGGTACAGTTGGAGCGTTCAACCGCGAACAGGGAACCTTTGATTGCCAACGTACGGATATCGCTGCCCACAGTGCTCGACTGAGTTCGAGGTGTGGCAATCCATGCGTGACGAGCCGGGCGCTCCCTGTCCGAAGTGCGGCGCCGCAGCGACGCGTCAGTTCTTCCCGGCGGGCATCGTCTTCAAAGGCTCGGGCTTCTACAAGACCGACAGTCGCGGTGCCTCCTCCTCGTCGATCACCTCGGATGGTGGCGGCGAGTCGAAGAGTTCCTCTAACGGCGCGAAGACCGACACCGCGTCGAAGTCCGAGACCAAAACCCCCGCGTCTGACACTTCGTCAACCCCCACCAAGAAAACCGCTTCGACTGACGCCGCCAGTTGAGTACGATGGATCAGCGGCTGCCCCACAACCAGGAGACCCAAATGTCCCACCCCGTCACCGTTACCGACACCAACTTCAAAGAAGAGGTGCTGGACTCGGATCTGCCCGTTCTGGTGGACTTCTGGGCCTCATGGTGCACCCCGTGCAAGATGATCGCCCCGATCGTCGAGGAATTCGCCACACAGTACGAGGGCCAGGTGAAGGTCGCCAAGGTTGACGTTGACGCCAACCCGATCACCCCTGGAATGTTCGGGATCATGAGCATCCCAACGCTGATGATCTTCAAGGGCGGCAAGGCCGAGGAGCGCATCGTCGGCTACCAGCCAAAGCAGGCGCTCGAGGCCAAGCTCCAGGCCGTCCTCGCCGCCGTCTGAACCGCTCAGACGCCGAGTAGCTCGAGCACCTCGCCGGCGAGGTAGAGGGACCCGCACACCACGACGACGCCGTCGCGTCCGGCGAGCCGGCGGGCGCGATCCAGCGCTGCCGGGACGTCGCCGGCCACGTGCGCGCGGGGATCGAAGAGCCGTGCGAGGTCATCCGGCGGGGTCGCGCGTTCAACAGCCGGAGCCGTGACCACGATCTCGTGAGTGAGCTCGCTGAGTCCGGCGGCCATCGACTGGACGTCCTTGTTGCGCATCGCGGCAAACACCGCGACGCAGCGCCTGTTCGCGATCAGCTCACGGGCCGAGGCGACCATGGCGGCCATGCCCGCCGGGTTATGGGCACCGTCGATCAGCAGTGGCGGCTCGCCATCGACCCAGTCCATGCGCCCCTGCCAGCGCACCGCCGCGCATCCACGAACGACCGCATCCGTGCCGATGACGATGCCGGTGGCTCGGAGGGCGTCGCAGACCGCAACTGCGGTCGCGACGTTGGCGACCTGGAAGCGGCCACGGAGCGGAGCGCTCACCGAGATGGCGCGACCGTCGAACACGGTGTCGACCACGACGCCCCGTATTCCGGCGGAATCTCCCGTGAAGGGCACGTCCACTCCCACCACCGTCAGGGCGGCGCTGACCTGAGCGACTCGCGCGCGCACCTGGGTGAGTGCCGGCTCGGACGTCCCGGTCACCACCAGATTCCCGGGCTTGATGATCGCCGCCTTCTCACGCGCGATCTCGGGGATCGTGTCGCCAAGCAGATCCTGGTGATCGAGGGCGACGTTGGTGACCACAGCCACGCCGAGGTCGAGCACGTTGGTGCTGTCGAGCCGGCCGCCGAGACCGACCTCACAAACGAGGACCTCGGCATCCGCCTCGCGTGCCTCCAGGATGCCCGCGGCGGTGAGGACTTCGAATCCCGTCGGCTGGAGCTCCTCCGGCAGTGCCTCGGCGGCTTCCAAAACCCGGGCGAGCAGCGCCCCGAACTCGGTCTCGGTGACCGGGGATCCGTCGCGAACGATCCGTTCTGTGTACGAGATCAAGTGCGGGCTCGTGATCAGGACCGATCGGTACCCGGCGGCCCGGCAGACCGAGTTCACCGTCGCGCAGACCGAGCCCTTGCCGTTGGTGCCCGCGAC
>PKXZ01000069.1 GCA_003132525.1 Candidatus Dormiibacterota bacterium | reverse complement strand
TGCACCATCAACGGCATCGGCGAGCGCGCCGGCAACGCCTCGCTCGAGGAAGTGGTGATGGCGATGCGGGTGCGCAACGACGTGATGCCATTCTGGACCGGCATCGACGCCAAGATGCTGACGCGGGCGTCGAAGCTCGTTGCGGCGGTCACCTCGTTCCCGGTGCAGTACAACAAAGCGATCGTCGGGCGGAACGCCTTTGCCCACGAGAGCGGCATCCACCAGGACGGCATGCTCAAGGACCGCCGGACGTTCGAGATCATGGAACCGGGCCAGGTCGGGGCTGGATCGACGCTCGTGCTCGGCAAGTTGAGCGGACGTCATGCGCTCAGCGATCGTCTCGCGCAGCTCGGCTACCGGCTCGACGGCGAGGAGTTGCAACGCGCGTTCGTCCGTTTCAAGGATCTCGCCGACCGCAAGCGCGATGTCACCGACCGCGACCTCGAGGCGATCGTCGCCGACGAGCGTCAGGGTGGCGAGGAGACCTTCCGTCTCGAGCACCTGCAGGTCAGCTGCGGCACCAACCTGCGCGCCACCGCGACGGTGCGCATGATGCTCAGCGACGGCGTGAGCCACGAAGCGGTGTCGATCGGCGACGGTCCGGTCGATGCGACGTACCGCGCCATCGACTCCCTGGTGCAGGTGAGGGCCGAGCTGGAGGAGTTCGCCATCCAGGCGATCACCGAGGGCATGGATGCCGTGGGCGAGGTGAGTGTCCGGCTGCGCCAGGATGGCACCCTGACATCAGGTCACGGTGCCGACACAGACATCCTGGTGGCTGCGGCGAAGGCCTACGTCCATGCGCTGAACCGTCTGACCGAACGAGTTGCGGCTGGACCGCGGGTGCCACCCGAACGGATGGCGGCGATGGGGGCGTCGACAGCGGCCACCCCTGCCGCGGCAACCTCAGGAGTCGCACGGGCCGAATGACGCCACGCACCCTCTTCGACAAGATCTGGGAGGCGCATGTCGTCGCCGAGCAAACCGGGGAACCGTCGCTGCTCTACGTCGATCTCCACCTGGTGCACGAAGTGACCTCCCCGCAGGCGTTCGAAGGACTCCGACTCGAGGGGCGTTCCGTGCGCCGGCCCGGGCTGGTTGTGGCCACGATGGACCATAACGTCCCGACCGACGGTGACGGCGTGAGTGGTGCCGACGCGATGAGCACCGCGCAGATGGAGGCCTTGCGCAGCAACTGCGAGGACTCGGGGATCGAGTGCTTCGGCGCCGGGCACCGCTGGCAGGGCATCGTCCACGTCATCGGACCGGAGCTGGGGCTGACCCTTCCAGGCACCGTGGTCGTGTGCGGCGATTCGCACACGGCGACGCACGGCGCTTTCGGGGCGTTCGCGCTCGGCATCGGCACCTCGGAGGTCGAGCACGTGTTGGCGACCCAGTGCCTCCGGCAATCCCGCCCCCAGACCATGGAGGTGCGCATCGACGGCGCCCTGCCAATCGGCGTCACCGCGAAGGACGCGGCGCTCGGCGTGCTCAACGTCATCGGCACCGCGGGCGCAGCGGGCCACGTCGTGGAGTACACGGGCTCGGTGGTGCGCGGCTTCTCGATGGAACAGCGCATGACGCTCTGCAACCTCACCATCGAAGGCGGCGGTCGCGCCGGGATGATCGCCCCGGATACCACCACCCTCGCGTACATCAAACGCCGCCCATACGCGCCGGCCGGTGCGGTCTGGGACGAGGCGGTCGCGGCGTGGAGTGCGCTGCAGAGCGACGACGGTGCAGCCTACGACCGCGTGGTCACCATCGACGCTGCCACGCTGGAGCCGACGGTCACATGGGGAACGACGCCCGCCCAGTCGGTGCCGGTCACCGGGCGAGTCCCGTATCCCGAGTCGTTCGCGGACGCCGCTGAACGGGAGTCGGCGGTGCGCGCGCTCGCCTACATGGGCCTCGAGCCCGGCACCGCGATCGAGGACATCAAGCTCGACACCATCTTCATCGGCTCGTGTACCAACGGTCGCATCGAGGATCTGCGCGCCGCGGCGGCGCTGCTCGACGGACGCCGCGTTTACGACGGTCTTCGTGTCCTGGTCGTACCCGGTTCCACCCAGGTGAAGGTGCAGGCGGAAGCCGAAGGCCTCGATGCGATCTTCACCAGCGCCGGCGCGGAGTGGCGCAATCCCGGGTGCTCGATGTGCCTCGGCATGAACCCCGACATCCTCCAGCCCGGCGAACGCTGCGCGAGCACCAGCAACCGCAACTTCGAGGGCCGCCAGGGTCGCGGTGGGCGCACGCATCTCGTCTCGCCCGCGATGGCCGCGGCCGCCGCAGTCGAGGGACGCTTTGTCGACGTGCGCCGGATGCCCATCGCGGCGGGACGCGCATGAAGCCGTTTCGTCGCGAGGAAGGCGTGCTCATCCCGCTCGACCGATCGGACGTTGATACCGACCAGATCATCCCCAAGCAGTTCCTCAAACGCATCGAGCGGACCGGGTACGGCGAGTTCCTCTTCAACGACTGGCGCCGCGACCGGTCCTTCGTCCTCAACCAGCAGGAGTACGCCGGGGGAACAGTGTTGGTGACCGGGCGCAACTTCGGCTGCGGATCGTCGCGCGAGCACGCGGTGTGGGCGCTCGCGGACTACGGGATCCGCGCGGTCATCTCCGAGTCGTTTGCGGACATCTACCGATCCAACGCGCTGGGCAGCGGTCTGCTGCCCGTGAAGCTGCCCGAGCACGAGGTGCGCGCGCTCATGGATCTTGCCAATGAACAGCCGGGAATTCCCATCGCGGTGGACCTCGAGGCGCAAACGGTGACGTGTGGCGACCTGCGTTTTGCATTCAAGATGGATCCCTTCGAGCGCCGGCGGCTGCTCGAGGGACTCGATGACATCGGTCTGACCCTAGAGCACGAGGCCGAGATCACCGCATTCGAGGCGCGCCGGCCCGCGTGGATGCCGGATCTGGCACGCGCGGGGACCGTTTCGTGAAGGCGAATGTCGTCGTCCTCCCTGGCGACGGTGTTGGCCCCGAGGTCGTGAACGCGGCCCTGAGTGTGCTCGCAACCCTGTGCGACGCTGCAAATGCGCGGATCAGCATCGATGTCCATCTCATGGGTGGTCGCGCGATCGATGAACTCGGCACACCGCTTCCCGACGAAACCCTCGATGCGTGCAAAGCCGCCGACGCGATCCTGCTCGGTGCCGTCGGAGGGCCCGCATGGGATCACCTCCGTGGTGAGCAACGGTGCGAGGCCGGCCTGCTCCGCCTGCGCCGGGAGCTGGACGTGTTCGCCAACCTTCGGCCTGTCAAGGTGCATCCGCATCTCGCCGACCGCACCACCCTGCGCCCCGAGGTCACCCGTGGGACGGACCTCGTCATCGTGCGTGAGCTCACCGGCGGTGCCTACTTCGGTCAGCCGCGCGGCCGGATCGGCTCCGGACATGACGAGATCGCCCGGGACAGCATCGTGTACAGCGCCGCCGAGATCGAGCGGGTTGCACGCGTCGCGTTCGCACTCGCGCAGTCGCGACGCGGGGAGCTCATCTCCATCGACAAGGCGAACGTGCTGATCACCAGCCAGCTCTGGCGTGAGGTCGTGACCGCACTGGCCGCCGACTACCCCGACGTCAAGCTCACCCACGAGCTCGTCGACTCGTTCGCGATGCGCCTGATGCGCGAGCCGGCGAGTGTCGATGTCGTGGTCGCCGAGAACGTGTTCGGCGACATCCTCAGCGACGAAGCGGCCGTCCTCGCCGGCTCGCTCGGTCTGCTCCCGTCAGCCAGCCTCGGCGCCACCGACCAGGGGTTGTACGAGCCGATCCATGGAACCGCGCCCGCCATCGCCGGCCGCGGCATCGCCAATCCCTACGGCACCATCCTCTCGGTCGCGATGATGCTCCGACACTCGCTCCACCGCGAAGACCTCGCGGGCGCGATCGAGTCGGCGGTCGAGGTGTGCATCACCGAGGACGTGCTCCCCGCCGACCTCGGGGGCACGACTGGGACTGACGACGTGGCCGGCGCGGTGGCGCGCGAAGCCTTGCGCCATCTGAGCGTCCACAGCGGAGCAGCGTCGTGAGCGTGGAGATCTACGACACGACCCTGCGCGACGGTGCGCAGGGTGTCGGCATCAACTTCTCGGTGTCCGACAAGCTGCGCATCGCGGAACACCTCGACGCGCTCGGTGTGACAGTCGTCGAAGGTGGATGGCCGGGAGCCAATCCAACCGACACCGAGTTCTTCGCGGCGATGCAGTCCCACCCGTTGCGCAACGCGACCCTGGCGGCGTTCGGAGCCACCCGCCGGCCGGGCCTGCAAGCGCAGGACGATCTGCAACTGCGCACGCTGCTCGATTCGATGGCACCGATCATCACGCTCGTGGGCAAGGCCTGGGATCGCCAGGTCGTCGATGTGCTGCGCACCACGACCGATGAGAACATCGCCATGATCGGCGACTCGGTCCGCTGGTTCGTCGACCACGGCCGCCGTGTCGTGTACGACGCCGAGCACTTCTTCGACGGCTACGCGAGCGACGCGGACTACGCGCTGCGCTGCCTCGACGCGGCGATGAGCGCCGGTGCCGAGCGGATCACCCTCTGTGACACCAACGGTGGAACGCTTCCCGATCGTGTGGAGTCGGTGGTGCGCGAGGTCACGGCACGATTCGGTAGCGTCGCGGGCATTCACTGCCACGACGACTCGGGATGCGCCGTGGCGGCAACGCTGGCAGCGGTCCGCGCCGGCGCCGTCCAGGTGCAGGGCTGCATCAACGGCTACGGCGAGCGCACCGGCAACGCGAACCTGTGCACGCTCATCCCCAACCTGCAGCTCAAGATGGGCGTGCGCGTCATCGAGGATGCGCAGCTCGCACGGCTGACCGAGGTCGCCCGTGACGTCGCGGAGATCGCCAACATCGCGCCTCCGCTCTCGGCGCCGTACATCGGGCAAGCCGCGTTCACCCACAAGGGTGGCCAGCACATCGACGCGATGAGCAAGGCGTCGTACGCGTATCAGCACATCGATCCCGCCCGGGTCGGCAACGAGCGGCGCTCGGTGATCACGCAGCAGTCGGGGCGCGGCACAGTGCTCGAGAAGGCGGCGGCGTTCGGCGTCGACCTCACCGAGGACAAGGCGCTCGCGCGCCGGGTCGCAGACCAGGTGAAGGACCTCGAGTTCAGCGGTCACTCGTTCGAAGGCGCGGAGGCATCCTTCGAGCTGCTCGTGCATCGGGCGCGCGGCAATGCGGCGCCGTTCACGCTCATCGATTACATCGCGCTCGTCGAGCAACGCGAAGGGCGTCAGCTGGTGTGCGAGGCGACCATCAAGGTGCAGGTTTGCGACGAGGTGGTGCACACCGCGGCCGAAGGCAACGGCCCGGTGAACGCGCTCGACGCGGCATTGCGCAAGGCGCTGACCCCGAGTTATCCAGAGATCGGCGCCACCCAGCTCTTCGACTACAAAGTCCGTGTGCTGGACGGCCGTGACGGCACCGCCGCCGGTGTCCGGGTGCTCGTCGAGAGCGGTGACCACCACCGGCGCTGGAGCACGGTGGGCTGCAGCACCAACATCATCGAGGCGTCGTGGAGCGCGCTCGCCGACGCTTTCGAGTACGCGATCATCGCGACCCGCGAGCGGTCAGGCCTTGCGAGCGAGCACCTGGAGGTAGTCTGACTCGAGGGTCAGGCCGCCACCGGAGACCTGGTTGAGCTCGGCCATGAGCTTCTTGCCCTCCTCGCGCAGCGCGGCGGTTTGTTCTGCGTCGAGCGTGCTCAGCATCGCCCCCATCGGCGGATTGGCTCGCTCCCAGAACTCCCAGCCGGCATCCAGCGATGGGAACTCGAAGGTGAGCGCCTGCGGGTAGATCTCGATGGATGCGGTGAGCCCCTTGAAGCGGCGGTGCACTTCGTCGGTGACACCCCATTCGAACGGTGAATGCATCCCCGTTGGCGGCGGCGGTCCATGCTCGGCAAGCATTGCCGTGAACCGCCCGAGGAACCCCTTCGGACCGTAGTTGGCCATCGCCACCAGGCCGCCGCGCTTGGCGACCCGGAACAGCTCGAGTGCCACCCGTTCCGGATCCGGGGCGAACATGGCGCCGAAGACCGACGCCACGACGTCGAAGCGCTCGTCCGCAAACGGGAGGTGCTCGGCGTCCGCCTCACGCCATTCGATCGGGAGGCCGAGGGACCGGGTCCGAGCCTGGCCCATCTCGACCATCGCCGGCGTGAGGTCGGTGGCCACCACCGTCGCCCCGAGGCGAGCCGCGGCAATCGCGAAGTTCCCGTTGCCGGCGGCGACATCGAGCACCTCGGATCCCGCCTGGAGACGGCTGCGCTGGGCAAGCTCGATCGCGTGCGGCTCCAGGTGGGCGGCGATCGCACCATAGTCGCCGAGCGACCACATCCAGCGGACCGCTTCCTTCGTCTCCGGGTCGTCGGCCACGAGCAACCTCCTATGCGGCGACGTCCCGCCGCGCCAGCACGACGCCGGCAGATCCGAACCCCACGATCACGATGGCGAGCATCGCGATCAGCCCACCGACGAAGACGGGCGTGATCAGGGGAGTGCCATACAGCTGAAACACTGACAGGTTGTCCGCCCATGACGGCCATTTGAAGAGGGGCCCGAGCTCGAAGACCAGGTACGAGATCGCGGCGATCGTTGACAGCACGACCACCGCGACTCGCGGCCGCCAGCCGGCGAGCACCGCTCCGACGGCGGCGAAGGTGAGCGCGAACGGGATGAGCAGCGCCGTGGCGATGAGCAGGTTCCCGATGTCGACGGCGATCGCCTCGGCCGGCGCCAGGGCGAGGATCACCGCCATCGCGACAAACGACGCCACCGTCACCGTCACGGTCAACTCGGTGGCCCGCTCCGCGAGCACTCGCCAGCGCGGCAGTGGCTCGGCGAGCTGCATCTCGAGCACCCCGGACGAGTCGTCTCCCGACCAGCGAGACACGGTCGTGATCGAGAGGATCGCGACGAGCGCCTGGGCGAAGCTCAGCCAGATCAGTGCGAGCAGCACCGTGTGGACGTTGCCGGCGAGGCCTCGCAGGTATGAGCTGAGGCTCGGGGTCGTGGCAAAGAACGTTGCCGTTGCGTTCACGAGCAGGACGACAGCCGCCGCTGCGACCGCCATCCCGACCGTCCAGCCAACCGCACCGATGCGCCGAATCCACAAGCCACGAATGACCGGGATGCGCAGCAGCGGATTGGTGGATGCCTCGTGCACCTCGGTCGCGCCACGAGGTCGCTGGCGGATCAACCCCGATCCGATGTCGCGGCGCACAAATGCGGCCGCAGCGGCCACGGTTGCGACGGCGCAGACGGCGAAGAGCAGGACCGTCGCCACGAGGTCGAACGATCCACCCGGGGCGACGGCATTGGACTGGTTGAAGAGGAAGAACACGGAGATGTCGGTGAACGGCGCGCGATGGACGCTCGACCTCCCGATGCTGTCGAGCAAGAACATCAGGAGGAGCACGACACCACCGGCTGACGCCGCGGCCCGGAAATCGCCCACGAGCTGGGCCACGACGAGTCCAATGCCGAAGCACGCGAGCGTCAGTGCCCAGAGCGCCGCGCTCTCTCCAACCAACCCCGCAACGTCAGCCGGTGTTCCCGCGATGAGACATCCCAACCATCCGGCAACGCCTGCCAGCGTCACGATCTCCGCGCTCAATGCCGCAAAGAAGATGCTCCGCGTGGCAAGCAGGCGCAGTCGTGAGACGCCCGACGACAGCCACGACTCGACAAGGCCGCGGTCCTCGTCACGCCGCACCGCGCCACAAGCGCTGAAGAGGCCCCAGACGGCGAACACAATCGCGAAGAACCCGTAGCCACGCCACTGCAGGTATCCCGCCGCGGTGTCGGGTCGAACCGGGAGCGGGAGCAACCAGGCAAACGTGGCGCCAAGGACGGTGACCGAATGCCCGAACGCCTCCTGCGCGGCGCGTGTCTTCCCCGCGATGATCGGGAAGGCAGCGCTGTTGACCAGCACATAGAAGATGCTGAAGTACGCCATGGCGATCAACCCGATGCGGTGCAGGCGCAGCAGCAGTCGGGCCGACATCACTGCTTGTAGTAGCTGAGGAACAGCGTCTCGAGGCTTGGCTCTCTGCTGACCATGTCGACGACGGTGTGGGCGCTGATGGCGGCGAGCAGCGGGTCGAAGCCGCCATGCACGGTGCATGTGAGGCGCAGGCCGTCGACCGCGACATCCTCGACTCCCGTCGCAGCGCGGACAGCGGCCTCAGGAACGTCACCACCGAACTCGATGACCACCTCGTGGAAGCGCAGCTCATGGACTTTGTCCATCGTCATGTCCGAGACGAGACGCCCATCGCGAATGATCCCGACTCGGGAGCACGTTTCCTCCACCTCCGACAGCACGTGCGACGAGAGGAACACGGTCGTTCCCGAAGCTTTCACCTCGCCGACCAGGTGGTGGAACGTCTGCTGGTTGAGCGGATCGAGACCACCCGTCGGCTCATCGAGGATGAGCAACCGGGGCCGATGCATGAACGCCAGCACCAGACCCAGCTTCTGCTTGTTGCCACGCGAGTACTCGCGAAAGCGCCGGCCGAGGTCGAGCTCGAGCCGCGCCGACAATTCCTTCACGCGCGCGGTGTCGATCCCTCCGCGCATACCACCGAGGTACGTCACCACCTCGCTGCCGCGCATGCCGCCGAACTGCGGCAACTCGCCAGGGAGGTAACCGACGTCCCGTTTTACCGCAACCGATTCGCGGTCGCAGTCGAGCCCGAAGATGGTCGCGCTTCCGGCGGATGCATGGATGACACCCATGAGCAGCCGGATCGTGGTGGTCTTGCCGGCACCGTTGGGACCGAGGAAACCGAACACCTCACTTTCCGCGACCTCCAGGTCGAGGTTGAAGAGCCCGTGACCCGACCCGTAGTCCTTGGTGAGCCCATGCATCACGATCGCGCTGCTCATCTGCTCCTCCGTTTGTCGAGCCGCCGCACCAGTGCCTGAAACTGCTTGATCGACTCATCGCACCAGTCGGCCATGCTCTGCATCCGCTGGCGCCCCGGCCCGCCCGACGCCGCGCGCGCGCCCTGGCGGAGTGTCGCCGCCAAGGCATGCATCTGCGCGCTGCGTGCGGTGATGATCGATCCAAGGTTGTCGAGCGGCTCGTATAGGACGCGCCTGCTTCCGGCCTGGCCGAGTGCCCGCGCCAGACCGAGTTGCGCGAGCTGTCGCGACGCGACGCTCGCACCGCTCTTTGCGATGCCGAGCGTGGCAGCCATGTCGTCGAGAGTCGCGGGCCCGCGTTGCAGCAGCAGATACCCATAGACGCGACCGGTCGTCCGCGGAAGCCCCCATCCCACCATCAGACGCCCCATGTCCTCGATGAACGTCGTCTGCGCTTCAGTCATGGTTTGGTCGCCATATTCAGTACATTCAGAATATCACGATCATACCTGTACCGGAGGTGCCGCCAGGCCAAGGTCGGTGTCGGCGCACCCTGATCACGGCGTCATGGAAATGACATGACCCGCTCGTATGATCAAGGGGTGCGAATGTTCTACTTCTACGGCGGACCCTTTTGGGTCGGATCGGTCATCTGGCTGGTGGTGCTCGTCGCCATCGTCGTCGGCGTAGTTCTGATCGCACGTTCATCGCGCCGTCATGCCATCTCCACCCACCAGTGGCGAGGCGGTGCATGGGAAGGTCAGTGGCACGGCGGCTGGCAGAGTCCCGGGCTCCACGAGTTGGACGTCCGCTACGCGCGAGGCGAGATCAGTCGCGACGACTACCTCCAGCGGCGGACCGACATGCTGTCGCACCCCGGAATGCCACCCGTGGGGCCGCCCCCCGGCGCGGCCGGTCCGAACTCGCCCGCTTAGCGCATCCCCGCGGGAACGCGCCCAAAGCTCCGCACCGCCCACGCGACCGCGCCGATCAGCCCCGCGTCCGTTCCCAGCGCGGCGGTGACGATCTTGCAGCGCCGATAGGGAATCTCGAAGGCGATCTCGGTGGCGGCGGTTCGGGCGGGCTTGAGCAACAGATCGCCGGCGTGGATCAGGCCACCGCCGATGACGATGACGTCTGGAGCGAGCACGTTGATGAAGCCGCCGATCGCGCGGCCCAGGGCGCGGCCCGCGTCGTTGAAGACCTCGAGCGCGAGCGCGTCGCCCGCGTTGGCCGCCGTCGCAATCGAGCGCGCGTCGATCGAGTCCGGGTCGACACCCTGGAGCGACGATGCGCGGCCCGCGGCGACCTCGGTCCGCGCCCGGTTGGCGATCGCCGTTCCCGAGGATGTTCCTTCCAGACATCCCGGATGGCCCTGACCGCAGGGCGGACCGTGATCGCTGATGGGAGTGTGGCCAACCTCGCCGGCCGACCCGGTGGCACCCGCGTAGAGGTCGCCGCCGATGAAGAGCGCTCCGCCGATGCCGGTGCTCACCGTGATGAACAGGAGGTACTGCGCGCCACGCCCGGCCCCCGCCTTCAGCTCCGCGTACCCGGCGGCGGCCGCGTCGTGGCAGATGACCACGGGACACCCGACTCGTTCGGAGAGCAGCGCGGCAGCCGGCACCTCGTTCCAACCGGTCATGTTGGGAGCGTCGTGAACGATGCCCGCACCGGGGTCGAGGGGACCCGGGATGCCGATGGCGAGGCCCCGAATGTGTGCGGACTGCGCAGCCTCACGCGCGCACTCGGCGACAGCGTCGAGCACGGCCGCAGGCCCTTCCTTTGACGGGGTGTCTCGGACGACCGGCTCACCGTGCGTGACGTCGCCAATCGCCACGGCGGCGCGGATGCTCGTGCCGCCGAGGTCGACCCCGATCAGCACGGGGGTCATACGGCTGCGACCGAATCGTCCCACTCGGCCGGGTGCGCGATCCGTGCGGCCTCCTCCGGTCCCCAGCTCCCCGCCGGATAGAACGTGATCGGCGGGGGCGCCTCGATGACCGGCATCACCGCGCGCCATCCCCACTCGACCTCGTCTTCGCGGATGAACAGCGTGTGATCGCCGTTGAGCGCGTCGTGCAGGAGGCGCTCGTACGCCTCGGGAGGCGACGTCTTGAATGAGTCGCCGTAGTTGAAGTTCATGTCCACGGACTGCGCGGTGACATCCGGGCCGGGCTGCTTGGCCACGAAAGAGAGCGCGATGCCCTCGTCCGGTTGGATGCGCACCACCAGGCGGTTGCGGTGCAGCGCGTGCACGCCGGCCGTCTTGAACAGGTGCAGTGGCACATCGTGAAACGTGATCACCACACGGGTATCGCGCTTGCCGAGTCGCTTGCCGGTGCGCAGCAGGAACGGGACGCCGGACCAGCGCCACGACTCCAGATGCAGGCGCAGGGCCGCATACGTTTCGGTGGTCGACCTGCGCGAGACTCCTTCCTCGTCGCGATACCCGACCACCTTCTCACCATCGATGGTGCCGCCGGTGTACTGCCCGCGGACCACATCATGCGGATGGACCGGCTGTATCGATTCGAGCACCTTCACCTTCTCGTTGCGGATCGCCTCCGCATCGAAGGACAGCGGCGNNGGTTCTGCACGATGTCGCGCAGGGCTCCGGCCGTCTCGTAGAACCCGCCGCGGTGCTCCACGCCGAGGCTCTCGGCCACCGTCACCTGTACCTGCTCGATGTAGCGCCGGTTCCAGATGGGCTCGAACACGGCGTTGGCGAACCGGAGGGCGAGGACGTTCTGGACGGTCTCCTTGCCCATGTAGTGGTCGATGCGAAAGATGCGCGGCTCGGGCACGACGTCATGGAGCGTCTTGTTGAGCTCCATCGCGGATTCCAGGTCGTGACCGAACGGCTTCTCGATGATGATCGACGTGCCGTCGGCGAAGCCGGCTGCCTTGATTCCCTCGATGAGTGATGTGAACGCCGAGGGTGGAACCGCCAGGTACGCAATTCGGCGGTCGAGAGTGCTTGCCTCGCGGATCGGTGTCAGATCATCACTCGCAGTCAGCGGGACGAACTTGAGCCGTTTGGCGAATGACGCGAAGATCGTCTTCTGCAGCGGCGTGCGCGAGAACTGCTTGACCGCCGACTCGGCGAGGTCGCGGAAGCGCTGATCGTTCCAGTCGAACGGCGCCGCCCCGATGATCTGGCCATTTGCCGGCAACAACTTCTGGCGATGCAGGTTGTAGAGGGCGGGAATCAGCTTGCGCTGGGCGAGGTCACCGGTGGCGCCAACGATGACGATGTCCTGGTCGGGCGGCGCGTGGAGCGGCATATCGCTGGAGCGGGGGCCGCTACCGGCGGCTGAAGTGACGCACTGTCACGTCGATGATCTTGATCACCGCGGCGATGATGGCGCACGCGAAGCTGATCAGCACCACCGGCAACTCGGCGCCGGGAGTCGAGTAGGTGTACGTCGCGAGCACGGCACTGGCGAACAGACCCATCACACAGAGCACGAGCAGGAACACGACGGTGCGCGTCGCCCCGTCGAGTTCCGGTGTGCCGCGCATCGACTCGGCGACGCTGGGGCTGAGCTTTTCCGCAGGGGCAAAGTACCGGATCGCCATGACGATCAGGCGGAGCAGGAGCACGCCGAGGAAGATGAAGACGATGGTCAGGACCAGGGGGAGCTCCAGGCTCGGCGTGCTGTACGAGAGTGTCGCGAAGAGCCCGGCCAGCAAGAGTCCGACGAGCACCGAGACCATGCCCAGCACCGTGAGCCAGGTGATCGCATCCCATGCGGGCAAGGTGATCGTCGGGAACTGGAGCGGCCGCACGATCGACTCGCCGCCGGTGAGCTGATCAATGAACGCCGGCTGCGCGGTGAGCCCGGAGACGCGTGCCTGCATCCCGTAGTACACGCGCTCCGGCGCGATCGGCGACGCCTCAGCGAGGAGTCCGGGCTGCGGTCCGGGGAAGAGACGCCGCTCCTCGGTGCGGCCGTCCGGGTAGGTCAGGCGCAGCAGCCCGCACTGTTCGCAGTGCCAGGCGCGGATCGGCAGGCCGCCGACGATCGGTCCGTAGTACGTGACGGTACGGCGCAGCCCCTCGGGGCCGACCGCACCTTCGTAGTGGGCGAACTCGTGCGCCAAGATCCCTGTGACCGGGGCGGGATGGTCGCAGGTGTCTGGCGTCGGTGGGTTGACGGAAGGTGCGTCAGCGACAGCCACTGAGGATCGGATTGTAGTGCGGCGAGCATCAGCCGACGGTTCGGCATGCTCGGGCGTTGAACCCTGCGGCGCGCATCGCTGCTGCCAGCCGTTCGGCGTGGTCCTGACCTTCAGTGACGGTGAAGACGGCACCGCCGCTACCGGTGAGATGCCAGGTGAAGCCGGGGACAGCATCTCGCGCGCGCCGCAGGGCCTCGGCCAGCGCCGGGTTCGCCCTGCAGGCCGCGGGTTCGAGCGCGCTCCCCATGAGGCCTGGGTCGGGCAGCTGACCGGAGGCGAGCAGACGGGCGAGTCGCTCCGAACGACCGTCGTCCCGAAGCTCATCGGAGAGTACGGCGGCATAGGTGTCGGCCGTGGAACTCGGGGTTGTGGATGCGACCGTGAGGTGGAGCGCCGGCGTCTGTAGCGACTCGAGGCGATCGCCACGGCCGCGAACCCGCTGCGCCGTCTGCGACAGCAGCGCCGGCACGTCACTCCCGACGCTGAGCGCCGCCACGGCAACTCGCTCCGGGTCGATCGATATGCCCAGGCTCTCGAGCATCGCAACCCCGGCGCGAAGGACGGCCGCGGCGTCGGCCGAACCGCCTCCGAGCCCCGCGCCATGAGGAACGATCTTGGAGAGCCACACGCGCATCGCGAGGGGCCGGTCCGCAAGCGTGCGCAGGGCTCGGGCGGCGCGGATCGTGAGGTTGCTTTCATCGGTCGGCACCCCTGCGGCGGCCGGCCCGTCAACCGTTAAGGACAGGGCATCCGCGCCGGTGGGGTCCAGGCTGAGGCCGACCAGGTCGTGCCAGTCGACAGGGACGAGGACGCTGTCGATGTCGTGCCAGCCATCGGCGCGGCGAGCGACGACCGCGAGCGAGAGGTTGAGCTTTGCGTATGCGGGGACGATTCGCGTGGAGAGGCGAGACACAGTCGCTGATATACTGCTGGCTTCGTGCGTCCCTGGCTCGTGACTGCCCGGGGGGCGCGCCCAGTTATCGAGTGATCTAGAAGAGCGAGCATGGCCAACTCCCGATCCGCGCGCAAGCGCATCCGGTCCACCGAGCGAAAACACATCCGCAACCGCGCGGTGAAGTCCGCCGTCCGTACCAAGGTGATCAAAGCGCGTCACGCGCTGCTTGAAGAGGGCAATGCGGGCGGCGAAACCGAGCTGCACGCGGCCATCCGCGCGCTCGATCGCGCCGCCGAGAAAGGTGTGCTCCACAGAAACAACGTGCGCCGGCGCAAGTCGCGGCTGGCATCGATGGCGGCCCGCCTCTCGAATGTTGCCGAGGGTGCCGAGGGCGCTGCCCTTCGCTCAGCGGCCGCTGGCGGCGCCAAGGGACGGAGCGCGAAGCAACCCGCCCGCAGTGCCGCGGCAAAGTCCACTGCCAAGCCCGCCGGCAAGGCTCCTGCCGCGAAGGCAACAGCCGCGAAAGCCGCAGCCCCCAAGGCTGCTGCTCCCAACGCTGCTGCGCCCGCGAAGCCTGCGACCAAGGCCGCCAAGACCAAATAAGGTCGTCCCGCAGCGGCGGCTTGGTGCTTCGCTTAGCCCCGCCGCGGGCCGCGCTCGGCAGTGAGCTCCGCCGCCGCACGCAGCACGGCAAGCCGGAGCCCATCGGTCTCGGCGATCTCTCCTGACTTGAGCTTTCGATCGACGTCATGCAGCGCCGCGAGCCAGCCGGCTGCGAGCGCCGGCGAGACGCTTCGGGCCTGGCGGCTGAGCCGGTCTGCCTGCCAGTCGGGTTTGCCGAGCGCGGCCGCGAGGCCCGCGCCGGAACCGTGTCGCTGGACGTAGGCCTGCGTCAGCACGAGGTCGCGTATCTGACCCGCGAGGATCGCGAGAAGATACTGGCCGGCACGTCCCTCCGAGATCAGTCGATCGACCGATTCCGCGCCCTTCGCCGGGGTCGGCCCGAGCAGCTCTCCAAGCGTGTCGTAGAGGCCCTCGGCCTCGTCGCCGGCGACGGCCATCCGAACCTCGGCGATGGAAAGCGGCCGTCCCCCGGCGAGGGCCACCAGCTTGTCGAGCTCTGAGGCGATGCTGCCCAGGTCGGGACCGGCGACCCGGATGAGGTGGTCGACCGACCCGCCACCGAGCCGGAGACCTCGCGCTCCGATCTCACGCTCGACCCAGGTGCGGAGGTCTCGACCTTTGACCGCGGGGTGGAACACGATCGCTCCGCCCCGCGACTTGACGGCCGCGAGCACCGGGTTGCGATCGGGCACCTTCGCGTGCGCCACCAAGCATAGGACTGTGGTCGGAGCCAGCTCGCCGAGGATGGCCACCAGCCGGTCCGGCGGATCGATGCCGCCTCGCTTGGCCGATCCGGTGAGCTGGGGCGGGTCGCGAAGGAGCAGGGCTCGCTCGGGGTCGAAGAGGGGCATCTCGGCGACGGCCTGGCGAAACTCGTTCAGCCGTCCCGGGCCGTCGAACACCTCGATGTCGAGCTGCGGCGGACGCGCACGGTCACGCCACGCGCTCACGGATCGATCCACGAGGAAGCGCTCCTCGCCGTGGATCAGTGTCAGTTGATTCAGTGGAGGAGCGGACGTCATCGACGCAGTATCGCAAGCGAGCTCACGGGCTCTCCTGGAGCCCATTCGGACCTCCCGTGTACTCGAGGTCGCCGTCGATGCTGGTTCGATCGACCGGGTATCCCTGCGGTGCTGGAACTGCCGGGACGCCTGACGCGATCGGGACCGCAAGCTCCAGAGGCCTGGCGGTGGCAAGCACCACGGGCGAGATCGCGCCGCCCGGCGGGGTCACGACGAGGTCGACACCCAGCGCACTGCCGTAGACCGCGCAGAGATTCTCCTGGTCGGCCGTCCCAGCGTCGCCCAGCACGAGCAGCCGGCCGGTCGGATCGTCGACCGTGAGCGCGCACATCTGCCGAGCGGTGGCGAGGGCGATGAACCCGAGACAGCGCCACGTGGCTCCCCCGAAAGTCCACGCTCCACCGTCCGCCTCGAGTACGTTGGCACCGGCGTTCCCGAGAGCAGCGACCACGTCGTTGCCACCGGCGTTGAGGCCGCCCGAGGTCACCACGGTGCCGACCGTGTAGTGGCCTGGGAGGCCGGCGAGCCCGTTCACCGCCGCCTCCTCGCCGCCGGTGACGACGACCATGTCGAGATGGGTTGTGGCCGGCGGCAGCACCCGTCCCAGTGCTGCGAGCAGCACGGTTGGCGACGACCCACCATCGACCAGGACGCTGCTTCCGTCGCCAGTGTGAATCAGCACTGCCGGTGATGACCCGGTATCGAGCACCGACACGTGCAACAGGCCGTCGGGACGCGCCGCGATGAATAACGCGGCGGCCGCGACCACAACGCCGGCGACCAGTGACAGGAGCAGGGTGCGTCGGTTCAACGCAGCGGTGCTGTCCGGCGCGTCATCACCGCGACCATCGCCAGCACCGTCGCGACCCCGGCAGCCTCGGCAACGGTCCAGGCGGCAGGCCAGTTGCCGATCTGAATCGCGGCTCCGGGTATCCCGGACAGTCCGCGGGCAACCGCGGTGATCGCGAATGTCCCAAGTCCCGTGAGCTGCAAGAGCGCCCACCCAAGCGCAGGGTTGAGCGCACTCAGGATGGCGCCGGTTCCACCCACCACGATCATCGCCGGGAGTAAAGGAAGCACGAGCGCGTTGGCGACGGGGCCGGCAACCGAGATGACTCCGAAGGTCCCGGCCATGATCGGCATCGTGGCCAGTTGCGCTGCGACGGTCACGGCGAATGGCTCAGCAAGCAGTCGCGGACCGGGGAGGCGCGCGGCGATGGGGGTAGCGAGCAAGAGAATCCCGGCGGTGCCGAGAAAGGAGAGCTGGAAGCCTGGGTCCTCGACCAGCTGAGGATCCAGTCCGAGCATGAGCCCCGCTACCAGCGCCAGCATCGGTACCGGGTCGGTCCTTCTCGCCCCGGTCGACGCGAGCATCGCCCCACCGGCCATCAGCGCGCTCCGCACGGCGGCTGGACCGGGCCCACTGACGAGCACATATGCCGCAACCACCGGCAGCGCGATCAGCAGGGTCCGCCGTCTCGACCACTCGAAGCCCCGCCCCACAGCGCTGAGCAGGCCGATGATGAGCACGACCTTCAGACCGGAAACCACGACCACATGAATCAGCCCGGCATCCTGGAGTTGCGCCCGCACGTCGGCAGGCAGCGGTTCGTGGATGCCGAAGGCGATGCCCACGACCAGCGCCGCGGCCGGCTCGGGGAGCGCCCCGTTGACGGCCGTGAGGAGTTGCTGCTGAACCAAGGCGATCGCGCGGGCGGGCGAGGGACCTCCGGCGGCGAGCACGAAGACCTGTGGGGACGTCGCCAGCGCCTCGACGTCCTCGCGTTCGAGCGTGTCTGCCGAATCGGCGCCAGGGCGCCGGTCCAGCGGGCGCAGACCCGCAGCATCGACCTCGACCTGGTCTCCGGGCGACAGCGCGGGAATCAGTGGTCCGCTCACCAGGATCCCACCGGAAACCCGCGCATCAGTGTCGGCGTCGGAGAGATGAGCGGCATCGATGATCGCGCTGGAGCCGCTCCCTGGATCCGCGGTTCGCACGGTCCCGACGATCACGAGCGGTCGCGAGCCGAAATGGCCGCTCACCGAGCCCGGGCCAGGCACGATGACCGCCGAGGCGCCGCGCAGAACGCCGAGCGTCACGGCAGCGCCCACGATCCCGACAGGAATGAGTCGCTGTGGGGCAACCGCGGAACAGATCACCAAGCATGCGGCGGACGCGCACAGCACTGGGATCACCGCGTCGTCGGAAAGCGAAGCGGCAAATGCGACACCGCAGGCGAGCGCAAAAACCGCCCAGATCAACGATGCCCAGCGGCCTGCTCGAGAGCCGGCAAGTCGGTTCACTGCTGGGGGAGCACGACGCGGAGGTAGTGCTCGAGGCCGGTGACCGTCGCGGAGTCGACGCCCAGGTCGGAGTGGAGTTGGCTCATCGACGTGAAGGGACCCCACTCGTCGCGGTACTGGACGATCTCCTCGCCGAGCCCCGGCGGCATGCCCGGCACGGCATCGAGGTCCGCCTCCGCGGCTGTGTTCACATCCAGCTTGGCCGCGGTGGTCCCGGCCTTCATGAAGGGGACGTTCACCTGGCGGCCGTCATTCACCCGCTCGGCCATGTTGGGGAGATGACCGGGATCCGCCAGTGTGGTCACGCCACCCGCGGCCGCGATCGCGTCGGCGACCCGCGCGTCGGGGCTCAGCTCGTAGAGGCCGGGATGGGCGACTGCGCCGCTGACGAACACGAGGACCGTCGGCGGGGCGGGCGGATCGACGGTCTCGCCGGCGGGGACGGGGGCGGCCGCCGCGGTCTGGTGCAGCACGGACCACCCTGCTGCCGCGGCAAGGACGAACGCGACGGCTCCGGCGATCGCCAGCCGCTGTGGACTGAGCCTTGGTGGTTTATTCGCATTCGACAACATTCACAGAAGTGTAGCTTCCGGATGTGTTCCGATGCAAGGCAGCCGTCAGGATCAGCGAGCGAGATCGGCGGGTGAGGCCGGCTCGTGGCTCAGAGCGAACGCGGCGCCGAGGAGGGCAGGCGATACCTCAGCTGCCCGTCATCGCCGACGACCGTCGCGGCGCCGGCCCGCTCGGCGAGCCAGCGGACGGCACGCCCGGACACCTGGTCACCGAGGCCGCTCAATTCCTTGGCGATCTCCGACGCCGAAGCGGACCCGAGCTTGCCGATCGTGGCCAGCACGATGTCGGGCGTCACCGATGCAGGCGTCGCCCTCCCCTTCGGCCCTTTGCCGCGGCGGCGGCTCTTGGCGTGCCGCGCGGCCGGCGCTGCAGCCCGTCGAGTCGTTCTCACCGGAGCCGCCGCGTCGCCCGCTCGATCGAACAGTGCGAGCGCTTCACGAACCTCACGACGGAGTGTGGCGTTATCCGCCTTGAGCTCGGCGACCTGGCTCACCAGCGCCTCGATCCGCACCACAAGCCGTTCTGCCGCCTGCACGATTGGCGAATTCGTACCCGGGGCCGGGTCTCTGTCGAGGGCGGCTGCTTCGGGCATGAAATCTCCTGTCGCCATAAGGTCCGGTGCAGTCGGCGCGATGAAATCGTCGCACTGCTCCTGCGCAGTCATTGTCCGATACCGCGCCTCGGAGCTGCAATCGAGCTCACGCAATCGACTGCAATCCTTCGAGGCCGGGCCGCTCGCCGCCGGCGGCGTGCGGCCGGTACCATGGCGCGGGGCCATAGCTCAGCTGGAAGAGCGCTTGCATGGCATGCAAGAGGTCGGGGGTTCGAGCCCCCCTGGCTCCACGGGCGTGCCCGATATTGCGCCGATCCAACCGATCGCTTCGCTGGACATCCCCCAGAAGGACGAATTCCTACGTCGTAAGTCCCCCAACGGGGTGAAATCCGGGGCCGCGCGCCGCAGGCGATGTTGCGAGCCGATATGATCCGCAGGCCTCACCCAGAGTGAGGCTGGTCCAGGAGCAAGGCTAAACCTGGGCTGGGAGGCCTTCAGCCATTACGGGAGGATCGCGTGTTGCGCGTTAACAAATTCACCATTGGTGGCATCGGCTTGGGCGTGCTTGGGCTGCTCACCGCCGCTGCCTGCGGGAGCACCAGCACGACCTCGACGTCGGGCGCGCTGGCCACGTCCCAGGTGCTGCATTTCCCCGTCTTCCAGGACCCAGGGACCTGGGATCCGGGTGAGATGGATGCCGAGGTCGACACCGAGCTCATGCAGAACGTGTTCGACAACCTCTGGCGGTTCGACGACAAGCTGAACATCGTTCCGGACATCGCCACCACCGTGCCGACGCAGGCCAACGGCGGCATCTCCTCGGACGGGCTCACCTACACCATCCACCTGAACCCCGCGGCGAAGTTCTCCAACGGAGATCCAGTCACCTCCAAGGACGTTCTGTACTCCTGGAACCGCGGTGTCGCGCTCCACGGCGCGTACTCCTCCATCCTCAGCGCGATTCAGGGTTACTCGGCGGTGCAGACCGCAGCCGGCGCTCCGCCCTCGTCGGGGACGCCGACCACCTTCCAGGCCAACATCGAGAAGAACCTGGCGGCTGGTAACAGCGCGTTTGAGATGAGCGGGCTGACCGCAGTCAATGCGGAAACCGTCCAGGTCAAGCTCGGCACCGCCTGCGGCTGGTGCCTCACCGCATGGACACTCGAGGGCACCGTCGGCGCGATCGTCGATGAGAAGGTCATCGATGGTCCTGGCGTCGACCCCGTGAACTGGTGGCAGACTCCCGCCGACCTGGTCGGTACGGGCGCCTACAAGCTCACCTCCTACATCCCCTCGCAGTCGATGGTTTTCTCGGAAGTGCCGAACTGGTGGGGTTCTCCGAAGCCCACGTTGAAGACGATCGACATCGACATCAAGGATCCGTCGACGGCCCCGACGACCGTTGATGCCTTCTTCCAGAAGGGCTACGACATCATCGGCTACGGCGGTGACAGCGCTCTCATCCCGCTGGCCAACGTCCTCGCGATCCAGGCCAACTCGCGTGAGAAGCCGGATCTGCTGGTCCAGCCCAAGGGGCGCACCACCTGGGTGAGCTTCAGTGAGGGGTACGCGACCGGCGGACCGTTCGAGGGCACCAGTGCCAAGGCACAAAACCTGCGCCTGGCGTTCGACCTCGCCGTCGACAAGCAGGGCCTCGCCACAACGGTGTGCCACAACGTCATCTGCTCGGCGGCAACCGGTGGTCTCATCACGACCGGGTTGATCGGCAACGGCGGGCCCAACTCAGATCCGCTCGCGAAGTTCGACCCGACCATGGCCAAGTCGCTCATCGCGCAGTACGACCCGT
>PKXZ01000086.1 GCA_003132525.1 Candidatus Dormiibacterota bacterium | reverse complement strand
GGGTTCCAGGCAAAGAACCACGACTCGGCCCACGGGACGCAGGCAAGACGCGATTGAATAGGATGAATCTCGAAATGGGTCTTGAGCAGGCACTCGACGGCGGCCGCAGCGACGCAATCGAGGCAGCAGGGATGCGACCGACACACGCCGCGCATGTCGGCCGAGCGCGCGGACATTCGCCAATGGCACGACGACGCTGCGTACGAGGCTGCGAAGAGGGATGGCGCACATGAACGCGGGTTCGACTATCTCGGCATTACGGTAACTATCCGTGGGGGCGCTCAGGTCAACGCCGCGCTCGGCGGGCTCATTTCGCATACGACGGCCACAACTGACAAATCTCGTCTGCCGCAATGTTGGTAGCCAAATCCTGGTTCAGCCATAGGCACCAACCGGCCGTATCCTGAGGGCGTCTGCCCGACGGGTCCCGGTGCCGATGAGGCGCCACTGCGATTAGTCGGCAATGTTGCGGCGGCGATCTCAGTGCCTACGGGCCTCTCTTCGGTCCCGTAACTAAGCCTGTGATGCGCCGGAATTGAGGCCCGGACTCGATGGAAACATCTTCGGAAGTTGGGCCGTACAATGACAGCTCGCGCCGCGACGCTGAGATGCGACGTCGCTACGAAGCCGGCGAGACCCTGACGAGCATCGGAGCCGGCCTCGGGCTGTCGCGTGAGCGGGTCCGACAGATCGTGAAGCGATCCGGGGCAGTTATGCCTCGAAGCCGCGTCTGCGCCGCTGGAGAATGCCACAAAGTGTCCAGCTGGCCGCGGAGTTACTGCCATGATCATCAGATTCGTATCGAGCTGTACGGCGATCCGCTCGGCCGCAGGCCAGCAGTTCATCTTCTTCGGGAGCACGGCACATACGCTTCATACCGACATGGGGGCTGCCGCTGCGACCTTTGCCGAAAGGCAAGTGCAGACAAGCGTCGCGAGCAGTATCACCGGGTCCATCCGAAGTGGCGATACATGCCATTCAAAGCCCCGATGTCCTACCGTCGTGATTCCCCGAGTTGACTGCCCAACGATCGCTAGGAATAGGTTGAGACGCACACTGGGGAGCGCGGGCCAGCACCGAAGGACGCGAACGCGAAGAACAGAGTTGTCCCCATCACTCGTCAGCTCGAGGGTTCCACCTGCGACGGCAAGCGAAGGTCGCCTCGTCTTGATGGGCAGGCGCCGGCACGGACTGCAGCCTCTGGACTGGATGGATCGGCCCACGCGCGAGGTGATCCGGCGCTGTGAGTTGGCCCGCCCGGCGAGGTTATCCACGTCGATGTGAAGAAGCTCGGCCTCCTACAAGAGCCAGAAGCGCAACCGGGCAGTCACGGAGATCATCGAGATGCCCAACCGCGGGCACGGGCTGGTGATCGACAGCGGCCTGGCGCGCGTGCCGATTTTCGATCCCTACCGGGGAATCAACACGNNCGGCCTGGCGTGAGGTCGCCGACACCGCGCTCATGTTCGTGAAGCGCTTTGTGAAGTGAGCAGAAACGTTCACCCGCTCTGCTCTTTCGGCCCCGCGGTCGACCGCGAGCTGGTGCGTGAGATCGCCCCGGCTCAGGTGTGTTAATTGCAGGCTGGGGTGCACATGAGTTGCGTCCCTCGGCCGAAAGCTCGATCCTGGCAATCGGGTTTATCGACCCCAGACCAGCGGTGAGGTGGGGCGCTTCAACCGCACACTGCTCGAAGAATGGCCCCACGTCCGCCTCTACTAGGGCAACGCCGAAACTCACACTTGCTCACGGCGTGGCTACGCATGTACAGCCACTATCGATCCCAGGCCGCACTGCGCGGACCCTCCCCCCCGGTCGCTCTGCTCAACAACCTACCTGAGAACTAGAGGTGCCGCCGCCCTGGCGGCTTGTCTGCGGTTGCTCACGCCGAGCTTGGCCAAGATCGCCGCCACGTGATGGTCGACTGTCTTTTCCGAAAGGTGTAGTCGTCCAGCGATCTCGCGGTTGCTCATTTCCTCGCTGAGCATCCCGAGCACTTCTACCTCGCGGGTCGTCAGCCCATCGGCATTCTGCTTCGTCGAGGGACGCGGCCCACGAGGCACGCCTCGAGCGCCGCCTTCGCGAAGGAGGCGCGCTGCGATCGCGGCGACCGGTCTCGCGTCAAGTGCCTGGAAGATGGTGAGTGCGCGCCGGCGATTCTCGTCTGGTCCTTCCGTGCAGAGCGTGATCGCAGCCTCATATTGGCAGCCGAGCTCCGTCCACGCTGCCGCTGCGCCGGCCGTGTCTCCATTGAGCTCCAGGACATACGGACCGACCGCATCGTTGGGGCTCGCATCATGGATTCCACAGCGTCGTCGCCACGCCGCTAGCTCGCTCAGCGCCGGTATGGCGCCATAGCGCGTCGCCAGCTCCATGGCATGATCAGTGGCAGCGCGGGTCACGTCGGCGGCCTTTGCGCCGCCCTCGAGCCATGCGATCTCGGCGGCTGCGGTGGCGACCGGCAGGAGGTGCTGGAGCTCTCCGGTTGGTGCCGCGATCACCTGCGCCTGCGCCAGCGGGCCGTGGTGGTCGGGATCGCCGCGACGCGCCCGTAGCAGCGCGATGATGCAAAGGACCAGCGTTTGTGCGACCGCGTTGGCGGTGCCGGATCGCAGAAGCGTCGAGGTCGCCTCGGTCGCCTTGTCCCACTGGCCCTGGTCGAGGAGGCGGCGGGCCTGGTGTGCGAGGATCTCGAATCGCCACGCATCAAGTCCGCGCTCGAGGCAGTACTCGACTCCTTCTCGTTGATATGCCTCGGCACGCGCGTAGTCGTGCACCCGGACGCCCGCCCAGGCCAGGTGGATGTAGGCGCGACCAGCCTGCTCGACGAATCCCCACTCCTTGCAGAGGTGCAAGCTCCGTTCGAGTGCCCGCCGGCCGTCGTCGTCGCCGACTAGGTAGCCCGCTGTGCCGATGGAGTTCATCGCATGCACGAGCGTCTCCCGGTCGTCGATGCGCTCGGCGAGCTCCAACGCCTTTCCGCCCCAGTAGCGTGTCGCCACCGCGTCCTCGACGTTCAGCGCAAGCATGGCGCGATTCGCATACGCCATCGCAAGCTCATGGCCCGGAGCCAGCGTCTCCAGCACTGCCACTGCTGCCACTCCCGTCTCGGTCGCTTCGGCGACCTGCCCGTGGCAGCGGAGATTCGATGACATCGCGCGAAGCGCGTCACCTTCGCGCAGCCGGTCGCCGAGAAGCCGGTACGTCGCCAACGCCTCACGGCGTGACTCGATCGCGTCCGCATAATGGCCGGTGAGGTAGCATTCCCACGATCGGAGGGAGAGGAGTTCGGCGCGCTGCTCATTGGTGAGCGCCCAACCAAAACGTAGCGCGCGCGCATACTGTGCGGCCGCCTCCCGATGTGCTTGAGCCTGCGCGGCGACAGCCGCCGCCTGGGGGGCGAAGCAAAGCACCGCGTCGATGTCACCCGCTGCCTCTGCGTGGTGTGACAGCGATGTCGGATCAATGGGTCCACGCCTCGGATCGGACAGCGCCATCAGCGCGGCGCGGTGGAGGGAGCCGCGGCGCGGGGGTGACAGCGAGATCTCAACAGCCAGGCGCGCAAGCTCGTGGCGGAAGGCGATACCGCCGGGGATCGGGGCGAGCACGCCGGAGGCAAGGCATTCCTCAACTCCAGCCACGGCCTCGTCATCGATTGCCTCGAGGACGCTGATGTCGACGCCCGCCGGAATGATGGCGACCGTCTCGACCAGCCGCTGCGCGACGGGCCCCAGGCGCGCAACCCTCGCGAGGACAGCGTCCTGGACTGTTGCCGGAAGCGTCTCCCCGCCTGTGGCGAGCACTTCGGTGACGAAGAAGGGATTGCCGCCCGTGTTGCGGTACAGCTCTGCCGCGTCGAGGCCGTACGGCGATGCGAGATCCGCGACAGCGGCTGCCGACAGCGGGCCGAGGTGGAGGCGCGCGACCGCCGGGCTGGTCGCGATGTCGCCGATGAGTATCCGCAGCGGATGTCTGCGGTCGATCTGGTCGTCCCGGTAGGTACCGACCACCAGTACCGGCGCCGATTCCACCTTGCGGGCGAGCAACCTGATGACATCCAGGGTGGCGTCGTCAGCCCAGTGGAGATCCTCCAGAATCACGATGCACGGAGGGCCTCCCCGCAGCTGGTCGAGCAAGGCCGCAGCGACCTCGTGAGGCCGGCCACCCCGGACGCTCATCGCCTCGTGGTCTCCAGATGTCGCGTCGGAGATGTCGAGCAAAGGGCCGAGTGGGCGCGGGGTGGTGAGGGGGTCGCACGCTCCGGAGAGGATTCGCACCGACTGATCCGCGCAGAAGCGCCGCACCAGAGAGGTCTTGCCGACGCCCGCCTCACCGCCGATGAAAACGAAGCGGCCCGCCGAGGACATCGCGACGGCGGCGAAGTGTTGCTCAAGCGCAGCGAGCGATTCCGCCCGCTCGAGCAGATCCCCCGATCCTGCAACGGCTTGCGACGTCGTCAGNNGTCCTGCCTCCCGTGAATGGGACCGATTGTACAACGGGGCCGAGCCGCCTTCCCGCGGGCGAAGATGGGTAACCGCAAGCGCCAATCTGGGTAGTCCTCCCGATTCGCGCTGGGCAGAGCCGCTCCTAGTCTCGCTGCAGGTACACGCACCAACACAGCACAAGGAGGAGTGCATATGCCGAGATACGTCGTGGAGCGGACCTTTCCGGATGGCCTCAACATCCCCGTCGATGCGCAGGGGGCGGCGAGCTGCCTGGCCGTGGTCGACCGCAACGCCGATGANNGCGAGGTGCCGTACTTCCTCAATTCCTACGTCAGCGACGACAAGCGGAAGACCTTCGACATTTATGACGCGCCGAACCCAGAGGCTCTCCGCAAGACCGCGGACCGCAACTCCCTCCCGCTCGACCAGATCACGCAGGTGAGCGTCCTCGATCCGTACTTCTACCGCTGACCGGACCACAACCGATTCGAGGTCGTCGGGTCACATTAGCCGGTGACGTCGCCATTTAGAACAAAAGAATCGCCAACCAAAAGGAACGAGTTACATGAAACTGCTACACACGGGCAGCTATTTCCGAGGGCTTGTTGCACGCCCTGCCACGGCCGCCCTGCTCACCCTGGGCCTCCTTGCCGTGGCCCCGCAGTTCAGCTCATCCGTGAGCGCGAAAGCTAATGCTGCTTCTTGCACTACCCCCGTCACCAGCGTGCCCACGGGCCGCGCGACTGTGTCGACGAAATCGACACAGTTTGGCACGGTGCTGAGCGTCGGTTCGGGCGCCTTTTCCGGTTGTTCCCTGTACCTCCTGACGTCTGACCAGCTCCAGTCGCTGACGTTTGGTCTTGCGGCCTTTGCCTGCAGCAACGGCCCCAACCCCATAGGGCAGCCGTGCGACACCGTCCTCTGGCCAGCGCTCCTGACCAAGGGGGCACCCATAGCCGGGCCGGGGGTCAACCACAAGCTCCTCGGGACGGTGACCCGCGCCGACGTGCTCGCTGGCGAGAGCGTGCAGCAGGTGACCTACGCCGGTCTGCCGCTGTACCGGTTCTTCCAGGACGAGTCGCCGGAGGAAACGGACGGGGCCAACCTGTTCGACCCGGTGACCAGTCCCCCTGGCACCTGGTACCTGGTGGAGCCTGGTCGAGGCCATCCGGCGCCAGGTCGGCTGCAGATGCAGGTTGAGAAGGTCAGCGGCAGCAAGGTGCTGGCGGCAACGATGGACAATGACTTCTCCCTCCTGCCCCAGGGGACCTTCCCGGTTTACACCTTGAGCAACAAGAAGGGCCAGGCCTGCCAGACGTACTGTGCCCTGCTCTGGCCGCCGGTCCTCACCTCCGGGCAGCCCGAAGCCGGGAAGGGCGTTGATCAGCACGCGCTCGGAGTCGTCGTGAGGCCGGACGGCACCCGCCAGGTGACCTACAAGGGCAAGCCCCTGTACCTCTTCATCAAAGACGCCTACATCCCGGGCGTGATCGGGACGCAGAGCATCAACGGGGCGGGTGCGTCCACCCCGTGGGGTGTGTTCAACACGATTCCATTGTCCTAACAGGGCGACCGACCCCGGTCGTCATGCGGTAGGTCCGCGGCCCGACGATTCTGAAGGGCTCCCTCCTTCCCCGAGCAACACCGGAAGCCCCGGCCGATCAGTTGGCTGGGGCTTTCTCCTGTCCCAACAATCACCTAGGTCACGGCGATCCGCCGCGTCTCCGGAGAGTGCATAAGCCCCCGAATCTGCGGGGGACGACTCACTGCCCGTGAGGTCCAGTGAGCGCTTGCCCCCTTGCATTCGCGGACTTCCAGGCGGATCGACGCCGGCCGAGCGCCGGTCGAACGGAGGTCGAGAGCGGCCGCGGCCTCTTAGGTCGACCAGCTCAGGTGTGTTAATTGCACGCTGGGGTGTGGGAGCGGAATTACCCTTGATCGCTACGAGAACGCTAGTTCGAAGCTGCGATCATGGCCTCTGCCTCACTGAAGTCGGAGCTCGGCCGAGAACT
>PKXZ01000081.1 GCA_003132525.1 Candidatus Dormiibacterota bacterium | reverse complement strand
CATCGTGACGCGCCACCCCTCGACGTGATCACGCTTGACGTGACCGCGACGACGAGGTACGAGCAGACACTGCGACGGTGACGGCCTTGCCGCAAAGTGTAAGCGCTGCGTAAGCACGAACCGGATAGACTCATTCCCTATCAGCGCTCCAATGCCAGCCTCTGTCGAAAGTTCGAGTCCCTCGCAGGAGCGAGAGCCGCGACGCATCTGGGACGGGGTCGGTCAGTCGTTCAACACCAGGCACCTTCGTGCAGCAATGCTCGCTCGAGGGCTGACCGCCGAAGCCCTAGCCGACGCAGCCGGCGTCAGTCGTGGAACGTCGTACAACGCCCTGCACGGCAAGCCCGTGCGACTACGCACCGCTCGACTCCTCCTCGAGGCACTCGCGAGCGTGCAGCCCACCCTAGACGTCGTGCTTGCCTTGACTGAGGGATAGGGGTAGACGTTTCGAGCGACCGGATCAGCCCTCGACGCGCAGACCCGCGACGCGCTCGATCGCACGCTCCTCAGAACCGGCGTAGTACACGGTCACCATCTCGATGCTGCTCCACCCAGCCTGTTGCATGAGGTCCGTTACCGTGGCGCCGGCGTCGGCGAGGCGCGTCGCCCACGTGCGCCGCAGGAGATGTGGATGGATGGATCGCAGCCCCGCCCGCAGGGAAGCTCGCTGCAGCATCTGCTGGACCGCCGTCGTGGTGACTGGTTCGCCTGAAGAACTCCGTTCAGAGATAAAGAGATCCGGGTGGAGCGACTCTGGCCGGTATCGGTCGATCCACGCTTCGAGGTCTCGGACCAGTTCCCGAGCGTAGGGCTGTCGAAAGGTCACCTGGCGATCGACGCCACTCTTGGTCATGTCACGGTGTCCCTTGGACACGAGTATGCGCGGCGGCCGAGCCGTGAGCTTCACGTCATCCACGCAAAGCGCGCAGAGCTCGCTCACGCGCAGGCCGCATGCCAACAGCACACGGACGATCAGGCTGTCACGGCGATGTCCGACGAGGGCAGCGACGAGGGCCTGCTCTTCGCTGTGGGTCAGCGCGTCGGAGCGTCTTCGCCGCGGTTCCTTCGGAGCATTCGGCACGGCGCTGGAGGTGAAGTAGGGATTCTCGAACCCAGGCGTGGTGGCGCAGAAGTCAGCAAGCCGTCGCAGGTAGTTGCGGTAGCGGCGCAGTGTGTTGCGGCTGACACCTACACGGTCTCTGACATCACCGATGAAGTCGAGCACCGCCTCGTTGCTGAGTTGATCGACGGTCTCGATGCCCCGGGCATTGCAGAAGGCGAGGAAACGACCACGGGCGAGGTAGTCGCGAGCGTTGACTCGGGTGGTGTCGGCCCACTGATAGCGCGTCGCCATGAGGTCGACACAGCGGTCGATGGAGACTCTCCTGCTGGTCGGCGGCGGGCTGGCGGGAGCGCGCTGCCGCAGCGGCTTCAGGTGCGCATCGATCGTGGTGCTCATACTGGAAAGTATGANNGACCCCTGGTCCCCCAGACCAGTACTCTAACCATCTGAGCTACTCCCCGAGGCGCGCCTACCGACTCTAGCGCGCCGGGCAACGAGGCCGAGAGTGCTCAGTCGTCGCTCTCGTCGCGGCGCCGGGTCACAATCCGCAATCGCACCCCCGCAAAGCCGAATGCGGCGCGGATCCGGTTCTCGAGATACCGCTGGTAGGCGAAGTGCATGAGCTCGGGATCGTTGACGAAGAGCACGATCGTCGGCACCGGGCTGCGCGCCTGGGTCGCGTAGAGGATCTTGAGCCGCCGCCCCTTGTGCATGCGCGGTGGGTGCTCATCCAGTGCGTTGCGAATCAGGTTGTTCAGCGCCGGCGTCGGGATATGGACCGCTCGCGCGTCGGCAACCGCGAGCACTGCCGGCATCACTCGTTTGAGATTGCGATGCTCGGTCGCCGAAAGGGTCAGCACGGGCACCCCGGGGACGAACGAGAACGACTCCTGCAGCTTCTTGAGGAAGCCCGCGTCCACGCGGTTCTCGTGCTTCACGAGGTCCCACTTGTTGGCCGCGACCACCAGACCGGCGCCCGCCTCGACCGCATAGCCTGCGATGTGACGATCCTGGGCGCTCGCACCCTCCGACGCGTCGATGACCAGCAGGCCGATGTCGCTGCGCTGCAGCGCTCGGAGCGAGCGAAGCAGGCTGTAGCGCTCGACGTTCTCGGTGACGATGCCCCGCCGGCGGATTCCGGCGGTGTCGACCAGCCGGATCTTGCGACCGTCGAGGGAGACGACGGTGTCGACGACGTCGCGGGTCGTCCCCGCGACCGGTGAGACGAGCGCGCGCTCCGAGCCCACCAACCCGTTGAGTAACGACGACTTCCCAGTGTTGGGCCTGCCGATGATCGCGACGCTCACCTCGCCCGCCGCAGGCTCGGTGCCGGCGGCGCCATGCTCCGGGAGATCGGCAACAAAACGATCGAGCAAGTCGCCGGTATCGGTCCCCTGGAGCGCTGAGATCAAGATCGGATCACCCAGCCCCAACCGGTACAGCTCGTCGGCGCGGTAGCGATCGACCTGGCTGTCGGCCTTGTTGCCCACCAGGATCACCGGCCGGCCGCCACGCCGCAGCGTCTGCGCGATCTCCTCATCGAGCGCCGTCACGCCGTCGCGGACGTCGACCATGAAGCAGCAGACGTCGGCTTCGGTGATCGCCATCTCGGCCTGCTCGCGAGTCGCCCGCGTCAACGCTGCGAAGTCGGGTGCGGCGTCGCGTGGCAGGGGGACATCCAGTCCGGCTGTGTCGACGACGGTGAAACGCTTCCCGCCCCACTCCACGACGCCATACAGACGGTCCCGGGTCAGTCCGGCAAAGGCATCGACGATCGCGCGACGGGTTCCGGTAAGGCGATTGAACAGCGTCGATTTGCCGACGTTTGGGCGCCCGACGATCGCCACGACGCCCACGGCGGGTGCAATCGGATCCCCCTCTTCACGACGGCGCCGGCGAGTGGCGCCGGCCGGGCTCATTTGACCCCGTCCGGGACCGGCGAGATGTCCAGCGAGATCGGTGCGAACCGGGCGCCTTCCTTCTCGAGCGCAAAGGCGTTCACGTCCTTGGCGCCCGCGGCTGTCGTGCGGCAGATGATGTAGACGTAGTCGACCCAGGCGCGGTCGGTGTCGAACTGCGACGGCTGTGCAGGGTGATCGGGATGGCTGTGCCAGATGCCCGCGACGTCGAGACCTCGCGAACGCGCGTCGCGATCAGCTTTCATGAAGTCGACCGGGTCGAGGTCATAGCGGTCGGCGGCACGCTCGGTCCACATGTTGCGCGCGGACGTGACATCGACGATGACCATGCGTGTCCCGTCGCGCCGCCCGAGGAGCACGCCGCATCCCTCGTGCGGGTAGGCGGCCACGGCCAGTGCGCGGACCCGCTGCTCGGCGGCGGGCGCGATGGTGGCAAAGCGCAGGTTCACCGCCCAGCCCGCCGGTGCAGCCCGGTGGAAAGGTACCGATCACCGCCGTCGGGCAACACAGTCACGATCACCCCGCGTCCGATCCGGTGTGCGATCTCGCCGCACGCCCAGAGCGCGGCACCGCTGGAGTGCCCGGCGAGGATGCCCTCGGCGCGAGCCAGTGCTCTCGCGATGTCGTATGCCGGCTCGGTCTCGACACCAACGTCCTCATCGGCGAGCGACGGGTCGTAGATGCCGGGCACGATGGACGTCTCCATGTGCTTCAGACCCTCGAGGCCGTGCCATGGCTCGGCGGGCTGCACGCTGATGCACTGCACGTCGGGATTCATCGCTTTCAGGCGGCGGGTGACACCCATGAACGTCCCGCTCGTCCCCAGCGCGGCAACGAAATGGGTCACGGTGCCGCGGGTCTGTTCCCAGATCTCGACACCGGTTCCGTCGTAGTGCGCGAGCCAGTTGGCGTCGTTGTTGTACTGGTCGGGCATGAAATACGCGTCCTGGTTTTCGTCATACATGGCGCGAACTAGCCGGATCGCGCCGTCGCTTCCCTCGAGCGGGTCGCTGTACTCGACCTCCGCGCCGTATGCGCTCACCAGCTGGCGGCGCTCGTCGCTGACGTTGCCGGGCATGACCAGGCGCACCCGATAACCCTTCGCCGCACCGATCATCGCGTACGCGATCCCGGTGTTCCCACTGGTGCTGTCGAGGATCGTCCGCCCGCGCGTGAGCTGTCCCGAGCGCTCGCCATCCTCGATCATCCGCAGCGCGGGGCGATCCTTGACCGACCCGCCGGGGTTGAGGAACTCGGCTTTGGCGAAGACCGCAACGTCCGGGCACTCGTCCTCGAACAGACGGATGCGCAGCAGCGGCGTGTTGCCGATGCGTTCGGTGATCGTCTCCCCCATCGCCCTCGGTACGAGCTTCAACGCCGGCTGCGCCGGTTGCTGCGGCGTGGTCACGCCGATCAGCTGGCCTCGGCTCCCTGCGCCACCCGAAAGCCGGCCGAACCGCGTCGTTGATCGGCGATGACTGCGATGACCGCCTCGGGGCGAACCAGAAACGGCCCATCCTCACCCGGAAGCTCGACGAACCCGGAGCCTCCACCGGAAGCATTGAGCTTCGCGGTGATCTCCTCGACGGTCAGCTTGACCGAGAGGTCGCCACCATTTGCGAGACGAACGTGTGCCATATGTCTCCTAGAGTACCGGGTCGGTCCGATCCCGGTCGGTCTGGAGCCTCAACCCGCCGAGGCAGCGACGAGCGCTGCAGCGAATTCGGCCTTGAGGTCATCGATGTGCTCGATGCCGACGCTGATGCGCACCAGGCCGTCGGTGATGCCCAGTGCGACTCGCTGCTGCGGGCTGAGCGCTCGATGTGACGTGCTTGCCGGGTAGCTGACCGTCGTCGCGACATCGCCAAGGCTGGGGGCCAGACGGACTCCGGCGAGGCCACGGATGAAGGCATCAGCCGCGGTCCGGCCGCCGGCGAGATCGATGCTCAGCATCGCGCCACGTCCGCGCGGTAACAGCCGTTCTGCCAGCGCGGCAGTGCGAGCGCCGCTCACCCCGGGGTAGTACACCGCCCGGAGCTCTGGGCGGTCGGCGAAGAAGTCGGCGAGCGCCGCGGCATTCTCGCTGCCGCGCTCGATGCGCAGCCCTGCGGTCCGCAGTCCCCGCAGCGCCAGCCATGCGTCGAACGGCGATAGATTGACTCCGAGCAGCCTGGCGTTGGCGTCGAGCCAGTCGCTCGCCTCGTGCGTGCTGTCGACAAGGAGGACGCCGCCGATGACGTCGCTGTGCCCGGCGAGGTGCTTGGTGAGGCTGTGGATCACGAGGTCCGCGCCGTGAGCGAACGGCTGGAACAGGAATGGCGGGGTGAACGTCGAGTCGACGATGAGCGCAGCTCCCGCGTCGTGGGCTGCCGCCGCCACCGCGGGGACGTCGGTGAGCCCGATGAGTGGGTTGGTGATCACATCGACCACGACAGCGCCGACGTCGGGGCCGGCGGCTGCCGCAACCAGCTCGCCATGATCGCCACCGCCGTCCGCAGGGAGATCCACTGTCGAGACGCGCACGCCGAGATTGCCGAGCGGACCCGACAGCAGCGAATCCGTGCCCCCGTAGCAGGGACGGACCACCACCACCCGCGGACGCGATGTGCTCACCACCAGGGTGGACGCCAGGAGCAGCGCTGCCTGGCCACTCGAGGTCACGCGCGCGACCGGCACCGCCCGTCCCGGGACGGTCTCGAGCTCGATCATGGCCTCCTCGAGGCGCTGCGGATTGCCGCCACCGTAGCGGCGGTACACGTCGCGACCATCCATCGCTTCGTCCACGGACGCCAGGTCCGCGTATGCACGCACCGACGCGAGGTTCAGCGGCGCGACCAGGTCCGCGCCATCACCGGTGTCCCCCACCCCGAGCCCGGCTCGCGCCGCGGTGGTCGAGGGATCAACGGGTCTGGTCACGGTCAGGCCGGCTGCGCCAGGGTCCGGAAGAACGGCGCCGTCCCGGCATAGCGCGCGGCGTCGCCGAGCTCGTGCTCGATGCGCAGCAGCCGGTTGTACTTGGCGACCCGCTCCGAACGCGACGGCGCACCCGTCTTGATCTGGCCGGCATTGACAGCAACTGCGAGATCCGCGATCGATGTGTCCTCGGTCTCGCCGCTACGATGGCTGATCACGCTCGAGTAGTTGTGCGAGGTGGCGAGCGCGATGGTCGCGAGCGTCTCCGTCACCGTCCCGATCTGGTTGAGCTTGATGAGAATGGAGTTGGCAACACCGCGGTCGATGCCGAGTTGCAAGCGCTCGCTGTTGGTGACGAAGATGTCGTCACCCACCAGCTGCACGCGCTCGCCGAGACGATCAGTGAGCAGCTTCCAGCCGTCCCAATCGTCCTCCGCCATCCCATCCTCCAGGGACACGATCGGATACTTGTCGACCCAGCTTTCCCAGCGATCCACGAGACCGGCGGAGTCGAGCGTGATCCCCTCGCCGCGGAGCTCGTAGTGGCCATCCTTATAGAGCTCGGATGTCGCCGGGTCGATCCCGATGGCGACGTCGCGCCCGGGAGCGTAGCCGGCGGCGCCGATCGCCTCCATGAGCAACTCCATGGCGGCCTCGTTGTGGTCGAGGTCGGGAGCGTAGCCGCCCTCGTCGCCCTGCCCCGTGCCAAGACCACGATCGTGGAGGATCTTTCGGAGCGCGTGAAAGCACTCCGCGCCGGCCCGCAGGGCCTCACGAAAGGTTGGCAGGCCGATCGGGAAGAACATGAACTCCTGGAAATCGACACGCGTCTGCGCGTGCGCGCCGCCGTTGAGCACGTTGAACTGCGGCACCGGCAACACGTGCGCTCCCTCACCGCCAAGGTGGCGATACAGCGGGACCCCTGACGAGGCCGCAGCCGCGCAACTCGAGGCGAGGCTCACCGCGAGAAGCGCGTTGGCACCGAGCTCGGCTTTGTTCGGTGTCCCGTCAAGCTCACAGAGCTTCGCGTCGAGCCCCGCCTGGTCGGTGACGTCGAACCCGATCATCTCGGGACCGATCATGGCCTCGACGTTGGCCAGCGCCTTGAGGACTCCCTTGCCCCCGAAACGCGCGGCGTCGCCGTCACGCAGCTCGACCGCCTCGTGCATCCCCGTGCTCGCCCCACTCGGGACACGCGCGCGACCCTCGGCACCGTCATTGAGCGTCACCACGCATTCCAGCGTCGGATTGCCGCGTGAGTCGAGAATCTCGAGCGCCGTGATGGCTTCAATTCTGCTCATGAGTGATTCAGCGCCACTGCGAGCTCGTCCCAGAGGCGGCCGAGCACCCGGATTCCTTTGAAGTACATGTCGAGGGTGAACTTCTCGTTGGGGGCGTGGATCTGATCATCGGGCAGGCCGAGGCCGACGAGCACCGCCTGCAATCCCATCACCCGCGCGAACGACTCGACCGGAGGGATCGATCCACCCTCTCGGGTGAGCGCAGGGGTGGTGCCGAAGACGCTCTCCATCGCACGTGACGCCGCTTGCACAGCCGGATGATCGATCGACGTGACCACGGGCCTGCCACCACCGACGGCATTCGCGGTGACCGTGACTCCGACGGGCGCGGCCGCAAGCACCGCATCGCGGACCAATTCCGCGATGTGCTGCGGGTCCTGGTTCGGGACCAGCCTGCAGGTGATCTTGGCTCCGGCAGTCGCCGGAATGATGGTTTTCTGCCCCGGGCCGGAATAGCCACCCCAGATGCCGTTGAACTCGAGCGTCGGGCGCGCCCACAGGCGCTCGCGGTCAGTCCACCCCGCCTCGCCGATGGTGGCGGGCACGTCGCCGGCCTCGGCGCGGAACTCGTCGACGTCGAAGGGGACGCTGGCGAAGAGTGCGCGCTCCTCAGCTGAGGGTTCGCGGACGTCGTCGTAGAACCCGGGCACCGTGACCCGGCGAGTCACGGGGTCATGCAGCGACGCCAGGATCTCGGCGAGCGACGCGATGGGGTTGGCGACATCACCGCCGAACCGCCCCGAGTGGAGGTCGAGCGTCGGACCCTGGACGTGCACCTCGACACCGGCGAGCCCGCGCAGCCCAGTGCACAGGGACGGGACGCCGGGTGCGACGATCGATGTGTCCGACACCACCAGGATGTCGGCACGGAGCCGCTGCTGCTCGGCGTCCACGATCTCCTCGAAGTGGACCGACCCAGACTCCTCCTCACCTTCGACGATGAGCTTGAGGTTGAGCGGGAGCTCGCCCCGCACCGCGAGCACCGATTCCACGGCCTTGAGGTGCATCCACACCTGGCCCTTGTCGTCCACCGCGCCGCGGCCGTAGAGATTCCCGTCCCGTACCTCTGGCTCGAACGGCGACGTGCGCCACTCGTTGAGCGGGTCGACCGGCTGCACGTCGTGATGCCCATAGATGAGCGCCGTTGGGAGCTTCGGATCGATGAGGCGCTCGGCGTAGACCGCCGGGTGGCCCGCGGTCTCGATGATCTCGGCGCGCTGGAATCCAGCCTTCCGGGCCGCCTCCGCGAGGTATTCGGCGTTGCGCCGGACATCGGCGGCGTGCGCGGGATCGGCGGAGATGCTGGGGATGCGGAGGAACTCGATGAGCTCGTCCACGTGGCGCTGCTGGTTGGCGGCGCAGTAGGTGTCCAGGTCGTTCTCAGGCATGCCCGAAGCCTAGTGCGGCGGCCACTCGGGCCGCATCCGTTGTAGCCTTCACCGAGCGAACTCTCGTCGTTTCACTCCACGTCTTCCCAGGAGGTCGCCCGTCATGGCCGTTCGAGTCCTGCCCGAAGGGACGATCGGGATTCCGCTGAACCCGGTACCCATACCCGAGCCCCCGCCGCTCGAAGTCGAGGACGATGCGCCGACGCTCCACCTCGTGGGTCGCAGCGAGCAACGCCTGGCCCAGGCGCTCTTCGAGACGGAATCCGCCGACGAGCCGTACAGCCCGGACACCGTCCGCGCGCTGCGCCTGCTGGCGATGGACAACCTCGTCGACATCATCCAGCTGCGTGAGGTCGTTCAGGAGCGTGACGCTCAGCGGGCGGCTCTCACCGCCGAGGTCGACATGTGGCGTGGCCGCGCCGTCGACGAGCACGCCCAGCGCGGCGTCGAGCAGCGCGAGGCGGTTCGTCGCGAGCGCGAGCTGGTCACAGTCCTGCACAGCGAGCTGATCCGCAACGAGACCCTGTCGGGCGAGCTGGCCTGGCGCCGCAAGCCCTGGTTCCGGCGCCTCGGCGGGCACTGATCAGGAAGCGGACGTCCCGGCGGCCGTCTTCGGGCGTACCTGCTCCTCGCTGACCTCCCACAGCCGGCGCGCAAGCGCCGGGTCCTGCGCCTGGCGGCTCGACACCGCGAGCGCGCGATCCTCGTAGTAGCCGCCGCTCTGCTTGGACACATCCGGGGAATCGGCAAGCCACACCAGCGTTTGGGCCGCCTTCCTTGGGCTGCGCGCAAAGGGGGAGATGATCACCATCGCGGTGGTCATGAGCGCGCCGTTGTTGCGGTTGAATCCGGTTGCGACGAGGCCGGGGTGGAAGGTGTACGCGGTCACGCCGGTCCCATCGAGGCGACGCGCGAGCTCCCGGGTGAGCATGATGTTCGCCAGCTTTGTCTCGCCGTATCGGGTGAAACCGCGGCCCTTCCACGAGTGCTCCGCGTTCAGATCATCGAACGGGATGAGCTTTCCCTTGTGCGCATCCGATGATGTCGTGATGATGCGAGCCGGGGCCGACTCCTTGAGCCGGTCGAGCAGGAGCGTGGTGAGCAGAAACGGGGCCAGGTGGTTGAGCGCCCAGGTGCGCTCGATGCCATCGACGGTGAGCTGTCGCGTCGTAAACGTCGCGCCCGCGTTGTTGATGAGCACCTCGATGCGCGGGTAGCGCTCGAGTGCCTCGTCCGCAAGCGCACGTACTGACGCCTGCGAGGTCAGGTCCGCGTGGAGGACATCGACCTTCGAGCCGCCCTCCGCCTCGATGAGCCTGACTGCCTCAGCGCCACGCGCGTCATCCCTCGCGACGATCGCCAGTTGCGCCCCGCGCCGGGCCAGCGCCTGCGCCGCCGCGAGGCCGATGCCGCGCGTGGCGCCCGTGATGAGGACGCGCTTGTCCCGTACTCCCGTCCATTCAGTCATCGTCGCAGAAGCCTAGCAGGGCGCCCGGACGCCGCTCAGGTGGCGTTGCTCGGAAAGGCGAGGTCCACCCTGCCCGGTCCCGGCTCGGGCCAGCGCGAGGTGACCACCTTGGTGCGTGTATAGAAGTGGATCCCGTCCGGTCCATACATATGCGTGTCACCGAACAGGGATGCCTTCCAGCCGCCAAAGCTGTAGTAGGCAACCGGGACCGGGATCGGCACGTTCACTCCGACCATGCCGACCTGGACCTCGAACTGAAACTTGCGAGCGGCGCCGCCGTCACGGGTGAAGATGGCCACCCCGTTTCCGTACTGATTGTCATTAACCAGCCGGATGGCCTCGTCGTACGTGTCAACGCGCACCACCGAGAGCACCGGCCCGAAGATCTCGTCGTCGTAGACCCTCGAGCCGGGCGTGACCCGGTCCACGAGCGACGGACCGAGAAAGAACCCGTCGCCGTCCGGGGTGTTGCCACGCCCGTCGACCACGAGCCGCGCCCCCCCGAGCGACTGATCCTCGAGATAGCTCACCACCTTGTCCCGGCGCTCGCGCGTGACGAGTGGTCCCATCTCCGAGGTCGGATCGTCGCCCGCGCCGACCTTGACCGCCGGAATGCGAGCCGCGATCGCGTCGACGAGGCGCTCCCCGATGTCGCCGACGGCAACGACGGTGGAGATCGCCATGCAGCGCTCGCCGGCCGAACCGTAGCCCGCGGACACTGCGGCGTCGGCAGCTGCCTCGATGTCCGCATCCGGCAGGACCACCATGTGGTTCTTGGCACCACCCAGCGCCTGGACGCGCTTGCCATTGCGCGTTCCGGTCTCGTAGATGTGCCTCGCCACCGGTGTCGAACCAACGAACGAAAGCGCTGCCACATCGGGATGATCGAGCAGGCGATCGACGGCCTCGCGCGCGCCCTGCACCACCGAGAACACCCCGTCCGGCAACCCCGCCTGGCGCCACAGGTCAGCGAAGAACAGCGACGACGAAGGATCCTTCTCGCTCGGCTTGAGGATGAAGGTGTTCCCGCACGCGATGGCGTTCGCGAACATCCACATCGGCACCATCGCCGGGAAGTTGAAGGGCGTGATGCCGGCCACCACACCGAGCGGTTGCCGGATGGAGTACACGTCGACGCCGCGTGACGGTTGCTCGGAGAATCCGCCCTTGAGCAGGTGGGGCACGCCGCACGCGAACTCGACATTCTCGATGCCACGTGCGACCTCTCCCTTCGCATCGGAGAGGACCTTGCCGTGTTCCGACGTGATGATCGCCGCAAGGTCATCACGGTGCCGGTCGAGCAGGTCTCGGAAGCTGAACAGCACCGTGGTCCGCTGCGAGAGCGATGCCGCGCGCCACTCCCGGAACGCCCCGGCTGCAGTTTCGACCGCAGCGTCGACCTCGGCCGCGGATGCGAGGTCGACCTCGCCCGTCTGCTCGCCGGTGGCCGGGTTGAAGACGGGGCCCTGCTTGCCGGAGGTGCCCGCGACCACCTGGCCGCCGATCCAGTGGCTGATCCGCTTCAAGCGGCCATTGTCGCCTTCTGCGCGGTCCTCGGGATGCGCACGCTGGTGCGGGAGTGCATACCCCGCGTGAAGCGGTCCTATGGTTAGCGTCTGTGGACACCGATGCGGTGAAAGTCCACAATGCTGGCCACCTGGACAGTTCTCGGCTTTTGGGGGTCACTACATGGGTTGCACGGTCAAGCTCTCGCGTCGCGCCGGAATCGCGCTCCTCGTCCCCGCTGCCCTGCTGGCGGCGTGCGGAGGGTCGAGTGGTGGCGCTTCGGCACCCGCGAGCACAGCGCTGCCCGCGCCGTCGACCCAGGCGTCGATCGCCGCCGAGGTGCCGGCAGCGATCAAGGCCGACGCTCCCATTCAGATCGCCACCGACGCGTCCTACGCCCCGAACGAGTTCGTCGACCTCAACGGCAACATCGTCGGCTGGGACATCGATCTCGCCAAGGACGTCTGCAAGGTGCTCGGGCTCGCGTGCACGATCAACAACGTCACCTTCTCGGACATCATCCCGGCACTGCTCGAGTCTCCCTCCAAGTACCAGCTGAGCTTCTCGAGCTACTCGCCGACCCCGGCCCGCGAGGCCAAGGGCATCGACTTCATCACCTACTACCAGGCGGGCGAGGCGTGGCTTGTCAAGGTCGGCGGCGCCACCATCTCGACGGCCGCCGACATGTGCGGGCATACCGTCGCGGTCGAAGCCGGAACGACCGAGGAGGCGGACGCCTGGGGATACATGGGCAAGCAGCCGGGTGGCGCCAGCATCAAGGGCGACACGGATCACTGCACCGCCGCGGGAAAGCAGGACATCACCGTGGACAGCTTCGACACCCAGACCGAGGCGAACGCCGCCCTGCTCTCTGGGCGCGCTGACTTCGGGTGGGCCGATCAGCCGGTCGCCGACTATCAGGTGAAGCTCGAGCCCGGCAAGCTCAAGATCGGCGGGACCGCGTGCAGCGTCTACCCCTACGGTGTCGCCATCGTGAAGTCGCTCGGCCTCGACCAACCCGTCGAAGACGCGATCAAGTACCTCATCGACAACAACTTCTACTCGAAGATTCTCTCCGCGTGGGGCGTGGAGGACGGTGCGATCACCAGCTCTGCGGTCAGCGTCAACGACAACACCGCGGTGGGCGCAACCTGCGTGCCGCCCTACTGATCGGACGGGACACGAGCACCGGCGCTGACCGGTTGAGCCTGCAACGATGAGCACCGGGTCGGACGCGATCAGCGACCCGACGTTCCCCGCGGCCCAGCGACCGGATGCCATCAAGGCGATCCCGGTACGCCATCCGTGGCGATGGGTCGCCGCGGTCGTGGTGCTCGCATTTGCCGCGGCGGTCATCTACACCTTCGCGACAGCGCCGGGTCTGCAATGGAGCGTCGTCGGCCAGTTCCTCTTCTATCCCGAGATTCTCCGCGGCATCCTGGTCACGCTCGAGCTGACGGCGATCGCGATGGCGATCGGCGTCGTCCTCGGCGTCATCCTCGCGGTGATGCGGCTCTCGGCGAACCCGGTCGTCTCATCGGTCAGCTGGCTCTACATCTGGTTCTTCAGGGGCACTCCCGTGCTGGTGCAGATCTTCTTCTGGTTCAACATCGGCTCGATCCTCCCGTACCTCCACATCGGCATTCCGTTCACCCATCTCTTCTGGATCGGCACCACCAACAAGATCGTCACGCCACTCCTCGCCGCGATCCTCGGTCTCGGCCTCAACGAGGCCGCGTACATGTCGGAGATCGTCCGCGCGGGGATCATCTCGGTGGACACCGGCCAGACCGAGGCTGCACAGGCGCTGGGCATGACCCGCGTCCTGGTCATGCGCCGGATCGTCCTGCCCCAGGCGATGCGCGTGATCATCCCGCCCACCGGCAACGAGACCATCTCGATGCTCAAGACCTCGTCGCTCGCGTACATCGCGACCGTCGGTGAGCTCTTCTTCATTCAGAAGGAGATCTCGAACTTCAACTACGACATCATCGAGCTGGCCATCGTGGCGAGCATCTGGTATTTGGCGATGACCTCGGTGCTCACGTTCGGGCAGTACTACCTGGAGCGCTATTTCGCGCGGGGGGCGTCGCGACTGCTGCCGCCGACACCGTTGCAGCGCTTCCGCAGACTGCTCTTTCGCTTTCACGAGCCGCCGCCGGTTGGGCCGTTCGAACCACCACCGATCTATGAGGAGCGCCTGCACTGATGGCCACGCCGATGGTTCTTGCCGAGTCTGTCTACAAGTGCTTCGGGCGCCTCGAGGTGCTTCGGGGCATCAACCTCAGCGTGGCGGCTCGCGAGGTGCTCTGCATCGTCGGGCCGTCGGGCTCCGGCAAGAGCACGTTCCTACGCTGCATCAACCACCTCGAGAAGATCGACGGAGGCAGGCTGTCCGTCGACGGTGAGCTCGTGGGCTACCGGCAGCGCGGTGACAAGATCTACGAGCTGCCGGATCGAGAGGTGTGCCGCAAGCGCGCCGAGATCGGCATGGTGTTCCAGCGGTTCAACTTGTTTCCCCACATGACCGCGCTCGAGAACATCATGGAAGCGCCGCTGCGCGTCAGAGGTGAGGCGCAGAAGGCGGTGGAGGAACGCGGCCGAGCACTGCTCAACCGGGTGGGCCTCGCCGATAAGGTGGACGTCTATCCCAACCACCTCTCCGGCGGCCAGCAGCAGCGCGTGGCCATCGCGAGAGCCCTGGCGATGCAGCCCAAGCTCATGCTGTTCGATGAGCCGACGTCGGCGCTCGATCCCGAGCTCGTCGGCGAGGTCCTCGACGTGATGCGCGGGCTCGCCCAGGACGGCATGACCATGGTGGTCGTGACCCACGAGATGGGATTCGCCCGCGAGGTCGGCGACTCGCTCGTCTTCATGGATGGCGGCGTCATCGTCGAGTCCGGAAGTCCGCGAGAGGTGCTCGCAAACCCGCAGCACGAGCGCACCAGATCCTTCCTGTCAAAGGTGTTCTAGGCGGTGGTCCCGGGGAATCTCACGCCGTATTTCGCCGCGACCTCGGCCGCCGCGGGTGCGCTCATCGGCCTCCTCTTCGTGGCCGTCAGCCTGCGTCCGGACTCGATCTTCGGGAAGAACGGTGACGCTACTGGCCGCCGCCTGGCGGAGAGCTCCTTCACCGGCCTGGTGAACGTCTTCTTCATCTCACTGGTGGCCCTGATTCCCACCACCGACCTCGGGTATCCCGCCGCGTCGCTGGCGGTCGTCGGCCTGTGGGTGACGTTGAGCCGCCACGTCCGCAGAGTCGGTGTGTCGCATCTGACGGTCCTGCTGTCCATCCTCGTGATTTACCTCGGGGAGCTGGGGGTCGGGATCGCCGCCATCTTCGATCCGTCCCAGCAGACCTTCGTGTACGTGCTCGTCTATCTGCTCATCGCCGCAATGAGTCTCGCGCTCACCCGTGCGTGGTCGTTGCTGACCGGAGAGGGCGTCAAACCAACGGCCTCCTAGTCTCGCCGGCGAGATCTGAGGATCGACGCCCTGGTGCTAGAATCCGATGCTCCTATTGAATTACTAGCCTGCTGCGGCACGTGCACGCCAGGAGCTGAGGAGCACCAATGACGAACGAGACTTTGATGCGTGCTGCGCGTTTTCACGACTACGGGCCGCCATCGGTGCTCGTCGTCGAGAGCGTTCAACGTCCCGACCCCGAGGCCGGCGAGGTGCTTGTCCGCGTTCACTTCGCGGGCGTGAACCCAATCGACTGGAAGCTCCGCGCCGGATACCTCAAGCAGTTCATGCCGGTCCCCCTCCCCGCCATTCCGGGGCTGGACGTTTCCGGCACCGTCGAGGCCGTGGGCGAGGGCGTGAGCGGATTCGCCGTCGGCGACAGGGTCTTCGGCCGGGGCGCGAGTACCTATGCCGAGTTCGCGGTCGCTCCGATCACGACCATCGCCCACATGCCTGATGGCGTGTCATTCGAACAGGCCGCGCCGCTGCACGTCGGTGGCGTCACCGCGTGGCTGGGAGTCGTCGACAGCGGTCATGTGGAAGCTGGGCAGCGTCTCCTGGTCCAGGGCGGTGCCGGTGGCGTCGGCTCGATCGCGGTCCAGCTCGGACACTGGAAGGGTGCCGACGTGATCGCCACCGCATCGACCGCCAACGTCGATTTCGTGCGTTCGCTCGGTGCCGGCGAGGTCATCGACTACACGAGCGTCAACGTCGAAGACGCGGTACACGACGTCGACGTCGTGTTCGACACCGTCGGGGGCGAGGTGACCGCGCACTCGTGGAGCGTGCTCAAGCCGGGCGGCATCCTCGTGACCTGCGTCGGCGTGCCGGACGCCGAGACGGCGGCCGCTCGAGGTGTGCGCGCCGAAGCGACGCGCCGCCCCACCGAGACGCGCTCGATCCTCGAAGAGCTCGGCAAGCTCGTCGCATCCGGCGACCTCAAGCCCGAGATCCAGCAGGTCTTCTCCCTCGACGATGCGGCGCTCGCGCAGGCGGCGTCGGAAACCGGCCACGGACGCGGACGGATTCTGCTCAAGGTCGCGGAGTGATACAGCGACCCTAGAGTTCGGGCGCCTCGGTGGCGATTGCCGCCTGCACGACGGGGCCGGCGCGCTTCCCTCGCGACCACGAGGCGAGCGCGGCGATGAGGCAGACCACCAGCGAGAAGGTGAACGCCTGGTGTAATCCGGCGGCGAACGGGCCGGAGATCAGCTCAGGAAAGAACTGGCGTCCGGTGAGCGCGGACGCGTTCGCCGCTGAGAGCTGTGAGAGCACGTGCGTCCCGACCAGCGACTGGATCGGGTTGTATCCCAGGAACGCCGCGAACAGGATCGACACCGGTGGCAGCTGGCCGACATGCACCGCGACGGCCGCCGGGACGCCGTGCGCTTCCAGACCGGCGGTCATGGTCTTGGAGAGTGTCGCCGCAAGTCCGGTGATCATCAGCGTGAAGAAGATGCCGATCGAGAGCACCTGCGCCGAGCTCTGGAACGTGGCGTTCATGCCACCGCCGGCTCCGCGGTCGCCCGGCGGAAGGCTGTTCATGACGCCGGCGCGGTTGGGCGATGCGAACGCGCCCATGGAGAGACCGTTCAGGAACAGGATCAGCGCAAAGAGCTGATACGGGAAGTTGATCGGCAACAGCTGGAGGAACGCGAAGCTCGCGGCCGCGCCGATCATGCCGCCGGTCGCAAACGGACGTGAGCCGTATCTGTCCGAGAGAAACCCCGACAGCGGCCCGGCGAGCAGGAAGCCGACGGTGAGCGGAATCATGTAGATGCCCGCCCAGAGCGGCGTCGAGGTGAAGCTGAATCCGTGCTCGGGCAACCAGATTCCCTGCAGCCAGATGATCAGCATGAACATGAGTCCGCCGCGCCCGACGGCGGCGAGAAAGCTCGAGAGCGTGCCGAAGGTGAACGCGCGAATCCGGAACAACCCGAGACGGAACATCGGGTTCTCGACGCGACTCTCGATCACGGCAAAGCCCGCCAGGAACGCGGCACCGAGCACCAGGGCACCGAGCACCAGTGGACTCGTCCATCCCATCGGGTCGGACTTGTACGGCTCGATGCCGTACGTGATGCCGATCATCACGAGGATGAGCCCGATGGCGAAGGTGAGGTTGCCGAGCCAGTCGATCGGGACGCGCTTGCGGATGCCGCGCTCCTCGAGCTTGAGGTATGCCCATACGGTGCCGAACAGCCCGAACGGGACCGAGACGAGAAACACGAGCCGCCAGTTGATCGGGGCGAGCAAGCCGCCGAGCACGAGCCCGATGAACACGCCGCTGATGCCGGCGATGTTGTTGATCCCGAGCGCGAGACCGCGCTGGTTGACCGGGAACGCATCGGTGAGAATCGCTGCCGAGTTGCCGATGAGGCACGCCGCGCCGATGCCCTGTACGACGCGGAAGACCATCAACCAGATCGCGCCCGGCGGCCCGGTCATCCAGTCGATCGTCAGCAGCAGCGACGCACTCGTGTAGATGACAAATCCGAGGTTGTAGATGCGCACGCGGCCGACGATGTCGCCGAGCCGCCCGAGGCCCACCACGAGCACGCTGCTGACGATGAGGAAGCCGAGGATCATCCACAGCAGGTAGAAGCTGTTCGCCGGGTCGAGCGGGTTGAGACCGATGCCCCGGAAGATGTCGGGCATCGCGATCAGCATGATCGACGCATCGATCGTTGCCAGCAGCACTCCGACCGTCGTGTTGGAGAGCG
>PKXZ01000095.1 GCA_003132525.1 Candidatus Dormiibacterota bacterium | reverse complement strand
ACGGTCAACGATTACCTGGCTCGACGCGACGCCGGCTGGAACGCTGCGCTCTTCCATTTCCTCGGGCTGTCCGTGGGCGTCATCGCGGGGCAGGACCTTTCCTACCTCTACGACCCGGACTTCCTCGACGAGACGCATCCGGACCCGCGCCTGCAGCATCTCCGTCCGGTGACGCGCCGCGAGGCGTATGCCGCCGACATCACATACTCGACAAACAACGAGCTGGGCTTCGACTACCTGCGCGACAACATGGCGCAGAAGCTCGACCGCTGCGTGCAGCGTCGCCTGCGGTTCGCGATCGTCGACGAGGTGGACTCCATCCTCATCGACGAAGCACGGACACCGCTGATCATCAGCGGGCAGGCGAGCGAGGCAACGGACAAGTTCTATACGTACGCACGCTTGATCCCGCGGCTCGTGGCCGAAGACGACTACACGATCGACGAGAAGACCAAGTCGGCGACGCTCACCGAGGAGGGCGTCGACAAGATCGAGAAGTGGACCGGGATCTCCAACGTCTACGAGATGGAGCACGCCGCGGAGGCGCACCAGATCAACCAGGCGCTGCGCGCGCACGCATTGTGGCTGCGAGACAAGGACTACATCGTCCGCGACGGCGAGGTGATCATCGTCGACGAGTTCACCGGGCGGACGATGCCCGGACGTCGCTGGTCGGACGGTCTCCACCAGGCGATCGAAGCCAAGGAAGGCGTTGCGGTCCAGCAGGAGACGGTCACGCTCGCGACGATCACCTTCCAGAACTTCTTCCGCCTCTACGACAAGCTCGCCGGCATGACCGGTACGGCACTCACCGAGGCCGAGGAGTTCCACAAGATCTACAAGCTCGAGGTCGTGCCGATCCCGACGCACCAGCCGATGGTTCGTCTCGATGAACCCGACCTGATCTACAAGGGCGAGGAAGGCAAATACCGTGCTGTGGTCGAGGAGATCGCCGAGCGATACAAGAAGGGACAGCCGATCCTCGTGGGCACGACCAGCATCGAGAAGAGCGAGCGGTTGAGCCGCCAGCTCGACAAGATGGGTGTGCAGCACTCGGTGCTCAACGCCAAGCTCCACGAAAAGGAAGCCGACATCATCGCGAACGCCGGCCAGCGTGGCAGCGTCACGATCGCCACCAACATGGCCGGGCGCGGCACCGACATCGTGCTCGGCGAGGGTGTTGCCGATGTCGGCGGTCTGTACATCATCGGTACCGAGCGGCACGAGTCGCGGCGAATCGACAACCAGCTTCGTGGGCGCGCGGGACGCCAGGGTGACCCCGGTGAGTCGCGTTTCTTCCTGTCCTTCGAGGACGACCTGATGCGCGTCTTCGGCGGCGAGCGCATGCAGGGGTTCATGGGCAAGCTCGGCGTTGATGAGGACACGCCGCTCGAGTCACGGATGGTGTCGCGGCAGATCGAGGGAGCGCAGGCGCGGGTCGAGGGCCAGAACTTCGACAGCCGCCGTCACGTCGTCGAGTACGACGACGTCATGAACAAGCAGCGCGAGATCATCTACGGCGAGCGTCGCAAGATCCTCGAGGGGACGGACACGCGCGCGAACTTCATCGAGATGGTGGAGCACGTGGTGGCGAGCGAGGTGCCGACGTACTGCGAAGGACGCCATCGCGAGGCGTGGGACTTCGAAGGTCTGTGGACGCAGATGCGGATGTTCGCCGCCGGGCTGCCGCAGTTCTCCGAGGTCAGCATGGACAGCCTCGGGAACTCCATCGAGGAGGTCAGCGAGACGCTGAGTGGTGAGCTCGTCGGGCTGTACGAGGAGAAGGAGCAGGAGTACGGCGCCGAGCTGCTCCGCGAGGTCGAGCAGAGCGTGATGCTCCAGGTCATCGATGCGCGGTGGCTCGCCTATCTGACGCAGATGGATCATCTCCGCGAGGGGATGGGCTTCCAGGCATACGGTCAGATGGACCCGCTCGTCGAGTACAAGGCAGCGGCGTTCACCGCGTTCCAGGATCTGACCGAGGACATTCAGCGAGAGATCGTTCGCGCTCTGCTCAACGTGCAGATCCGGCGTGTCGATCCCAACGAGGCAGCGAACAACGCCGACGCCGCAGACGAGCCCGCTGCCATTCCCGCGCCCACGGCCGGCGCGGCTGAGGCGACGGCGCCGCCCTCACCGCGTGCGGACCGACCAGGTGGTGCCACCGATGCTGCGCAGGTGCCGCCCGCACGACCGGCTGCCGCACTCGCGAGCGGCGCTCTCGCCCGTGCGACGTCGCCGCGTGTGTCCGCGCCGGTGGTGAGCAAGCCGATCGTGCGCAACATCGTCGAGTCGTCGTCGGAAGGGACGCGGCGCGTGGACGGCGCTGCCAGCGGCAACGGCAACGGAAATGGCGCGAACGGTGCGCCGCAGGGGAAGGTCGGCCGCAACCAGGCGTGTCCCTGCGGTTCCGGGAAAAAGTACAAGTACTGCCACGGAAAGTAGGCCCGAGCGCGGTCAGCCGCAGTAGCTCCGGCTAGCCCGCCAGTGTCTGGGGTTGGCGGGGCACGAGAGCTCCGTGCGTGGCGATGCGAAGTGGCTTGAGCGCCACAGCTCCGAGATCGAATTCCTCGGACGGGACGGGCCGGCCCATCAGATAGCCCTGCGCCGCGTCGCAGCCGAGGTCGTCGACCAGCGCCAGGGTGTCGAGGTTCTCGATGCCCTCTGCGACGATGCGCAACCCCAGCGAATGGGCGAGATCGACGGTGGATTGAATGATCGACACGGCGCGCTTGTCCTGCGGCGCACCCATCAGAAAGGTGCGGTCGAGCTTCAATTCACTCACCGGCAACCTGCGGATGTAGGTCAACGACGAGAAGCCGGTGCCGAAGTCATCGATGGACAGCTGGACGCCGAGGCCGCGCAGACGCTCCAGGACGAGGAGCGCTTGCTCCGGATCCGAGATGAACGAGTCCTCCGTGATCTCCAGCGTGATATGAGCCGGATCAACCTTCCGCTTCGCCATCAGCTCGGCAATCTTGTCGGGCAGTTCGTCGTCGCGCAGGCTGGCGGCGGAGATGTTGACCGAGACGCACAGGTCGTAGCCGGACAGTGACCAGCGCGACTGCTGGGCAAATGCCTGCTCGAGGACGTCCATCGTGAAGGGCCCCATGAGTCCCGCATCCGCGATCAAGCCGAGGAACGCCGCGGGCGGGAGGATGCCACGCGCCGGATGGCGCCAGCGCGCGAGCGCCTCGGCGCCGGTGACCAGCCCGGTTGCGAGGTCGAGAATCGGCTGGTAATAAAGGACGATCTCTCCGCGACGCAGAGCATCGCGCAGGTCTTCCATGAGTTCCAGGCGCTCCAGCGCGTTCTGTTCGAAATCCGACGCATACACCTGCCAGGGCGCGTGCGAGCGTTTTGCGGCGAACATGGCCACGTCCGCCTTCTGCAGGAGGGTTTCGGGCGCAGTGCCGTGGTCGGGAGCGAGCGCAATGCCGATGCTGGCGTCCACCCGAAGACTCATGCCCTCCACCTGAAACGGCAGTCTCAAGGCCTCGCGGACGCGTTCTGCCACCTCGATGGCTGCCGGGGCATCCACCGGTGAGGAGAGCACGAGGCCGAACTCGTCACCGCCCAGGCGTGCGACTGTCCCGGCGCCGCCGCACGCTGCGGTGAGCCGCGGTCCCAGCTCGCGCAGCACGTCATCGCCGACGTGATGCCCGAGGCTGTCGTTGATCTCCTTGAACCGGTCGAGATCGATCATGAGTACGGCGACGGTCGACGCGACACCCGGTACCAGGCAGGCCGCGAGGCGTTCAAAGAAGAACCTGCGGTTTGGCAGCCCGGTGAGTTCGTCCGTGCGGGCCTCGCGTTTGCTTTCCGCCAGCGCGCGGAGCTGCCGAAACGCATACGCGGACCGCGCGATTGCGAACACCAGCGTCACGGTGGCCAGAACGACACCCAACGGCAGGAGCTTTGGGGGGTGTGTCGTCGCATAGACGATGATTCCGACCGAGCTCAGCAGGAAGACGACCGGGATGAGGTTCGGTGCCTCTACCGTCGTCTGGCTCCGGGCGGCCGACCCCACGCCCATACGCTGCCATGCGGCGAACGACATGAACAGCGCACCGATGAGCCACAGGCTGTCGAGCGGCGTTCCGGTCACGTACGTGCCCGAGAGCACCCGCAACACATAGACGCTGTCGGCCGCGGCAAAGACCACGAGACCGACGCCGAGCATCCACCACAGGCGGCCGGGGCGCCAGCCGCGGACCGCAAAGACGCCGACCACCATGGTCACGAGCACCAGGTCACCAATGGGATACGCGATGTTGGTCGCCACGATGAGCCGGTCGCCGATGTTCAGGCTTGCGATCGGACTGATGACCAGCGTGGTCTCGAGTGCGGCGACCCCAAGGGCGGCGATCAGGCCGTCGACCCAGATCGTCCTCGATGTCCGTGGAACGGTCTCGCGCACCAGCAACGCGATGCCGATGAACGCAAGGAAGAAGAAGGTCAGGAAGCACGCGTCCGATATGGACGGGTAGGGGACAGGGATGAAGTACTGCACCCAGGTGGTCCAGAGGACCGACCCGGTGGTGAAAAGGAAGAGGCCCGCGGCCAGCGAACCCCAGCCCCAGCGTCCGCGGCGCCGGGCGACGGCACGCCAGGCGACGAGCGCCGTGCAGCCTGCATACCCCAGATTGGCGATCACGACGTCAAAGAAGAAGCTCGAGGTACCCGGCCGGCGGAGAGTCGTCGATCCGACGTACAGGAGGGTGAGACCGAGGGTTACCACGAGCAGCGTCACCACACCGCGGGGCCAGCGGGCTCCGCTCCCGGGATTCCCCCGAGCCAGTCGGCGCAAGGCTGAGCCCTCCGGCAGCACAAACGTTCTCCGTGATTGCTGCCTGGTGTGATCCTCACGGAGGCCTGCAAGCCGCCGCGTGGCTGTGGCTGTCAGCCTATCGACCCTTCACCATGGAAACCGCCCGGCCGGGTTACGGAATCGAACACGGAATGCCGGTTTGGAGCGAGCCTCAATCCGGCCGCAACCCGAATGCGCGCGAACTACCATCAACTCGAGCCCCGACTGTGGTACCCGATGTTCTCCAAGCCGATGACGTCCGAGCAGCTGATCGCCGAACTCGGTTAGTCCGGGGACCAGCGGCAGGCGACCAGGTCGCGGGGGCTAACGCATCCGGATGAAGCTCGCGTTGCTCCGGTACTCGCCGAGGGAACGCGCGTCCATGTATGACATCGAGCTGCGCAGCCCGGCCAGGTACCGCTGGATCACATCGGCCACGCGGCCCTTGTACGCGACGATCGACTCCGCGCCCTCGATGTACTCCGGGTCGGCGCCGGCGAACTCCTGTTGCACGGAGAACGACGCCGCGCCCCGCATGATCTTGAACTTCTTCCCGTCGACCACGATCACGCGTCCGGGTGCTTCGTACGTCCCCGCCAGCGCCGAACCCACCATCACCGCGTCGGCGCCGAGCGCGAGGAGCTTGCACATGTCCGCCGGGTTGCGAACGCCGCCGTCGCCGATGATCAACGCGTGTCGGCGCACCTGCGCACATTCGTAGACGCTGTATGGCGTGGGCGCGTGGACACCGGTCTCCGTCCGCGTCTCGCAGACGGATCCGCCGGCGATGCCCACGCGAATCGCGTCGACGCCGTGGTCCTCGAGCCAGCGGAACGTCTCCGCGGAGGCCACGTTGCCGGCGATGAGGAACACGGCGGTGCCCTGCTCGCGGATCCAGCGCACCGCGTGACCGACCTGCTCGTGCGCGCCGTTCGCCGTATCGAGACACACGATCCGGCAACCGGTCTCGACGATCCGCGCGAAACGCTCGCGGTAGTCACCGGTCACGCCGAGCGCCGCAGCGAGCGGCCCGCCCGTTGCGGCAACCTCGCGAAGCTCCGCTGCCTGATCCTCCACGGACTGGAAGCGCGGCAGGACGCCCAGCGCACCGTATTCGCCCAGCGCGCGGCACATGTCGACGCCACAGACGTCCGGCATCGGTGAACCGATGATGGGAACCGTCAGACGGACTGGACCGACGTCCACCACCGGGAGCGCTTCGGTCCGGTGCGCGAGCGTGGAGCGAACCCGCGGCAGGAGCGACACGTCATCGAAATCAAAGGCTCGCGGCATGTCGGAAAACAGGTCGCCGATCGCATCCGGCGACACGGCTGCAACGGTTTGCATGACTTCATTGTGGAATACTCGGCACATGAGCGAGCTTGCAGAACGCGCCACCGACGTCGCCGCCCGTATAGCTGAGCTCCAGGGGCATCTTTGACCTCGACGGCAAACGCGTCCGTCTGAAGGAACTCGATCAGGAGATCGCCGCCCCCGATCTGTGGGATGACCCGCGCCGCGCGGCTGCCCTCAACCAGGAAGCCTCGCGCATCCGTGACGACCTGAGCACCTGGGAATCGCTGACCCAGCGCGCAGCCGATACCCGTGAGCTCGTCGCGATGGTCGAGGTCGAACCGGACGAGGCGATGACCCACGACATCGAGAAGGAGCTCGCGGCACTGGAAAAGGAGATCGGGCGTCGCCAGATTGATCTGCTCTTCAGCGATCCCTACACCGACCACGTGGCGCTGATCGGCATTCACGCGGGTGCCGGTGGTACCGACTCGCAGGACTGGGCGCAGATGCTGTTGCGCATGTATCTGCTCTGGGCCGAGCAACATCGGATGCCCGTCGAGTTCCTCGAGGAGTCGGTCGGAGATGAAGCGGGCATCAAGTCCGCGACCATCCGCGTGTCCGGAGCTCGCGCCTACGGCCTGCTCAAGGGTGAGCACGGGGTGCATCGCCTGGTGCGCATCAGCCCTTTCGACGCCGCGCATCGGCGGCATACGTCGTTCGTGCTCGTCGAAGTCACTCCCGAGATCGAGGACACCGTCACCGTCGAGATCGACCCGGACGATGTGCGCACCGATGTTTTCCGCTCGAGCGGTGCCGGCGGGCAGCACGTCAACAAGACATCATCAGCGGTGCGGCTGACGCATATCCCGACGGGAGTCGTGGTGACCTGCCAGAACGAGCGCTCGCAGCAGCAGAACCGCGACGTCGCCTGGCGCGTCCTCCGGTCGCGGTTGCTGGCACTGCAGCAGGCCGCTCACGCACAGAAGGTTGCCGACCTCAAGGGCGAGCTGATCGCCGCCGAGTGGGGGAGCCAGATCCGCTCCTACGTGCTCCATCCCTACACCATGGTCAAGGACCATCGGACCTCGGTTGAGGTGGGCAACGCCCAGGGCGTGCTGGACGGCGACATCGACCCATTCATCGAGGGATATCTGCACTGGGCGGCGCGCGAGGGTCCAGAATCGAAGGCGTCCTGATCGGCCATCCTTGAACGGAAGTGACCAATCTGTGAAATATCGCGGGAGTCCGCCGGAACCCCGGTCTATACTGGCCGCCGACCCAGTAGCGATCCCAGAAACCATCCTATGAATACATCGCCCCAGGGGGCAGCCTGGTGAGCGTGGCGGTCGCGGAGCGATCTGCGGCGCCGCCTCAGCACGCGCTGCGCCCGGTCATCTCGTTTCACGGCGTGAGCAAGGTTTTCCCGAACGGTACGGAGGCCCTGCGCGACGTTGATCTGGCGATCCATCAAGGCGACTTCTGCTTCCTGGTCGGCCCCAGCGGTGCCGGCAAGTCGACCCTGGTGCGCCTGCTGATCCGCGATGAAGCTCCCTCGACTGGACGGATCTTCATCGACGGGCAGGAGGTCAGCCGGATGTCGCATCGCAAGCTCCCCAAGCTGCGGCGCAAGTTCGGCATCGTGTTCCAGGACTACAAGCTGCTCCAGCGCCGCACCGTCGCCCAGAACGTCGCCTTCGCGCTGCAGGTGACCCGCCCCGGTCAGCGCCACATGCGCGAGAAGGTGGAGGAGGTCCTCTGGATCGTCGGACTCGAGGACAAGCTCGACAAGTTTCCCGACGAGCTGAGCGGCGGTGAGCAGCAGCGCGTGGCCATCGCCCGCGCACTCGTGCACCGACCCCGCATCTTTCTCGCCGACGAGCCCACCGGCAACCTCGACCCGGACACCTCGTGGGGCATCGTGCAGCTGCTCCTCCAGATCAACCATCGCGGCACCACGGTGCTGATGGCGACCCACAACCGCGAGGTGGTCGACCTGGTCCGTCGCCGTGTCATCGCCATCGACAACGGCCGGGTGGTCAGGGACGAGGCCGAAGGCCAGTACCTGCGCGAAGGAACCGCCACCCTGTGAGGCAGATCTTCGCCTCGCTGTGGTTCGCACTCCACAGCGCAGGGCAGAACTTCCGGCGCAACCTCGGCGTCTCGTTGGCGGGCGTCTTCACGATGGGCCTGATCATCTTTCTGGTGGGCGGATCGCTGCTGTTCACACACTCGGTCGACACCGTTCTGCAGGGACAGGAACAGAACGCGAGTCACCTGAAGATCTACCTGTCCGACAACGCGTCGCTGGCAGCGATCACGAATTTCGAGAGCCGGCTCCAGCATGACCCGCGGGTGATCTCGGTCACCTTCGAGACCAAGGACCAGGCCAAGGAGCAGGCCTCGCAGAACCCGTCGATCGAAAGCGCGCTCGCCGTGCTCGGAAGCAACCCGCTGCCGGCGTCGTTGAACCTTGACGTGCGCAAGCTCACCTATCTGAGCCAGTTCAACGCCGAGGCGAAGGCGATGCCAATCGTCGACAGCACCACCCCGACCGACTACAACTCCGACGTGATCTCCAAGCTCAACACCGTGATCACCGTCATCGAGTGGGTCGGGGCGATCATCGCGATCATTCTGCTGACCATCAGCATCGTGATCATCATGAATACGATCCGAACCGCCGTGTACTCACGGCGAACGGAGATCGAGATCATGAAACTGGTGGGTGCGACGGACTGGTTCGTCCGCTGGCCGTTCATCCTCGAAGGCATGCTCGGAGGGTTACTCGCGGCGATCTTCTCGGGGGCCGTGGTCTTTGGCGCATACCGTCTGTTCGTCCAGGCGGCCCAGGGCAACCTCCTCAGCGTGCCCTTCGATGCGCGATACACGATCACGCTGCTCATCGTGCTCCTGGTCGGCGGTGTCGCTGTCGGCGCCTTCGGGAGCTTCCTGGGGGTCCGCCGCTTCCTTTCGGCGTGAGCGGCGCGGCCCGGGGACCGTCCGCGTCCCTCGGCCGAGCGTCGCGCATGGCTCGCAGGACCCCGCCGATATACTCAAATCCCGTGGCCGAACGATTTGACATCGCCATTCTCGGGGGCGGCATGGGTGGGTACCCGGCGGCGATCCGCGCGGCCCAACTGGGACTCAGCGTCGTGCTGGTGGAGGAGGACAAGGTCGGCGGCACGTGCCTGCACCGCGGGTGCATCCCGGCCAAGGCACTGCTCCAGAGCGCGGCACTGCTCGACGAGCTGCACCACGCCGCCGCGTTCGGGGTGACGACGGGTGACGTCCACTTCGACTATTCGGTCGCCGGGCGGCGTCGCGACCAGGTCGTCAACCAGCTGTACAAGGGCGTGCAGTTCCTCCTCCGCAAGAACAAGGTGAGCGTCGTCAGCGGACGGGGGCGTCTCGACGGCGCGGGCCATCTCGTGGTCACGCCGCCGGCGGGCGACGCGGTCGAGATCGAGGCGGGCGCGGTGATCATCGCGACCGGCTCCCGTCCCAAGCAGCTACCGGGCAATCCTGCCGACGGCACCGTGATTCTCACCAGTGACGAGGCACTCAAGATCGACCGGGTACCGGCGTCCGCGATCGTGCTCGGCGCCGGTGCCGTGGGCGTGGAGTTCGCCTCGCTCTATCGCAGCTGTGGCGCAGAGGTGACCGTGGTCGAGATGCTGCCGAGCCTGGTCCCGCTCGAGGACGTAGCAGTGGGCAGCGAGCTCCGCCGCCAGTTCGAGGCGCGCGGTATCACGTGTCTCACCGGGCATCGTCTCGACCTGGGATCGATCGAGCGCAACGAGGGCGGCGTCGCCGTGACCGTGGCCGGCGAGGACGGCAAGGAGCAGCGGCTCCAAGCCGAGATGCTCCTGGTCGCGGTGGGCCGCGCGGGGAACGTCGAGAACATCGGCATCGAGGGAACAGGCGTCGTCGTCGAACGAGGCGTCATCGCCGTCGATTCGATGCTGCGCACCGGGGAGACCGGTGTCAGTGCCGTGGGTGACGTCGTGGGCGGGTTCCAACTGGCGCACAAGGCGCTGCACGAAGGTGTTCTCGCCGTCGAGACGATCGCCGGTCGCGATCCCCATCCGCTCGACCCCCGTCTGATCACCCGGACCACATACTGCACGCCGCAGATCGGCTCGGTGGGGCTCAGCGAAGCCGAGGCTCAGGCCGCCGGCTATGAGATCGCCACCGGGGTCATGCCCTTCCGGGGCAACGGCCGCGCCACCATCTGGGGCGAGACCGGCGGCTTCTGCAAGGTGGTCGCCGACAAGTCCGACGGCACCGTGCTCGGCGTCCACATCATCGGCCACGAGGTCACCGAGCTCATCTGGGGACCGGCCCTGGGCGGCCTCCTCGAGACCACCGCTTTCGAGATGGGCCACGCAGTCGCGCCACACCCTACACTCAGCGAAGTGCTCTCAGAAGCTGCGCTTGCCGTGAGTGGCGAGGCGATTCACGTTTGAGCATCACGAGGGCGTTGAAGCTCCGCTGCCGGCGTCAGCTTCATTCGGAGGGATGAACGACACGTGGCAATGACACGAACCGAAACCAAGGCGCGCGCCGGGCTTGACGCGGAGACGCTCCGCCTCATGTACCGGCACATGCTTCGGTCCCGCCTGCTCGACGAGCGTCTGTGGGTGCTGAATCGCCAGGGACGCGCGCCGTTCTGGATCTCCGCGGAGGGCCACGAGGCGGTTCAGGTCGCCTTTGGCATGAATTTGCGGCCCCAGTACGACTGGGTGGCCCCGTACTACCGCGATCTTGCCCTGACGCTCGTGCTCGGGATGACTCCGAAGGACCACATCCTGTCCGTCCTGCAGCGCGCCGACGACCCCAACAGCGGCGGCCGCCAGATGCCGGCGCACTACGGATGCCGGCGGCTGAACATCATCAGCACCGGCTCGTCGGTGGGAACGCAGCTCATCCATGCGTGCGGCATCGCGCTCGCGTCGCGTATGCGCGGCGAAGATGCGGTGACGTTCACGTCCATTGGCGAAGGCGGCACCAGCGAAGGGGACTTCCACGAGGCGCTGAACTTCGCGGCGACGCACAAGCTCGCGGTGATCTTCCTTGTCGAGAACAATGGATTCGCCATCAGCGTGCCGTGGCAGAAGCAGATGCCGACGCAGGACGTCGCCGACCGCGCGAAGGGATACGGCATCCCGGGTGTGATCGTGGACGGATGCGACGCGATCGCCTGCTACCGAGTGGCGCGTGAGGCCGTGAAGCGCGCTCGTCGCGGCGACGGCCCGACGCTCATCGAGGCCAAGGTGCTCCGGCTCACATCGCACAGCTCTGACGATGACCAGCGCCGCTACCGCACGTCCGAGGAGCTCGAGTCCGACAAGGAACGGGACTCCCTGCTGCGCTTCAAGGCGACGCTCGAGGAGCTCGGCGTCCTCACCGCGGCTGATGCGGACGAGATGCGCGCGGAGCTGGTGATCGAGCTCAACGAAGCCACCGAAGAGGCCGAGGCGGCGCCGCTGCCCGCTGCCGACACCGCGATGCTCCATGTGTATGCGGAACCGGGTGACTGGCGTGGCTGAGAAGACGTACATCGAGGCGATTCGCGACGGGATCCGCGAGGAGATGCAGCGCGACGATCGCGTGATGATCCTCGGCGAGGACGTCGGTGCCAAGGGCGGCGTCTTCGGTGTCACCGAGGGATTGCAAAAGGAGTTCGGTGAGGCGCGCGTGCTCGACAGCCCGCTTGCGGAATCGCTGATTGTCGGCGTGGCCATCGGCGCGGCGATGAACGGGCTGCGTCCGATCGCGGAGATTCAGTTCCAGGACTTCATCATGCCCGCCGTCGATCAGATCATCAGCGAAGCCGCGAAGATGCGCTATCGCAGCAACGGCGACTGGGGTGTGCCGATGGTCTTGCGGTCACCGTTCGGTGGGGGAGTGCACGGCGCGCTCTATCACTCGCAGTCGATCGAGGCGATCTTCGCGCACATCCCCGGATTGCGCGTGGTCGTGCCGTCGACGCCCTATGACGCTAAGGGCATGATCATCTCAGCGCTGCGCGACCCGGACCCGGTCATGTACTTCGAGCACAAGCGCTGTTATCGCGCCATCAAAGGAGAGGTCCCGGACGGTGAGTACACCGTGCCGCTCGATCGTGCTCGTGTGGTGCGCGAGGGCACCGACATCGCTGTTTTCAGCTACGGGATGATGGTGCACAGCTCGCTCGAGGCCGTGGATCGCCTTGCTGCAGATGGGTTTTCCTGCGAGGTCGTCGACCTCCGCTCGCTCCGTCCCATCGACCGCGAGGCAATTGTCGCGAGTGCGAGCAAGTGCGGCAAGGTCCTCATCGTGCAGGAGGCGAACCTCGCCGTCAGCGTTGCCTCCGAAGTCGCTGCGATCATCTCGGAGGAGTGTTTCGACAGTCTCGACGCGCCGGTGATGCGTCTCGGCGGCCCGGAGATTCCGGCAATGCCGTTCTCACCGCCCCTGGAGCAGTTCTACCTGGTCACCCCCAACAAGGTCGAGGCGAAGCTCCGCGAGCTCGCCGCGTACTGAACACCAACGAGGAATCGCGCGAAATGGCCCTGACCGTCACGATGCCGCAGCTCGGCGAGAGCGTTACCGAAGGAACCATCGCCCGCTGGCTCAAGCAGCCCGGCGATGCAGTCGCGAAGTACGAATCCATCGCCGAGGTGATCACTGACAAGGTGAATGCCGAAATCCCCGCGCCGGCCGACGGCGTGATGTCGGAGCTGATCGCTCCCGAAGGCACGGTGGTACCGGTGGGGCAGCCGATCTGTTCCATCGACACCGCGGGCGCTGCCACGGAAGCTGCGCCAGAGGCTGCGGTGCCAGCGTCTGCAGTGCCAGCGGCTGAGCTGCAGGGTGCCGCCGTGCAGGAGCCGGCTGCGGTGGCCGCACCGGTGCAGCGCGCGCAGCCCGAGCCCGCCGAGGCGCCGGGCGCCCGTGCTGAGGCGCAGTCCGGAGCCGAGACGGCGGTTGGGCCGATCCAGGATGCCTTCACGGAGCAGGCGACGGATGCCGCGGCGGCGGAGGACGCATCCGGTGGCAACGGCCAGTCCGGCGGCTACCACGTGACTCCCGCCGTGCGCATGTTGGTGCGCGAGCACGGCGTGGACCTGGCGCAGATCACCGGGTCCGGAATCGGGGGACGGATCACCAAAAAGGACGTTCTTGAGTTTGTGCAGCGGCGCGACGCGGGTGCCGGCACTTCAATCCCGCAGCGCACGCCGGCCGAGGCCCCGGCTCCGGCGCCTCCCCGGGCTATGTCGCCTGCGCCGGGACCTCAGCCGGCTTCGGCGGTGGTGCAGGCGCCGGCGCCCGCGTCTCCGTCCCCAACCTCCTTCACTGGAGCCGGGGAAGGGGAGACCGTTGTGCCGCTGACGGCGGTTCGGAAGGCGATTGCGGAGCATATGGTTCGCAGTCGGCAGACTTCGCCGCATGCGTATGTGATGGTTGAGGTCGACATGTCGGCTGTGTGGCGGATACGGGATCGCGAGAAGGCGGCGTTTGAGGCTCGGCATGGGGTCAAGCTGACGTTCTTGCCGTTCGTGGCTCGGGCGGTTGTTGAGGCGCTGCAGCGGCATCCCACGCTGAATGCGTCGTGGAGCGATGCCGGCATCGTCGTCAAGCGGGCCATCAACCTGGGTATTGCGGTGGCGCTGGAGGACAACCTGATCGTCCCCGTGGTGCGCGATGCGGATCGGCTGAGCATCACTGGATTGGCCACGACCATGGCCGACTTGGGGGCACGCGCTCGCAGCAACCACCTCAAGCTCGACGAGATCCAGGGTGGCACCTTCACGCTCAACAACACGGGCGCGCTCGGTGCCGTGATGACCCAGGCGATCATCAACCAGCCGCAGGCGGCGATCATGACCATGGACCTGGTGGTGAAGCGGCCGGTGGTCGTCGGCGATGCGATCGCGATCCGGCCGATCATGAACCTGGGCCTGTCGTTCGACCATCGCATCAACGACGGCCTCCAGGCCACTCGTTTCGTGACCTCGGTCCAGAAGCTCCTTGAAGGGCTGGACCCGGCGGCGACCCTCGTTTAGCCCGTCCTGGCTATCATCAGGAGGAACGATGATCGAGCAAGGCGCTTTCGATGCGTGGGGGCTCCGGACACCACCGGCATGGGCGCAGCGCGCTCTGCGCAAGGGCATCATCGACGAGAGCCGTTTTCAGGCTTTGATTCGGGTTGCGTCCGAGGAACCGGGGGTTGCGCGGCGGACGCCTCGCCACCCGGGAAGTTGCTCCTGCCGGCGCCGGCCCACCCGGTCCTGCACGCGCTGGCGGGCGTAGCGGCGCAGGGTCTCGCCCTCAGCTGAGCGAGATCGCGACCTCCTCGAGGTCGTCCAGCGATCCCTGCAATCCGCCTTCCATCCCGGAGGCGATGACCATGTCGCGGATTTCGCGGCTCGGGTATTGCGTGAGGATGCTCAGCGTTGTCCGGCCGTTGTCTTCGGTGAATGACACCGTATTCATCGCCGCACCGGCATCCGGCATGCCTTCGAAGATCTCCGTCGAGACCAGCCGCTCGTTGGGGACCACCTCGCGGAACTCGCCGCGAAACGCGACCTCAAAGCCTGGATTCGCATCCATCGCATAGCGAAAGGCGCCGCCGACCCGCAGATCGACCTCGGCGACGGTGACGACGCCGCGGTCGCCGGCCCACCAGCGCTTGATGAGTTCGGGTGTGGTCCACGCCTTGTAGACCAGATGCTTCGGAGCGTTGAACTCGCGCGTGGTTAGGATCTCCGTGTCTGAGGGAAGGGTCACCACGGCTGTCCCACTCGTTGCCGCTGCCATGTCAGTCCTCCTTTTCCTTCAACTCTTGCAACTCTTCCAGCACGTCGTCCAGACGATCGAATCGACGCGACCACGACGCCTCGTAGCCACGCACCCAGTCGTGGATCGGCTTGAGCGGCTGACCGTTCAGGGAGTACATCCGCTGCCGGCCAATGTCGCGAACGGTGACCAGGCCCACCTCGCGGAGCACCTTGAGGTGTTTCGAGACGAGCGGTTGGGTCATCCCGAGCACGGCGACGACATCGTTCACCGGGCGCTCCCCGCCTGCGAGCAGATCGAGGATCTGCCGGCGCCGGGGTTCCGCCACGGCGTTGAACGCGTCCGTCGTCGTTGCTGCACGAGCCACGACGACGATTATATGTCTATATAGTTATATGTCAAGCCAAGCGACGATGCAGGGTCGAGAGCCGGCGATTCAGGTCGCCGCCTGGATCGGGGTCAGTCGGGGTCCTGGTGGGGATAGCGCCATTCGGCCGGCGGCACGAACGTCTCCTTGATGACTCGAGGCGACACCCAGCGAAGCATGTTCAGCTCGGACCCTGCCTTGTCATTGGTCCCACTCATCCTCGCGCCACCGAAGGGCTGCTGACCGACCACGGCGCCGGTCGGCTTGTCGTTGA
>PKXZ01000029.1:3465-4649 GCA_003132525.1 Candidatus Dormiibacterota bacterium | reverse complement strand
TTCTGCGGCGTGAGCCGGCCGACGTAGAGGATCGACGGGTGCGGCGAGGGGCGAGGGCGGATCGGCGGCGGGCTGGCCACCCCGTTGTGCACGATCGCGATGCGGTCGGGTCGGAAGCCAATCGCGACGAGCTCGTCGCGCGTGCTCTCGGACACGGCGACCACCTGGTTCTCGCGATAGACCGTTGGCATAAGTCGCCCTTCCAACCACAGCCCGAGCCAGCGCAGTGGTGGCTTCGTCTCCGTTCGAAAGATCTCGCTGTGCACATGGTGTACTAGGAGGGTGCTTGGAATCCGGGCGAACAGCGGCGTGAAGAACGGGATTCCGTTCTCGCAGTCGACGATGACGTCGTACCGGCCGCTGAGACGCGTGATGTAGTAAAGCATCGCCAGCGGGTAGAGGGTGAAACGGCGCCCGAAGCGCCGGACGCGGATGCCGTCGAGGATCTCGTCCCGCTTGCTGCGCGCGAACCGCTGACACAGCCAACCGACGTCAATCCCGTTCTCGACCCAACGTAGTCCGATCTCGTGCATGTACCGCTCCGCGCCTCCCGCTTGCGGATGCATGACGTCGCGCCAATTGATGATAAGAATGCGCAACGGCTTTTTGCGGCTACGGGGCGGAGAAATCTCGCCCCGGCTAGCGCCGAAAAACCCGCGGATGAAGGATGTGCCATACGCGAGCGGCACCAGAGGGAGCCCTGCCGCGGCGAGCAGACGGTCACTCAAGCGTCCCCCTCCCCGTAGCACGCTCACCGCTTGGATCAGATATGCGGCCAGCAGCAAAGCGCCCCCGATGAGCGCTGCCCCCCATAGGTGAAAGGGCAACAGCGCGAGCTCCGCTACGACCAAGAGGACTGCAAGCGTTGGCAAGCCGTACGGAACAAAAGGCGCNNCCTCGAAGGCGACCAAAGCCGGCAATCTCTGCGAGGAAGGCTCCTGGAAAGGACCGTGATGTCGCCGTCACCGCGAGTGTGGGCGAATAGGGAATGTCCCGCTCCAGGAGCGACCGCACCTTGTAGCACAGGCGCAACGCCTCTCCGCCGATGTTCGGCGACTGGAATCCGCCGACCGACTGGAACAGGTCTCTCCGGATGACGAGGTTAGAACCGGCCAGTTCACTCACGAGGCCCGGCCGGTCCAGTCGCCCCAGGTGGCCAGCTGGAGTGGCGCCAAGATGGCGGT
>PKXZ01000029.1:0-3423 GCA_003132525.1 Candidatus Dormiibacterota bacterium | reverse complement strand
ATTCTCGAGTCGGTGAATACGAGCAAGGAACCGCGTGCCTGTTCGGCGGCGCGATCATACCGATCTCCCCGCGACCGCGAGTCGAAGACGACAACTCTCTCGCGTTCAGTTGCATCGGCCCATCGCTCGCGAGACGCGATGATGATATCGACATCCGCGCCGGCGACAACCCGTTGCATCTCGTCGATAGACCGACGCGTGCCGTGACAGACCTTGTCTACAGCGACGATCAGGCTGATTGTCGGGGGGGTCCGGAACTGTCGAGACGTGTCCTTGTCAAGGCTTGCGTCCGCACCAGCCGTGACCATAGATAGGACAGCGCTCATCCACGTACCCCTTATACGTCAGGCCTCCCTGCTGACGCGCTAGCTGAAGATAATCACTCCAGCGCGCGTCGAAGAATTCATTATGCCTCTAGTGTTCCGCGAAAGGCAACGTACCCCGCGCGCGGTGCGCGTGCGAGCGCGGCTGGTCAGGAGGCCACCTTGATCGCTACGAGTGCACCGGCCGCGCCTTTATGCACGATTCGGCCAAAAGTGCAGTTCGAGATGCTGCCCTCTGCGATCTGCTGAGNNTGTCGCCCAAGTTCGAGTCCTCCAGGAGGAAATTAGTCACATCGCCGATGAGGAGTTGGTCATCGCCACCCGTCAGCCTCAGCCCACGTATCGTCACATTGTTCGCAATCCTGCCCACGACCCCTGCTCCATTAACTCCGACCTCACCACCTTCTCCGCTGCTGACGAAACCGACGATCGTGATGTCATCAGCGGGCGGTGTGACCCAGAAGCCATCGCGGGCGTCGCACTGCTGGGTGCCGGGTGTGTACCAATAGTCAGTCACGGTCGTCGCGTCGTCGACGTAGAGGGCCAATCGCGATCCGGTGTGGACTACGTCGCTGATGGAGCTATTCTTCTGGAAGCTCCACGAGAAACCGTCGTTGCATACCAGATCGTTGAGCTCGAGGTCGTAAACGCGATTGCCGACATCGTACGTGGGTGCGGCAGGCGTTGNNTGCATTCAACGGACCGGCGTAGTACAGCGCGAAGGCGTGGGCACCGCCAAGCACGCTTACATGCAATAGGGAAGTGTAGTTCGCTCTCACAAAGATTGCCGCACCCCCGTTGTGCATCTGCGTATCGAGCGTCAGGTTGGAAACGACGGTGTGATCGGTCACGACACCTAGCAACCCTTTGTTCGGGCGCGCCTCGATGAGAAACGTCTGCGTGCGACCCATGCCTTGCAGCGTGACTGGCGCTGACCCCTGAATCACAATCGATGCGCGGTTCGGGGGGTTGTCGCTACTGAAGCTATAACGGCCCGCAGGGACGTTCACGGTTCCACCTCCTGCGGCTTGGGCCGAGGCGATAGCACGAGCGAATGCTGCGGTGTTGTCGAAGACGCCGTTGCCTTTGGCCCCGAACTGATTGACCGAGAAAGCTGGAGAAGAGGAGGGCGTGCTCACTGGGTTGGGTCCGCAGGCGGCGATCGCCACACCTATGATGCTGGCGACCGCGGCGGTCCTCCACCGACTACCGCGGAGCGAGCGGCGCTCATTCATGGCCATCAAGTTCACATTGTCGCCATCCGCGACACCATCTTGCGTACCGTTCGGTACCCTTGCGTACTCACCCTACGCTCCGTTCCGGGCTGAACACCGCCGAAGGTGCACGGGCATGACGCCGATTGCGATGCGTGTGCCTCGGGCGTCCTCGGGTCGGAACGCAGGCACGATGTGTTCGATGGTGCGATCGTCTATAGTGATGGATGTCATACGCATGACGACAGCGGAAGGCTAGGCCGATGCACCGCTGATATCTGCCTTCACGCGGGGCGATGTACCAATAGGAGTACGCCCGCAGGCGTGACCGCAGAGCCGGTCGGGACGGCTACCGCGTTGGCTACGCGCTACTCGCAAGCGATGTGATGGGGCGTGCGCGGCGGCCGACGGTACTGGTGTCTAAGGTTATGACTCACAACGCTGCTGGGATCAACGGGTCGCAGCAGCCGGTACGACCCGACTAGGGAGGGAATTTAGCCCATGAACAGCAAGATCATTCGCAGAGGACTCATCGTCCTGGGTGCCCTTGTGGCCCTAGCGATGGTTGCGCTAGGCCCCCAGCTGGTTTCCCAACTTTCCAAGAGTCGGACGAGCACCCCGGCCATGACGACAGCGTCTGTACGCAGCTTCCCGGTAATCGCCGCAGCGAATGGAACGCTGCTACCGCAGTCGTTAGTGGCCGTCAACTTCGCCACCGGCGGACAGGTCGCGGATATCGACGTCAAGGTTGGCGCACACGTTGTGGCCGGCGATTTACTGGCCAAGCTGAACGACGCCGACCAGCGGGCCACGCTGGATTCTTGGCGGTCGGTGCTGAGCTCGGCAAATGCCGCGCTCAGCACCGCTGAGAGCGGCAGGAGCGCCAATGCGATCGCCAACGCCAAGTCGCAGGTCGCCAACGCAGCGGCACAGGTGCAGCGCGCTCAGGCGGAGGATGCCAAGACGGTGCTCCTGGCGCCGGCTACGGGGACCGTGCTCGTGCTCAATGCTCAGGATGGCGACACGGTCGCCGCCGGCACCACGGGAACTACTGCAGTTGCCGGATCATCCGGCGCAATCATGGCTCCGAGCTCGTTGACAGGCAAGGCCGTGATGGTCATCGGCGACGGCTCGAGTTTCCAGGTTTCCGCAGCGTTTAGCCAGACGGACATAACGCAATTGCACGTCGGTCAGACAGGAACGATGAGCTTCGCTGCGCTATCAGGGTTGACGGTTCCGTCTCATCTCGTTGCTCTCTCGACCATCGCAAGCGTTGTTAATGGCGTCCCTGTGTTCTACGGGGCGGTGGCTCCCGATCAACCCGACTCCCGCTTCCTCAGCGGAATGAGTGCCATTGTGATAATCAACGTCGCCAAGGCAACAAATGTGCTCGCAATTCCGAGCCAAGCCGTGTACCTGCTCGACAACGCGTCCTACGTGAACGTGTGGTACCGAGGGAACGCGGTGCCAACGCGTGTAGGCATCGGGCTCATCGGCACCCAGCTGAGCCAGATTAGTTCCGGCCTCTCCCAGGGAGAGCAGGTGGTGCTTTCCGTGCCTCAGCCCGTGCCATCCGCAGCTGCGAGTCCAAGTCCGACCTGATCGATGTGCAGGCGTCATCGACGAGGTATCGCGTTGCGTGCCTTGAGGAAACGCAAGGTACAGGCGATACGACTAGCGAATGACCGGGAGTTCACGCTTAGAGGCGCGATTTCCCTCGCGGCTTTGCGATAAGGGCTGCTGTCGCCGCAGGAGCCACGTACTGAGTGGCTCCAGCTGATGGCTACGGCCGATGAGCGACGACGGGTCCGCGGCGTTGCTTTCTTTACTCGAGGGTTGGAACCTCATCGGTCTCACCGGCGGGAGTGTCTCGGCTGGCTGCGAGA
>PKXZ01000061.1 GCA_003132525.1 Candidatus Dormiibacterota bacterium | reverse complement strand
AGGCGACGCCCGCGTGGACAAGGGCATCGCCTGGAAGGACGTCCCGCGGAACTGAGCCCCGGGCGGCACCGGTGCGCTCAGTCCGCAGCGCCGAGCGATGCCTCGAAGAACGCGAGCATCTTCGCCCAGGCGTCGCTCGCGGCGTCGGGGTTGTAGACCGCGGGACGGTCCTCGCAGTTGAAGCCGTGGTCCGCGTCGGGGTAGCGGACGACCTCGGTGAGCGCCGCGGCGCCCAGGACCGCGCGACGGAGCTGCTCGACGTCCTCGGGCGGGATGCCCTTGTCGAGGTCGCCGTAGCAACCGAGCCACGGGGTGTCGATCTGGTCCGCGATCTCGACGAGCGGCGGGTAACCGAAGCGCCCCGTCGTGACGCCGCCGCCGTAGAACGTGACGGCCGCGCCGAACTCTCCGAGGGTCGCCGCGACAAAGGCGACGAGCCCGCCCATGCAGAACCCGACGATCCCCCGACGGTCACGCTCGAAGCCCAGGGTCTCGAGATGCCCGACGACGGCGCGCAGGTCGGTCTCGATGCCCGCCTTGTCGAGGGCCGCCATGTGCGGCATCGCGTGCTCGAAGTCGTCGTAGGTGAAGCTGTCCGTCGAGGTGCGGTGGAACAGCGCCGGGGCGACGGCGTAGTAGCCCGCGTCGGCGAGCCGGTCACAGCAGCGCTCGATGTGCGCGGTCACNNTGGCCGGCCGCATAGAAGGGCATCTCGCCGTCGTCAGTGGGAATCGGGGTCGTCACAGGATCTTCTCCTTGGTAGCGGTGTGTCGGGCGTGGTGCTCCACGACGTCGGCGACGACGTCGCAGAGCCGGGCGGCGGTGGGAAGATGGAGGGACTCGTCCGGACCGTGGGCGTTGGACCCAGGACCGAGGACCCCTGTCGCGAGGAACTGGACGGCCTCGAAGCGCCGGCCGAGCGAGGCGAGGAAGGGGATCGACCCGCCCTCGCCGGTGAAGCTCGGCTCCTTGCCAAAGGCCCTGGCCGACGACGAGTAGAGCGCGTCGCGCAGCCACGGCTGCAGCGCGGGGGCGACCCAGCCGTCCGCATGGATCGCCGTGGCGGTCACCCTTGCGCCGCACGGCGGGCTCTTGGTCAAGGTGTCGACGAGGAGCCGTGCGCCGGCGGCTGCGTCGACCGTCGGGGGCAGGCGCACCCCGAGGACCGCGGTCGTGCTCGGTCGCACGACGTTTGCCGCGTCGAGTGGGGCGGGGATGCCGTCCATGCCGATGATGGAGAGCGACGGCTCCCAGGTGCGCCGTACCAGCCGGTCCGCCCCGTCACGGCCCATGAGCTGGAGCCCTTCGACCACGGGCAGGTCGGTTCCGGCGGGGTCGCCGAGGTCCTTGGCGACGACGCCCGCAGCAGCGAGGTGGTTGACGGGGATCTCGGCATGGAGGCCTCCGAGCAGCACCTCACCGGTGCGAGGGTTCTCCACCCGGTCGAGCAGCTCGCGCAGGATCCGGAATGACGACGGCACCACGCCGCCCGCGGTGCCGGAGTGCACGCCGTGGCGCAGCACCTCGACGGTGAGGTGCACGTTGACCATGCCACGCAGCGAGGTCGTCACCCACAGCCGGTCGTAGGTGAGCGCACCAGAGTCGAGGCACACGAGCAGGTCGACGCGCCCGAGCACTGCCTGCAAGTCATCGAGGTGCGCCTCGAGGTCCGGGCTGCCCGACTCCTCGGACGCCTCGATCACCACGATGCAGCGGGCGTGCCCCGTCCCATCGCGCTCGAGGGCCTGGATGCCGAGGAGCGCGGCGAACATCGCGTACCCGTCGTCGGCCACGCCCCGGGCGAAGAGCCGGTCGCCACGCCGCACGGGCCGGAAGGGCGCGAGTCCCTCGGACCACTCGCCGAGCGCGGGCTGCTTGTCGAGGTGCCCGTAGAGGACGACCGTTCCCGCCGCCTCACAGGACGCGGGCACGTCGATCATGAGGAGCGGGGTGCGCCCCTGGATGCGCCGGATCGAGACCTCCGCGCCGCGCAGTCCGAGCGATCTCGCCCAGTCCGCGAACAGGGCCATCGCCGCGTCGAGGTGGCCGGTGGCCTCCCAGGCGTCGTCGAAGTTCGGCGAGAGGCACGGTATCGCCGCGTACCGCTCGAGCGTGGCGAGCGCGGCATCGCAGAAGGCCTCCTCGCTCACCCGACGCGACACGCCGCGACCCTAGTTGGTGGGTTGCGGCGTGGATCGAGCGCTCTCGAGGGCGCGCCAGCAGTACCACGCCGCGGTGCTCCGGTACGGGCGGAAAACATCACCGAGGATCTGCAGCGCCTTCGGCGTCGAGGGCGCCGACATCTCGTGGATCCGCGCCCAGCCGTTGCGAACTCCGAGATCGTCCACCGGCCAGACGTCGGGCCGGTTGAGCTGAAAGAGCAGGAACATCTCGGCCGTCCAACGCCCGACGCCGCGAACCGTGACCAGCCGGGCGACGATCTCGTCGTCGCTGAGCTCATCGAGGTCGTCCGTCGGGACCGTCCCATCGACGAACTTCAATGCGAGGTCGGTGATCGCCGCGACCTTGTTGGCCGAGAGGCCGGCCGCGCGCAGCGTCTCCGGGTTGGCCGACAGCACGGTCTCGGGAGCCACCGGCTCACCGCCGAGTGCGGTCACGAGGCGGCCGTGGATGGCCCGCGCCGCGGCGCCCGCCAGCTGCTGGAAGACGATCGCGCTCAGCAGTGATTCGAACGCCGACCCGGACTCGCGCCGGAACGCCATCGGTTGATTGGTCTCGGCAACGCGCCGGAAGGCTGGGTCAGCCTTGACGATGTGCCGGGTCGCCGTGTCGAGCCCGGTCATGCTGTTGGCGCCTCCACCACAGTGGCCAGGCCATCGATGACCAGGGCCGCCGGAAGCTGCAACAAACCGGTGGGCGCGAGCCTGATCTTCATGGACCTGCTCCCACCCCCGATCACCACGGAATCCTGCGTCATCACACGGGCATCGATGTACAGGGGCAGGTCGTCAGGCAAGCCAAAGGGAGTCACGCCGCCGATCATCATCCCTGTCAGGTCGCGGGTCTGATCCGCTGCCGCGAACGAGGCCTTGCGGACACCGAGCAGGTGGCACACCGCGTGGTTCACGTCGAGACGGCAGGGAGCGAGCACCACGCACGCGCACGCGACGCGCGGTTCCTTGCGAGCCGCGACCACGATCGTGTTGGCACTCTGCTCTGGAGCGATGCCGTAGCGCGCGCAGAACTCGGCAGTGTCGGCGAAATCGGGGTCGCACGCAATGGTTTCGTACTCGACGCCGAGAGCCGCGAGCCGCGTACGGACACGCTCCTCGATTGCCGCGCCGTCGTCAGCGGACATCGTGTCCGGGTGACCGACCCGTAGAGTACGCAGCCAGCATGCGCATCACCGCTCCCACCGAGACCGCGCCCGGCGAGACCAGGGTCGCGCTGGTTCCCCGATCGGCAACGCAGCTGGTGGCCACGGGTGCAACGGTAGCTACTCAGGCAGGGGCTGGGACGGCGGCCGGTATCACCGACGCCGCGTATCGCGAGGTCGGAGCCGAGGTCGTCCCGGACCGAACGGTGCTCCTCGCCGACGCCGACATCGTCGTGGTGGTGCGGCGTCCCGACGCCGCGTTCGTGGGCCAGATGAAGCGCGGGTCGGTGCTGGTCGGTGTCCTCGAACCCGCGGGCGATCCTGCCTTGGTCCGCGCCCTCGTCAACGGTGGCATCACCGCTTTTCGCCTCGAGGCAATGCCGCGAATCAGCCGCGCTCAGGACATGGACGTGCTCTCGTCGATGGCCACGCTCGCCGGATACCACGCCGCAGTCATGGCCGCGTTCCGGCTGCCGCGCATCTTCCCGCTGATGATGACCGCGGCGGGCACGATCACGCCGGCGCGCGCGCTCATCCTCGGTGCCGGGGTTGCGGGTCTGCAGGCGATCGCGACCTGCCGCAGGCTCGGCGCCGTCGTCGAGGCATTCGACGTGCGCCCGGCGGTGCGCGACCAGGTGGAGTCGCTCGGCGCGCGCTTTGTCGAGACAGGCGTGGAGTCGGAGACTCAGCAGGACACCGGTGGTTATGCCCGTGAGCTCGAAGCCGATGCCCAGGCCCGCCAGCACGAGGTGCTCGCCGAGCACGTGAAGGAATCGGACGTGGTGATCTCGACCGCGCAGATCCCCAATCGCAAGGCACCGATCCTGGTCACTGCCGACATGGTCGGCTCGATGCGAACCGGTTCGGTGATCGTCGACCTCGCCGCCCCGGGTGGCGGTAACTGCGAGCTCACCAAGCCGGATGAGGAGGTCAACGCCAACGGGGTGCTCATCCTTGGGCCCACCAACCTTCCCGCGGCGATCCCAGGACAGGCGAGCCAGCTCTACTCACACAACGCTACCCGATTCCTCATGCAGATCCTCAAGGACGGTCAGGTCCAGCTCGATTTCGACGACGTCGTGATCAGCCAGACCTGCATCACGCACGACGGCAAGGCGATTGGCGAGCAGATCGAAGCGCTGCTGCAGGGAGCGAGCGCATGAGCCCAGGACAGACGCTGGCACTCGGCGCTTTCATCTTCGCGCTCGCGGTGTTCGTCGGATTCCTGCTCATCTCGAAGGTCCCGACGATGCTGCACACGCCGCTCATGTCGGGAACGAACTTCATCCACGGCATCGTGCTGGTCGGAGCGCTCACCGTCGCCGCCGGCGCGAACGACACGCTCGGATACATCATCGCGATCGCGGCGGTGCTGCTCGGCACGCTCAACGTCGTCGGTGGCTGGGTGGTGACCGATCGAATGCTGCAGATGTTCCGGCGGCGACCAGCAGCCGACACGCACAAGGCGGAGACGCCCACCACGACACCGGATCACTGAGCGCGATGCAGCCGTCCGCGCTCACCACCCTCGGCTACCTGGTGACCGCCGTCGCCTTCATGTTCGGCATTCAGCTGCTGCGCTCACCCGCAACCGCGCGGCAGGGGAATCGCATTGCGGCAGTTGGCATGCTGCTCGTACTCGGCATCACGGCCGCGCTCATCCACAACACCGGCAACTGGCCGTTGATCATTCCGCCGATCATCGTCGGCACGATCATCGGCGCGGTCTCCGCGCGCTTGGTGCGCATGACCGCGATGCCGCAGATGGTCGCGCTCTTCAACGGCATGGGCGGCGGTTCGGCAGCGCTGATCGCCGCGCAGGATTTCCGGACCGCGGTTGGGAACGGGACCGCGCATCCGTATACCACGTGGGCGATCATGGTGAGCTGCATCATCGGCTCGCTGAGCTTTGCCGGGAGCCTGGTGGCGTTCGCGAAGCTGCAGGAACTGATGCCGGGACGTCCGCTCACGTACCGGTTGCAGAGCGCCGTGAACGGGCTGCTCCTCGTGGTGATCCTGGCGATCGGCGTGTATCTGATTGTCGGCGATCAGAACCTCGCCCTGTTCGCGGTGTTCATCGTGCTGTCGCTGCTGCTGGGCGTGCTCTTCGTAGTGCCGATCGGCGGCGCTGACATGCCGGTCATCATCTCGCTGCTCAACTCCTTCACCGGTCTCGCTGCAGCGAGTACCGGATTCGTGCTGAGCAACGACGTGCTCATCGTCAGCGGGGCGCTTGTTGGCGCGTCGGGGACCATCCTCACGCTCGCGATGAGCAAGGCGATGAACCGCTCGCTGTTCAACGTCCTCTTCAGCGGATTCGGATCGACGATCGAAGCTGCCGGCAGCGCAGCCGGCGCCGAGGGCGGCACCATCCACCCGACCACCGTCGAGGACCTCGCGCCACTGCTGGCCTTCGCGCAGCTGGTGATCTTTGTACCCGGATACGGGATGGCCGTGGCGCGCGCGCAGCACGAGGTCAAGGAGCTGGCCGATGAGCTCGAGAAGCGCGGCGTCACCGTCGAGTATGCGATTCACCCGGTGGCGGGACGCATGCCAGGTCACATGAACGTCCTGCTCGCCGAGGCCAACGTGCCCTATCCGCAGCTCAAGGAGATGGATGCGGTCAACGGCGACTTCCCGCGCGCCGACGTGGCGGTCGTCATCGGGGCCAACGACGTTGTTAACCCGGCGGCGCGCACGCAGACCAACAGCCCGATCTATGGCATGCCCATTCTCGATGTCGACGAGGCGAAGACGGTGGTCGTCCTCAAGCGCAGCATGGCGACGGGATTCGCCGGCGTCGACAACCCGCTGTTCTACAAGCCGAACACGCTCATGCTGTTCGGGGACGCGCGCGCCTCAGTCGCCGCGTTGGTCGCCGAGGTTAAGAAACAGTAGCGGGCGGAGCCTTGCCGGTCGCCGCGACACTGCGCAGCGCATTGAGCAGGTCTGCCGGAGCGGTGTCCTTGACGACGTAGCCCACAGCGCCACTTTTGAGTGCCTCGACCATGCGCTCGTGACCGCCGAACGACGTCAGCATCATCACCCGCGTTCCCGGTTCGCTCTGGACGAGCCGTTTGGTGGCTTCGATCCCGCCCATACCGGGCATGGAAAGGTCCATGAGGACAACGTCCGGATGGAGTTCCTGCGCCATTTCGAGAGCCTGTTCGCCGGAGTCGGCCAGACCGACGACCTCAATGTCCGCCTCGTGGCCAAGGAACGAGGCAAGCCCTTTGCGAACGACCGGGTGGTCGTCCACGATCATGACGCGCGTCACCTCAGAAATCACCTTTATCCACTCTACTCGATGGGCAGCGTCAAAACGACGAGCGTGCCACGACCTGGTTCGGAGTCGATGGTGAGGGTGCCTCCGGCATCCTCGGCGAGCTCGACGATGGTTGCAGTGCCGAGGTGTCCTTCGGCACGACGGCGCTCCATATCGCTCTCGCTGAAGCCCTTTCCATCGTCCTCGATGCTCAGGATCGCTGAGCCCTCATCGGTTATCAGCTCCACTTTCACGTTCTTTGCCTCGGCGTGAGCCGCGACATTGCGCAGCACTTCCTGGGCCACCCGAAAGATCAACTTCCCGCGATCCTCACGAAGCCGGAGGTCGGGTGGCAGATCCATCTCTGCATTGGTCCCCTTGCGCTTCATGTCTCGCAACACCTCGAGCAGCGCTCCCTGGAGGCCTTCCCTGCGAAAGGTCGGCGGCGCCAGGTCGATGATGAGGGTGCGCAGGTCCTTCATGGCCCCTCTCGTTTCGGTCGCGGACGTCTCCAGCAGTTCCAGAAGCTCTGCGCGCTGGCCGTCAACGCCGTCGAGCCCCTTCAGATGCGACGCCTCCGCGGAGAGGGTCAACGCCATGCCGGCCAGGTTCTGGACGACGCCGTCGTGCAGGTCGCGCGCAATCCGTTTGCGTTCGGCTTCGGATGCCTCAACAGCCTTCAACAGCAACCGCTTCTCTTCCTGGTCAAACGCTGCGCGGTCCTCTTCCTGGACCTTGAGGTTGACGGTGTAGCGCATCAGGAATCCGTGGAGAAGAATGAGTGGCGCGAGCAATGCCACGAACCCGACCACCCCTTCGTGCGTTGTGATGACGACGAAGGCGAAAGCTGCAAAACCGTAGCCGATGCTGTATGGCAGCACTGTGAGGCGTGACCGCATCACCTCGCGAATCGGCACTCGCCGGTCTGACAGGTGGATGACCACTGCAACGAATCCCGAGTTGAGGGCGAAGTGGACAACCCCTGCACAGATTCCCGCAACAAGGACCTTGCCGGTGCCCTCGACGCTCGATCCGCTATTGATCAACGCGAAGGTCGCCCAAGCAGCAGTGTCCGCGAGAAACTCATTGGCGACGTTGAAAGTGGTCCGGAACCACCCGTTGTGGTTGCGCACCGTGACGCCGAACGGCTCCGCGAATGCACCCACCGCAGCACCTGCGGGCCCGAACGTCACAGCCAGACCCAGATGAACGAAGACACTCGGCGCCCATTGGATCGCTGCGGGTCCTGTTGTTCTGATGGCGTACACCGACATCAGGAAGATCGTCACCCCACCAACGGCCATCGTCGCCGCCTCCGGGGGCAATGCCGTCCGGATATCCTGGCGAAACACGATCACGATCGTGGCGAGAGCCAAGGCTGCAAATGCAGTGACCGCCACGTAGGCGATCAATCCCGGGTTGTAGTCGACGGGAGGCAGCGCGGGCGACTTCGGCAGGAGTTCGAACTGGCGAACCCTGAGCGCAGCAGCGCGCAACCATTGACCGAAGCCCGGCGCTCGTGCCCGAGGCGCCACAGCGTCCTGCGCCATGTGATCGATCCTATTCTGCGAGGTCAATGCAACATGGTCTGCGTGACAGGATTGTCGAGCGACCGGACGTCGAAGTTGGTGTTATAGCTAGCGTTTGACGCGTTAGGAACAAAGCAATGCAGCAATCGCGTCAGTGAACAAGCTGCGTAGATTGTGCGAAGAAATGTGAATGCGAGATCGCTGCGCAGGTCTTAAGCCCTAAGTCGTACTGCAGCGTTACAGTACGCGCAACACCCAAGCGCCGACGGTCAGGTCTCACGCTACCCGACGGCGCATTTCTCCAGGAGGTTCCCATGGCTACTTGGGGCGATAACGACAGCTGGTAGACCCTAGGGTTGCCCGTCGTCCACTGTAGGGCGGCGGTGTGACGATCCATTGGGTAATTTCGTGACGAGCCGTTAACGGGTCGATCGCGTCATTATCACGGAGGGGCCCTCGAAAGGCGGGTTACCGGGTGCGCAAGTGCGGCGCATTCGGCCCCGGGTTGGGGTACG
>PKXZ01000010.1 GCA_003132525.1 Candidatus Dormiibacterota bacterium | reverse complement strand
GGTAGCGCACCTGCTTTGGGAGAGTTTGCGGTAAATGCCGCTCTGACGCGCTCGTAGCGGATGCTGAAGTTGAGATCAGGTAAGGCTTATCTGGACACTTGACACCGACTCTCCGCGCGCTCATCATTGCAAGTGAAAAGCGCGGTACCACCGCACTATNNAGTTACTCATGCCGGCTCGACGCTTCGCGGTCGTCGCCCCACCGACGTCGACGGAGCTGGACTCGTCCATCAGCGACTACCTCGCGAGCGTCAAAGCTCGCGGCCTGAGTCCGCGCACCGTCGAGCACTACGAGAGCGTGCTGCGCCGGATGTTCGTGCCGTTTCTCGTTGGCGAGAAGGTCACCACACCGGCAGGGATCACCCAACGGGTGCTCGATCGGTTGAGCGCACATCTCCTCGATGGCGGTGGCCCGCGTGGACCGCTGAGTCGTCATTCCGCGGCGAGTTATCTGCGCGCGATCGGCAGTTACCTCAAGTGGGCAAAGAGTGAGGGCGAACTCACCACCGACGCGAAGCCGCAACCCGTCCGTCTACCGCGGCGCGTGATGGTCGTGATGGAGCGGAAGCAGATCGACGCGATCGAGGACGCCGCGACCGATGAGCGCGACAAGCTGATCATCCGGGTCCTCGCCGACGGCGGGCTGCGCATGAGCGAGATGCTCGGGCTGACGACGGGCGACCTGATCGAGCAGAGCAACCGCGACCGCTACCTCAAGGTCACCGGAAAGGGCTCACGCGACCGCCTGGTGCCCGTACAACCGGCGCTCTACAGCCGTCTGCATCGCTACATCGACCGCACACGGCCGAAGGACGCGGGGACGGATCGCGTGTTCCTGACGCTGCGCAGAAGTCGCGTCACCGGAGCCTATGAGCCGCTCAAGAAGCGGGCAGTGGGGGACCTCTGCGACGCGCTCGCCGAGAAGGCCGGCGTCAAGGACCGTCCGCACAATCCCCACGCCTATAGGCACGCGTTCGCGACCAACGCGCTCCGTAAGGGCATGAACCCGCTCATGCTCCAGCGGATCCTCGGTCACGCCGACCTGACGATGATCACCAGCACCTACTCGCACCTGGTCGCCGCTGACACTCACGCCGCACTGATGGCTGTGCTGAGGAGTGAGGAATGAGCCGCGTCACGACCATCATCACCGGACCGGACGGCAGCGTCACCAGGGTCGTCACTCGCCGCTCCGGTTGCGGCTGCCTNNGGTCCTGGCCTTCGTGGTCGTCGTGTTTGGCCCCGCGGCCTGGTTCGGTCCGGTGGGCGCGGTCCTCGCGTATTCGGCATTGGCTGTCATCGCTCTCCTAGCCGCCGCCGGCTGGGGCCTGCAGAGGTTGCGTCGAGGCGCACCGCCGCAGCCGCCGCCCGTACCCGCCCCACCACCACCCCCGCGCTGATGACCAGGTCCCGATGACCACTGACGACGTCATCGACATTCGCAAACGGCTCGAGGACCGAGCGATCGCCCGTGACGGGCTGCTCGCCGAGCAGCAGGACGCACTGCTCAGCCCAAAATACTCGCGGGCGCTCTAGTCGATGACACTCGCGCTCGCCTGCTATGTGGGCCTTGAGGGCGACGAATTCATTGGACTCCTAGAGCGGGGGCGGACTGCGGGGAGCATCAACGAAGGTGCAACCGCCGCCCTCGCGGAACTGAGGGCGAACCTAGAGGAGTTTGAGTAGGCCGCTACTCCGGATCACCGCCGGGGATGCTATCGACGGCTTCGGCCTCGCCTGACTGCGGGTTTTGGCGGAATCGTTGGACGGTCCAGTCGGGACACGTGACGATGAAATACCGATCGCCGGCGCGCGACACCTCGCGTGACCTGAGGTGGACGTTGTGGAGTTCGAAGGTGGGTGTCCTGTCGCGTGGAGCCGACGATCCCAAGCTGCCATAGGTCGACCAGCTGACTTGGATCTTCTCCTCGGCGCTGTCGCTCACCTCCGGCCCATGGTAGCTCGCGTGGCCGATACTTCCGAACCGATGGCTGACCCCAACGTGATCGACGTTAGCCGCCTGCTCGAGGATCGCTCGCTCGCGCTGAGCCCGGACTACTCGCGGGCGCTGCTGTCCATTGCGCTCGCCTTCGCCGAGTACGCGGGACTCGACGGCGACGAGCTCGCGCGTCTCATCGAGACGGCCAGGACCGCGGACGGCGTCGAGCTGGGGACTGTGGCCGTCCTCCTCGAGGCGGTCGGGTTCGACCGGGCGAACACACGACCATCTGAGTAAGCTGCGCGCTCCGAGACACGGGAGAGGCCGGTCGGTTGTAATGGTCACCAACGACGAGTTCGTCCAGCGGCTCAAAGCCCTACGCGTCGCCAGAGAGAACTTCGAGGTAGAGAAGCGGGAGATTGAGCAGTTCGGTGACAGTAATCCCAACTTCAAGGAAGACATTCGCCGGTTTCTGGGTGCTTTCGACCGTTACCAGGACCTCGCGTCGGAGCTCCTCGATGCCGCCTACGGTCGGATCAAGGAGCCGCCGCTGCCACCGGAGTAGCATCGGGGCCGTGGTGAATCGCGCCCCAATCTCGCGAGCTGCAGCGCCGCCATCGCAGCCGCCGTCAGCGCCGACGCCACGGCCCGGGAGCGGCGCGAGGAAGCTGCTCACCGGCGCAGCAGGAAGCCTTTCCGGCGCCGTGATGCGACGCCCGCTGAGCGTCGCGTGGAAGTCGCCCCCGATTCAGTAGGGTCAAGAGGGCTCCATGACCGACAAGCAGAGCGCGTCCGAACGCTGGTATGACGCCCACGACATGGCGGGCCGAAACGCGTTCTTCCGTGACCTCATAGCGATCTTTCGCAAGGACCACCCGCGCGAACCGTTTGGGGAAAACCGTCGTCGTCTTTGGCAACTAATCGAGCAGCATGGAGGAAGCCTGGACGGCCGCCCAACCTGGCTACGCATCGTCTCGGAGATGATCGATAAGGACACGGTTGAGGTTCGGCAGACGCAGGAGGACGGCGCCTACAAGCTCTTCAACCTCACCGCGGCCGAAACACGCGAGCTGATAGGCACGCTCGTTCCGTAGCGCCGTCAGCAGAGCGGCGGGAAGGCGACGCGCCAACCGGAGTGGAGAATGGCTCAAGCCGAGATCGCCCGACCTGAGTAAGCTTCGTGCCCCCTTTCGTCAGGAAGTCAGGAGGCTACGAGTGTCGGCGAAGCCGCAGCAAACTCCTCCTCAGCAGCCCGAGCCAGAGCGCGAGCCGCGGAACCCTAACTCGCCAGCGTCTCCTTCCCAACCACCATCCGAACCACCGCCGCCGCCGCGCCCCCACCGCCCCCTTCCAGACGACCACTCCGAACGACAGACGATCTAAGCGGTTACCTTGACAAGGATTGATGCCGCCACGAGCGCGACCTCGCATCCGGTCGCGACGATGCCCAGGGCCACAAGTTTGCCTTTGTCGCTGAGGATCGCTCGGTTCGTGTCGTAGGCGCCCTTTACCTTGTCGATCACGGCGATCTTCACTTGGACGGGCTCTTGGTCCCATTCGTAGTCCCACAGCGTCGATCCGAACCTGAGCGCTTCGAACTTCCGGGTCCAGAATTCGATGCCCGTCAGTACGGCCACCGCAACGTAGCTCGCGAGCGCCAACGACAGGAAAACCACTCCCAACCCAGGCTGCGCCGTCGCGGCCACCGCGCTGATACCCGTCAATCCCATGACCACACTCGCCGCGGTGAAGATTTGGATCATCTTGCCGTCGAGGTTCGCTTGGTCGCCGAATTGAGCCTCCGCGACGCCGCTCAGACGGTCATAGATGACGTCCACCGTCTTCGGATCGGGAACAGATCGATGGCCATTTGTGGAGTCGCTCATTGGCGGNNCGGTATGTCAGTTTGCTCCAGACGGTGAACAAGCCTCATCGCGCTACAAGCGCCACGAACTCATCGACTAGCGCCGCTGAGTCGCGCCGTGCGCCTGGTAGGAACGGGTAGAAGCGGTCCGTTAGTGAGCGCATCCCCGCAGAGGCGCCCTCGTAGGCGGGAAACGTCACCGGACCGAACTCCTGCATGCGGACCTCGCGCACCGTTCGCTCCGGAATGCCGAATGGGTTGTACTCGGACCGCTTCGCTCGCTTGTTGAAGTCCTCAGCGGTGACGTTGAACCGGAAGCTCGAGCCGTAGGCGCCGGCCTTCAGTCCAGGGGCGAGCTCACGGTTGTACGCGGTGTCGAAGAGCGGCACCTCGTAGCGGACGCCCCGCTGGTCCTCGGTCAGGACTGAGGGGATACCGAGCACCTTGTCGCCGAGCTGCGGGTCCTTGCCGTGATTGAAGGTCACCTTCATGCGTGAGGCGTTGTCGGCGATGGTCTGAGCGAAACTGCCCGGACTCAGTCTCTCGAGGAAGTGTCCCTCGTGAGCGGAGTTGATCTCCGACCATTCGTTGAAGACGGCGAGGTAGCCGACCAACGTTCCCGGGCCTTATCGTCCGCGTCGCGGACCTCACAGCCGTAGATAGCGCGCACCAGGCCGTCGCGGGGGCGTGGCTCCGGAGACCAGGCGCAACGTGTAGCTCGCCATCTGGCGGACCTGCGCGACCGAGCGGATCGGGTTGAGGACGCCGGAGCTGCTCAACAGGATGGTGGGGTCGATCTCGATCGGGATTCCGAAGCCGCCCGATGCGCCGACGCCGTCGGACATCGCCCGCTCCTGGTCGATCTCGGTCACCCGCTGCACCGAGGTCATCTCCTCCGCGGTCATGCGCATGCCCGCGGTGGTGCCGTACTGGAGCAATTTCCGAACGCGCGGCTGTAGGCGGGGTCGCCGACCGCGGTGAGGTAGCGTGCCGTGCTCCCGGTCGGGTCGCCGTGACGGCAAAGCCGCTCCATCGCGACGGCTGCGCGGTTGTCCATGACTTGGGTGCTCTGGCAGCGTTCGAGCGTGCGCATGGCACCGTCGAGTGCGGCCTTGCGGTGCGGCTCGATGGCCGGCGCGTCGTCGGTGCGCGTGAAACCGTGCTCCAGGTTGACTCCGGCCTCGACTCTGGTCGCGCCGGACTCGACCATGCGGGTGATGGCCGCGCGGTGCTCGGCGCCCAACTCCTCGAGATGCGCGCTCGCCTTGGCGATGCCGCGCTCGATGTTGGCCTTGCGCTCCTCGAGTCCGTCGCCGGCGCCGTCGACGTCGAGCTTGATCTCGATCTCGCGCTTCTGGTCGACCAGGTCACCGACGCGCTTGCGCAGCGGTTCCTGTTCGGCTTTGATTTCGGCGAGGCTACGTTGTGGCATTTCGCCACCTCCGCGTGAAGTCGTTGAAGTCGCCGCCAGATGCGGCGTTCAGATGACTTCCGCGGGTGGACATTCCAGCCTCGGCGCGTATCGCCTTCGGTCCCTCACCACGGCGGTTGTCCGGTGCCTATGGCAGCGGACGCGGGAGCGTGATGCAAATGCTAGCACGCGTTTTTCAGTTGCCATAAGGCTCGATGACGTTGGTCTTACGACAATGAGCCGATGTCAGTCCGAGACGCAGGCAGTACGCTCGGAAGCACACCGGGCATGGCCAACCCTCTTCCGAGGTGGAGAGCGTTTTGAATTCCCCTCTCCGCTCTTCTTCGGAAGGCCATGCTCGGTCGCGGTCGATCAGTTTCCATACACGCGGGCGATGTTGTCGTCGTCCCAGCGCTTGCGCAGCTCCTCGTACTCCGGCGCGGCTTCCTCGTCGCCGGCCACAGCCTTCGCCTTGCGGCCGTGACTGGCCCTTTGTGAGCCTGGCTGTCGCCGTCCGCACTGGTGGGCCCGGCGGGGAATGATCCTTAGGCTGGCGTCAGTGCTGGTGGTCTATCTGCGCACCGTGATGCTTGACTGGACCCGCGACAGGCGCCTGCAGAGTGTCCCCGGGGTTGGAGTAACACGAACTCTAGACGAACCGGCTTCGCTTTTCCAGTGGGGGCTGAGAGCCCGTAGAATGAGGGCAGATCGACCGCGTGAGAAAAGCGCGGTGGCACCGCACGAAGCTCTAAGCAGGTGCGGTACCTGAGATCAGAAAGCGTCGGGGCGTGGCGCAGTG
>PKXZ01000002.1 GCA_003132525.1 Candidatus Dormiibacterota bacterium | reverse complement strand
TCATGGCGGTGGGAGCATATGCGGCCGCCGAGCTCGCGAATGGGAACGTCGTCGGAGGCTTGCTGATCGGGATCGCGTCTTGCCTGGTGATCGGATTTATCGTCGGGCTGCCGACCATTCGCGTTCGAGGATTCGGTCTCGCGATTGTCACATTGGCGTTTGTGGAACTCGTCGGTGCGGTCATCTCGAACGTTCCCCAGCTTGGAGGTGCGAGTGGAATATTCCTGACGATACCTGCGCTCTTTGGAACGCCTGCTGATCTCCCGATGCTCGTGGTGATTTCTGGAGTCATTCTCGCTGCGGGGATCGTGATTGCCGGCGTGCTTCGCGACTCGACTCTCGGGAAGAGTTGGCGAGCCGTGCGGGACAACGAGCCCCTCGCGCGCGCGCTCGGAATCAATCCTGCCCTCATGCGCGTGACTGCCTTCGCAATCAGTGGCGCCTATTGCGGGGTGGCTGGAGCTCTGCTCAGCTGGATGTTGCAGTACCTCTCCCCAGACAGCTTTGACCTGTTGCTCTCAATCAATCTTCTTGCGATCGTGGTCATAGGAGGGAAGGACGAGCTGTACGGGTCATTGCTCGGCGCGGGACTGTTGACAGTCGGGGGCGAGGTCCTGAGGGTAACCGCCGCCGTTCAAGGGGTGGCATTCGGCTTGGCGCTCCTGATCGTCGTCTGGCTCCTCCCCCAAGGGCTGGTCCCGGCGCTGGTGGGGCCAATTCGACGGCGTCTTCGGGCATCAGAGCGAATGGGCACGCGAGGTGCGGCGTCGAGCAATGCGATGGCTACCGAATTACCTTCGTCAGCTCCCACCGCCGCCGACAAATGATCGCTCCGCCACTCGAGGCGACTGCGCTGACGAAGACGTACGGCGGTGTGCACGCCCTCGAGGGATTCTCCGCAGCATTTGATCCGAGAACAATCACAGCGATCGTCGGCGCAAACGGGGCCGGCAAAACAACATTGCTCGACTGCCTGGCAGGGCGACTTCCAGCATCGAGCGGCGCGGTGTATCTGCACGGACAGCCGGCGACCACGATGCCGCCAGACAAGCGGGCCCGACTCGGCTTGGGCCGTTCGTTTCAAGACCCTCGCCTCTGCGATGGGCTGACGGTTTTGGAAATCCTGTCGTTGTCACAGCGGGTGCTGGGCCGACCACTGCTCAGAGGTCTTTGGGTTTCCCGCAGGTCAGACCGAGCCCGTCGATTGAACGCGACACTAGAGCGATTCAGCTTGGTGAGCGTCGCAAACGAGAGGCTCCGAACGCTCAGTCTGGGGATGGCGCGCGTGACCATGCTCGCCTGTCTGTTCATATCGGAGGCTGACGTATGGCTGCTGGATGAGCCTGCCTCGGGCCTGGCAAGAGCAGAGGTGGATGCGCTGGCGCCGCTGCTGCGAAGTTTGGTTGACGGTTCGTCAGAGCGCTCGGTCATCCTCGTCGAACACGATGCCACGCTCGTACAAAGGACTGCAGATCGCGTGATCCTCCTGGAGCGGGGCAAGGCCGTTGAAGATGCTTCCGAGGGTAGCGCGGCGTGGCACGACATCGTCGGTGGCAGGCGCTCCGCTGCGAGGTCGGTGGCGCCAGTGCGGCCAATATCGCATCCGGATAGAGACGCGACATCCGTGTCGACGCTCGCGGGACGCGACCTCCACATCAGTTACGGAAAGTTTGTTGCGGTTCGCGGAGTGAGCGTAGAGGTACCGGTCGGGGAAATCAGGTGCCTCATCGGCACCAACGGGGCCGGTAAATCAACGGTCATGCGCGCCCTCGCCGGCCTGCTGACGCCCGCAGCAGGCAGCATCACCCTAGATGGTGGGCGCGTCCCACCGACGCCCCACCAACGCGTCGTTGACGCCGGCATCGTCCTGGTCGCCGGAGGCCAGACCGTTTTTCCGAATCTGACCGTAAGCGAGAACCTTCAACTGACGCGAGGCGGCCCGCTTGATGTCCTCGATCTGTTTCCAACCCTGGCTCTCCGACAGCGTCAACTGGCCGGGACGCTCTCCGGCGGGGAGCAGCAGATGCTGGGGGTTGCGCGAGGCCTTCAGCTTTCTCCTCGATTCTTGCTTGTTGATGAGCTCAGCCTCGGGCTCGCCGAAGACGTTGTCGATCGCATCATCCTGCAACTGACCACACTGGTTTCTTCAGGGCAGATGGGCGTGCTGCTGGTCGAGCAGGACTACTCGCAGGCGTTGCGATGGTCGAGTCACGCATACGTTCTGGCACAGGGCCGGCTGGAGTTTAGCGGCCCGTCAGAGGACGCGGAGAAACGGCCCGATCTCTTCCGCCCCGTGTTCCTTCCGGAAGCGCCCGCCTAGCGCATTGATGCGGCCGGGTATGGCTTGGCACCGGCGCAGCACCGACACCGGCTGGAAAGCGGCGCCCATCATCCCCTCCGGTAACGCTCGAACGCCGTGGCGTACCCGGGCGTCGGATCGAAGCCGTCATCATCGGCGACACGCAACCGTCTCGATCGGATGAACCAGCCCTCATTCGAGCGGACAAATTCATCGTCGTAGCGCCCCCACAGCAAGGCGACTCTCTTGGAAGCGTGGAGGCGATGGAAAGCGAAGACGTAGCTCCGTGACGAAGCCTCGTCAGCTGAGCGGAACTGCACTTGACAGTTCGAAAGGTGATGACTCGTGGACTCGTAGAGCTTCAGCCGCGCCTCCGCAAACTGACGCATCTCAGCGCGCCCACGCGCTATGCGCCCGTGACCACCATCGAAAAGGCAGTCGGGCGTGAAGCACATGGAGATGTCGTCGAGCCGCACTTCGTCGACGCTCGCGCAATAGCTGAGCAGGACGTCGATTACGGCTCGCTCTTGGATCAACTGCGACAAGTCGCTTTCGTGAGTCATGGGCGACCATACTCCTGGTCCTGGTGTGAACTGAGAGAAAGGGACTCCCCGCGGCTGCCTCGCCGCG
>PKXZ01000084.1 GCA_003132525.1 Candidatus Dormiibacterota bacterium | reverse complement strand
CCGAGCACGCCGAGGAAGGTGACCCAAACGGTCGATCCCAGCAGCGAGAGTCCCGCGAACCAGACCGGCTGAACCTTGGCGAGGCCGGCCGGGAACGAGATGTAGGTGCAGATCACCGGCAGCATCCGTCCAAAGAAGACCGTCGGCAGCCCGAATCGGGCAAACCACCGATCGGCCAGGTCGAGGTGGCTGGCGGAGATCCCGATCCGGCGTCCCGGGCCGAGCAGCAGCGGCCGGCCGAAGCGCCGCGCCAGCGAGTAGGCGATGAGCGCGCCGATCAGGTTGCCGAGGATCCCCGCGACGATGACGGCCACGATGTTGAAGTGCCCGGTCGCCGCCAGCACCCCGGCCACCGGCATGATCACCTCGCTCGGGAAGGGCACGCCGCAGCTGTTGATGAGCATCAGCACGAGCACGACGAAGATGCCCCCACTCGTGACCCACTGACCGATCACGCCGCCCATCGCCGCGGATTGTGGCCTACGCTGCCGCGAACATGCGCCAAAAGCTCCATGGACGTTCGACCTCGCCAAGTTCGATCCCGCCCTGGCCGGCGCCCTTCNNTGCGGATGCGGATGCGGATGCGGAGGTGGGCGCCGCCCGGCTGGCCTCCTCACCCAGGACGCCCTCCCCGCCCTGGCCGGCGCCCTTCGATCCCGCCGCCGAGCTGGACTGGGGCAAGCCCGAGTTCGCGAGGCGGCTGCTTCGCGAGCACCTCGATCAGTCCCACGACGGCGCGAGCAGGCGGCGCACGGTCATCGCCGGGCAGGTGCGCCGCCTCCGCCGCCTGCTCCCGGCCCCGCCGGCGCGGATCCTCGACGCCGGCTGCGGGCCGGGGCTCTACGCCGTGCCGCTCGCGGCACTCGGCCACTCGGTGACCGGCGTCGATATCAGCGCCGCCGCGCTGCGCCACGGACGCGCCCTGGCCCGCGATGCGCGCCTCCGCGGCAAGGTCCGTTTCGTCAAGGGAGATCTGCGCGATATTCCGCTGGCGCCGGACAGCTTCGATGCCGTGCTGCTCGTGTACTTCGTGCTCGAAGCCTTCTCCCGGACGGACCAGCCACGGGTGCTCGGTCGTCTGGCGTCATCGCTCGCAACCGGCGGGACGCTGATCGCCGAGATGCGGCTGCGACCGGAGCAGCCGCCCGGGCGCATCGACTGGTGGGATGTGGTGCCCAACTCCCTGCTCTCCGACCGGCGCCACCTGCTCCTCGGCGACGCGGTGTACGACCAGCGCCGCCACACCTACGTGCTCCGGGAGATCGCGATCCACGACGACGGGTCGGTGGCCGTGCAGCAGACCAGCGGGTGGCTGTGCCCATTCGGATCGATCCCCCGCCTCTTCGCGCGCGCCGGCCTTCCGGACGTGAACATGTTCGATGGCTGGACCGGCGCGCCGGCACACGCACTCTCCGAAACAGTCCTTGTGGTCGCGCGCCACCGCTGATCCCGACACCACGCTGGAAGGTCGGTTCGAGCCGCTACCATTCGTTGCTTCGGTCCGGGAGTCCTGTCTGGAGTTGATTCACCATGCCGACGCCCACACCTGATCGCATCCGCACAGTCGCCGTCGTCGGGCACAGCCACGACGGAAAGACGACGCTCTGCGAAGCGTTGCTGCACACGGCCGGAGCGACGCAGCGTATGGGCTCGACTGAGCAGGCCACCTCGCTCTTCGACCATGAGCCCGAGGAGCAACGCCATTCGATGAGCATCGGCCTGTCGGAGGCGCACTGCGACTGGGATGGCTACCGGGTGAACCTCATCGACGCGCCGGGATTCCAGGACTTCGCCGGTGAGGTGGTCGAGGGACTCGCGGTCGCGGACGCCGCCGTGCTCGTGGTGGCGGCGACCGGGACGGTGCCGGTCGGTGCGGAGATGGCCTGGGAGATGATCCAGGCCGCCGGCATCCCTGCGCTCGTCGTCGTGAACCGCATGGACAAGGAGAACGCGGCCTACGAGGCGACCGTCGACGCGCTCCGCGAATCGTTCTCCCGCAAGCCGATCGCGGTTGCCGTACCGATCGGTGCGGCCGACGGTTTCCGTGGCTACGTCGACCTCGTCGACGACCGCGCGCATGCCTTTGACGACCGCGGCCGCGCCACCGACATCCCGGTGCCCGACGAGATGAGCACGGAGATCGAACGCGCCCACGCTGCGCTCGTCGACGCCGCGGCGGAGAGTGACGACGCGCTGCTCGAGAAGTATCTCGAAGGAACTGAGCTCACCGACGACGAGGTGCGCAGCGCACTCCATGCCGCCACGGCGCGGGGCACGCTGGTGCCGATCGTCTGTGCGGCCGCGGCGTCGGAACTCGGCGCGGGGATGGTGCTCGACAGCATCGTCCGCTACCTGCCCGCCCCCACCGAGCGCACGCGTGTCGCGCTCGATCCCAAGGGCAACGACGTGGAGATCGCGTGCGACCCCGACGGCAAGCTCTGCGCGTTCGTCTTCAAGACGACGGTCGACACCTTCGGCAAAGTCTCGTTCTTCAAGGTGCTGCGCGGCACCATGCGCGGGGACAGCCATCCGATCAACCCGAGGCTCGGCCAGGATGAGCGATTCGCGCAACTCGGACAACCCAACGGCAAGTCGATCGTGACCACCACCGAGGTGGTCGCCGGCGACATCGGTGTGGTCACCAAGCTCACACACACGCAGACCGGCGACACGCTGTGCGCGAAGGACGCGCCGGTCTCGCTGCCGCCGCTGCCGTGGCCCGCGGCAAGCGCGTCCGCCGCAATCGTGGCGCGGAGCAAGGGCGACGAGGACAAGATCATGAGCGGGCTCGCGCGGCTTTCCGAAGAGGACAAGACGTTCTCGACGGATCGAGACCCCGTGACCAACGAGGTCCTGGTGCACGGCCTCGGCGACGTGCATCTCGATGTCGCGCTCGAGCGCATGAAGCGGAAGTTCGGTGTCGACGCCGAGCTGCATCCTCCCAAGATTCCGTATCGCGAGACCATCACGGGTACCGCCCGTGTCGGCCACAAGTACAAGAAGCAGTCAGGCGGATCCGGGCTCTACGGCGACGCGACCATCGAGATCGAGCCGCTGCCGCGGGGGGGCGGGTTCGAGTGGGAGGACAAGATCTTCGGCGGATCGATCCCGCATCAGTTCCGTCCGTCGGTGGAGAAGGGCGTTCGCCAGACCATGGAGCAGGGAGCGGTTACCGGCAACCCCATCGTCGACATCAAGGTGCGCCTCGTCGACGGCTCGACCCACAGCGTCGACGGCAAGGACATCGCGTTTCAGATCGCGGGCGCGATGGCGATGCGCGAGGCGGTGCAGAAGGCGTCGCCCGTGATTCTCGAACCGATCGTGAACGTGACGGTGATCGTCCCCGAGCGTTTCACCGGCGACATCATGGGACTGCTCAACTCGAAGCGCGGGCACGTCGCCGGAGTGAATCCGATCGGCGACGGACGCGCTGAGGTGAGTGCGAGCGTCCCGCAGGCGGAGATGTACACGTTTCCTGTCGAGTTGCGCGCAATGACCCAGGGCAGAGGCCGGTATTCGATGGCCTTCGCGAGTTACGAGGAAGTGCCGGCGCACGTCGCTCAGAAGCTCATCGACGCGCACGGCAACGAACATCCGGCAGCATGAGGAGTTAGTGATGGGCGAGACAGTCGAATTCCCCAGCAATGGGCACACCTGCAGCGGATATCTCGCGACGCCACCGGGCGGCCGGGGCCCGGGCGTCGTCGTCATCCAGGAGTGGTGGGGAGTCAACGAACACATCCGCGATCTCTGCGACCGCTTTGCGCAGGAAGGGTTCGTCGCGCTGGCCCCTGACCTGTACCACGGCAAGGAGACCAAGGAGCCCGATGAGGCGGGCAAGCTGCTCATGGAGCTCGACCTCGCCGGGGCGGCGCGCGACATGCTCGGCGCTGGCAACTGGCTGGCCGCGAGCGACCGCACCGCTGGAGACCGGGTCGGCATCGTCGGCTTCTGCATGGGCGGTGCGCTTGCCATCTACGCCGCGACGCTCAGCGACGTCTTCGCCGCAGTCGTTCCCTTCTACCCGTACATGGGTGTCACGGCAGCCGCCAAACCCGAAGTCACCAGGATCAAGGGTGCGGTCCTCGGGCATTTCGCCGAGAAGGACGAGGCGTACACGCCAGAGCAGGTCGATGACCTCGAGGCCGAGCTTCGTGGCGCCGGCGTCGACGTCGAATTCTTCTGGTACGCGGGCGCGGATCACGCGTTCTTCAACGACACCCGCCCGGAGGTCTTCGACTCCGACGCGGCACGCCTTTCCTGGGACCGGACTCGGGCCTTCTTCCGGACCCACCTGGCCACCACCGTCGCCCCCGTCTGACCGCCTCATCCGAGGCCGTCCGGCGATCCCCGGCTGAATTCGGCTCCAATTCGACCCCGATGTGGCTAGAATGCCCGCAACCTGCCTCCGAGCAGTCGCAGACAACCCCCAACCCCCCGGAGGAGCACATGGCCACTGGCTACTGCCTCAAATGCAAGGAACAGCGCGAGATCAAGGGCGCTGAGGCGATCACCATGAAGAACGGCAAACCGGCCACCACCGGCACCTGCCCCGTGTGCGGCACCAAGATCTTCAAGATCGGCAAGGCCGCCTAGCGATCGTCCGCCGGGTCCCAGGGCGCTTTCGCGTCCGGCCTGGCGCACAAACGACTGGTGACGGGGTGCAGATGCGCCCCAGCACCACTTCCATGACCTCGAGCAGCCGCGCGCGGGCTGCGAGTCAGTTGCTTCCGAGCAACTCCTGCTCGAGGAGGTCAAGCGGCAGCGACCCGAGGTTGAGCGCCTCCATGTGGAATCGCTTCAGGTCGAACGCCGAGCCCAGGCGGGAGCTGAGCTGAGCGCGGATGTCGAGCCATACCCGCTCACCGACCTTGTAGCTGATCGCCTGCGCGGGCATCCCGCAGTATCGATCGAGCTCGCTGCGGGCGAAGCCGGGGCCGGCGAAGCCGCAGTACTCGCTCACGAACGGCAGCGCGATGTCCCAATCCCAGACCTCGCCCGGGTGGTATGCCTCGGTGGCGGGGATCGGGAGCTGGAGGTGGAGACCGGTGTCGACGATGACGCGCATGGCGCGGAATGCCTGGGAAGCGAGCATTCCGAGCAGGTAGTCGGGGTTCTCGAGGTAGCCGAGCTCGTGCATCAGGCGCTCGGCGTAGAGCGCCCATCCTTCGGCATGGCCGGAATAGGTGCCGAGCTCGCGCTGGAAGGTCGTCAGGCGCTCCTGGAACGTCATGCAGAGCCCTATCTGCAGGTGATGCCCGGGAGCACCTTCGTGGTACGCCGTCGTGACCTCCGTCCAGAGCGGGAATCGGGTCTGCGCCTTCGCCGGGTACCATGTCCTGCCAGGCCGGCTGAAGTCCGCGGACGGCCCGGTGTAGTACATCGCCGCCGCGGTCCCGGGTGGCGCCTCGCGGCACTCGATCCGGTGGAGCGGCTCGGGGATGTCGAAGTGCGTGCCGTCGAGGTCGGCGATGGTGCGATCGGTCAGGTCCTGCAGATAGGCGAGCAGGTTGTCGATGCCCTCGATGCTCCGGGCCGGGTCATCGCGTAGCACCGCCATGGCGCCCTCGAGACCCGCCCCCGGAGCGATGCGCTCGGCGGTCAGCGCCATGTCCGCCTCGATGCGGTGCAGCTCCTCCCAGCCCCACGCGTAGATCTCCTCCGGGTCGCGGTTCATGCCCAGCCACCTGCGAATCCCCATGGCATACAGCTCACGGCCGACCGCGTCCGTCTCGGGTGCCTTGGGCGCGTACTCGTCGCGCAGGAAACGACACATCGTCGCGTAGGCCTCGGTTGCGAGCCTCGCGCCCTCGGCGAGCTTCGAGGTGAGCGCCTGGTCGTGCGCCTGCTCAGCGGCGATATTGGCGAAGTACGGCGCTTCCGCGCCGCTCAGACCTCCGAGCGTCGAGGCTTGCTCCGCACAGACGAGGGCCTGACGGCGGGGCGCGACCCGGCCGGTGGCCAGTCCATGCCGGAGCGACTCGGTGAAGCCGGTCAGCGACTCCGGCACACGGCTCATGCGCGTGGCGATCCGCTCCCAGTCCTCGGGGGTGTCGCGCGTGCAGAGGTCGAACGCCATCCGGATGAAGGAGATCGGCGAGTCGAAGTTGGAGAGCTGGCGCCACGGCGCGCCAACCTCGTATCCCTCGAGCCCCGCATCGAGACGATCGCGCATGACCGCCGCGGCGATGCGATCGGCATCGTTCTCGATCGGCGCCTGGTCGATCGCGCGGAGCGTGCGCCACCCGAGGTCGATCCTCGCGTCGACGCCGTCCGGCGAGTAGTCGGTCACCTCATCGTCGTGGCCGGGAAAGCCGAGGTCGGTCGCGGTGAAGGGATCGAGCGCGCAGAGCTCGTCGACGTACGTGTCAGCGAGACGAAAGATCTCGGTCACGCTTCGAGCGCGACCACGGCGCCGACACCGGCGATGGACGCGACACGGTCACCGTCGTCCAGCCTCATGATGATCACGCCTCGCGTCTGCCGTCCCGAGATACGCACCTGCTCGAGCGGGATGCGGATCACCTGACCCGACGTGGAGATGACCATCAACTCCTCGGAAAGATCCTCCACGACGCGCATGCCGACGATCTCGCCGATCTTCGGGATGGCGGTCTGATCGACGGTGTACACGCCCTGGATGTTGCGGCTCTTCACCGGGTAGTCGCTCATCGGGGTCAGCTTGCCGAAGCCGTTCTCCGTGATGACGAGCACATGGCCGTTGGGGTTCACGATGTCGAACCCGGCGACCTCGTCGCCCTTGCGTAGGCGGATCGCGCCGACGCCCATGGTGTCGCGTCCCATCGGGCGCACTTCCTTCTCGGTGAACCGCGAGCCCTTGCCCTGCCGCGTCACCACGAGGACCTCGTTGCCGCCCGACGAACGGCGCACCCAGTTGAGCTCGTCGTCGTCCTGCAGGTTGATGGCGATGAGTCCGTTGCGGCGCACCGCCGCATACGCGGCAGCGGGAGTCTTCTTGATCTGACCGAGCTTGGTGACCATCACCAGGTACTGCTCGTCGCTGAAGACCTCCATGTCGATGAGCGCGGTGACCTTCTCTCCCTGGTCAACCTCGATGAGGTTGATGATCGGGATGCCCTTGGCCTGGCGCTTGACGTCGGGGATCTCGTGGGTGCGCAACCGGAACACGCGGCCCCGGTTGGTGAAGAAGAGCATGTCGCTGTGCGTGTTCGCCGTGGTGGAGTGCTCGATGTAGTCCTCATCGGTCGAGCGGCGCGCGCCGACGACGCCCTTGCCGCCACGATGCTGCGCGCGGTAGTTGTCGAGTGACATGCGCTTGATGTAGCCGCGATGCGTCAGGGTGACGAAGACCTGCTCCTGGGGGATGAGGTCTTCCTCGTTCATCTCGAGCTCGTCGTGACGGATCTCGCTGCGTCGCGGATCGGCAAACCGGCGGCGCAGGTTGGTGACCTCGTCCTTGATGACGCCGTCGATGAGGCGCGGATTGGCGAGCAGATCCTCGAGTTGCGCGATCTTCTTGATCAGCTCCTCGTACTCCTCGCGGAGCTTGCCGCTCTCGAGCCGGGTCAGCCGGCCGAGGCGCAGGTCGACGATGGCCTTCGACTGCCGCTCGGTGAGGCTGAACCGCTGCTCGAGGGCGGTCTGCGCGGACTTCTCGTCCTGCGCACCGCGGATGATCGCGATCGTCTCATCGAGGTTGTCGAGGACGATGGTCAGTCCTTCGAGGATATGCGCCCGCTCCCGGGCGGTCGTCAGGTCGTGCTGCGTCCGCCGCGTGACCACGTTGCGCCGGTGGCCGATGTAGTGCTGGAGCATCGCCTTGAGGCTCAGCACCTGCGGACGGCCGTCGACGATCGCGAGCATCAACGCCCCGAAGGTCATCTGCAGCTGGGTGTGCTTGTAGAGGTTGTTGAGGACGGTGTGCGGTCGCGCGTTCGACTTCAGCTCGATGACGATGCGCACCTTCTCCTCGCGCCCCGACTCGTCGTGCAGGTCCGCGATGCCGTCGATCTTGCGGTCGTTGACGAGCTCGGCGATGTTCTGCATCAAGCGCGACTTGTTCACCTGGTAGGGGAGCTCACGGACGATGATCTGCTCGCGACCCGACTTCGACTCCTCGAAGTCGACCTGGGCGCGCATCACGATGCGGCCGCGGCCGGTGCCGTACACGTTGGCGATGTCGCGCGTGTAGATGATCCCGCCGGTCGGGAAGTCCGGCCCCTTGACGATGCGGATGAGGTCCTCGGTGGTGGTGTCGGGGTCATCGACCAGCCGCACCACGGCGTCGCAGATCTCGCCGAGGTTGTGCGGCGGGATGTTGGTGGCCATGCCGACCGCGATGCCGCTGGCGCCGTTGACCAGGAGGTTCGGGAGCAACGACGGCATCACCGACGGCTCGCGCACTCCCGGGACGTTGGCGAAGTTCGGGCCAAAGTCGACGGTATCCTTCTCGATGTCGTCGACGAGGCTCATCGCCACCGCCGTCATGCGTGCCTCGGTGTACCGGTACGCGGCAGGCGGATCGCCGTCGACCGAGCCGAAGTTGCCCTGCCCGTCGATGAGCGGATAGCGCATCACCCACGGCTGAGCGAGCCGAACCAGCGTGTCGTACACCGCCGTGTCACCGTGCGGGTGGTACTTGCCGAGCACTTCACCGACGACTGCGGCGCACTTCTGGTACCGCGCTCCCGCGGTCATCCCGGTGTCGAGCATCGCCCAGAGAATGCGGCGCTGTGCCGGCTTCAACCCATCGCGGATATCGGGGAGGGCGCGGCTGATGATGACGCTCATCGCGTAGTCCATGTAGGACGCGCGCATCTCCGCCTCGAGTTCGATGGGATGAACCTGACCGGGCTCGAACACCGCCATTACGCAGACACCTCCGCTGGGCTTCTCACCGCGCCCGCAATGACCTTGCTGACACCCTCATCGGCCGCGCGGGCAGCGACGCGAATCGCATTCATGGTTGCCTCGGCATCGGATCGCCCGTGGGCGATCACCACCTCTCCGGCGACCCCGAGGAGCAGCGCGCCGCCGGTCTTGCGGTAGTCGGTCCGGTCTCGCAGGGGACGGAGCTTCGGCTTGAGCAGGGCGCCACCGACCTTGCCGCCGATCGACTTCCGCGCCTCGCGCGCAATGCTCGCGAAGAGGAACTCGCCGATTCCCTCGGCCACCTTGAGCACGACATTCCCGGTGAAGCCGTCGGTGACGACCACGTCGCACCCCCCGCGGAAGATGTCCTTGCCCTCGACGTTGCCGGTGAACTGAATCGGGAGCGCCGCGATCAATGGGTGCGCTGCCTGAACCAGCTCTGATCCCTTCTCGGATTCCTCGCCATTGCTGAGCAACCCGACCCGTGGACTGGCGATGCCGAGCATGGTGCGGGCGTAGACGTCGCCCATCAACGCGAACTGCGCGAGCCATTCCGGCTTGCAGTCGGTATTGGCGCCGACGTCGAGGATGAACGTCTGGCCCGCGTCACTCGGAAACGAGGCCCCGATTGCGGGCCTGGCGATACCGGCGATGCGCTTGATGGTGAAGAGCGCAGCGGCGAGCATGGCGCCGCTGTTGCCCGCACTGATCACCGCCCGTGCCTGCCCGCCGGCGACCAGCGCGCAACTGCTCACGAGTGACGAGTCGCGTTTGGCACGCACCGCATTCGCCGGGTGCTCGTTCATCTCGATGACCTCACGAGCATCCACGATGTTGATCCCTTCCGGGGTCGCCGCACCGGCGCTGCGCAACGCATCGTCAACGGCCTCACGCCGGCCGACCAGGGTGACCGTGATGCCGTGCTCACGAACGGCGCGCAGAGCGCCGCGCACGATCTCCCCGGGGGCATGGTCGCCGCCCATCGCGTCGACCGCGATCGGAAGGGGCATCAGACGTCGAGGTTGCGCACGCTCGTGGCGTGAGTCTGGATGAAACGCTTGCGAGGCTCGACATCGGACCCCATGAGTCGGTCGAAGATGTCGTCGGCTTTCAGGGCGTCCGCGACGCCGACCTGGAGGAGCACCCTGCGATCGGGGTCCATGGTGGTTGCCCACAACTCCTCGGACATCATCTCGCCAAGTCCCTTGTAGCGAGACACCTCGGTGTCCCGGCCCATCGACTTGACCTTGTCGTCACGCTGGTCGTCGCTGAAGGCGTATTCCGTCTGCTTGTTGCGGCCCTTGCCTTTCTCGAGCTTGTACAGCGGCGGCTGCGCGAGATACAGGAAGCCACCGTCGACGAGCGGACGCAGATGCCGCCAGAAGAAGGTCAGCAACAGGGTGCGAATATGCGAGCCGTCGACATCGGCGTCGGCCATGAGCACGATGCGGTGATACCGCAGCTTGTCCACGCTGAACGTCTCGCCGAATCCTCCACCGAGGGCCATGATCAAATCCTTGATCTGCTCGTTGCCGAGGATCTTGTCTGCTCGCGCTTTCTCGACGTTGAGGATCTTGCCTCGGAGGGGAAGGATCGCCTGGTTGCGGCGTTCGCGCGCCTCTTTGGCGGTGCCGCCTGCCGACAGTCCCTCGACGATGAAGATCTCGCAATGCGCAGGGTCGCGCTCGCTGCAGTCGACGAGCTTGCCGGGCAAGGTGGCCGACTCGAGTAACGACTTGCGCTGGACGAGGTCGCGCGCCTTGGCAGCCGCTTGACGGGCTCGTGCGGCCGTGAGCGACTGATCGATGATCTTGCGACCGTCCGACGGGTTCTCCTCCAGGTACTGCATGAGCGACTCGCTCAGCACTGTCGAGACCTGGCCGGCTACCTCGCTGTTTCCCAGCTTGGTCTTGGTCTGACCCTCGAACTGCGGCTCACGGAGCTTGACGCTGATCACGGCGGTCAAGCCGTCGCGCACGTCGTCACCGCTGAGGTTGGGGTCCTGCTCCTTGAGGATGGCTGCCTTGCGCGCGTACTTGTTCAACGTCGCGGTCAGCGCGCTGCGGAATCCCGTGACGTGCGCGCCACCCTCCTCGGTGTGGACGTTGTTCGCAAACGCGAGAACGTGCTCGGTGAACACCGTGTTCTGGTACTGCAGCGCGATCTCGACGACATTGCCGTCGATCTCTCGCTCGACGTACATCGGCTTCTGGTTGATGACGTTGCGGTTGGCGTTCAGGTACCTGACGAACGACTGGATGCCACCCTCGAAGTGGAAGGTGTACGCGGCGTCGTCGCGCTCGTCGAAGAGCTGGATCGTGATCCCCTTGTTGAGGAACGCATAGCTGCGCAACGAGTTGCACACCGTGTCCCACGAGAACTCGATCTCCGGGAAGATCTCGGGGTCCGGCCAGAACCGGACGAAGGTCCCGCGTTGATCTGATTTTCCGACCACCGCAACGGGGCCATCCGGAACGCCGCGCGTGTACTCCTGCCGGTGGGTCTCGCCGTCGAGGTACACCTCCACGACGAGGCGCACGCTGAGTGCGTTGACGACCGAGAGGCCGACACCGTGCAGACCACCCGAGACCTTGTAGCCGCCGCCGCCGAACTTCCCGCCTGCGTGCAGGGTCGTCAACACGACCTCGAGCGCCGACTTCCTGGCGGTGGGATGCATCCCGACCGGGATGCCACGACCGTTATCAAGTACTGACACGGATTTGTCCGCGTGGAGCACGACCTTGATCGTGTCGCACCAACCGGCGAGGGCCTCGTCGATGCTGTTGTCAACGAGCTCGACAACGAGATGGTGCAGGCCACGGAGGTCCGTGGATCCGATGTACATCCCGGGGCGTCTGCGAACCGGTTCGAGACCCTCGAGAATCTGGATCTGGTCGGCCGAGTACGTGTCCGTGCCAGCCCGGCCGGCGCCTACCGGACGCGGATCCGGATTGCCGTCTGCATGGCTTGGCCCTGGGTTCGTCTCTTGCGCGATCGCCGCCTCATCGGGGCGTTCGGGGCGTGCGGTGTCGGTTATTTGTGCTGCTCCGGGTGTGACGTGAGGGTGAGGGAGTGGGCCAATCGTGAAACCGCTCGATTGTTCCAGCGCGGACCGCTCAAATCGGCTGTTCCAAGTACCACTATTCTACCAGCCTGCGAGCCCAGTTCGCTCGTTTTGAGCGCTGCACTGCACTAGCATCAAGAACGTGAACGACGCTCTCCGTTCTGCTTCCTGCCGGCCCTGTCGAGAGGGTTGATGAAGATGGCACTTCCCACGCTTGAAGAGTACCGCCGAAAGCGCGATTTCAATCAGACCCCGGAGCCCAGCGGAGACCCAATCCCGAGTGCGGGCGCTGCGACCTCCGCGTGGGAGCAACTGCCCCACGGCAGCCGGTTCTGCGTCCAGAAACATCGAGCCACGCGAATGCATTTCGACTTCCGGTTGGAGCATGACGGCGTGCTGCTCTCGTGGGCGATCCCGAGAGGTCCCAGCCTGGATCCGTCCAAGAAGCGCCTGGCCGTTCAGACCGAGGACCACCCCATCGACTACGGCGAATTTGAAGGCGTCATCCCGTCCGGGTACGGGGCGGGCACGGTGATGCTCTGGGACATCGGCACCTACGAGTGGATCAAGGAGTCGGCCGAGGACTTCGATAGGTCCCGGCTCCGAGGAGACATTAAATTCCGCCTCCACGGCACCAAGATCTCCGGCGAATTCGCGCTCATACACATCGGTGATCGAGCCAGTCAGTACGGCGGAGGCAACGACGGTGATAAGAACTGGCTGCTGATCAAGAAACGCGATGAATTCGTTGTCGAGGGTTTCGAGGCGATCGACCGCGATGTTTCAGTCAAAACCGGCAGAAGCCTCGCGGAGATCGCTGCCGAGGGTGGCGGCGACCCACGAGAGATGCGCCGCGCGGCCCGCGCTCGCGGTACGCCTGCCGCCTTCGCGCCGGAGCTGGCTCCTCCAGCGCTCGCCCAGGCTCCACCGCCAATGCTCGCCACGCCGATGGACCATGCGTTTTCCAGGGATGGCTGGTTCTTCGAGCTGAAATACGACGGCATCCGCGCGATGGTGAGCGTGGCCGGGGACCTGGTGCGCATCACCGGCCGGCGTGGTGGGGATGAGACGGCTCGCTATCCCGAGGCCCAGGCGATCCGTGCCGGCATCCACGCCCGGCAGGTCATCGTCGACGGCGAGCTGGTCGTCCTCGATGCCGACGGAAGGCCATCGTTCGAGCGCATGCAGCAGCGCATCGGCGTCAGCCGTGAGCCGGACGTCCGCCGCGTGGCGGCCGAGCATCCGGTGACATTCGTGGCCTTCGATCTGCTCGAGCTGGACGGCCGCGACATGCTCAGCACCGAGCTTCGAATCCGCAAGAAGACGCTGCGCGAGACGATCGTCGACTCGCCGTGCATCCTCTTTGCGGAGCACGTCGAGCGCGATGGGATCTCGCTCTTCGATGTTGCCCGCGAGTCAGGCATCGAAGGCATCGTGGGGAAGCGCGCGGACTCCCTCTACCGGCCCGGGATCCGCAGCCCGGACTGGCTGAAGATCAAGTCCTGGCTCAGCCAGTCCTGCGTGATCGCCGGTTACACCGCCGGCCGCGGACGCCGCAGCAACCAGCTCGGCGCGCTCATCCTCGGTGTGCTCGACGGTGGCCATCTCGTCCACTGCGGCCAGGTCGGCACCGGCTTCGACGACAAGATGCTGCGCGCGATCAAAGACCGCTTACGCCCCCTCGAGGTCAAGACCAGCCCCTTCGACGTCATCCCCAAAACCTCGGAACCCGCGACCTGGGTCAAACCCGAATTGGTCTGCGAGGTCCGCTTCGCGGGCTGGACCCGCGACGGCATCCTCCGCCACCCTGCCTTCCGCACCCTCCGCCCCGACCGGCGCCCCGAAGACACCTTCCGGGAAGTCCCCCAGAAGACCGAGCCAAAAACCTCGCGGGCCAAAGAGCCGGCCGCAACACCCCCGCCAGGACGCGACGAGGTTGCGGCCGGCGTCCAAAAGCGACCCAGAGCACAGAGCGGACAGGCGTCCGCTACGGAACAACGCCGTCCGGGTGGCGCCTTGGGGAGCAGCGCCACCGGAGTGCCGGGCGACGAGGACGCGTCGCCCTCCAGAAAAACCGACAGGCCCAAGGAGACCCGGCGCGCAGGTAGCGATGGGCCCCCAAGGCGCCAGGACCCGGACGAGAGCGCGGCACTAGCCACCCTCAGAACGCTCAAGGGCAACGCGCACTGGGAGATAGCCGGCCGCAGACTCCCCCTCACGAATCTCGACAAGGTGTTGTGGCCCGCCGACGGCATCACCAAGCGGGACATGATCGAGTACTACGTGCGGATGGCTCCGTACATGTTGCCGTACCTTCGGGACCGTCCTCTGTCGATGCAGGTGTTCCCCGATGGTATCGACGGAAAGTCGTTCTGGCGCAAGGATAAACCGACGCACGCACCGGAGTGGATCGAGTCGTGGACGTATCACGGCGAGAAGACCAAGACGTACATCGTGGTCAACGAGGTGGCGACGCTCGCGTGGGTTGCCAACGCGGGTGTCATCGACCTGCACCCGTGGCATTCGCGCATCGACGTGCCCGAGCAACCGGACTGGGCGGTGTTCGACCTCGATCCGTTCGAGCCGGCGACATTCGGCGATGTCATCGACATCGCCAAGCTCGTCAAGGCGGCGCTGGATCATTACGGCATGCACGGTGTCGTCAAGACCAGCGGACAGACCGGCCTGCAGATCTATGTGCCGGTTCGCCGCGGTCCGGACTATTCGGCGGTGCGCCACTGGGTGGAGGAGGTCGGCCGGGCCATCGACCAGGCGGCACCCGGACGGGTGAGCTGGGAGTGGGCGGTGGCCAGGCGAACTGGTCGGATCCGGATCGACTACACGCAGAACATCATCAACAAGACGCTGGCGGCGCCGTACTCGCTCCGACCGGCGCAGGGCGCGCCGGTGTCGACGCCGATCGCATGGGAGGAGCTCGACGACCCAGACCTGCGTCCGGACCGCTGGAATATCACCACGATCGCGCAACGCGTTGCGGAGAAAGGCGATCTCTTTGCTCCTGTGCTGCACGCCTACCAGGACCTCCCGGCCCGTCCCTGACGCGCGGGCCGCGCACATTGCGGGTACCCTCGTCGCGATGCGACGGGCGCTGGTTCCGACCCTGCTGCTCGCGTCCGCGAGCCTTCTCGCCGCGTGTGGTTCTTCGTCACCGTCCGCGAAGGTCATCGAGCCGACCCCCTTCCAGGTGACGCCAAGCCCGGAATCGAGCCAGACGGCGGCGACTTCGGCGACTCCCACGGCGACGTCGACCGGACCGTGCACGCCCGGGGAGTTCGAGATCGGCATGCTTAACACTCAGGGCGCAGCCGGAACGATCTACGCCACGTTCGAGATTCGCAACTCCTCGACAAGCGACTGCACCGAATTCGGCTATGCGAAGCTGCAGATGCTCTCGGCCGGCGGCGGGCTCCTCAACACCGGCTGGACCAACGACAACACGATGGCCTCGCCGAGCCCAACCGACCTGCCACCCGACACCGACCCACTCGGCGCAGCCGGAGCCACAGGGCATGGGTATTTCCTTGTCTCCTGGACCGATGCCACGTGCTCTGCGGCCCAGGCCGTGCAGCCGAAGCTCTGGAAGGTGACGCTGCCGACGTCCCATTTCCAGACCAACGTCACCGACATCGACTCGAGCATGGTCTGCGGGGGCGCGATCAAGGTGGGGCCGATCAAGTCCGCCCCCTACACCTGACCGACGCGGAGATCCCCGCTTCCCAATAGAATTCGCGTCATGGCAGTGCTGCTGCTCAACGCCTCGCTGCAGCCGCTGAACGTGATCAGTCACCGGCGGCTGGTGGTACTCCTGACCAAGGAGCGGGTGGCGTTCGTGGATGAGACTGCCGAGCGCGCCGCAGCCGAGGCTCTCGCGGGGCGGCGGTTGCCCGAAGGGGTCGTGATCGTCCGCCTCCTGCGCACCATCCACGTCCCGCGCCGTCTGCTCCGGCCCAACCGCCGCAACCTTCTCCTCCGAGACGACCACACGTGCCAGTACTGCGGCCGCCTCGGCACCGCGACCGAGCTGACCGTGGACCATGTGATCCCGGTGTCTCGAGGAGGCGCGCCGGACCGCTGGGAGAACGTGGTGATCGCGTGCCGGAAGTGCAACTGGCGCAAGGCGAATCACCGCCCCGAGGAGGTCGGCCTCACGCTCCGGCGCAAGCCCGTACCGTTGACCCAGGAGTACGCGCACATCATCTTCCTGCGCTACCCGGAGCTCAAAGAGGCGTACGACAGGCTCCTGGCCGCCGCCTGAACGACAGCGGCTTCGACTGCACCTGGTGATGCGCGTGCAGAGCGATCCCGCGCCTCTATACTCGATCCCGCCATGCCTCGATCCATGTGGCGGGGCGCCATCAGCTTCGGCATGGTGGCGATTCCCGTGCGGCTGTACCTGGCGACCGAGTCGAAGAGCGTTTCGTTCCGGTTGCTCTGTCCCAATGACCACACGCCGGTGCGCAACAAGCGCTGGTGCCCGGAAGAGGATCGCGAGATCGGCTGGAGCGAGGCGCTCCGCGGGTACGAGGTGGGCAAGGACGAGTATGTGATCGTCACCGACTCGGACCTCGACAACCTTCCCCTGGCTACCACGCACACGATCGAGATCGTCGAGTTCTGTCCGGACTCGGAGATCGAAGCCGGCGTGTACCTCAAGAGCGCGTACTACCTCGAGCCCGAGACCGTCGGGGTCAAGCCCTATGCGCTGCTTCGCGAGGCGCTCGAGAAGACCGGCACCGTCGCCATCGGCAAGATCGCGCTGCGCGACCGCGAGCATCTCTGCCGGCTCGCGCTGCACGAGCAGGGTCTCCTGCTCAACACGCTGCACTGGCCTGATGAGATCCGCTCCGCCGGCGAGCTCCAGATCCCCGAAGAAGCCCCCAACGTGCCCAAGAAAGAGCTGGACATGGCGGTGATGCTGGTCGAGAACATGAGCGCCCACTTCGACCCGGCGCGTTACCACGACGACTACCGCGAGGCGGTGATCCAGGTTGTGGAAGCCAAGGTGAACGACCAGCCGATCGAGCGCCTTGAGGTCCATGAGACCGGCAAGGTCACCGACCTCATGGCCGCGCTCAAGGCGTCGGTCGAGGCGGCGAAGTCGCGGCGAGGCGAAACCGGCGACGCTGAGGATTCCGAGTCGGAAGAGGGCCAGCCGGCCCGCCGGCGCCGGGCTTCCTGAGGCATCACGAAGTCGCGAGTGTCTGGTAGAGCAACCCTGTCTCGTGCCGCCCTGGCGACACCCGGCGACCCATTGCTCTTTCGTTCGCCGACTCCGCCCCAGCTTCCCGGCTTCATACCGATCGAGACGGCCGTGCCCTGCGCGGACCCCTTCGACGATCACGACTGGCTGTTCAGCGTCGACTGGGACGGCGCGAGGGCGTTGCTCTACCTGGACCCGGGCGGAAGCGTCCGTATCCAGGGGGAGATGGGAGGAGACCTCGCACGGCGTTTTCCGGACGTGTCCGCGGTGGCGTCGATCAAGGGTGGCCGCGGCGCGGTGCTCGACGGCGTGATCGCGGTGCTGGATCGAGAGGGACGTCCCGACCTGGCGGGGTTCGGGCGACGGATCGCCACCGGGCCGGCTGCGGCGGCCGACCTTCCCGCGGTGTACCTCAGCTTTGACGTCCTGCATCTCGATGGACGCTCGACCATCGCGTGGCCGCTCGACCGTCGTCTCGACGCGCTCAGCGACCTCACCGGGCAGAGCGACGTCCTCCAGGCGCCGGACCATGTGCGCGGCCGGGGAGAGGCGCTCGCCGCAGCCGCGGCCGGCCGCGGCCTGGTCGCCCTGCTCGCGCGCCGGGCGAGCGCACCGTATCGACCCGGCGTTGCTTCACCAGACCGGCTTCGCATCGCGCTGGCGAACCAGACGACCTGTGTCATCGCCGGTATCGACTCGCGGCATCGTGGCGGCACCCGGTTGATCCTCGGCGAGCATGTCGGCGGCCGGCTCACGTTCGCCGGCCACGTGGACGGACCGCGCGATCGCGTGATCGCCGGCTGGCTCGCCACCCATGCGGCCGAGCTGAGAATCAACGAAGCGCCGCTCGACGGCGTCCAGCCGGCGATCGCCACCTGGCTCCGTCCCGCGCTGACCGCGACCGTCCGGCATCACGGCAGAAGTCCGGGTGGGGCACTCCTGCGCCCGACTCTCCTTGCCATCCGGGATGACGTCGACCCGGGGTGGTGCGTGCAACGACCTGCTGTCGCGGGCCCGATCGAGCGGCACGCGGGGACCCGGTTCTCGCCGACGCTGCTCATGCCGCTGCCCCTTGGCGATGTCGCGGCCGCCCCCGGGGCCGGTCAATGACCGCTGCCGTGCTCATGTGCCGGCCCGACTTCTTCGGTATCGAGTACGAGATCAACCCCTGGATGCACGTGGCGGTCAAGGTCGACCACGCCCTGGCCGCCGAGCAGTGGGACGCGCTCCACCGGACGTATGTCGACCTTGGCGTCAGGGTCGAGCTGGCAGCGCCTGTCTCGGGTCTCCCCGACATGGTTTTCACCGCCAATGCGGCGGTGCTCTGGGACGACCGGGCGGTCCTGAGCAACTTCCATCACGCCGAGCGGCAGGGAGAGGAAGCGCACTGGCGCGCGGAGCTCGAACGGCTCGGCTTCGACGTTCACGAGCTCCCCAGATCGCTGTCGTTCGAGGGCGCGGGAGACGCGCTCTTTGTCGGCGATCAACTCTTCTGCGGCTACGGATTCCGGACCGACCGCGAGTCGCACCGCCCGGTGGCACGAATCCTCGATGTCGACGTGGTGTCGCTGGAGCTGGTGGATCCGCGCTTCTATCACCTCGACACCTGCTTCTGCCCGCTCGACGCGGACAATGTCCTCGCGGCGCCGGACGCGTTTGCGCCCGACTCGATACGCGTGATTCGCGAACTCGTTCCAAACCTGATCGAGGTGCCTGTCGACGTGGCCGCGGGCTTCGCCTGCAACGCGATGCCACTCGGCCGGCACCTTCTGTCGTCGTTGACGATCTCGCAGATGGAGGCTCCGCTGGCGGCAGCCGGCTATACGACGATTCCGCTGCCCATGGGGGAGTTCCTCAAAGCCGGCGGTGGCGTCCGCTGCCTCTCGTTGCCGCTTGGGGCAGCGGAGCGCGGGCGGGCTCGGGATCCGGAGCGGAACCCAGAGTAGATCCAACAAGCTCTGAGCCTTTTCCCAGAATTCCGCGCGAAGATGGTCGCGTGACCACCGTGAACGCGGCCGAGCCGAACCGGGTCCTCGTCGTCGATGACGAGCGTGCCATCACCGACCTGGTGGCGATGGCGCTCAAATATGAGGGCTTCTCGGTCCAGACCGCCGCCACCGCAAAGCAGGCCCGCCACGCGGTGATGGACTTCCGGCCTGACCTCATGATCCTCGACGTCGGGCTCCCGGACGACGACGGCTTCACCGTCGTGCAACGCCTGATCAGCGACGGCATCAAGGTCCCGGTGATCTTCCTGACCGCTCGCGACGCCACCGAGGAGAAGGTGCACGGTCTGACCATCGGCGGCGACGACTACGTGACCAAGCCGTTCAGCATCGAGGAACTGGTGGCGAGGATCCGGGTCGTGCTGCGCCGCCACAATCCCGAGCGGTCAGCCGCGTCCGGGAAGCTCGTCCTCCACGACCTCGAGCTCGACGACGAGACCCACGAGGTCTTTCGCGCCGGGGAACCGGTGGAGCTGACACGCACCGAGTTCCGCCTGCTGCGCTACCTGATGATGAACACCGGCCGCGTGCTGTCGCGGACGCAGATCCTCGACCACGTCTGGGACTACGACTTCGGCGGCGACGCCAGCGTGCTGGAGACCTACATCAGCTACCTTCGCCGCAAGGTCGATCAGGTGGAGCCGGCACTCATCCACACGGTTCGCGGAGTCGGATACGTCATGCGCGTCCCGCGGACCACCTCGGCGCACGCCTGATCGGCTTGCCGGCCATGTGCTCAGGACCCTAGATGTCACTTCGACTCCGACTGCTCTTGACCCTGGCGCCGCTGTTCATTCTCGGCCTGGCCGCCGCCGACATCGGGACCTACGCGGCGCTGCAGAGCTCGCTGCTTCAGAACGTCGACAGTCAACTGACGGCGATCGATGGTGGCGCTGAGAACGCCCTCGATCAATCCAGACCGTCGCCGTTCGAGGGTGGAGGGAACGGACAGCTTCCGCCCGGAACGTACGGGGAGTTTGTCAACGCATCCGGCCCGATCAGCGGTGGTGGTCTGTACGGCGGCTACGTGCAGACGACGCAGTCGCATCCGGTCTTGCCCGCGACGATCTATGACGATGCGAACGCGACGCTGACGGTCTCCGGAACAGGAACGTGGCAGTCGTATCGGGTCCTCGTGACCCCGGACCCGCACCAGCCCGGCACAGACCTCGTGGTCGCAATTCCGCTCGACGGCGTCAACACCACGTTGAGCACACTCCTGCTCTTCGAGATCGCCATCAGCAGCGGGATCACGATCATCGTCCTCGTAGTCACGTGGCTGCTGGTGCGCCGCGGGATGCGTCCGCTCGAACGCATGGGCGCAACGGCGCGCTCGATCGCGGCAGGCGACCTCGGCCGTCGCGTCTCGCCGTCGAACGAGCGCACCGAGGTCGGCCAGCTCGGTCTCGCGCTCAACGGAATGCTGAGCCAGATCGAGCGGGCATTCGCGCAGCGCGATGTCACCGAACAGAAGTTGCGCCATTTCGTCTCCGATGCCTCGCACGAATTGCGCACACCGCTGACATCGATGCGTGGATATGCGGAGCTGCTGCAGCGCAACCCGGACATGACTCGCGACGATGTCGTGCTCGCGGTTCGCCGCATCGAGGATGAGACCCGACGCATGGGCCTGCTCGTCGACGACCTGCTGCTTCTTGCGCGCCTCGACCAGGGCCGGCCCCTGGACCGCGCGCCGGTCGACCTTACGGCAATGGTGAACGACGCGGTCAGCGACGCTCGCGCCGCCGACCCCGCACGCTCGGTCAGCGCGCACATCGAGCAGCCGATCGTGGTCACCGGCGATGACCTGCGCCTCCGCCAGGCTGTGGCCAACCTGGTGCGCAACGCGTTGGTGCACACACCGGCCGGCAGTCCCGTGGAGGTTGCGTTGCAATCGCAGAACGGACAGGCTGAGATCGACGTCATCGACCACGGCCCCGGTGTGCCGGCGCCGCAGCGCGAGCGCATCTTCGAGCGGTTCCACCGCGCTGACCCGACGCGGAGTCGCGACCAGGGTGGGAGCGGGCTGGGCCTCAGCATCGCAACCGCGGTCGTCACCGCGCATGGCGGGAGGATCAGCGTCACCGACACCCCTGGCGGCGGCGCCACCTTCCGGATCGAGCTGCCGGCGGCTTGAGGCGCGGCTGATGTCCGACCAAGTGCTCTGGTACACAACGCGCGGTTCGGGCGCCGTCACGCTCCTCCTCCTGAGCGCCGTCGTCGTGCTCGGGCTGCTGGCGCGCTTGCGTTTCGAGACCAGAGGCTGGCCGCGTTTCCTCAGCGCGGCGGTGCATGGCGACCTCGCCCTGATGACCCTCGTCTTCCTCCTGCTGCATATCGTCACCGCTGTGGTGGACCCCTTCACCCACCTCGGCCTGGTCGCGGCCGTGATTCCGTTCGGTTCCTACTACCGCACGGTGTGGCTCGGCCTCGGGACCATCGCATTCGAGCTGCTGCTCGCGATCATCGCGACCAGCCTGCTGCGGCAGCGCATCGGCGCTCGCGTGTGGCGCGGGATCCACTGGCTCGCATATGCGAGCTGGCCCATCGCCGTGATTCACGGCATCGGCACGGGCACCGACAACACCGCCATCTGGATGCTGGCAATCGATGTTGTCTGCGTCGCTGCCGTCGTGTCGGCACTGCTCTGGCGCCTGCTCGCTGCACCACCGGACCCGCTCGCCGATGAACGTCGCGTGGCCGCGGAACGTGCGTCGTTCGGGACCGGGCGATGAGCATCGCGCTGCTCGCGGGGCCGCCGGCGGTGCAGGGGATCGAGCGTTATGCCGACCATCAGCGACGGCTTGGCGCGTTGCCGCCGGCCACCGAGCTCATCGGCTCCATCGAGCGAAGCGCCCTGCGCGGCAAGGGTGGCGCGGCCTTCCCAGTTGCCACCAAGTGGCGATCGGTAGCGTCGCAACGCGCCGGCACACCGGTCGTCCTGGCCAACGGCGGCGAGGGCGAGCCGCTGAGCCGCAAGGATCGAATGCTCATGGAGCAGCGCCCTCACCTGGTGATCGATGGTGCGCTGCTCGCCGCAAACGCTGTCGGCGCGAACGACATCGTGCTCTACGTCGGCGCCGACCATGCCGGAGCGATCCAGACCATGCAGCGAGCAGTCTCCGAACGTCCCGGCACCGAACGCGCCCGCCTCCGTCTCGTGAGCGCTCCCGTGCGTTACGTCTCAGGAGAGGAGACGGCGGCAGTGCACTTCGTCAACGCCGGGATCGCGCTGCCGACGTCGATTCCACCGCGTCCGTACGAGCGTGGCGTCGACGGACGTCCCACGCTCGTGCAGAATGTGGAAACCCTCGCTCATGTGGCGTTGATCGCTCGATTCGGCGACGAGTGGTATCGCTCGCTCGGGGTGGCTGGTGCATCCGGGACGACACTCGTCACCGTGGGCGGCGCGGTGCCGCAGACCGTGCTCATCGAGATTCACCAGGGGATGACACTCGCTGATGCGGTGAACGTTGCCGGCGGCATCACCTCCGACAGTGACGCCGTGCTCCTCGGTGGATATTTCGGCGGCTGGATCCAGTCGGGCGCTGCGTGGGGACTGTCGCTTGACGCCGATCCGCTGCACCGGCTCGGCCATTCGCTCGGTTGCGGCGTGGTCGCGGTGCTGCCATCCGGGCGTTGCGGTGTCATCGAGACAGCGAGAATCCTGGCGTACCTTGCCCACGAGAGTGCGCGCCAGTGCGGTCCCTGCACCTTCGGCCTGCGTGCCATCTCCGCCGCCGCCGGCCGGATCGCCGGCCTCACCTCGACGCCCGGCGACCTCGAGCGCGTTCAGCGCTGGTCGGGACTCCTCGCCGGGCGCGGCGCGTGCCATCACCCCGACGGCGCGGCAGGTCTGCTCGCATCGGCGCTGCACGTGTTCAGCGGCGAATTCACCCTGCATGACGACCAGCGGCGCTGCAGCATCGTGAACACGCAGGCGGTGGCGTGATGAGCGATCGCGTCATGCTCGGCATCGACCGCATCAAATGCGACGGGCACGGCGTGTGTGCCGACCTGGTGCCCGAGCTCATCGAGCTCGACGACTGGGGCTATCCGATCATCCGTTCCGGTGCGATTCCGCAGTCGGTGCTCCCGCACGCGCGCCGTGCGGTGTCCGGCTGTCCCACGCTCGCGCTGCGCATTCAGTCTCTCGCTACGCGCCGCTGACGGTGCTCGGGTACGCCGTGGCTACACTCACCGACCATGCCTGTTATCGACGACCACGGACGTCCCGAACCACCTGACAGGGCCGGCGAGGCTGAGACTCTCCAGGGCTTCCTCGACTACCAGCGCGCAACCTTTGCATGGAAGACCGCAGGACTCGACGCCGCCGGCTTGAACACGACCGTCGCCGCTTCGTCCATGACGCTCGGCGGGATGATGAAGCACCTTGCACTCGTGGAGGACTACTGGTTCTCGCAGTGGCTGCACGACCGGGACACGCTCCCGCCGTTCGACACGGTCGACTGGGACGCCGACGCCGACTGGGACTGGCACTCGGCGACCGGCGACACACCCGAAGACCTCCGCACGCTCTGGCAGGACGCGGTGGACCGCTCACGAGACCGCGTCACGGAGGCACTCACGCAAGGCGGACTGGATCAGCTCGCCGTCCGCAAAGACAAAGAGGGCAATTCTCCCAACCTGCGCTGGATCCTCTGCCACATGGTGGAGGAGTACGCGCGCCACAACGGCCACGCCGATCTCATACGGGAGGCGGTGGACGGCGAGACAGGGGAGTAGCAGGAACGAGGGGTCGTCGGAAGGGGGTGCGCGGAGGCGGGTATCTCGCAGCCCGGGCTCCCCCCGGGCGAGGGTAAGCGGCGGGAGGGCGAAGGCGTCCCGACCGCGGCCCGCCGCAGCGAGCGCCCTTCCGACGACCCCTCTCCTCGCGGCGAGTCAGCCCTGCTTGAGGAACAGGTCGAACTCCATCGTCGCTGTGCTGTCGACGGTGACGAACCCGTCGACGTTCGGGGCCTGCATGTCGAATTCGCCCCACGGGAACGTGATCGAACCAACCACCTCGATCTCCGATCCCGTCAGACGCGCCTGCACTGGAATCGTCACGGTCTTGGTTGTTCCGTGGATAGTCAGAGCGCCGCGCAGCGATACCGTGACCTCGGCGCCGGAGGTTGCTGTTGCGGGCAACGCCACCGGTGATGAGAGGACGAACTTCGCCTCGGGGAATTGGGCGCTGTCGAGGCCGAGCGACTGGATATGGCTGTCGCGCATCTGCTGGTCGCTGGTCAGGGATTCGACATTCACGGTGAATGAGGCGGCGGTCACGGTCAGTGAGGTTCCAGAACCGGAGATGGTGGCGCTTCCGGTGATCTGTGACGTGCGACCGACTGCGTCGCTGGGCGCGGAGAGGAACGCCAGCCGTTCGCGGACGCGATAGCCCGCGACCGATTTCGCCGCCACGGTCCAGGTGCCTGGAATCTGCGTCGACGTCAGCGCGGGCGACTGCGCGGCCGCCGCTGCCGGCGATGCCAGCGCCAGCGGCGCCGGCGCCGAATGGCTGAACAGCACGAAATAGATGAACAGCACGCCGGCGGCGCCGATCACGACGACGGCCCCGAGCGCACTGAGCAACCATGCGCGCACGCTGCGTGGACGGGGGAAGGAACGGGGACGAGGATTCGGCATCAGATCTCCTGCGCCTGGGACTCTAGGGGTCGCAACTCAGTGCACGGCAAGAGAGTCCTGTGAGAGTGCTCAGAGATCGCCGTGTCTTCACAGGGGGTTCCCAGCGTTCTCGCGGCCGGCATCAAGCACTGCACCCCAGGCTTGATCACATGAATGACCTGCTCGAAGCAGTCCCAGTCCTGGAGGTCGCGATCCCCGTGTACAACGAGGAGCGAGTCCTCGAACAGAACGTGCGCGCGCTGCACGCCCATGTTCATACGGCGATTCCCTTCGCGACACGGCTCACCATCGTCGACAACGCGAGCGAGGACGGCACGCCGTTGATCGGCAAGCGTCTCGCCACCGAGCTCGATGGCGTGCGCTTCATGCACCTGGCGGAGAAGGGTCGTGGCCGAGCGATCCGCACCGCGTGGATGGCGAGTGACGCGCGTGTGCTCGCATACACGGACGTCGACCTCTCGACCTCACTCGGGGCGCTCGGCGCGTTGATCGCACCACTGCTCTCGGGGAGCAGTGACATCAGCATCGGGAGCAGGCTCGCACCTGGCGCACGCGTCACTCGGAGTGCGGAGCGTGAGTTCATATCGCGCACGTACAACCTTCTGCTTCGATCAGTCCTGCACGCGCACTTTCGCGACGCGCAGTGTGGGTTCAAGGCAATACGCGCTCAGGTTGCACGCGAGCTGCTGCCGGCCGTCCGTGACCAGGGATGGTTCTTCGACACGGAGTTGCTGATTGTCGCGCAGCGTGTTGGCCTGCGCATTCACGAGGTGCCCGTCGAGTGGGTCGAGGATCCGGACTCGCGCGTGAACATCCCGCGCACGGTCGCCACCGATCTGCGCGGTGTGCTGCGTATGCTCCGCCACCCAGAGCCCGCCGGCATCGCGTTGCGGGTTCGGAGCATCCGACCGCAGGAGGTTCCGTGATGCCCGCGCCAAAGCGACGCATCACGGTAGCCGAGCGCGATCGCGCGCTCCGCCGGCGCCGCAGGCTCACGACCTCCTTTGGCGTGGTGGGAGCGGCAGCCGTCGCGGCGCTCGCGGTGGCGGCATATCACACGGATGCGGGCACGTCGACGACGAGCCCGTTGTCGACGTCGTCGATGACGTCGTCAACGACCAGCACCGCCAGCCAATCCGCGTCTGCGTCCCCATCGGCGACGAGCACGGGATCATCGTCGCTTTCCACCGGATCCGCGAGCACCGGAAGCTCCTCGTCGGCGAGTACTGTCACTGGCGGCTCATGACCCTTGCCGCGCATCGAGGTACCGCTCTGGGGACGTCGATGCACGTGGTGGTCACCGACCCGGACACGCTCGGCCCCGCGACCAGAGCGGTCGAGGATGTTGTCGCCGCCATCGACCTCGCATGCAGCCGCTTCCGTGACGACAGCGAGTTGAGCCGTCTCCAGGCTGGAGACGGGCCGCACGAAGGCATCGTTTCACCGCTGCTGGCCCAGGCGCTCGCCACCGCGATTCGAGCCGCGGAGTTGAGTGACGGTGCGGTCGATCCAACGGTTGGAGCGGCGATGCGCAATGCCGGGTACGACGTCGACTTCGATGCGGTGCCCGCGGAGGGAGCGCCACTTCGGCTTGTGCTGACGCCGATCCCCGGATGGCGGCGGCTCCGCCTCTATCCCGCAAGCCGGCGCGTCGAGATCGATGCCGGGGTCGAGGTCGATCTGGGCGCCACCGCGAAAGCGCTGGCCGCCGATCTCGCTGCACAGGCTGCCCTGGAAGTCACGCACGGCGCGGGGGTCCTGGTCAGCCTTGGCGGCGACGTCTCGGTCGCAGGCGAGCCCCCGGACGATGGCTGGAACATCCAGGCGGCCGAGGACAGTCGGTCGGAGATCACGCGCGACGGCGAGACGATCGCCATTCGTGCCGGCGGAGTGGCCACCTCGAGCATCACCGTCCGGCGCTGGCGGCGTGGCGGGGTCGAGTTGCATCACATCATCGACCCGGCGACCGGGCTTCCCGCATCGGGACCGTGGCGGACTGTCAGCGTGGTGGCGGGCACGTGCGTCGACGCCAATATCGCCGCCACCGCAGCCGTCGTCCGAGGGGCCCCCGCCGCAGCGTGGCTCGACGGAGCCGGACTTCCCGCGAGACTCGTCGACCGGAGCGGCCGGATAACGCGGGTCGGCGGCTGGCCGGCTCCCCGGGCTCAGACGTCCTGAACGATCAGCTCCTGGACGTGACGCTGATATCGCGCGGTGTCGTCGTAGACACCATGGCTGGCAACGCTCGCGTCGCCCTGGTAGTACCCGGCAAGGGTGGCCGGAACCCCGGCTTCGTGCTTGGTCATCAGGTGGCGCAGCAGCATGGCGCCGGCGACGATGTTGTCCTGGGCTCGCCAGATGTCGAGGTGGGTTCCAGCGAGGTGGCGCGAGACCCACTCACCCGTGAAGGGCTCGATCTGCATGACACCCACCGCCCCGGTCGCCGAGACCCGGTCCTGCCGCCACTCTGATTCAGCCCAGGCCACACCACGGAGCAGCTTCGCATCGACACCGACGTCGGCGGCGACGAAGCTGACCAGGGCATTCATTCGGGTGAGCCGGCCGGGCACGACCAGCTCGTCGCCCTCGGCGATCGGTGCATTGACTCCGATCCCATTGGTGCGCGCAAGGGCGGTCGGGTCGACGCCGAAACGCCTGGCCACCTCGAAGACGCCCTCCCCGTGGCCCACCTGGTAGGTCTCGGAGTCATTGGCGCCGCGCGCATACGCCGGCAGGGTGAGTGAGGCGTCGGGGATCTGCAGCATCTGACCCACGCGGATCAGCTCCGGCGCCGCCATGTGGTTCGCATCGAGCAGCGCTGCGACCGTGGTGCCGTGGCGCACGGCGATGTCCGATGCGGTGTCGCCAGGTCGCACCACGTACGAGCTCGCGAAAACGGCGGAGGGGATGGTGGCGACGGCGGTGGCGCCGAGCGCGGCAGCAGCAAGACGAGACCTTGTCGGCATCGGGTTCCTCGTGTAGTGGGACGTTGGGAGAGATGTGGGAACCGGCCGCCCGCTGGCGGCGAACGCAGCGTAGGCACAGTAGATCGCTTGCGTCAAGCGATCGCGGTCGCCGTAACGGTTTCGTCACAGGCGAGTCCCCTCCGTGTGAACTGTCATCGAGTCGGCCCGAGTGTTACGCTGCGATCGAATAGCCATGCGACTCCCGAGCCTGCCAAGGACCTCGCTGCCGACCACTTTCCTGGCCGCGTCCTGCGGTGCGGGTCTCGGCATCGTCACGTTCGTCCTGTGCGCGTGGCTGCATGCCGCAGGTGCCACCGGTGGTGCGGCGCTCCTCGCCGAGGCGGCCCTGCTTATTGCGCTCGCATGCGTCGCAGCCTTCGCGCTCTTCGACGGGAACACCCGCCTGCGCGGCGCTCGGGTGCCGATCAACCGGGCTCTGCCTCCGGCGTGGTGGCCGCGTGAGTCCGACTCGGTCTCGCTCCTGGCCGCGTGCGTCGGTGCGCCGCTGGTGATCGGCGCCGGAGCGGCGGTCCTCCTCTTCCGNNTGCGTTCAGCGGCCGGTCAGTTGTGCGATTCCCCAGCGAGCTGCCTCACGGACCACCGCGTCCGGGTCCGATGCCGCGGCTCGTTGTAGCGCTGGGAGCGCTGATCCGTCCCCCGCATTGCCGAGCGCGATGGCGCAGTTGCGCGCCAGCCCGGCACGTCCAGTCCTGGAGACTGCAGTACCCTCAAAGCGTGCGGTGAACTCGGCATCGCTGAGCTCGAGGCACTCCACCAGGTCGGGGTGCGGCACCGGGCCGCGCGCGGTGCTTGCCGTGTCGACGTCGAGCGGGTCGGGGGCGAGGCGCTCGTTGATGGGACACGCCTCCTGACAGAGGTCGCATCCGAACGCCCACGTCCCCATCAACCGGCGCAGCTCACCCGGGATCGGACCCCGGTGTTCGATGGTGAGGTACGAGATGCACCGCCGGGCATCGATGACACCGGGCGCGACGATCGCCCCGGTCGGACAGGACGGGATGCAGGCGGTGCAGTGGCCGCACCCACGCCGTGAGGGTGCGTCGACCGGAAGCGCGACTGACACGGCGACGGACGCCAGGAGCACGTATGAGCCGGCCGCGACCGTGATCACCGATGCGTGCTTCCCGGCGAATCCGACCCCGGCTCGCTCGGCGATCGCGCGATCGAGCGCCCAGCCGTGATCCACGAAACGCTTGGCTCGGACGCCGTCGACCCGCTCGCGCAGCCAGGCGACCAGCGCGTCGCAGCGTTGTGCGAGGAGGTCGTGGTAGTCGACCGCGCCGCCGCCGTCCTCCGTGCATGCGTAGGCGGAGAAGCGACCCCGAACGGTCCCGGCCGGGCCACCGCTGGAAGGCTCCGGTCTCGCGGGTCGATATGGCCAGGCGAGCGCGATGATCGATCGCGCCCACGGGTAGCGTCCGCCGATGTCCGCCGACGCCTCGACGCGGTCGCGCGTGTACCAGGCCATGCCGTCCATGCGGCCGGCGTCGATCGCGGCGAGCGCCCTGGTGCGTGCCTCGGTGAACGGCCGCACCGAGGTGACCCCGCATGCGGCGAAGCCGAGGCGGCGCGCCTCATCGGCCAGCCCCGCCTTGACGTCCACCATGTCCATGGTCGCGCGACCTCCTCCAGCGATGGTCGCACGGGCCGCACACCGTACGATCGATGCATGAACACCAACGGCGGAGGCGCTCGTCTGCCGCGCCTGCTCTGCATCATGGGGTCCGGGGAGACCACCCCGACCATGGTGTCGGTGCATGCCGATCTGCTCTCGCGCCTCGAACCGCGCCCGGTGCCGGCCGTGCTCCTCGACACGCCGTTCGGGTTCCAGGAGAACGCGGCGGACATCAGCGAGCGCACCGTCGCGTACTTTCGCGACCGCGTTGGCTTTCCGATCAGCGTTGCGACCTTTCGGAACAAGGAGCTGGCGTCCGCGCTCGAGTACGAGACCATGCTGGCGCGCGTCGCGGAAGCGCGGTATGTGTTCGCGGGCCCGGGCAGCCCGACCTACGCGCTCCGCCAGTGGATCGGCACGGCAGTTCCCGAGCTGCTCGCCACCAAGCTGCGCGACGGCGGCTGCGTGACCTTTGCGAGCGCGGCCGCAGTCGGGCTCGGGGTCTGCTCACTCCCGGTGTATGAGGTGTACAAGGTCGGCGAGGAGCCGCGCTGGCTCGACGGTCTTGACCTGCTCGGCGCCATCGGTCTTCGCGTGGCGGTGATCCCGCATTACAACAACGCCGAGGGCGGGACACACGACACCCGGTACTGCTACATGGGCGAGCGCCGACTGCGCGTCCTCGAGGAACTGCTCCCGGGCGGCGTCGACGTGCTCGGTGTCGACGAGCACACCGCGGCGATCTTCGACATCGACGCCGGGACGGTCAGCATCCGCGGACGCGGTGGGCTGACGTGGCGCCGCAAGGGGGTATCGCAGCGGTTCGAGAACGGCACGACCGTACCGGTCAGCGCGCTCGCCGCCGAGCCGGTCCTGGCCGGTGCCGACGCGCTGGCTCCCGACGCCTCGGACGCCGATGCGGGTCAGGTGGAATCGCTTCCAGCCCCAGGCGTCTCGCCCTTTCTCGAGGAGGTCACCCGGCAGTCCGGGGCCGCCGATGGCGCGCTCGCTTCGCGCGATGTCGACGGCGCGGTCGGCGCTGTCCTGGCGATCGACTCGCAGATTCACGAATGGGCTGCGGACACGCTCGACTCCGACGAGCAGGACCGTGCGCGCGAGACCCTCCGACGTTATGTCGTGCGGCTCGGCGACCTCGCGCGCACTGGCGTGGACGACCCGCGCGAGCTCCTCGGACCCGTGGTCGATAGGGTCCTCAGCCTGCGTGTGGAGATGCGCGGTGCGGGGGAGTACGCGCTCGCGGACAAGCTGCGCGACGCGCTGGTGGACGCGGGTATCGAGGTGCACGACACCCCTGACGGTTCCACCTGGGACCTCGCCGCGGCGCCGGCTGTCTGACCCTGGTCAGGCGGTCGCCTCACCTCGCGCTTCGGAATCGAGCGCCATCTGGCGGGGGCGGCCGAGCCAGTACCCCTGGCCGGCGGTGACCCCGAGTGCTGCCAGGCGGTTGGCCGTCTCCTCGTCCTCGATGCCCTCCGCGATGACCGTCGATCCCGAACTGCGGGCATAGGCGACGGTGGCTTCGATGACCGCGCGGGGTCCCCGTTCCACGCAGCCCTGGGTGATGCTCTTGGCGATCTTGACGAACTCCGGGACCGCCGCGGCAAGCAACTCGAGCGTGGAGTGGCCCTCGCCGATGTCGTCGAGCGCGAACTGAAAGCCGTGCTCGCGATAGCTGGCCAGGACGAGGCGGAGGCGCTGCTGGTCGGCGATCGACTCGCGCTCGGTGATCTCCAGGACGATGGTCTCGGGCTCACGCTCGGCCCAGCGGGCGAGCAGCAGCATGTGGTCGACGGGGTGGAGCGGGTCGAGCAGCATCGCGGCGGAGACGTTGAGGAACAGCGGATCGGTCACGGGCAACGCCGACGCCGCCGACATGGCGATCCTCCGGCAGATCCAGTCGATCTCCTTGGTGACGCCGCGACGGTGCGCCAGCGCAAACACATCCTCGACACCGTCGACGGGATCGCGGAGGCCCGGCACCCGCGCGAGCGCCTCCCATCCGATGGCGCGGTGGTCGCTCAGCAGCACGATCGGCTGGAACATCGCCTGGATGACACGGCGCTTGCTGAGAATCGCATCGAGCATCTCGCCGGCGTCGCCGCCACCCCGAACCAGGCTCGGCAGTGACCGATCGTCCGCGACCACGACGCGATCGCGGCCGTCTTTCTTTGCTTTCGAGAGCGCCTCGTCCGCGGCGAGCCAGAGCGCGTGCACGCCGCCGGCGCCGGCAGCGACGCCCGCGCTGATCCGTGCCTTGCCATGCGGCAGCGCGACGCCATGGAGCGAGACGCGCATGCGCTCGGCGATCGCCACGGCCTCCTCTTCCATCGTTGCGTCCATGATTGACACGAACTCGTCGCCACCAATGCGGAGCAGCTGGTCACCGGCGCGGAGCTGGGCGCGCAGCGTTCGCGCAACTTCGATGAGCAGCATGTCGCCGGCCTCGTGGCCAAACTCGTCGTTGATGGGCTTGAGGTGGTCGACATCGATCGCGATCACGGCGGTGGCGCCGGTCAGCTCACCGAGGCGCTCCTCGAAGGCGCGACGGTTGCCGACTTTGGTCAACGGATCGGTGGTGGCGTGGAGCGCCTTCTCCTCGAAGAGACCGGCGCGCGCGACGGCCACAGCCGCCTCATCGGCGATTGCCTGGACGACGGTGAGATCGTCGAAGTCCCAGGTCCCGCGACGCGCGTGCGAGATCAGGACGAGCACGCCGATCACGCGACCGCCGGCAGCACGGAGCGGGGCCGCGACAACGCTTCTCGAACGCCGTCCGCCGCCGAGCTTCTCGAGCTCGTCGAGACTTGAGTGCGGCATCGCCGCATACGCCTGCTTGATGTCGCGAGGGGTCCGGAGCAGGCACGCCTCGCCCGACGAGTACACGCGACCGATGACGCCGTCGCCGGGCGCCATGGTCACCATCGGACCACTCGCCGGAGACACCCCCGCGGGACCGAGGATCAACGGCAACGTTGCGAGCCCTCCGGAGCCAGCTTCGAAGAGCAGGACGCGTCCCCAGGTCGCGTCCGGGTAGGTCTCATGACAACCACCCAGGACGGCGGCTGCGACCTCACCCGAGTCGGTTGTGAGCCCGAGCTTGCGGGCCACGTCGGCAACCGCTCGCAACCTCCGGGTCTGCGCCTGGTAGTGGCGGTTGGTCAGCGACCAGTTCGAATAGGCGAGCACGACGACACCAACAACCAGCGCCTCGATCTGAATCAACTGGTTGACCCCGTTGTCGGGAATCAGACCCGACCACCACCAGACCCCGGCGAGCCCTGCGCATGACGCCAGAAGCACGCTCCAGAGCGCCGGCGCGCGAGCCGACGGATCGACGGTCAGCAGGACCGCGACGAAGCCGAGCACGATCAGCGGCACCGGATGATCCAGGCGCGGTGCGGAGAGACCGAGGACGAGCGTGCACAGCCCGACGCTGGTGAGACCCTGCACGAGTGCCGCGACCGAAGGACTCACCCGGGAGGCACGACGCAACCGAATCGTGATCTCGAGCATCACCGCCGCGACAACGACGACCTCGATCTCCACGAGCATGATCCGCGGCGGCAGCGAGGAATCGACCAGTTGCCAGCTGGTGATGCCAAGCAGTACAGCCGTCGCGAAGATCGGTAGCCAGCGCCGGGCGGCGCTCTCGTTTCGCATAACCCTCTCGACACAGAGCGTAGAGGCAGCGATGCCGCGAGAGATGCGCGTGACAGCCTTGTATCCGGTTCCTCAGAGGTCAGGGGTTTTGCACGGACAGCGACCCTGTGAGCGCCTGTCCGATCGTGTGTTTCCCGTTCATCGGTGAGAGGACGAGCTGTGCGGCCCCGGGCGCCCCAACCTCGAGGAACACCTGCACCGGGGCGCTGGACTGGCTGGTCAGCTCACCGCCGCATGCCGTCCACGTCCCCAGATCGTCGACGAAGGGCTCCCTGTCGATGTTCTGAAAGATGACATCAACTGGCGTCAGCGAGCCCGAGACAAGGGCGCCGATGCACAGCTGTCCGACAACCGGGTCACCGACGTTGTCGATGGAGACGTCCACCTCAAGCCGCTTGTCGGCAGGCGCGGTGGTCGGAATCACGCCGCTGATATCCGCCATCGCGGGGCCCGCCGTGGCGAAGAGCGGTGCGATGACCCCGAGGAAGAGGCCGAGGAGCACGGCGCCAACCACGACCAGGAAGACCGTTCGGGGATTGTCCTTGAACCAGCGCTTGATGGAACCCACTACCCCTCAGTCAGATCGTCGCCGGTGGCTGATATTCGCCGAAGACGCTCCGCAGCGCGCCGCAGATCTCGCCGAGCGTTGCCTCCACGCGGACGGCGACGAGGATGCGTGGCATTAGCGTTTCGTCGGTCGTGGCCGCCTGCTTCACCGCGGCGAGCGCGATGTCGACCGCACTCCGATCGCGACCGGCGCGATGCGCTGCGAGTCGCGCCGCCTGGCCGGCCATCGCGCGTTCGTCCGGCCGGAATAGCAGCGGCGCGCCACCCTCCTCGCTCTCGGTGTATCGGTTGACACCCACGATCACCTTGTCGCCCACCGCGATTGCCCGCTCCGTGCGATACGCCTCGTCCTGGATGAGCTGCTGCATCCACCCTGCCTCGATGCACGCCACCGCGCCGCCGCGGTCATCAATCTCGTCGAGCAGCTTGCGAGCCTCGCGTTCGAGCTCATCGGTGAGCCACTCGACGTAATACGACCCACCCAGCGGGTCGACGGTGTTGGTCACACCGGTTTCCTCGGCGATGATCTGCTGGGTGCGCACCGCGATGCGCTGCGCTTTCTCGGTCGGGATTGAGAGCGCCTCGTCGTAGCAGGACAGCGCCAGCGACTGGACACCTCCGAGCACGGCGGCGAGCGCTTCGATGGCGGCTCGAACGATGTTGTTCTCCGGCTGCTGCGCGGTCAACGTTGAACCACCCGTCTGCGTGTGCGTTCGGAGCATGAGCGAGCGCGGATCGTGTGCATGGAACCGCTCGGCCATGATCCGCGACCACATCCGTCGGAGCGCTCGGTACTTGGCGATCTCCTCGAAAAAATCGATGTGCGTGTTGAAGATCCAGGAGAGCTTGGGAGCGAAGTCGTCGACGCCGATGCCGCGGGCGATCGACGCCTGCACGTACGCGCATGCGTTGGCGATCGCGAATGCCATCTCCTGCGCGGCGGTGCTTCCCGCCTCGCGGATGTGGTATCCGGACAGCGAGATCGGATTGAATTTCGGCGCGTTGCGTGTGCACCACACGATCAGATCCGCCGCGAGACGCAGCGATGGGCGCGGCGGATAGATGAAGGTGCCCCGGGCGACGTACTCCTTGAGCACATCGTTCTGGACAGTCCCCATGATCGATGCCGCATCGAGGCCCTGACGTTCCGCTGCGACCACGTACATCGCCACCAGCACCGGCGCCGGCGCGTTGATGGTCATCGAGGTGCTCACCGCGCTGAGTGGGATGCTTTCGAACAGGTCCTCCATGTCGCGCACCGAGTCGATGGCGACTCCGACCTGCCCCACCTCGCCCGCGCTGCGCGGATCGTCGCTGTCCAGGCCCATCTGGGTCGGCAGGTCAAAGGCGACCGAGAGCCCGGGCTGGCCCTGGGCGAGCAGGTAGCGGAACCGGGCGTTGGCGTCGCTCGCGGTCCCGTAGCCGGCGTACTGGCGGATGCTCCAGAGGCGTCCGCGATACATGGTCGGCTGGATCCCGCGGGTGAACGGAGGCACCCCGGGAAACCCCTCATGGCGGAGCGGATCGTGCTCGTTCAGGTCGGCCGGCGTGTAGAGCGGATCCACCGGGATGCCGCTGCCGGTCAGGAACGGGTCCTTGCGCTCCCCCCGCTCCCGGGCCGGGTCGAGGACCGTGTCCTGCCACTCGAGGAGCGCTTCGACGAAGTCCGGTTCTCCTTCCTCCACCGTGACGGACGACGAAGCATCCGGTTCGGTGACCATCGCCGCAGCATATCGCTGTGTCACGAGCCCGCGAACTCGGTGGTCGGCGTCCGGAAGCTGTGCAACACTCGGCCGCGATGGCACTTCCGGTGAACACGTTGCTCGTGGAGGATTCGGGCGCCGGTCTCGCGGCCGGTGGGTGGCGATATACGCAGCGTCAGCTGTACTACGCCACCTGCGCGCGCGCCGAAACCACTCCTTCCGATACCGCGGCCAACGGCGAGATCGGTCTCGGCGTGCTGATGATCCTCGTCGGATTGATCCTCATCGGCATCAAGGTCCTGTTCGCGCTTTTCGTGACGCTCGGCGTTGCGCTCATCCTCGCGGGCATCCTTGGACGGATGCGCAAGCCGAAGCTGACCGGACGGCTGCTTGCACTCTCGTTCGACGAATTCCGCAGCCGTTTCGGGGCGCTCGAGCTCGAGGGCTTGATTCCCCCCGGTACCACGCCCGCCGTCGAGGCGGCGACCAATGCGGCGCCGATCACCATCGCCACCGATTCGCCCGAAACCGCAGCCATGGTTGCAGGCAACGCAGAGCGTGCGGAGCTTGGTGCCGTCGAAGTGGTGGTGGCGAGTGACGCGTGGAAACCGCCTCCGGCAACCCGCGTGATCCTGCTCCACGACGCCTCACCGCGTGGCTGTGCGCTGGTCCAGGACCTTCGCGACCAAGGTGTGGATGTCCTCGACGGCGGCCTGCGCCCTCGCGATGTCGACGGGCCGTCACAGCAGGTGATCGAGGGCGCACCCGCGCGCCTTCCGCGCGATCTCAGCGCACTGCTGGAGCGCCCCGAGCTCGACTGGCTCCTCAGCGGACGGCGCGTCGAGCTGGCGACGCTGCCCCCCGAGGTCGCCATGGATCGAGTCCGGGCGGCGATCAGCCGGCTCGATCCCCTTCACGACGGTGCCCGGCAGCCAGCTCGCTGAGCAGTTCCGGGGCAAGCTCGGCGCCGGTCGCCGCCGCCACCTTGCACGGCGTCAACGCGCGGAGCGTGGCGGTGCGCAGGCCGTCCTCGAGCAGCGCACGCTCGCCGAGCACGGCCCCAGGTCCGACCTGTGCAACCGGCACGCCATCGACTTCGACCGAGAGGACTCCGTCCAGGAGGAGGTAGAGGTCACCTCCCTCCTCGCCCTGCTCCACGAGCGTCCCGCCCTCTTTGACCACCTGAATGCGGGGTTTGACGCCGCCTCGCATGATGCGGAGCGAGAGCTCCCGCTCGGTCGCCGTCTCGACCTCTGTCACCAGCGCCGGCGAATCCTCGTCGCCCCAGGGCGTATGACTTCCGAAGGCGTGCTGGTACCAGCGCTTGAAGTCGACGAGGCCCGATTTGTGAGTCAGGTTCTGGTCACCGTCGTAGACCCAATGGCGCGGGAACGGACTGGCGCCGGTCAGTTCGTGCACCGAGGTTCCGTCGGCGAAAAGGGTCAGGGTCAGGGTCGTCCAGGCCAACGGAGCGGCGACCTGGATGAATGGAGGTCGATTGACTCTGCGAGGCGCCGGCACCCCGGTCCTTCCGCCGCAGGTCTGCGCGAAACGGACCCAGCCATCGCCGGCGACGGGGTCCTCCCGCTTGTCTGGAAAGGCAACCGCGGCGAAGGTCATGCCGCGGCCACCGAGCCGCAGCTTCGTCACGCCGATCTGCCCGCCACCCGCCTGACCGTGTCGGACGATGCGCCCGTCGACGACATCGATCCACGCGCTCAGTTGGTTGGCGAATCGAAAGCGATCCTCCGCAAGCAGCGCTTCGAGCGATTCGATGTGATCAGGAGGCGGGTCGTCGTAGTGGGAGAAGCCGATTTCGAACGGGACCTTGGTGACGCCGGGTACTGCCTCGGACGGGATCCACGAGATGGATGTGACTGATGATTCGAGACGCATGTCGTACCTCCTTGGTGTCGATTATCGATCGCGCGACAGAGGAGGTCGAGGGTGCACGGACCACATGTCGGGGTGGGGATCACCCCGTCATACCGTGGTGGCAGCCCCATTTCGATGCGCGCCGCGCTGACTACAGTTGGCCTATGCCACTCGAGCAGTCCATCCGCGTCGTGCTCGCGGACGACAACCTGATCGTGCGGGAGGGGGTTCGCGCCCTGCTCTCCATCTCCGGAGACGTCAACGTGGTTGGGGTTGCCGGCGACTACGACGAGTTGCTTGCTGGAGCGGCCGAGCACCTGCCCCAGGTGGTGGTCACCGACATCCGCATGCCACCCGATTTCACCGATGAGGGAATCCGGGCGGCCCGAATCGTCCGCAAGCGCCATCCCGGGACCGGCGTCGTGATCCTTTCTCAGTACGACGAGCCCGAGTACGCAATATCACTGCTCAGCGAGGGTGCGGCCGGATACGCCTACCTGCTCAAGGATCGCGTGGCCGAGGGCGATCAGCTTGCGCGAGCCGTTCGCGAGGTGAGCACCGGCGGATCGATGCTCGACCCGCGCATCGTCGATGCGCTCACCCGCCCCGTGAGCGACGCCGGCGGTTTGACCGAAGACGAGGAGCGACTGCTCCGCATGGTTGCCGAGGGCAAGCCCATCAAGGCAATTGCCGCGTCACTGCATGCGACCGCGACGTCTGTCGGCGACGACATCGAGCAGCTCTTCCTCAAGCTCGCGCAACAGGCGAGCGCGGGCACGCAGGGCGCGCTCGATCGGTTGCGCCTGCTCCACAAGGTGATCATCGACCGCGAGGAGCAGGGGGAGAGCCTCAGCCGGATGCTCCCGGGCGGCATCGCGCAGCAGATGCGTGAGAACGGAGTGCAGCCCGGCCGGACCGAGCGCCTGACGGTGACCGTGCTGATGTCGGACATTCGCGCGTACTCGACGATCGCGGAGTCATCGGATCCGTCGGTGCTCGCGGGTCAGCTCAATGAGCATCGCGCCGCGATGAATCATGCGGTTCTGTCTGAGGGCGGCACCGTGATGCAGTTCGTCGGCGACGCGGTGATGGCCGTCTTCGGTGCACCCTTTTCTCAGCCCGACCACGCGCAGCGTGCGCTGTCCGCCGCGCTCGCCATGCATGCCGCGCAGCGCGAGGTCAATGACGGCTGGAAGACCCAGGGCCTGCCGCCATTTTTCCTCGGCATCGGACTCTCGACCGGTGACGTCGCCGCAGCCTTGCTCGGCTCGGAGGAGCGGCTCGAGTACTCACTGGTCGGCGATGCCGTGAACCTCGCGCAACGCCTGCAGCAATGGGGTGAGAGCGGCCAGACGGTGCTCAGCGAACCAACCTACGACGCACTCGTGGACAGGCCCGATGCGGAGCGTATCGAGCCGGCGCTGGTGAAGGGTCGGCACACGCCCGTCGGCGCTTACCGCGTGGGGTGAACGCGAGCGTGAGCCAACGAATCGACCGCGAGCGGCATGCGCATGCTCGTGCCACTGAGGCATTCTCGCGATGAGCAAGGAGAACACTCGAGGCCGGGTGCGTCTGGCATGGAGCATCGCCGCGGTGGGCGTCGTACTCGGCGCGGCAACCATCGCACTCGTGCTCTTGAACGCCGCCTCGATTCATTCGCTCGCCGCCACCACCCCGACCGAGATCGTCATGTCGCTGACATTCGCGTTGGTCGGCGGACTGATCGCCTCGCAACGGCAGCGGAATCCCGTCGGTTGGCTCTTCCTGTTCATGTCCGTCGTGATGGGATTGGGTGGGCTGGGGGGCCAGTATGCCGTCCTCGCCTCGATCACCCACCCCGGTCTTCCTGGCGCGCCGTGGGCACTCTGGATCTACGGTTGGGTGGAGGCGCTTGTCTATCCGTCCGGCGCAGCGGCGGCGACTCTGTTGCTGATCCCCAACGGTAGGCTTCCCTCCCGCCGGTGGCGCTTCGTGATTCCAACGGGGGCGATCGCCACCCTGTTTATCGCGGTTGTCCTCGAGGCGCTCGGCACGTCGCCGCTGCCAGGCCCGGACAATCGGCCGCAGCTCCCCAACCCGATAGGTGTCAAGGCTCTCGAGACGCTTGGCAGCGGGCCGCTCGGCCTGGTGTGGTTTGCGGGACTCGTGGTGTTGCTGGCGGCGGCGGCGGCTCCGTTGGTGCGGTTGCGTCGCGCCCGGGGCGAGGAACGCGAGCAGTTGCGGTGGATCGCATTTGTCGTGGTGACCACGGCGGTGGCGACGTTGCTGGATTTCTTTGCCGGCCTGGCATTTCCTGACGCTGCCGTGTTGACGAACGAGCTGTGGTTGGTCGTCAACGTCGTCGGGTTCGGCGCTGCACTCCCGATAGCAATCGGCTTTGCAGTATTCAAGTATCGGCTGTACGACATCGACCTCATCATCAGCCGAACGCTGGTGTACGGGTCGCTGGCGGTGTTCATCACGGCGGTGTACGTCGGCATCGCGGTGGGGATCGGAGAGCTGGTGGGCAGCGGTGGCAAGCCGAATCTCGCACTGTCAATCCTGGCCACCGCCATCGTCGCGATCGGCTTCCAGCCGGTGCGAGAACGTCTGCAAAAGCTGGCCAACCTGCTTGTCTACGGGAAACGGGCGACTCCGTATGAGGTGTTGAGCGAGTTCTCGGGACGCGTTGCTGAGACATACGCTGCGGACGCGGTTCTGCCCCGCATGGCGCAAGTGCTCCAGGAGGGAACCGGCGCGGAGTCGGCGACGGTCTGGTTGCGTGGGACAGCCGAGCTGCGCTCCGCGGCCACATACCCGAATATGGATGGGGAGCGACCATCCCTGCCGATGAGCAACGGGTCGCTGCCCGCGATGTCGGATGCGACGAAGTTGGTTGAGGTGCGCCATCAGGGGGAGCTGCTCGGTGCCCTCAGTGTCAATAAGCGGGGAGGCGAGGCGCTGACACCGATCGAGCAGAAGCTGGTGGACGACCTCGCCCACCAGGCGGGCCTCGTGCTCAAGAACGTCCGATTGAGCGCAGATCTTCATGTGCGGCTCGACGAGCTACGTGCGTCACGACAGCGGCTGGTGCACGCACAGGACCTGGAGCGCCGCCGTCTCGAGCGCAACCTCCACGACGGAGCGCAGCAACACCTCGTCGCGTTGAAGGTGAAGCTCGGTCTCGCCGAGATGCTGCTCGTGCGCGACCCGGCCAAGGCTGCGGCGACGCTGGAGCAGCTCAAAGGCGATGCCGATGAGGCCCTCGAGACATTGCGTGACCTGGCAAGAGGGATCTATCCGCCGCTGCTCGCTGACAAGGGGTTGGTGGTCGCGCTGGAATCACAGGCCCGCAAGGCGACGGTCCCGGTGCACGTGGACGCCGAGGCGGTTGAGCGATATGCCCAGGACGTGGAGGCGACCGTGTACTTCTGCGTGCTCGAGGCACTCCAGAACGTGCAGAAATATGCGCACGCCACCGAGGTCGTGGTCCACCTTCGAGAGGATGATGGGACGCTGCACTTCGAGGTTGAGGACAACGGGACTGGCTTTGACACGGAGCATTCGAAGAAGGGCGCCGGCCTCACCAACATGGCCGACCGCGTGGACGCACTCGGCGGGAGCGTCGAGGTGAGTTCGCAACCAGGGAGCGGGACGCACGTTCGGGCCACGCTGCCCGTCAAGTCGGCGTCCGTCGGCGCGGTGGCGGTCTGAACGAGCGGAGCGCGTCGCGGCTCTGGGCGGACGCGTCGAAGTCACATCCGCGCCAGGCGTGGGGACTCGTATATCAGTGGACGTCCCTGCGCCTGTTCGCTCAGCGGTCGTCGCCCAACCTTCAGCTACGCGGAGTTGGCTGAGGCCCACGCCTCCGTGAGCCGATCAGGGCTGAACTCGGCCTTGGAGATGAATCCAGCCGCTCCCGCTTCGGCCGCGCGGGGTGCGTACTCATCGGCCTCATACGTCGAGAGGACGAGGACCACCACCGGCTTGGCTTCCTCCACGCCGGCGAGGATCTGGCGGGTGGCGTCGAGCCCGCTGATGCCGGGCAGGTGGACATCCATGAGAACGAGGTCGGGACGGAGATCGCGAGCCGAGGTGACCGAAGCCTCGCCGGTCTCGACCTCACCAACCACCTCGAAGCCGTCGGTGAGCTCGACAACCGTCCTTGCAACGTCGCGGAACGGCGCCTGGTCGTCGACGATCAACACTCGCACACTCATAAGAACATCTCGAACGGTAGCCCGATACGCAAGAAGTGGCAAGCGTACTTGCCCCACATCCGCGGTGATACCAGCACCCGGCGTCCGTTCCCCTATCCTCATGGCGTGCCGATCCGCGTCGTCCTCGCCGAGGACAACTACCTGCTGCGTGAGGGGATCCGGCAGCTGCTGGAAACCTCGGATGAGATCGAGTTGCTCGCCAGCTGCGCTGACCTCCCCGGCCTCGAGCGTGCCATCGAGGAACACAACCCGGCGGTGGTGATCACCGACATCCGGATGCCACCGTCAGGGACCGACGAGGGGCTGCGGGCCGCCGAGCGCCTGCGCACCGAGCGTCCCGACGTCGGCGTTGTTGTGCTGAGCCAGTACGCCGAACCGGAGTACGCGCTCGCGTTGCTCGAGAAAGGCGCCGGCGGTCGTGCCTACCTGCTCAAGGAGCGCGTGTCCGACATCGATCAGCTCGTGGGCGCCGTCCGCGAGGTGGCACGCGGCGGCTCCGTGATTGACCCTCGAGTCGTCGAGGTGCTCGTCGCCGCACGCAGTGCAGTGCGCGACTCGCCGATCGCGCAACTGACACCTCGCGAGCGCGATGTGCTCCAGCAGGTTGCGATGGGCAAGAACAACGCCGGCATCGCGGCTGCGCTCTTTCTCACCGAGCGCGCCGTCGAGAAGCACATCAATGCCATCTTCTCGAAGCTCGACCTCTCGGAGGAACCGGACGTGCACCGTCGCGTCAAAGCTGCGCTCGTCTACCTCGCGGCGCAGCAGTAGATCAGTCGCGCTGGTCCGCGTCTCGCGCGCCGACCAGGATCGACATGTTGCCCATGGGATGCCGGTTCTCGTGCATGAGCTGATGCGCGACGCCCACCTCGGTGAAGGCGAACGTGCGCGAGAGACATGGATCGACCTCGCCGCGGGTCACCATCGCGTTGTACGCCGCGCTCTCCTCGTCATTGGCGAAGTGTGAGCCCTGAAGCCGTTTCTGGCGCATCCAGAGGTAGCGCAGGTCCACCGCCGCGTGATACCCGGTCGTCCCCGCGCAGATGACCACCATGCCTCCGTTGTCGCAGACGAAGATCGATGTTGGAATGGTGTCTTCCCCAGGGTGTTCGAAGACGATCCGCGGGTTGCGGCGCTCTCCGAGAACGTCCCACAGGGCCTTGCCGAATGCGCGCGCGCCCTCGGTCCAGGTGGCGAATGCCGCGTCGTCGCGCCAATCGGGGATCACGCCCCAGTGCGAGAACTCGCGCCTGTCGATATATCCGCGTGCACCGAGGTCAACGCAGTACTGACCACGTTCCGGCCCGGATGTCACGGCGATCGGTATCGCCCCCTTTGCCTTGGCGATCTGGATCGCCTGCGAGCCAAGTCCGCCCGATCCGCCCCAGACGAGCACGACGTCATTCTCAGCGACGGTGTGCGGATGCCACGAGCAGAGCATGCGGTACGCGGTCGCGCCGACCAGCGTGCACGCGGCAGCAGCAGCCCAGGTCAGCCGAGGAGCTTTGGGGAGCAGTTGATGCGCCTGGACAAGGGTGTACTGCGCGAAACTCCCCCAGTTGGTCTCGTATCCCCAGATCCGCGCGCTCGGCGCGATGATCGGGTCGCCGCCGCCGGTGATCCATGGGTCGGCGGGATCCCACATCCCGCAATGCGCCACCACGTGGTCGCCGACGCGCACGCTGTCGACGCCATCGCCGACAGCCCAGACGATTCCCGACGCATCACTGCCGCCGATGTGGAAGCTCTCGGCTTCTCCCGCCTTGCGACGCGCGGCAATGACATCGACCGGTCTCCCCAATGCCGCCCAGACGTTGTTGTAGTTGATGCCGGCGGCCATCACGTACACGAGCGCCTGTCCCGGCCCGGGCTTCGGCGTTGACACGGTTTCGCCCACGAATGCGGTCTGGGGTTCCCCGTAGCGCTCGGGTCGGATGACCTGCGCGTGCATCCGCGCGGGGACGTCACCAAGGCGCGGCATCGAGCCGACGTCGGTCAGATCCTGGGTTGCCATGCGGCCTCGGACGATACACGGGGGGACCGCACCGGGTGGAACATGCCCGGAGCTGAGATTTTCTCCGCACAGAGCGTCGGCTACACTCACCGACGCTCAACGGAAGTCAGTACACGAGGATCAGCCGGTGACGTGCGACCACTGCGGCAAGCAGGTGCCCGACGCGGTCTTCTGCACCAACTGCGGTGCGCATCAGGGGCTGGCTGACCACGGCATAGCGGCTCAGGAGCGTCCCCATCATTTCGCGGCGCACCCGGGTGAGCACGTCGCGCAGCCGTCGATCTTCACGACACTCTTCCCGCACCTCGGGCAGCGGAAGCTCCAGGAATTCCGCTGGGCGCTCCTGCTGGGGTTCGCCCTCGTCGTGGTGCTCACCGCAACCGGTCTCATCACCGCAGCCGTGCTGGTCTCTGTCTTCCTGGTGCCGACGCTGTACGTCGTCTATCTCTACGAGGCGGAGGTGTATCGCAAGGAACCGGCGTTGGTGCTCGGAGCGACGCTCGGCGGCGGCATCGTCCTGGGGATCGCGGTCACGATCATTTCGGAACGGGTCATCGGCGGGAGCCTGGGCTCTACCGGCCTGCCGATCGTCAGCTACGGGGTCATCCTCCCGGTCATTCAACTCATCGTGATGCCAATCCCGGCACTGCTTTTGCGTGTGCTGCCGCAGTTCGGGTCGACGATCGACGGCCTCGTTTTCGGTGTGACCGCCGGGCTGGGCTTCGCACTCGCAGAAGGCCTGGTCGGCTACTGGAGCATCCTCACGTACCCCCCACTCCAGCCGGTCTCGGCGGACTGGATCTATCCGATCACGTCGCTGGCGCTCCTCATACCGCTGCTTCATGGGAGTACCGCCGGAGCGGTCGCGGCGACCCTGTGGCGCCCGTCGCGCACGGGAAGTGGCCGCTGGATAGCGCTTTTCGGCGTACCCATCGTGCTGGTCGCGGTCGTCGCCTTTTACGCCGGCGGCCTGATCCTGGACAACCACGGTGTCGGCCAGCTGATCGTCCTCTTCTATCAGACAGCCCTGGCGCTGCTCGTGGTGCTGTACATCCGCCAGCTCGTCCATCACTCGTTGCTCGAGGAGGGGCTCGGCCAGGAGTACCGGCCGATCGTGTGCCCGTACTGCCATCACCACGTGATGGCGGCCGGGTTCTGTCCGAGCTGTGGGGTGGCGCTGAGCGCGTCGCCTCGTCGTGAGACGGGTCTCCTCACGGCACCGGTCGGTGCACAAGCCGAACCGGAGGGCCAGTAGGTGGCGGTCACCTGCACCCACTGCGCCACGGTCAACCCCGACGGCAACACGATCTGCATGTCGTGCGGCATGCCGCTTGGTCCCGTGCCCGTGGACGCGGCAGCATCCAATCCGAGCGCTTCAGCTCCCGATCTTCCCGGAGTCGCACTCCCCGTGCTCGATGAGCCGCTGGCCGTGCCGGCCGGCACGTCGTCTTCGCCGCCCGTGCAGGCGAGTCCGACGAACGAGACGAACTACCTCCCTCCCGGCTACGTTCCTGGGGCGAGCCCGTACCTGGCGGCACCTGCATCGGGGGCGGCGCCACTGCACCGCACCGGCGGTCTCAGTGTCATCGCGATCGTCGGTGTGATCAGCATTGTGTTCGGGGGAGCGGGCGCGATCGCGGCGGCGGTGCGCACGGGAGCGACGACGCCACCGTCTGGGGTGGCGGCTCCCGCCAACGTGCCCCCGAACACGGGGTCCGGTGGCTCGACGACACAGACGTCAACCAACGGAGGGATCACAACCACGCCCTTCGCGAAGGTGTTCGTGCCGCCGGGCTTCTCGATCAATGACCAGGGATCCGACTACATCGTTCTCACGCCCGACAACGACGACAACGGTGCGGTCGGACTGCAGAGCGAGCCGCTGACTTCCACGAAGACCAACGCGGAGCTGGACCAGGATCTCCTCGCAGGCGATCAGCAGAACGGTGATCCCAGCGCCAAGTTCTGCACGACCAAGGCGCCGACTCACACGCAACTGATCGGCTCCGACGGGGCGATCACCGCCGACGTGATCTCGATCTGCGAGAACGTCACGCCGACCGGCGGACCTGCGTACGCGGCTGTCGACGGCTTCATCGACGCGGTCGCCACCACGTCAACCGGGAGCCTGGAGGCCATCTGGGTGGAGATCTTCGCCCCGACAAACGACTATCAATCCTTCTCGAACAGCGTCCCCTCCACGCTGTTCACGCAGACGACCTTCAGCAACGCCGCCCCGACGACCTAGGCGTCGGTGCGGTAGCGCCAGACCGAAGGGAACGCAATCGCTGCCGCGCCGAGTCCGACAAGGCAGAGTGCCCCGCCGGTGACGATCGCCACCTCCGCGCCGAAAGCGTTCGCCACCACACCGGTCTCGACGTCCCCGAGGTTCGGTCCGCCCGTGACCACCATGAAATACAACGACGTGAGCCGGCCGCGCAGTTCATCGGGCGCGATGCGCTGCATGATCGTCGTGCGGCACACCGCACTGAAGCTGTCAGCTGCACCGGCGACTGCAAGCAGGATCAGCGCGACCCAGATGGACGTGGCGAATCCGAAGGCGATGATCGCCAGGCCCCAGGCGACGATCGCGACGACGATGATCCGCCCGAGTCGCTTCGACCGCGCGACGCTGCCACTGGCGAGCGCGGCGATCACCGCTCCGAATCCCGGAGCAGCGTAGAGCAGCCCGAGACCTTGCGGGCCGGCGTGGAAGGTCGTTGCAGCGAGGACCGGGAACACTGCGCGCGGCAGCCCGAAGATCATCGCCGCGAGGTCCATCGCGAAGCCACCGAGGATCACGGGCTGACGGCGTGCAAAGCTGAGGCCGCGCATGATGGCCGCAACCGGTCGCTCGCGCTCGGTCGAAGACCGGCCCTGCGGGGGCAGGAGCCAAACCGCGATGAGCGCTGCGCTGAACGTCACCACGTCCACCGAGTACGCCGCAGGCAGCCCCAGGTGGGCGATCACCAGCCCGCCGATCGCCGGGCCCGCGACGAGGGTGGTCTGAAACAGCACGATGTTCAGCGAGAGCGCACCGGGCAGCCGGTCGACGCCGACCAGGTTCGGGATGATCGCGGTACGGGTGGGGGCATCCACGGCGCCGACCAGCGCTGCGAGCGCCACCACCGCGTAGATCTCGAGAAGCGCCGGATGGCCGATGAAGGCGCCCAGCGCGAGCAGCCCCGAACACGTGGCGAGACAGAGCTGGGTCACGATCAGCACCCGGCGGCGGTCGAAGCGGTCGGCGATCGCTCCGCCTCCGAGCGAGCCACAGATCAGCGGCACCGCCTGCACGATCCCCAAGAGACCAACGTCCAGCGCTGAACGGGTCAGCGCGTAGACTTGGAACGGCACCGCGACCAGGGTGATCTGGCGCCCGACCAGCGAGATGAGCTGCCCCACCCAGAGCCGGCGAAATGGCTGCGACTCGCGCAGCGACCGTGCGTCCACGGCCAGCGTCCGGAAGACGCGGCTGGCGATGGGCCGGCGCGCGGGCTCGGTCGAGAGTCCTCCCTCGGGAATGGAGCCGGGCTCGGTCAGGCCCGGCTCGGGTGTCAGTCCGTCGGACATACCGTTCCTGGTGGTGGCAGCGAGAGATGCGTCAGGTACGCCGCCTCGTAGCTGTCGGCGCAATCGCTCTTGCCGAACGAGACGTGGCCGTCACCACGACGGGTGAGGAGCACGGAGCCGGGGAAAAACGGGAGCGCCCCTTGAGCCCACGCATACGGTGTCGCGGGATCGCCGGTCGCGCCCACGAGCAGCAGAGGCGCCGTGTCGACGGTGGGGAACGGCGTCCGGATCGGATGGTAGGGCCAATACGCGCACACGAGCAGTCCCAACACGACGTCCGCCCCGAAGACCGGGTCGATTTCGTTCATGCGCTGCGCCTCGCTGACGTATGTCGAAAGCGCCGCCGGCACGGTGTTGTCGCCGCAGGCAATCGCGATGTTGGCCTCCGCGGCTGGAGAGTATGTGCCATTGCGTTGACGACCGACGTAGTCGTCTGCGAAGCCGAGGAGCAGGCTCCCATTGCCGTTCGCGGCCTCGGTCAGGGCATTGGCAAGCGCGCTCTCGAGATCACGGTCCTCGGCCGGCTCGTACAGGTAGGTGAGGATGCCGGTGAGCGCCTCGCCGCGCGTCAGCGGCCGCCCGTTGACGCGGAGTGGATCGCCGGCAGACTTCGCGAGCACCTGCGTGATCGTTGAGGCGGGCGTGGACGGGAAGCCGCAGCCTTTTGCGCATCCGGTCTCGAAGTCCTCGAGGTCGCCCTCGAAAGCGGTCGCCTGTTGCTCGCTCTCGGTGAGGAGTGGGAGCGTCGGGTTCACCACACCGTCGAGCACCATCGCGCGAATGTTCCCCGGGTAGAGCGACGCGTACACCTCGCCCAGGTAGGTGCCGTAGCTCAGGCCGAGGTACGTCAACTTCGCTCCGCCGAGCGCGCGTCGCAACTCCTCGAGATCCCGCGCCACGTACTGGGTCCCGAGAAAGAGCAGCCGGCGGCCATTTCTGGCGAGGCAACCCGCGGCGAACCGCTGGGAGAGTGCCGCGATCGTCTGCTGATTCGCCGGCGACATGTTGATCGGGTCGAGCGCGAAGTAGGCGTCGAGGTCCGCCGGCGCGAGGCAGCGAGCCGGCTCGCTCCGTCCCGTGCCCCGAGGGTCGAACGACACAATGTCGTACGAGGCGCGCAGCGCGGCGAATCGGCTCGCCACCTCCTCGATGTAGTCGATGCCGGATTCCCCCGGTCCCCCAGGATTCACGATGATCGAACCACTCGGGTGTGCGGTCATCGCGGGGAGCCGCGCGACAGCAATCGCGATTGTCGTCCCGCTCGGATCCGCGTAATCCAGGGGCACTGTCATGGTCGAGCACTGCATGCCGGGCATTCCGGCACAGGCTTTGAACACGAGCGGTGCCACGGTCGGGAGGGACACCGGCGGCGGCTCTGGAAGGGTGAGCGGTGTGACGCGCCGACCCAGGGTTGGCAGAGCCGGTGTCGGCGACCTGGAAGTGGATGTCGAGCTGCAGCCCGAGGCGGCAGACACCATCATCACGATGGCAAGCCCGCTCCACACTCTGGATCGCACCGGGCAACGCTATCCTGTCGGCCGATGTTCAGGCTGCCCATCGATCTCGCTCCGGGTACCGCATGAGCGTGCGCGACACCTGGAATCCGGCGCAGTACGAGCGTTTTCGCGCAGAGCGTGAGCAACCGTTTCACGACCTGGTGGCGCTGATCACCAAACGCCAGGCCGGAAGCGTGGTCGATCTCGGATGCGGAACCGGGCTGCTCACCGCCGAACTGCATCGCGAGCTGCAGGCCGCCGATACTCTTGGCATCGATTCTTCGGACGCGATGCTCGAGCGGGCTCGTTCGCTCGAGCGCGACGGCCTGCGGTTTGCGCGCGGCAATATCAGTGACTGGCAGCCAGAGGCGTTGTTCGATGTCGTCTTCTCCAACGCGGCGCTGCAGTGGGTCGGCGATCATCGCGCGCTCTTTGCGCGACTGACTGCGATGCTGGCTCCGCGAGGCGAGCTCGCCGTGCAGGTCCCGGCCAATTTCGACCACGTGTCGCACACGCTCGCCGCTGACATCGCTGGGGAGGAGCCGTTTGCCACTGCGATTGACGGATACATCAGGGTCTTCTCGGTCCTGCCGCCTGAGGACTACGCCACCTTGCTGTTCGATCTCGGCTTCGTTGCACAGACAGTGCGCCTGCAGGTCTACGGACACGTGCTCGAGTCGCCGGATGCAGTTGTGGAATGGGTTCGCGGCACGCTCCTGACCGATTACGAATCACGCATGCCGCAACCCCTCTACGAGGAGTTCGTGGCGCGGTATCGTGCCCGGCTCAACGCGGCACTCGGCGATCAGCGTCCGTACTTCTACCCGTTCAAGCGCATTCTGTTGTGGGGACGGCGCCCAGACTGATGGAGATCAAGCGCCTCGACCTTGGGCACCTGTTCATCAGGAAAGAGCAGTGGCCCGTGCACGGCTACGTCATCCTCCATGACCGGCTCGGCGTGGTGCTCGTCGACACCGGATGCGGCGGCCCGGACGAGGTGCTTCGCTACTTCGAGGTGGTCAACCGCACGGTTGCGGACGCGCTCGCCGATCACGATCTCGCACCGATTGACGTGAACCTGGTCATCAACACGCATCTGCACTTCGATCACTGCGGCCAGAACCCTGCGTTCGAGCACGCGCCGCTCATGGTGCAGCGCACCGAGCACGAACGCATGCTGCGCGAGCGAGATGAGGTCACCGAGTGGATCGAGGCGTCCGGGATGCAGTTCGAGCTGATCGATGGCAGCACCGAGCTCGCGGACGACCTTCGCATCGTGACCTCGCCCGGCCACACGTCAGGACATCAGTCGGTTGTCGCGACGACGGAGCTTGGCATCGAACTGTTCATCGGCGATGCGGCGTACACGCGAAGGATCTATGAGAGCTCGGGTATGGGGAACCTACCCGACGGTCAGGCGGCCGACCTCGACGCGTGGCGCGGAACCCTGACCGACCTCAAAGCCCTCGAGCCGCAGAGGTTGCACTTCTGCCACGACGGCTGAAGGGGCCGGCAGGGCGATCAGGCCTCGGATACGTCCAATCGCGGTCGCGTGTTGCCACCATGCCGGCGGCGGCGCCCAACGCCTCGGTCGCAGCGTCAGGCGACGGCGTCGATGATCTCCTGGTTCAGACCGGGGAAGGTGGCGAGATACGCGCGCCGCTCGTTCTTGAGCTGCTCGACCAGGGCGCGATACTCGTCCATGCGGCCCTGGCGCTCATACAGCTTCCGCGGCTGGAGGATCTCCGGGTCGTCGATACCGGGAAGCGATGACGCAACCTCGTACCCGAAATCGGGGTCCGGCTCCCACTCGATGGTTCGCTCCGAGATCGCCTTGACGATGGCACTCGAATACAGGATGGTCACCTTCTTGCCGCGCTCGTCGTCGTCGGTGCCACCGACACGGCCGGTGTTGAGCAGGTAGACCTGGAAGTTGCTGCTGTCCATGAGCTCGAGGAATCGGTTCCCCTGCTGCTCATGGCGGAGCGGGAAGAACGGGTTCGTGCCGGGAACGCGCAGGAATTTGCCGGCCTCCTCCTTGCCACCCGCCGAGGTCCCGCGCGTCTCGCCGAGCATGAAATAGAGCGCCGCATGCTCGCGATTGAGGCGCGCCACACCGGGGATGAGGTTGTCGTTGCGGTTGAGGATCAGGAAGTGGTCGACCGCCTTCACATCCCGCGCATCCTCGTGCCAACCGAGCGCGTCCATGCGGAAGACGGCGCGGCCATTCGGTGTGTATCCGGTGTCGAAGAAGTCGACGACGCCCGAGTCGTTTTGCGACACGTTCTCGAGGTACGCCTCCGGCTTGCAGACCGCGCCGTAGATGCTCGGCTCGAAACGCGGATCCAGCGCGAACGTTTTCGCGAAGCATCCGTTCTCGGTGGCCACCACATGTCCACCCGGGTAGAGAGCGACGAAGTCGTCCTGCACCGGCTTGCTGTCGTTCTGGCGAGTAAATGTCGTGGTTGTCTTACCGGTACCCGACAGGCCGATGATCAGCAGGGCCTGGTCTCCGCGGGCGGTGGGGACCACCTTGCATCCCGCATGCAAAGAGAGCCCACCGCGGTCGTAGGTGAGCTTGTTCCACATGCGCAAACCGCCCTTCTTCGACTCACCGAAGTAGTCGCTGTTGAGGATGCGCGTGACGCCCGCCTCGAGGTCGACCGCGATCACGCGATCGCTCGGATAACCGGGGGCGTCGAGGTTTGGCGTGTAGATCACCGTGAGCACGGGTTCGAAATCTGGGCCGGGCTCTTCGGCCTCGAAGTACAGCCAGTGCTGCATGCCGGCAATGTTCGCGTTGGCCGCCTCGATGTACAGGCGGGCGGTGACGCGGTGCTCGGGATCGTTGCCGATGTAACCGTCGATCACCAGCATGTCCTGCTCGCGGATGTACGCATCCTGGCGCTCGGCGATCTTCGCGCCGTCGGCGCGGCTCATGGTCTGGTCGCTGTGCTCCTCGGGCCGGTCCGTGACGACGTAGGTGCTCGCCTTGCTCCTCGAGACGACCTTCGTCTGCACGTTGTAGTTGTCAAATTCCGTGTGCCTCGCGTTGGGCATCTGCGACGTCAACTCGCGCAGCTCCGCGGGGGAAGGGTTCCAGCGGATGTTGCGAGCAGCCGGAAGGGCGCTCGCATGGGCTTTGATGACGTCGGTCATGACTCCTCCAATTGCCTGGGCACGATCCCCCCGCTCGACCACGATCGTCATTCCAGGCAGGCTTTCCGGACCTCGCGAGCATAGCAAAGGGTCCCGCGAGGTGGGCCGAAGTAACGGCGTCCGCCGCCGACAGTTGTAGGCTGTGGCTGATGACTCAGACCGCTCCGGTTCCAATTGCGGAGGCAACGTCGCTCCGCGAGAAGTCCTGGGTGTTCTTCAACGGTGAGATCGTTCACTACGCGGACGCCAAGGTCGGCTTGCTCACCCACGGCCTCAACTATGGGACGGGCGTTTTCGAGGGCATTCGCGCCTACTGGAATGCGGAGCGCGAACAGCTCTACGCGCTGAGCCTTCCGGAGCACTTCGAGCGCATGCACCAGAACACGCGCGCCCTCCAGATGACGATTCCCTATAGCGTTGAGGAGCTCGTCGCCCTCACCATGGATCTGCTGCGCCGCAACGAATACCGCGAGGACACCTACGTCCGGCCGCTCTCCTTCAAGTCGGCCGAGATCATCGGGGTAAAGCTGCACGACGTCCCCGACAGTTTCGCGATCGTCACCGCGCCGATGGGCCTCTACGTCGGCAATGGCGGCATCCGCTGCATGGTGTCGTCATGGCGGCGCATCGACGACTCGATGGCCCCGGTGCGCACCAAGTGCACGGGCTTGTACGTCAACTCCGCGCTGGCCAAAAGCGAGGCCCTGCAAAACGGATTCGACGAGGCGATCATGCTTTCCGGTGACGGTCATGTCTGCGAGGGCAGTGCCGAGAACATCTTCATCGTGCGCAATGGCGAGATCATCACGCCGCCGCCGTCGGACAACATCCTCGAGGGGATCACACGCGCGAAGGTGATGCACCTGGCTCGCGAGGAGCTCGGACTCGAGGTGCGCGAACGCTCGATCGACCGTTCCGAGCTCTACATCGCGGACGAGGTGTTTCTGGTCGGGACCGGAGCGCAGGTCGCACCGGTCATCGAGATCGACCGCCGGCGTATCGGCGACGGCGAACCGGGGCCGCTCACCAACCGCGTCCAGGACACCTACCTGAAGGTGGTCACCGGTCGCGATCCCAAGTACGCGGCCTGGCTCACACCCATCTACTGACCTTCCTGGCCTTCGTCCTGAGGAGCGGAACGTCAGGCCCGGGTGATCGAAGCCGCGCAGGCCGAGCACGTCCCGTAGAAGTCGAGGGCGGCGTGGTCGAGGGCGAAGCCGTACGCACCGCGCACCGCGTCGATGAGCTGGTTGACGGCGGTGTCGTCGATCTCCGTGGTCGACCCGCAGAGGCGGCACACGAGGTGGTGGTGGTGGTTGGCCGCGCACGAGGTGTAGACATGGACGTGTCCCTCGGCCTCGAATCGCTGGGCAAGCCCGTTCTCGACGAGGAAATCGAGGGTCCGGAACACGGTCGCGCGGCCGAGGAGCGGGTGGTCGCCCCGCAGTGAGTCATAGAGCTCCTGGGCGCTGACGGTCCGTCGGGCGCGAGCCAGCGCACTCGCCACGAGCATCCGCTGGAGGGTCAGACGATGTCCCTGGGCCGCGAGACGGTCCTTGACAGTCGGTGTGGATGCTGCCGGCATCGCTCTAGGCCGCCCGCCGCAACCATCGCTCGGGATTGCGAAGCTCGTCGAGCGTCGGCATCATCTCCGCGGATTCCCAGACCCGGTTCAGCGTGGTCAGCCCGGCACGGTCGACGACGCCCACGGCGAAGTGCTCGCCCACCTCGTACTGCCGCATCTTCATCTCCAGGCCGGTGATCGTCAGCACGAGGCGCTCAATGGGGCCGCGCTGACGCCGGCGCTGCTGCATGGCCGCCTCGAGCCGGTCCGCTCCCCGAATCGCACCCCGGCCGGCGCGGTGCATGACGAAGTTGCTGTAGCCCTCGAGCACACTCATCACCGCCTGGACGTGGCGGATCGTCTGCACCTGGGTGCGCACCGTGTCCGGCAGCCGTCGCACCATCTGGCTGGAGGGGAGGAGCGTCTGGCCATCCGCGGAGAGCGCGTCGAGCATCAGGCCGCGCATCACGCTCTCGAGGTGCTCGCCGAGCCACGGATGGACCTCGAACTGCCAGGCATGGGTCAGCTCGTGGAGGATGAGCCAGGTCCGGAGATCGGTGCCAGTGAGCGAGAGGTCGCGCTCGATGCCGGCGATGTTGGGCTCGATGAGATAGAGCGCGCTCGCCTGCCGTGCCGTGCCCGGGACGTCCTCGAGGGCAAGGACCGGGTCGTACTGACCGAGCACGCGTCGCGACATCAACCCGAAGAGCTCGCCGACATAGCGATCGAGCATCCGCCTGCTCATGCCAGTTGCCAGCGACTCGGGCACGCTGGCCCTGATTCGCTCGACCGGGGCGAGCAGCCGCTGGACCATCCCGAGATTGGCGTCGATGAAGCCGCGCCGGTCCAGAGCGATGAATCGTGGATAGGCCGTGAGCGGCACCTGGCACACCTCGGTGAGCAGCGGCGCGACCCTGGTCGCCATCTCGGTGTATGCCGCCTCGAGGGCCTCGGCGTTGATCCCGACCCCGCCTCGGGACTCACCACTGCGCGCCACCGCGAGCCGCCGGACGTCGTCCCAGTCCACCAGTCGTCGCGGCGTCTGAAGCTGCGGACGGAGGAGGACTCGCGCGGAGAGGATGGCACCGGCGCCGATGGCCCCCACCGCGAGCGTGCGCCGGATCTTGTCGCTTCGAGTGGCGGGGCTCATGGATCGATCATACGGGTGGACCCCCGACCGATCGGAACCTACATCGCGGAGCCCGACCGCCCGTCGATGTACACCGGGTGCTCCGGAGGCTTGCCCTCGAGCCAGTACGCGTCGAGGCGCTCATCGGTCCAGCCGCGCTCGCGGAGGAACGGTTCGTCGAGGATCTGCTGCCCGGTGAGGGTGGGCGGCTCGGTGCTGACGATCTCCATCATCGCGTCGCAGAGGATCTCCGGCGACCGCCACTGGCTGCGATCGCCGAGCCCCCAGTTGATGCTCGCGAGACTCTCGATGATGGTGACGGGCCAGAGTGAGTTGCCGGCGATGCCGTCGTCCGCGTGCTCGGCGGCGATGCCGATGGCGAGCCGGGTCATTCCCATCTTGGTCGTCATGTAGGCGACGTGCCCCGGGCTCGGCGTTGTGGTGATGGGCGGCGAGCAGTTGATGACGTGCCCCCAGTGGTTCGCCACCATGTGCGGCAGTGCGTAGTAGGCGCAGAGAAACGCGGCGCGAACGTTGATCTCCCACATGAGGTCATAGCGTTTGGGCGGCGTTTCGAGCACCGGCTGCCACCAGAGCGCTCCCGCATTGTTGATGAGGATGTCGAGCCGGCCGAAGCGCTCGATGGTGGCGTCGACCATCGCCTTGACATCGTCCTCGTGACGCACGTCGACGCGAACCGCGAGCGCCGATCCGCCGGCGGCCTCGACCTCCTCGGCGACGGTGTGGATGCTTCCCGGCAGCTTCTCGGTGCCGGTCTCCGACTTGCCGGTGACCACCACCGACGCGCCCTCACGGGCGAGGCGGAGCACCATGGCGCGGCCGATCCCCCGGCTCGATCCGGTCACCACCGCCACACGGCCGTCGAGTGGACGTTGGGCGCTCATCGGCGCGCATCATATGCGCCGCGGCGATGGCCGCAAGGCACTGGGGTTTCGGAGGGACGGCCGGCGTGGTCAAGGGCGTGCTGACCTGGATTGGGCTGCTGCTTGGTGTTGGCGGGATCATCGCCTTCATCTATGGCTTGACGGTGCTGATCTCCAACGGCAACTGCGGCTGCAACTCGGACGGCTTCTGCTCGGGGCCGCCATGCCCGCCCGCGGATGACCTCGGCTTCGTCGGACTCTTCGCGGGCATCTGGGTGTCGATCGGAGGATTCATCCTGATGGGTGCTGCGCGCACCCACGCCCGTGTGCAGCAGTGGCGCGCGCAATTCGGCCAGAACTCGTTCACGAACATGAGCCGCGCCTATGGCACCACCGGCGCACCGGGGCTGACGCTGGGGTCGCTGTCGAGCGGGTCGATCGCTTCCCCACCTGCCGCGATGATGGGACCTGGTGCGAGCTCAGACCTGGTCGCGCAGTTGCTCAAGGTGCGCCAGGAGAACAGTGCCAATCCCGCCGCCGCGCGCGACGCGACGCTTGACCTCTTACGCAGTCACGGCTATGCGGTTCCGGCGAATGTACCCCCGGGTTCGGCCGCGATGCAGATCGGGGGTTCGACTGCGGTGTCGGGCGGCCCCGGCTTCGCACTTCCCGGCGCCGCACCGCCGCCGATGTCAGCCGAAGCGATCCTCGCCCGAGATGCCGTAACGGGCCTGCCGGGGACGCAGCAGGCCCCGGACGATGCGTCGGGCCGCCTCCAGGAGCTCGAAGCGCTCAAGGAGCAGGGCGTGCTCAACGACGACGAGTACGCGGCCCAGCGCAAGCGCATCCTCGACTCGATCTGAGGCGCCAACGCCGGCGGGTCAGCGGACGAGTGCGGCGATCTCCTTGACCGTGGAGGCGAGCTCGTCGGTCAGGGGGCCCGGCAGGCGGCGCTCGAGGATCTCCAGCACGCTCGTGTAGTACCAGAGCTGGGCTGCGGGATCCGGGACGGTGAATCGCTGCCAGACGACGTCGCCCTCGGTGCGCAGATCGGTGAGGATCGACCTCGTGTTGTGAAGCTTGTCGCACGCTGAGACGAGCAGCACGTCGGTGTCGGCGTCGGCCTCGAGGTGACGGAGGTAGGTTTCCTTCCGCTCCCGCCACTCGGGCTTGGGCCGGCCGGGGACGGCGACCGCATCGCTGCAGGCCATCACGATCCGCGCCACCCGTTCGCCGAACTGGTCCTCGATCAGGCGGTGGGTGACCTCGCCGTCCTCGGAGTCCTCGACTGCGTCATGGAGCAGCGCCGCGATGGCGACATCCTCGTCGGCGCCGTTCTCGAGGGCGAGTGCGCACACCGTCATGACATGGGCCATGTAAGGGATGCCGGTCTTCTTGCGCATCTGAGTGCCGTGGACCGCCCATGCCAGGGCGAACCCCGAGGCGAACCGCCCCGTCAGCGGCGGCGCAGTCTGAGTCCGTTCTGGCACCGCCACATTGTGGGTAAAGCCGGGCACCGGGCGAAGCGCCCACTGCGCGAGCGCCAGAATGTCGCGTGCGTTTCTATCTCGGCCACCGCCTGCCAGGAGGTTTCTGGGGAGGCGTTTCGACATACGCGCGCCAGCCACACCGCGCTGTCCGCCAGGCTGCACACGCGACCGGCGGCATTGGGTGCGTCGGCTTCGTCGTCCTGGCGGTGATCCTTGCTCTCGGTATCGCCTACTGGTACATCAGCGTTCCCGTGCTCGTACTCACGGCGATCGCAGTCGGCATCACCGTGCATCGACAGCACGTCCACCGCACGCATCCGGCCGTGAGCGCGCCTGCCCTTGCTCCAGCGCCGCTGGCGATGCCTGCAGCGCCGGTCGCCTCGCCACCTCTCCCACGCCCATCCGGGAGCACGCCGCCCTTGACCATGCCCGCCGACACGTTCAAGGTCGGCTCGCTCGTCCACCTCGAGAAGGACGGTCGGCGGGCCACGTACTTCGTCGACCACGGGCGGACGCCGGACGAGATCGTTCTCAAGCGCGTCACCACCACGCCAGCCGGCCCCGATGGCTGACGCCGCCCTGCTCGGCCTCGTGGTCGATCGGCTCGAGACGCATGCCCCAGCGGACGGAGCGTCCGATCTGATCCTCGCGGCATTTCAAGGTCCCGACGCCGTTGACGCAGCGCTCCAGGGCGCATCCTCCGTGGCGTCGACCTCTGTCGCGCAGGGCTCGGTCAAGCCTCCGTCAGCCGTGTACCTCGCCGCCATCATGGTCGAGGGCTTCCGCGGCATCGGTCCACCGACCATGTTGAACATCGATCCTGGACCCGGGCTCACGCTGGTCGTCGGCCGCAACGGCTCTGGGAAATCGTCCTTCTCTGAAGCCCTTGAAATGGTGTTGCTGGGCACGAATCAGCGCTGGGAGCAACGCGTCAAGGTCTGGCGCGACGGATGGCAGAACCTGCATCACCGGCACACGCGAGTGGCTGCGCGGTTCACCGTCGATGGGCGCAAGCAGCCGCTCGATGTCGCCCGTGTGTGGAAGGAAGGCGACGGCGTCGACGGCTCGACGCTGACGGTGGACGGAAAGGCCGCGTCGCCGGCCGCGCTCGGGTGGGCGGCGCAGCTCGCAGGATACCCGCCGCTGCTCTCGCACAACGAGCTCGAGCACGCGCTCGACCGCGAGCAATCGAAGCTGTACGACGCACTCGCGGCCATCCTTGGACTGGGTGACCTTGCCGCGGCGCAGCAGGAGCTGCAGAAGGCGCGTCTGAGCCGTGAGCACGATGCCAAGGAAGCGCGCGACACACTCCCGTCCCTGCGCGGACTTCTCGACCGCACTTCTGACGAGCGCGCGGCCATGGTACGTGCGGTGCTCGCGTCGAAAACCTGGGATCTCGATCTCGTCGCGAGCGCGGTTGGCGGCGACGCGCAGAGCGACGAGCGCAGTGTGCTACGCAAGCTGCGCGACCTGGCAGGTCTGCCGGTGCTGGATCGCGAGCGGCTCAACGGGACAACGACCGAACTGCGTGAAGCGCATGCGGCTGCCGACCGGCTTCGCGGCACGGATGCGGGGAAAGCGCACGAGGTTACGTCGCTGCTCCAGCAGGCACTCGACGTGCACGCACATGCCGAGGGGGAACGCTGCCCGGTCTGCGGGACCGAAGGCGTGCTGACCTACCAGTGGCGGATCCAGGCACGCGACGAGGTTGTCCGGCTCCGAGCGGACGCCGAGGCCGTACGCAAGGCTCGCGACATGCTGGGTGACGCGATGCGCCAGGCCCGGCAGCTCGTGACGGCAACGCCCGTCGCGCTCCGTGACGGTGCCGGCGCCGGCATCGACATCGCACCGGTGGTCGACCTCTGGGAACGGTGGGCCGAGGTTGCTGCCGATGATGACGCAATCTCGCTGGCCACGCACCTCGAAACCCACGGGCCACCACTCATCGCCGCGGTCGCCGACCTGCGCCGGGCAGCAGCGGCCGAGCTCGAGCGGCTGGAGCGAGCATGGCGGCCCGCCGCGGACGCGATCGCCTTGTGGCTGCCGCTGGGACGCAGGGCGCAGAAGGCCGAGCGCGAGGCCGTCCGGATCAAGGAAGCAGAACGGTGGCTCAAGGACGCGCACGATGAGCTCCGCGATGAACGCTTCCGTCCCATCGCCGGCGCCGTGCAGGAGAACTGGACCGAGCTGCGCCAGGACAGCAACGTCTCGCTCGGCGAGCTGCGATTGCTCGGCGCATCGAACCAGCGGCGCCTCGCGCTCGACGTGAAGGTTGACGGCGAGGACGGATCCGCGCTCGGAGTCATGAGCCAAGGCGAGCTCAACTGCCTCGCCCTGTCGCTGTTCCTGCCGCGAGCTTCGATGCCCGAGTCGCCGTTCCGATTTGTCGTGATCGACGACCCGGTGCAGGCGATGGATCCGGCGAAAGTGGCGGGGCTCGCGACCGTGCTCGCTCGGGCCGCGAAGGATCGCCAGGTCATCGTGCTCACGCACGACACGCGTCTCGGGGATGCCATGAACGCGCTCGACATCGGGGCCACCGTCATCGAGGTGGTCCGCCGTGAGCAGTCCATCGTGGAGTTGCGACGCATCCAGGATCCCGTGCAGCGCTACATCGACGATGCGTTTGCGGTCGCGATGACACGCGACGTTCCTGTGGAGGCGCTTCGTGTCATCCCCGGTTTCTGCAGACTGGCGCTCGAGGCTGCCGCATCACTCGCAACGACGCGACGCCTGCTTCATCAGGGCAGGACATACTCGGAGGTGCAGGACGTGCTGGCGAAGCCGACGACGCTGAACATGTGGCTGGCGCTGGCGCTGCTCAACGATCCCGAGCGAGGCGGCGACGTCACCGGATTCCTGCAGAAGCAGTATCCCTGGGCCGTCGAAGCAGTCAAGGAATGCAACCGTGGAACGCACAGCGGCAAGCTGTACGGTGACGCGCGCGACTTCATCCGCGGTGTCGAGCAGCTCTCCAAGAAGATGCTCGAGCGTTGATGTCGCGATGACCACGACCACGGACGCGCACGCGCTGGTCTCGGCCGCGCGTGACCTCATCCGCGATGATGACGCAACCACGGCCGGCCTCTGGCCACGTGCGGCGGCGTTGCTCGCGCGACAAGGACTGGAGCTCGCCATGGCGCGCCTTTGGGAGGTGACGGCTCCCGGGCTGGAGAGGACCTCGACGCGCTGTCAGCTGCTCTGCGTCGGCGACATGCTCAACGACCGCGAGCTCGGGGGCCGCACGATGCTGACCTGGCGATCGCTTTCCAGCGCCTGCCATCACAGGGTCTACGAACTCCCCCCGACAGCGAGTGAGCTCACCATCGCGCTCGAGACCGTGTGGGATCTGGCCGAGGCAGTGGAGCGGCTGCGCGGGAAGATTCGCGCCTGACGATTCGGGGTTGAAGTCCCGGCCAAGCAGACGCGATGCTGCGGCGGTTCGATTCGCCCGGGCACCGAAGCGGGGTTGGCGCGGGAATCGGAGTGCCAGGGAGCAGTCACAGATTGCCAGTCAAAGCGTGCTCACGCGCTTTCGAGGCGATTGGCGCGTGCGACGTGAGCCGCGACAGGCACCTGTCGTCTGGCTACGAGACGCTCTCCGCCGGAGATCCGTGGCGGGGTACGAGTTGAGGAGAAGCGATGCTCAGGAAGGTGGAACCAATCACCCTCGGTTGCGAAGTTCACGTTGAGGGCGATCACATCGCCGTCACGGGTCTCTTCTT